>NZ_JBHSBH010000008.1:243400-331607 GCF_042650565.1 Nocardiopsis sediminis
CCCCGCCCCCACCGTTCCCCCGCCGCGCCCGCGGCCGGTCCGGGCCAGCCCCGCCCACCGGCCGCGGCGTGCCGGGGGATCGACCGACCCTTGGAGGTCGTCCCCCGATGAGATCCCCTGCACCCGCCCCGGCGCGATGGCGCGCGCCCGCGGCGGCACTGACCGCGGCGATCGCCACGGCGGCGCTGCTGTCGCCGGGCCCGGCCCAGGCCGAGGAGCCCGACCCCGCGGTCGTCTTCACCCCCTCGGCGCTCAGCCTGCTCCAGGGCGAGACCGCCACGGCCGGCGTCCGCCTGGCCACCTCGCCCGACGACGACGTCACCGTCACCCTGGCCGCCGACGGCGCCGACGGCGACATCGCCATCGACGGCACCACCGAGCTGACCTTCACCCCCGACGACTGGTACACCCCCCAGCCCGTCACCGTCGCCTCGGCCGACGACAGCGGCGACCCCGCCACCGCGTCCTTCACCGCCGCCGCCGAGGGCCACGCCCCCGACACCGTCGAGGTCACCGAGCTCGACGCCGAGACCACCGCCGCCAGCGAGGCCGAGTTCCTCCAGCTCTACGAGAAGATCAAGGACCCCGCCAGCGGCTACTTCCGCGACTTCGGCGGCCTGCTCGTGCCCTACCACTCCGTCGAGACGCTGATGGTGGAGGCGCCCGACCACGGGCACGCCACCACCTCCGAGGCGTTCAGCTACTACCTGTGGCTGGAGGCCAGCTACGGCCGGATCACGGGGGAGTGGCAGCCGTTCAACGACGCCTGGGCGTCGATGGAGCAATTCATCATCCCCGGCACCGCCGACCAGCCCACCAACGCCTCCTACGACCCGCAGTCGCCGGCCACCTACATCGCCGAGCACCCCAGCCCCGCCGACTACCCCTCGCCGCTGGACAGCACCGCCCAGGCCGGGCAGGACCCCCTCGCCGACGAGCTGAGCGGGACCTACGGCACCGACGAGGTCTACGGCATGCACTGGCTGCTCGACGTCGACAACACCTACGGCTACGGGTTCTGCGGCGACGGCACCGATGACGCGCCCGCCTACATCAACACCTTCCAGCGCGGCTCGCAGGAATCGGTGTGGGAGACCGTCCCGCACCCCTCGTGCGAGACCTTCGACCACGGCGGCACCAACGGGTTCCTCGACCTGTTCACCGACGACGAGAACTACTCCGAGCAGTGGCGCTACACCAACGCCCCCGACGCCGACGCGCGCGCCGTCCAGGTCGCCTTCTGGGCCCAGCAGTGGGCCGAGGAGCAGGGCAACGGCGCCGCCATCGCCGACAACGTGGCCAACGCCGCCAAGATGGGCGACTACCTGCGCTACGCCATGTACGACAAGTACTTCAAGGAGATCGGCGACTGCGTCGGCGCCTCGGCGTGCGCTCCCGGCAGCGGCAAGAACAGCTCCCACTACCTGATGTCGTGGTACTACTCCTGGGGCGGCGCACTGGAGAGCGCGCAGTACCCGTGGGCCTGGCGCATCGGCGGCACCGCCGTCCACCAGGGCTACCAGAACGTCCTGGCCGCCTACGCGCTCTCCGAGGTCGACGGCCTCCAGCCCGACTCGCCCACGGGCGCCGAGGACTGGGGCACCAGCCTCGACCGCCAGCTCGAATTCCTCCAGTGGCTCCAGTCCGCCGACGGCGGCATCGCCGGCGGCGCCACCAACAACTGGGGCGGCTCCTACGCCCAGCCGCCGGCCGGCGCCGCGCAGTTCTACGGCATGTACTACGACCAGCAGCCCGTCTGGCACGACCCGCCGTCCAACCGGTGGTTCGGCTTCCAGGTCTGGAACCTGGAGCGCGTCGCCCAGTACTACCAGGTGACCGGCGACGAGCGCGCCGGGGCCATCCTCGACGAGTGGGTGCCCTGGGCCATGGCCAACACCACCGTGGGCACCGGCGGCGACTTCCAGGTGCCCGCCGACATGGAGTGGAGCGGCCAGCCCGACGACTGGACCGGCGAGCCCACCGGCAACGCGGGCCTGAGCGTCGAGGTCACCTCGCACGGCCAGGACGTCGGTGTGGCCGCCGCGCTGGCCAAGACCCTGCTGTACTACGCGGCCGGCTCCGGCGACACCGAGGCCCGCGCCATGGGCGAGGACCTGCTCGCGGCGCTGTCGGCCAACGCCGACGGCATCGGCATCGCCACACCCGAGACCCGCGCCGACTACGCGCGGTTCGACGACCCCTACGACGCCTCCTCCGGCCAGGGCCTCTACGTCCCCGAGGGCTGGAGCGGGACCATGGCCAACGGCGACCCCGTGAACGCCGACTCCACCTTCCTGTCCATCCGGTCCTTCTACGAGGACGACCCCGAGTGGAGCAAGGTGCAGTCCTACCTGGACAACCCCCAGGGTGCGGCGCCGGAGTTCACCTACCACCGCTTCTGGGCCCAGGTCGAGATCGCCACGGCCTTCGCCGCCCAGGACGAGCTGTTCGGCTGATGCCCGCGCCGCCGCGGGCCGCCCACCCGGGCCCGCGGCGGCACCGGCGCCGACCGGCCGCACCGGCACTGCGGCCGGTGCCCGGCCGGCGCCGCCACCGACGTACGGCACCACCCGCAAGGGGCTTGGAGACCATGACATTGAGACGCAGACACCGGCGCACCGCCGCTTGGGCGGCGGCCTTGGCCCTGGCCGGGACGGCGCTGGCGGCCGCGCCCGCCCACGCCGAGACCGGGTTCCGGGTCGACAACGGGCGCCTCCGGGACGCCAACGGCAACGAGTTCATCATGCGCGGCGTCAGCCACGCCCACACCTGGTTCCCCAACGAGACCGGCTCCTTCGCCGACATCAAGGCCAAGGGCGCCAACACCGTCCGCGTCGTCCTCAGCAGCGGGCAGCGCTGGACGGAGAACTCCGTCGACGACGTCGCCGCCGTCGTCGACGAGTGCACGGCCAACCGGCTCATCTGCGTCCTGGAGGTGCACGACACCACCGGGCGCGGCGACGAAGGGGCCGCCGCGACCCTGGACCAGGCGGTCGACTACTGGCTGCGGGTGCAGAGCGCGCTGGAGGGCCAGGAGGACTACGTCATCGTCAACATCGGCAACGAGCCCTACGGCAACAACGCCGAGCTCAACCAGGAGTGGGCGGGCGCGACCTCCGACGCCATCGTCCGGCTGCGCGACGCCGGGTTCGACCACACCCTGGTGGCAGACGCGCCCAACTGGGGCCAGGACTGGTCGTTCACCATGCGCGACAACGCGGCATCGGTGTTCACCGCCGACCCCGACGCCAACACCGTCTTCTCCATCCACATGTACGGCGTCTACGACACCGAGGAGGAGGTGCGCGCCTACCTCCAGTCCTTCGACGAGGCCGGGCTGCCGCTGATCGTCGGCGAGTTCGGCTCGATGCACAGCGACGGCGACCCCGACGAGGACGCCATCATGTCGGCCACCCGCGAGCTCGGCATCGGCTACATCGGCTGGTCCTGGAGCGGCAACAGCGGCGGCGTGGAGTACCTGGACATGGTGCAGGGCTTCGACCCGGCGTCGCCGACCCCCTGGGGCGAGCGGATCTTCAACGGCCCCGACGGCATCGTCGAGACCGCCGAGGAGGCCACCGTCTACCCCTGACCGGCGCCGCACCCCCATAGCCACCGCACCCCGTGCGCGGTGCCCGGCGTTCCCATGTCCACCACGCCCGTTCCCGCGCACCCGGCACCGGAAGAGAGGTGGTGCCCAGGAGCCTCCAACGCCCCCAATCCCCTGGGGCCGGCCGCATCCCTATCACCGCGGCCTCGTGCGGCCGGCCCCAGGCCACCCGCCCCACCGCCACCCCCGTTTCCCGCAACATGGCACGACACGATGTCGAGGAGGACCATCCCCCATGCGATCCCGACGCCGACTCACCGCTCTGGGCGCCCTGGCCGGCCTGGCCGGCGCGCTCGCGGTCGTCGTCCCCGCCAGCCCCGCCCTGGCCCACGGCGGGTTCACCTACCCCGCGACCCGCACCTACGCCTGCTACGTCGACGCCCGCGAGGGCAGCGGCGGCGGCGACCTCCAGCCCACCAACCCCGCCTGCGCCGCTGCGCTGGAGCAGGGCGGCAGCTACGCGTTCTGGAACTGGTTCGGCAACCTCATCAGCGACGCCGACGGCAACCACCGCGACGTCGTGCCCGACGGCAAGCTGTGCGGCCCCACCGAGCAGTTCGACGGCTTCACCCAGGCGCGGTCGGACTGGCCCACGACCGAGCTGCAATCGGGCGCCGACGTCACCTTCCTGCACAACGCCTGGGCGCAGCACCCGGGCCGCTTCGACCAGTACATCACCAAGGACGGCTGGGACCCCTCGCAGCCGCTGACCTGGGACGACCTGGAGCCCGAGCCGTTCGACACGGTGACCGACCCGCCGCTGCGCGACGGCGGCGAACAGGGCGCGGAGTACTACTGGGACACGACGCTGCCGGAGAAGAGCGGCTACCACGTCATCTACTCGATCTGGACGCGCTCGGACAGCCCCGAGGCGTTCTACAACTGCTCCGACGTCATTTTCACCGGCGGCGCCGAGGCCGCCGATGAGGAGGGCGGCACCGTCGCCACCGGCGCGCAGTACGCGCTGCGCTAGGTGGGCACCCTCAGACCACCGACGACGGCGACCGGAGGGGCGGGGCGGGCGCACGCGGCGCACCGCCCCTCCGGCGTGCCCGCGCGACCCGCAGTGCCGGTCGTCAGGTTCGAGACGATCGAGACCAACATCTTGGACGTCACGTCCTCGCCGAATCTGACTTAAGACAGAAGGATCAGGCGATGGACTGGCAAGAACGCAGGAACCTGCCCCCCAGGCCGGCCGTTCGCTGTCGAGCGGCTGCGCGTGGCAGACAGCGGCGTCGCGAGCGTTGGCGAGTTGGAGTCACCGCGACCGGCTCAGATCGACGTCGAAGACCAGGTCTTCGCCATGGATCAAAGCCAGGAGAACTGACCATTGGCGCGGCCTTGGGGTATTCATGTGCATGAATCCGTTTTGTGTATGAGTGTCGCTTTCATTGGGAGTGAAGAAAAACAGGGGAGGCGTAACATAAACATGCAGGTCGTTTAGCCTGCTCCCCGCGCACGCGGGGATGGTCCCCTGACACGGGCCGTTCCCTGGGCGCCCGGTAACTGCTCCCCGCGCACGCGGGGATGGTCCCAGCTCATGTACCTGGTGAGGCGCTACCTCTACCTGCTCCCCGCGCACGCGGGGATGGTCCCTCCTACCAGATGCGCGAGCAGGCGCGGTGCCACTGCTCCCCGCGCACGCGGGGATGGTCCGGCATCGTCTCGGTCGGCCTCGGCGGCGGTACCTGCTCCCCGCGCACGCGGGGATGGTCCCAGCCGCACCCCTGCTGCCCGCATCGCCCCCCTGCTGCTCCTCGCGCACGCGGGGATGGTCCCCCGCCGAAGATCTACACCGCCGTGTACACGGCCTGCTCCCCGCGCACGCGGGGATGGTCCCGGCACAACATCGATCCTCTCGGCCGTATCCGGCTGCTCCCCGCGCACGCGGGGATGGTCCCAGAACGCCCATGGCCCCGGAACGTCCGGGGCCCTGCTCCCCGCGCACGCGGGGATGGTCCCCGGCTGGGGGAACGGGACCACGCGGCCCCCCTCTGCTCCCCGCGCACGCGGGGATGGTCCCCGGATCCCCCGCCTACGACACCCACACCCGCGCTGCTCCCCGCGCAGGCGGGGATGGTCCCCGTCGCCGCGCAGCGCTTCCCGCGGATCCAGGCTGCTCCCCGCGCAGGCGGGGATGGTCCTCCATCGGCACCGATACCCCGCCGTCCAGTGAACTGCTCCCCGCGCAGGCGGGGATGGTCCCGTCGTCGGGGCGCTGCTCGACCACGGCCGCGTCTGCTCCCCGCGCACGTGGGCGTGATCCGCGCCCAAGCAGCGTGAGACCATGTGCATACGCACACGGGGAGTGAGTCCCCTCGCTCAGGATGAGATCAGATGGTCGAAGAACGTATACCCTCCCCCGAGGGTCAGGAGACCAGCGAGAACGGCATCTGCGGGATGGTGGTCGGCGCTCAGAGTGAGCAGAGCCACCACAGCCGCAGAAAGGCCACTGAGAACCGCCAGTAGCGCGAAGCGCAGACTCACGGGTTTGCCAGGCGGAGGCGTCGCGGACGATGGGGCACACGACTGGGGGGGTTTGGGGGGTATGGTGGAGCCACTCATGTGATCCTCTAGGTCAAGGGTTGCTGACACGAAGGGCCCCTGTGGTTTGGCGACCGGGGCCCTTCGTCATGTCTGGACCGCCATTGCTGGGCGGCGTGCGAACACAGAGGGAGCCTAACACGCTGCGGGGCGCGACGTGAGGCAGATCGCCTTGGTCAAAGGTACGTAGGAAAGAGAAGCTAGACCGTTGCCCAACGAAGAGCTTCTTCGGTTACGGTGGCTTCAGCAGCCCTAGGTTGTTTCCCTTCGCATGGAGGGATGACCCCGGTCTAGCGTCGCTCTTGACGTCACTTTGAATATGCTCCCCGCGCACGCGGGGATTGACCTGGGTGGGCCGGAGGTGTGGGCCGGGACCCAGCCTCCGGCCCTGCATGTTCGGGTGTGTCGATTTTCCTGATCTGCCTGCCTTGGGGGCCCTCGTGCGGTTGACTGGCGCCATGGATTTCGCGGGCTGCCTCCCATCCTGGCCCAGTGGACTTTCCGTAGCCGCGCGGACCGTGTGGGCCAAGCACGACTTCGACTCCGAGGGCTGGCTGCCGCTGTGGCGGCATATGGCCGACAGTGCCGCTGTTGCCGAGCGGTTGTGGGACGAATGGGTTCCCGACCGAGTGCGTCGGCTGGTGGCCGCCGCTGTGCCGGGGGGCGCCGATGATGCCCGGCGGATGGCCGTCTGGTTGGCGGCCATCCACGACATCGGGAAGGCCACACCGTCCTTCGCCTGCCAAGTGGACGGGCTTGCCGAGGCTATGCGTCGAGCGGGCCTGGAGATGCGGTTGCAGAAGCAGATGCCCGACCGCAGACTCGCCCCGCACGGGCTGGCCGGTCAGATACTGCTCCAGGAATGGCTCGTCGGGCGCCACGATTGGGGCAGACAGGCCACGCTTCAACTGTCCGTCATCGTCGGCGGCCACCACGGCATCGCACCGACGCACGCCGACATCGCCGAGCTGGCACGGCACCAGTCGCTCTTACGCACCCGCGGCAGCGAGGAAGTGTGGCGCGGCGTCCAGCACGAACTACTCGACGCGGCCACCGCGGTCTGCGGCGTGCGGAACCGTATCGCCGACTGGCGGACAATGGCGCTGCCGCAGTCGACGCAGGTACTGCTGACCGGCCTCGTGATCGTCGCCGACTGGATCGCCAGCAACCCGGAGCTCTTCCCCTACTTCCCCCGCGAGCGCGGCAGCGACCCGGAGCGCATCGAGACGGCATGGCGCGGACTCGCCCTGCCGCGTCCAGGGGTCGCGGTCGAGCCTGAAGCCGGTCCCGATGGCATCTTCGCCACCCGTTTCGACCTGCCCGCCGGCGCCCGCCCCCGCCCCGTGCAGGAAGCCGCCGTGACCATGGCCCGCGAAACGGCCGCGCCCGGCCTGATGGTGATCGAGGCGCCCATGGGAGAGGGCAAGACCGAGGCCGCCCTCGCCGTCGCCGAGATCTTCGCCGCTCGCTCCGGAGCCGGCGGCTGCTTCGTCGCCCTGCCCACCATGGCCACCGGCAACGCCATGTTCCCCCGCTTGCTCGTCTGGCTGAACCATCTGCCCGACGCTCGCGTGGAAACCGGCGCGCATTCGGTGTTCCTCGCCCACTCCAAGGCGGCCCTCAACGAGCGTTTCACCGAGCTGATGGGGGCCGGGCGCCGTGCGCTGGCGGGTATCGCCCCCGACGGCGGCGGGGACCATTGGGCCCACCGAGGCGACGCCCATGCGGCTTCGGCCGAATTGGTCGCCCACCATTGGCTGCGCGGACGCAAGAAGGGGATGTTGTCGAGCTTCACCGTGGGCACCATCGATCAGCTGCTGTTCGCCGGGCTGAAGAGCCGGCACCTGGCGCTGCGCCACCTCGCTCTGGCGGGCAAGGTCGTGGTGATCGACGAGGCCCACGCCTACGACACCTACATGAACGCCTACCTCGACCGCGTCCTGGAATGGCTGGGTGCCTACGGGGTGCCGGTGGTGGTGCTTTCGGCGACGCTGCCGGCCGCGCGGCGCCGTGAACTCGCCCGAGCCTACGCCGCAGGCGCCACCTCTTCCGCTTCCGCGGAGTCCGAAGCCGTCTTCGACGCGGTGCAGGCGGCGCAGGGCTATCCGCTCATCACCACGGTCGCGCCGGGCGCCGCGCCGCGGATCGCGGTCCCCGGCGCCTCGGGCCGCGCTACATCGGTGCGCCTGGAGCGCCTCGACGACGATGCCGAACGGCTGGCCGACCGGCTTGAGCTGGAACTCGACGGGGGCGGGTGCGCCCTGGTGGTGCGCAACACGGTCCGCCGTGTCCTGGAAACCGCCGCCCACCTGCGCAAGCGGTTCGGCGATGCTCAGGTCACCGTCGCCCACGCCCGCTTTCTTGACCTGGATCGCTCCGACAACGATGCGCAACTGCTCGCCGAGTTCGGCCCTCCGGGGAATGCCGCCGATCGGGACGGGATGCGGCCCGACAAACGCATCGTGGTCGCCAGCCAGGTCGTCGAGCAGTCCCTCGACGTCGACTTCGACCTGCTGGTCAGCGACCTGGCGCCGGTCGACCTGCTGTTGCAGCGCATGGGCCGCCTGCACCGCCATCAGCGTGGCCCCGGCCAGGTCGAGCGCCCGCCCCGGCTGCGCGCCGCCCGTTGCTTGATCACCGGCGTTGACTGGGACGCCCGCGTACCGCAACCGGTCCGGGGATCGCGCGCTGTCTACCGGACCTACCCGCTGCTGTGCTCGCTAGCGGTACTGGAGCCGTATCTGTCGCACACCGCCCCGACGGGAAGCACGGTGCGCCTGCCCGAAGACATCAGCCCGCTGGTGCAGCGCGCCTACGGCGACCAGGTGGTCACTCTCTCGGAGTGGGCCGAGGCGCGGGCCGCCCACGAAACGCTGCGGGCGGAGCAGCGGTATAAGGCTGAGGCGTTCCTGCTCAACCGGCAGGCGCGTCCCGGCCGGGCCCTGGTGGGCTGGGTGGAGGCCGGGGTCGGAGACGTGGAGGACACCCGCGGTGGCAAGGCCCAGGTGCGCGACAGCCAAGAGAGCGTGGAGGTCCTGGTCGTGCAGCGGCGCTCCGACGGCACGCTGGCCACGGTTCCCTGGCTGTCCCCCGACCGGGACGGACACGCGCGAGGTGGGCTGGAGCTGCCGACCGACGCAGCCCCTGGCGCCCGCCTGGCCCGGATCGTGGTCGCCTGCGGCCTGCGTCTGCCGCCGGAGTTCTCCGACCCCCGCACCCTGGACGCGGCGATCGCCGAACTCGAAGCCGACTGCCTTCCCGCCTGGCAGACCAAGGAGGCGCACTGGCTCGCCGGCGAGCTGATCCTCGTCATCGACGAGAACTGTCGTCGCCACCTGGCAGGCTACGAACTCCACTACAGCCGCTCCGACGGTCTTGAGGTCCACCGTGTCCGATGAGATCCCTCCGCTCTCCTTCGACCTGATCGCTCGTCCGTGGATCCCCGTCCAGCGTCTGGACGGCAGTGAGGAAGAGCTGTCGCTGCGGGAAGTCGTGGAGCAGGCCGTCTCATTGCGCCGTATCGTCGGAGACGTGCCCACCCAGGAGTTCGCGCTGGTGCGGCTGGTGCTGGCGATCGTTCACGACGCCATCGAGGGTCCGCGCGACTCCGAGCACTGTGCGGAGCTGTGGCGGGACGGATTGCCCTCCGAGCGCATCGCCGCCTACCTGGACCGGTGCCGCGATCGCTTCGATCTGCTGCACCCCCGGACACCGTTCTTCCAGGTCGCCGATCTGCGCACGGCCAAGGACGAGTACTTCGCCCTCGACCGCATCGTCGCCGACGTGCCCAACGGCGCACCGTTCTTCACCATGCGGGCCCGCGGTGTCGGCCGCCTCGGTTTCGCCGAGGCCGCCCGGTGGGTCGTGCACGTCCACGCCTACGACCCCTCCGGCATCAAGTCCGGGGCAGTGGGCGACCACCGCGTCAAAGGGGGCAAGGGCTACCCGCAAGGGGTGGGGTGGACGGGCAACCTCGGCGGCGTGCTCGTCGAAGGTGACAACCTGCATGAGACCCTGCTGCTCAACTTGATCGCGGCCGATGCCGACAACCTTCACATCGACGCCGACGACCGACCCGCCTGGCGCCGCGACTCGCCCGGGGCGGCCCCCGCCGATGCCCGTGAGTTGGCGGCGCGCCCCAGCGGAGTCCGCGACCTTTACACCTGGCAGAGCCGCCGCCTGCGGCTGCGATACGACGCCGAGGGGGTGTACGGCGCGCTGCTGGCTTACGGCGACCCGCTGACCCCGCACAACCTGCACAACCGCGAGCCGATGACCTCCTGGAGGCGCAGCCCCGCCCAAGAGAAGAAGCTGGGCCGGTCGCAGGTCTACCTGCCGCGCGAGCACGATCCCACGCGCACCGCCTGGCGCGGACTGGCCGCCCTGATCACCGGCCGGGCGACCGGAGCCGAGCAGCGCAAGGAGGCCGCCGCGGTGGTGCGCCCTCGCGTGCTCGACTGGGTCAACCGGCTGGCCAACGAAGGGCTGCTGGCACACGATCACCTGATTCGCGTACGGCTGTGCGGCGTCGTCTACGGCACCCAGCAGTCGGTCATCGACGAGATCGTCGACGACGGCGTCGCCATGGCCGTAGCCGTGCTCCACCAGCGCGACGCCGAACTCGGCCAGACCGCGGTCGACGCGGTCGGCGACGCCGAACGCGCGGTCACCGCCCTGGGCGATCTCGCCCAGCGACTCGCGCAGGCAGCCGGCGCCGAGACCGAAGGCCCGAAGGCCACGGCCCGCGACCTTGGCTTCGCGGCACTCGACGGGCCCTTCCGCCACTGGCTGCACGGACTCCACGCCGACGACGATCCCGAAGCGAAACGCGGCGAATGGCAGCGCTGCGCCCGCCGCACGGTCCTCGACCTCGGCAAGCAGCTGGTCGACCAGGCGGGCGACGCGGCCTGGACAGGCCGGCTCATCGACACCGGAACCGGGTCGTTCTGGCTCACGGCTGGCGGCGCCGACCTGCGATTTCGCGCGGAGCTGAAGAAGAGGCTTCCGATGTCCACCACAGACGAGCAGACAGACGAGGCACGAACGTGACCACCACCGGCACCAAACGCACGCCCCCCTTGCGGTGGGTCGGCGCCTTCGTCGACGAACGCGTCCGCGAAATCCAGAACGGTTACATCCACGACCGCTCCGGCGCCGTGGCTACCCTGGCCCAACTGCGGCGCGGCGCGGGCAAAACCATCGAGGCGGTCCCCGAACTGTGGGGCCTGACGCTGGACGATCGCTTCTACGAGACCATGCCGCCCTTCCTCCGACGAGAAGAGAAGGCGAATGAGCAGGAGGAAGCGGAGGACGCCGCCCACATCGCGCTGACGCTCTTCGCGGTGCACCAGCAGTCCCGCCGTGAGGAGCGCATGCACCAGCGCGGACGCGACCTGGGCGCAGCCGTGCGTCGGCTCATACCGCCCGGCGACATCGACGAGCCGCTGCGGCGACGCTTCGTCCAGGTCGGCACCGCCCACGACCTGGCCACCCTTGCCTTCCGGCTGCGCGAGATCGTTGTGCTGCTACGGCGCGACGCCGTGGCCCTCGACTACGGCCTGCTGGCCGACCAGATCCACCGCTTCCAGCAACCCGGCGGCCGAAGCGACGTTCGCGCCGCCTGGGGGCGCGGCTTTCACGCCTCCCTCACCACCGCAGCCGGCGGCAGCGACACGTCGCCAGCCACGATCGAGCCCTCCACCGAGACCGACGAGGACCGCCCATGAGCCGCACCATCCTGGACCTGCACATCTTGCAGACCGTCCCGCCCAGCAACATCAACCGCGATGACACCGGCGCGCCCAAGACCGCCCTCTACGGCGGCGTCCGCCGCGCCCGGGTCTCCAGCCAAGCCTGGAAACGCGCCACCCGTATGGCCTTCGACGACATGCTCGACGCCGGCGAACTGGGCATCCGCACCAAACGCGTCGCCGAGCTGCTGGCCGAGCGCATCCGCCGCATCGACGGCTCGATCGAGGAGCGCGATGCGTGGACGCTGGCCGCCGAGACCGTGCGGACCGCCACCGGCTCCAAGATCGAGGTGCCCAAGCGCAAAGCCGACGCTGCCAAGAAGCGCGGCGAAGACGCCCCGGCGCCCGAGTCGGCCTACCTGATGTTCCTCAGTGCCCGCCAGCTCGACGCCCTGGCCGGGCTCGCCGTCCAAGGCCGCGCCGACATCACGGCCTTCCTCAAGGACAACAAGAAGCGCGCCAAGGAACTCGCCGACACCCGACACTCGGTGGACATCGCCCTGTTCGGGCGGATGGTGGCTGATGGAGCCGACGTCAACGTCGACGCCGCCGCCCAAGTCGCCCACGCCATCAGCGTGCACCCGGTGGAGAACGAGTCCGACTACTACACCGCGGTCGACGATGAGAACCCCGACGAAGAAACCGGCGCCGGCATGATCGGCGTCGTCGAATTCAACTCCGCCACGCTGTACCGCTACGCGGCCCTCGACGTCGACCTGCTGCGCAAGAACCTGGGGGAGGGGCTGCGTGAGGATGAACCGGTCACCGAGCCGCTGCGCCGCGCCGTCGAGGCCTTCGTGCGCGGATTCGTCGAGTCGCTGCCCACCGGAAAGCGCAATACCTTCGGCCACAACACCCTGCCCGACGCAGTGATAGTGAAGCTGCGCAGCACACGGCCCGTCAGCTTCGTCAGCGCCTTCGAGGAGCCGGTCGAGATGGGACGCGGCCACGTTCGCGAAGCCAGCGAGCGCCTAGCCCAGTACATCGGTGAGATCGAGACGGCCTACGGGATCGCCGGCGACACCAAGACCTGGGTGCTGCGGGTCGGGCCCAACACCACCAAGCTCGGCGGGCTGGGCACCGAACTGCCCCTGGCCCAACTCGTCTCCGCCGTCGGCGCCGCGGCGGTCGAGCAGGCGGCAGCCCCGGCATGAGCGTCCTCCTGCTCCAGCTGGCCGGCCCCCTACAGGCGTGGGGGTCAGCAGCCCGATTCGCCCGCCGCACCACCGAGAACGCGCCGACCAAGAGCGGTGTCCTCGGGCTGCTGGCCGCCGCCCAGGGGCGTGAACGCACCTCCGACCTGTCCGACCTGGCCGCTCTGCGATTCGGCGTGCGCCTGGACCAGCCCGGCACCCGCGTGCGCGACTACCAGACCGCCCGGCACCTCGACACGGGCGCGGCCATGCCCGTCTCCGAGCGCTTCTATCTGGCCGACGCGGTCTTCGTCGCGGCCGTGAAAGGCGAGGACGCGCTGATCGGCGAGCTGCACCGGGCGGTGCGCGCGCCGGAGTTCCTGCCCTACCTGGGGCGGCGCTCGTGTCCCCCGGCCCGGCCGATCGACATCGGCGTCCGCACCGGGATGGATCTGGAGGAGGCGCTGGCGGTCGAGGAATGGCGCGCCTCGACCTGGTATCAGCGCAGCCGGGCGCGGCAGGCCACCGTCACCCTCACCACCCTGATCGACGCCGCTCCCGGCGCGACCGGCGCTGACAGCCGGCGCGACCTGCCTTTGAGCTTCGACCCCCTGCACCGCCGCTACGCCCTGCGCGGTCTGCGCACCGACACGGTCGAGGTGGCCAACCCTCGGGCCCGCCGACCAGCTGTACCGGCCCACGATCCGACGAGTCTGCTGGGAGGCGACTGATGCACCTCACCCGCTTCCGCCTCAACACAGCGCGCGGCGGCGCGCGGCGGCTTCTCGCCTCCCCGCGCGCCATGCATGCTGCGGTGGTGAACGCGTTTCCCGAGGTGCTGCCCACCGACCCTGATACGCCGCGGGTGCTGTGGCGGGTGGACCGCAACGCCAAGGCCGAAGTGTTCCTCTACATCGTCAGCCCCACTCCGCCTGATCTCACCCACGTTGTGGAGCAGGCCGGCTGGAAGCAGCGATCGAACTGGCAGACCTACGACTACGACCCGTTCCTATCCCGGCTGGCAAAGGGCGACACCTGGGCGTTTCGCCTTACCGCCAACCCTGTGCACAGCGTTCGCCGCGGTGACGGCGAACCCACCAAGGTCACCGCGCACGTCACTCCGCGCCACCAGATGCAGTGGCTGCTGCAGCGTCAGGAAGCCGCGGGATTCCGGATTCTGGAGAAACCCCGAGAGCAGCGCCTGCTGCCTGAGGGCGACGAATACGAACTGCTCGTCCATGAGCGCCGCGACCGCTCCTTCGACAAACCTGCCGAGGATCGCGAGGCGCAGACGAAGGGACGCGAGCGCCGGAAGAGGCGCGTCACCCTGGTCACCGCGACCTTCGATGGACGACTGGAAGTCGTGGACCCCGAGTTACTGCGCCGCACCTTGACCCACGGGCTCGGACGCGCCAAAGCCTACGGCTGCGGGCTGATGACTCTGGCCCCGGTGGGCTGAGCAGTGGCCACAGTGGGCAGGCGCAGCGCCGCCACCCCGCGCGAGCTGACCCGCGTCGCCGACCGGGTCTCCTTCGTCTACCTGGAGCGGTGTACCGTCCACCGCGACGCCAACGCCATCACCGCCGAGGACGGCGACGGCATCACCCACATCCCCTCGGCGACCATCGGGACCCTGCTGCTGGGGCCCGGAACCCGCGTCACCCACCAGGCCATGAGCGTGCTCGGCGAGTGCGGCGCCGGCGTCGTGTGGGTGGGCGAACAGGGAGTCCGCTTCTACGCGGGAGGCCGCTCACTTACCCGCTCGGCAGCACTGGTCGAGGCCCAGGCGCGCGCCTGGACCAACCGGACCACCCGGCTGGATGTCGCCCGCGCCATGTATCGGATGCGCTTTCCCGACGAGGACCCCGCCGGGCTGACCCGTCAGCAACTCCTGGGCAAGGAAGGTAGGAGGGTCAAGGATTTCTACCGCAAAGAGGCCGCCCGAGTCGGTCTACCGTGGAGGGGGCGGCGCTATGTTCCCGGCGATTTCGATGGCGGCGACCCGCCCAACCAGGGTGTCACCGCCGCGGCCCAGTGCCTCTACGGCGTCTGCCACGCAGTGGTGGCCGCCCTGGGGTGCGCGCCCGGACTGGGGTTCGTCCATTCCGGGCATGAGCTGTCCTTCGTGCTGGATGTGGCCGACCTCTACAAGACCGAAATTGGTATTCCGGTCGCTTTCGACACCGCGGCCGAAAGCCCCGAAGAGGTCGGCCCGCGTACCCGCCGGGCGCTGCGCGACCGGATCAACGCGACCGGGTTCCTGGACCGCTGCGTCCACGACGTCAAGAGTCTCCTGCTGCCTGAGGGGATCGACCGCGATGTCGCCGATGCCACCGTCGACCGTGTGGCGCTCCAGAGCGACCGCGGAGCCGAGGTGGAATCCGGGCGTAACTACGCTGACGGAGTGATCTGGTGACGATCATCGTGCTCACCAACTGCCCGGCCGGGCTGCGCGGTTTTCTCACCCGTTGGCTGTTGGAGATTTCCCCGGGTGTGTTCGTCGGGGGCCCTTCCGCGCGGATCCGAGAGGTCCTGTGGGCGGAGGTGCAGGAGTACGCAGGCAACGGCCGTGCGCTGCTTGCCTACGGCACCGACAACGAGCAGGGCTTCACGTTCCGGACCTTCGACCACAAGTGGCAGCCGGTCGACCATGAGGGCCTCACGCTCATCCGGCGTCCCCACGAGGGGCAGGCGGCTCTTTCCGTAACGCCTCCCAAGCGCGGATGGAGCAAAGCATCCAAACGCCGCCGCTTCGGAAACCGATGATGGGCCAGGGGCGCCGTCGGTGATTTGCCCGATTCCCTGGGAGTGAAGGAAACTGGCGTCTGCACTCGGGAAAGGCGCAGGTCATCAAGAGTGCTCCCCGCGCGCGCGGGGATGGTCCCGACCCTTTCACCGCGGTTCCCGAGGCCGATCCGTGCTCCCCGCGCGCGCGGGGATGGTCCCGCGTAGCAGATGCACACCCAGCCGCGCGACGGGTGCTCCCCGCGCGCGCGGGGATGGTCCCGAGGCGGCGATGGTCGACGACCGCGCCCTGGCGTGCTCCCCGCGCGCGCGGGGATGGTCCCGACCCCGTTGCGCCATTCCTCAGCGGTGGGAAGTGCTCCCCGCGCACGCGGGGATGGTCCCGATCACGAGGAGACGCAGATGGCGAAGAAGGAGTGCTCCCCGCGCACGCGGGGATGGTCCCAGGACCAGGCGGTGCTGGTCGTCGCGGTAGTGGGTGCTCCCCGCGCAGGCGGGGATGGTTCCGTGTCCTTGCCGGCGGCCCGTACGCTCCACGGCAGCCGGGGGAGGACCTCGTTACCGTGATCGACTCGATCACGGAAATGTGGCAGGCCCGGTGACACACCGGGTCTGGCCCGGGTCACCCCGGACGCGCGTCGTGACGTTTCTCGTCAAGGGGGGCGCGGTGATGAGCCCGGCGGGATGGCGGATTGTCCGGGTGTTCTCACGGGCGCGGCGCCGGGGCGGTGGTGCTCTGGCGTACGACCAGGTCGGTGGCCAGGTCGAGGCGGAGGTTGGCGGGGGGCTCGCCGCGGGCCAGCAGCAGCGCCATCCGGGTCGCCTCCTCGGCCATCTCGGTGAGGGGCTGGCGCACGGTGGTCAGGGGCGGGCCGACCCAGCGGGCGACGGGCAGGTCGTCGTAGCCCACCACGCTGAGGTCCTCGGGGATGCGCACGCCCAGCTCGCGCGCCGCCTCATAGACCCCCATGGCCTGGAGGTCGCTGCCGGCGAAGACGGCGGTGGGCGGGTCGGCCAGCCGCAGCAGGGCGCGCCCGCCGTCGCGCCCGCTCTCGACGTGGAAGTCGCCGAAGCGGATGAGATCGGGGTCGGCGGGCAGGCCGGCGGCGTCGAGGGCAGATCGGTAGCCGTCGATGCGGGCGCGGCTGCACAGCACATGGCGGGGGCCGCCGATCACCGCGATGCGCCGGTGGCCCAGCTCGATGAGGTGGCGGGTGGCGGCCAGCCCGCCGTTCCAGTTGGCCGAGCCGACCGAGGGGATGTCGGTGCCGGGGTCGCCGGTGGGGTCGACGACCACGAAGGGGATGCCGCGGGCGGCCAGCCGGTCGCGCTGGCGGGGGGCGAGGTCGGAGAAGACCAGGATCGCGGCCGTCGACTGCCGGGCCAGGACGGCGTCGACCCAGCCGTCCTGCGGCGTCTGGCGCCCGCCCGATTCGGCCAGCACCACGCTCAGCCCTTCGGCGCGCGCCACGCGCTCGACCCCGCGGATCACCTCGATGGCCCAGGCGCTGTCCAGCTCGTGGAAGACCAGGTCGATGGTTGCCGAGCGGCCGCCGCCGGGGCCTCTGCGCCGCCGGTAGCCGTGGCGGCGGATGAGCTCCTCGATGCGCGACCGGGTATCGGCGGCGACGTCGGCCCGGCCGTTGAGGACCTTGGAGACCGTCGGCACCGAGACGCCGGCGGCCTTCGCAATTTTCGAGATGGTGATGGGCTCGCCGGCGGCGGGGTCCTGCGGTGTGGGCGTGGGATCTGCGGTCACGACCCCTGATGTTACGCGGGTCACCGAAGTCCACGGGTTCCGGGGTGGCGAAGGTCTCATCGGGCTCTTGACGGGCCTCACCGCCGCGACATAGGTTCCCCATGATTTGCGGCATATCCCCCGATAGTTTCTGAAACAGGGAGTGGCCATGACGACCCCCAGAGTCGGCGCCGCAGCCGGAGCCGCGCTCGCCCTCCTCACCGCCACCGCATGCTCGGGCGGATCCGACGACGGCCGGATGCACGTCTGGATGTACCAGGACAGCCTCGCCGTCGTGCAGCACTCGGCCGTCGAGCGTTTCAACGCCGACTCCGATGTCCAGGCCGTCGTCGACGAGGTGCCCGGCGAGAGCTACCAGGACCGCGTACGCACCGTCATGGGCTCGGGGGAGCAGCCCGACGTCTTCTTCAACTGGGGCGCCGGCAGCATCCGCCCCTACGTCGAGCAGGACATGCTCCTGCCCCTCGACGACCTGCTCGAACAGGACCCCGAATTCGCCGACTCCTTCATCCCCTCCATCCTCGAAGGCGGCGAGATCGACGGCGTCCAGTACGGCATCCCCCTGCGCGGCACCCAGCCGGTCATGCTCTTCTACAACCGCGCCGTCCTCGACGACCTGGGTCTCGAACCCCCCGAGACCTGGCAGGACCTCCTCGACACCGTCGACGCCGCCGCCGAGGCGGGCATCATCCCCTTCGCGCTGGGCGGCGCCGACCCCTGGACCGAGCAGATGTGGCTGCAATACCTGGTCGACCGCATCGGCGGCCCCGAGGTCTTCCGGCGCATCCAGGACGGCGACCCCGAGGGCTGGCGCGACCCCGCCGTCCTCGAAGCCGCGCAGATCGTCCGCGACCTGGTCGACCGCGGCGCCTTCGGCGACGCCTACGCCTCCGTCAGCTACACCGAGGGCGCCGCCTCCACCCTGCTCTCCGAGGGCCGGGCCGCGATGCACCTCATGGGCTCCTGGGAGTACTCCACCCACCTCGACCAGGCACCGGACTTCGCCGAGGACGACCTCGGCTACACCGCCTTCCCGGCCCTGCCCGGCGGCGAGGGCGACCCCGCCAACGTCGTGGGCAACCCCACCAACTACTTCTCGGTGACCGCCGACTCCGAGCACGCCGACGCCGCCCTGGACTTCCTGAAGGAGACCGTCGACCCCGACTACGTCGCCGAGATGGTCGACAACGGCGAAGTGCCCACCACCACCGGCTCCGAGGACCTCCTCCAGGACAGCCCCGACCCCGAGTTCGCCGTCTACCAGTACGAGATGGTGCGCGACGCGCCCGCCTTCCAGCTCTCCTGGAACCAGGCGCTGCCGCCCGAGATCGCGACCCCGATGGTCACCGAGATCGAGGAGCTGTTCAACGGCCAGAGCACCCCTGAGGAGTTCGTCGAGGCGCTGGCGGCGCTGCGGTGAGCGCCGCCCCCGCGCGGGGCGCGCCCGCGGCCGGGCCCCGTGCGGGCCGCCCCGGCGCGGTGTGGGCGCTGCCCGGCCTGCTCTTCTTCGCCGTCTTCGCCCTCCTGCCCATGGTCCTGGTCGCCTACCTGTCCCTCACCTCCTGGGACGGCCTGGGCACCCCGCGCCTGTCGGGAACCCACAACTGGACGCGGCTGGCCGCCGACCCGCTCATGCACAAGGCCGTCCTGCTCAGCCTGGCCCTGACCGCCGCCAACTGGGCGGTGCAGACCCCGATCAGCCTGCTGCTGGGCGTGTGGGCCGCCGGCCGCCAGCGCAACCGGGCCGTGCTCTCGGCGGTCTTCTTCCTGCCGCTGCTGCTGTCGTCGGCGGCCATCGCCATCATCTGGCGCGCGCTGCTCGACCCCAACTTCGGCCCGCTGTCCTGGGTGGCCCGCGTGACCGGCACGCCCGGCATCGACGTCTTCGGTGACGGCCCCGCCGCGTTCCTGGTCATCGTGTTCGTCAGCGCCTGGCAGTTCATCCCGCTGCACACCCTGCTCTACCAGGCCGGCACCCGCCAGATCCCCGCCTCGCTCTACCAGGCCGCCCTGATCGACGGCGCCGGCCGGATCCAGGCGTTCCGCCACATCACCCTGCCCCAGCTGCGCCACACCGCCACCACCTCATCGGTGCTCATGGTCGTGGGCTCGCTGACCTACTTCGAGACCGTCCTCATCCTCACCGGCGGCGGCCCCGGAACCGACACCACCATCGTCCCCTACCTCATGTACCAGACCGGCTTCGTCAGCTGGGAGACCGGCTACGCCAGCGCGATCGCCCTCACCCTGGTCGCCGTGGCCACCGCCGTCTCCCTCGTGCTGGTCCGGGCCACCGGCTTCGGCGCCATGCGCAGCACCCGGGAGGGCATGTGACCCCCACGCCGCGCGCCCCGCGCCGCCGCCGCGAGCGCCCCAACCTGCTGGCCGGAGCCGGTGCGGGCGTCTGGCTGCTCATCACCGGCGTCCCCCTCTACGCGCTGCTCATCGCCACCTTCCAGCGCAGCGAGGACTACCTCAGCGCCGGACCGCTCACCCCGCCCGCCGACCCCACCCTGGACAACTACATCGGGGCCATCGACAACGGACTCGTCGGCTTCGTCCTCAACACCGCGCTGGTCACCGCGGGAGTGGTCGCCATCGTCGTCTCCCTCGCGGCCACCACCGCCTTCGCGATCGTGCGCTCCCGCAGCCGCTGGGCCGCCGGCGCCTTCCGCGCCTTCCTGCTGGGCCTGGCCGTCCCCGCCCAGGCGGTCGTCATCCCCGTCTACCTCATCATCGTCGAGCTGGGGCTCTACGACTCCCTGATCGCCGTCGTCCTGCCCACGGCCGCCTTCGCCCTGCCCGTGTGCGTCCTCATCCTGACCGGCTCCATGCGCGACATCTCCGCCGACCTCTATGAAGCGATGGCCCTGGACGGCGCCGGCGCCGCGCGCACCTTCCACCGCCTGGTGCTGCCGCTGTCGAAGCCCGGCCTGAGCACCGTGGCCGTCTACGCCGCCCTCCAGGCCTGGAACGGCTTCCTGTTCCCGCTCATCCTCACCCAGTCGCGCGAGCAACGGGTCATCACCCTCGGGCTCTTCGAGTTCCAGGGCGAGTACCGCGTCGACGTCCCCGGGCTGCTGGCCGCCGTGGTGCTCTCCGCCGTCCCCATCCTGCTCGTCTACCTCATCGCGCGCCGCGCGCTCGTCAGCGGCCTGATGGGCGTGGGCGGCAAATAGCCGCCCACACCCCGGGCGGCGCACACCCCCGCTGCTCCGCGGCGCCGGAGCACCCCCGCCACCACACCACGCGACGAAGGGCGATCCATGACGCGCGTTCCCGACCCCGCCGACGCCCCCTGGCGCGACACGTCGCTGCCCGCCGCCGAACGGGTCGACCACCTGCTGGGCCGCATGACCCTGGAGGAGAAGGCCGCCCAGCTCTCCGCACTGTGGGTCGGCGCCGACGCCTCCGGAGAGGGGGTCGCCCCCCACCAGCACGACCTGTCCGAAGAGCCGCCCGACTGGGACCAGGCCATCGCCGGCGGCCTGGGCCAGCTCACCCGCCCCTTCGGCACCGCACCCGTTGACCCGGCCATGGGCGCGCGGGCGCTGGCCCGCTCCCAGCGCCAGGTCATGGCGGCCAACCGGTTCGCCATCCCCGCCCAGGCCCACGAGGAATGCCTCGCCGGCTTCACCGCCTGGAGGGCCACCGTCTACCCCACCCCGCTGGCCTGGGGCGCCACCTTCGACCCCGGCCTGGTGGAGCGCATGGCCGCCCAGATCGGCGCGAGCCTGCGCCATGTCGGCGTCCACCAGGGGCTCGCCCCCGTCCTCGACGTCACCCGCGACCCCCGCTGGGGGCGCACCGAGGAGACCATCGGCGAGGACCCCTACCTCGTCGGCACGATCGGCACCGCCTACGTGCGCGGCCTGCAATCGGCCCGCGTCGCCGCAACCCTCAAGCACTTCGTCGGCTACTCCGCCTCGCGCGCCGCGCGCAACCTCGCCCCCGTCTCCGCCGGGGCCCGCGAGATCGCCGACGTCCTGCTGCCCCCCTTCGAAATGGCGGTGCACACCGGCGGCGCCCGGTCGGTCATGCACTCCTACGCCGACATCGACGGCGTGCCCGCCGCCGCCGATCGCGGCCTGCTCACCGCCGTCCTGCGCGACACCTGGGGGTTCACCGGCACCGTGGTCGCCGACTACTTCGGCATCTCCTTCCTGGAGACCCTGCACCGCATCGCCGCCTCCCCGGGACAGGCCGCCGCGCTCGCCCTGGAGGCCGGGGTGGACGTCGAGCTGCCGTCGGTGCGCTGCTACGGCGCCCCGCTGACCGAGGCGGTGCGCTCCGGGGAACTGCCCGAGGCGCTGGTCGACCGGGCCGCGCGCCGGGTCCTGCTCCAGAAGTGCGAGCTCGGCCTGCTCGACCCCGGCTGGGAGCCCGTCCCCGCCGCCCCCGGCGACGACCGGGCCGGCGACGCCCCCGCTCCCGGCGAGGTCGACCTCGACCCCGCCGCCCACCGCGACCTCGCCCGCACCCTCGCCGAACGCTCCGTCGTGCTGCTCGCCAACGACGGAACCCTCCCGCTGGCCGGCCCGCCCAGGCTGGCCGTGGTCGGCCCCAACGCCGGCACCCCCCATGCCATGCTCGGCTGCTACTCCTTCCCCGGCCACGTCGGCGCCCACCACCCCGGCGTGCCCATGGGCGTGGCCGTCCCCACCGTCCTGGAGGCGCTGCGCGCCGAGCTGCCCGGATCGGCCATCACCCACGCCCCCGGGTGCACGGTGGCCGGCGACGACACCTCCGGCATCGCCGCGGCGGTGGCGGCCGCCCGCGGCGCCGACGTGTGTGTGGCCGTCCTCGGCGACACCGCCGGGCTCTTCGGCCGCGGGACCTCGGGGGAGGGCTCCGACGTCGCCGACCTGCGGCTGCCCGGCGTGCAGCACGACCTGCTCGACGCGCTCGCCGCCACCGGCACCCCGGTGGTGCTCGTCCTGCTCGCCGGCCGCCCCTATGCCCTGGGCGCGTTCGAGGGGCGGCTCGCCGCCGTCCTCCAGGCGTTCTTCCCCGGGGAAGAGGGCGGCCCCGCGGTGGCGGGCATCCTGTCGGGCCGGGTCTCCCCGAGCGGGCGGCTGCCGGTGAGCGTGCCCCGCACCCCCGGCGGGCAGCCCGCGACCTACCTCGGCGCCCCGCTGGCGCACCGCAGCGACGTCAGCTCCGCCGACCCCACCCCGCTCTACCCCTTCGGCCACGGGCTCGCCTACACCCGCTTCACCTGGTCGCACCCCCGCGTGGACGGGGCGCCGCTGCTCGCCGGGCACCCCGGCCCCCACCGGGAGGTGCCCACCGACGGCCACGTCACCGTGGGCTGCACCGTGCGCAACGACGGCCCACGGCCGGGCACCGAGACCGTTCAGCTCTACCTGGAGGACCCCGTGGCTCGGGTGGCGCGGCCGGTGCGCCGGCTCATCGGCTACGCGCGCGTGGACCTGGACCCCGGCTCCGAGCGCCGGGTCGATTTCGCCGTGCACGCCGACCTCGCCGCCTACACGGGGCCCGACGGGCGGCGCATCGTGGAACCCGGCGACCTGGGCCTGCACCTGGCCGCCTCCAGCGCCGACCCCGGGCTCAGCGTGCGGATCCGGCTGGTCGGCGCGGTGCGCACGGTCGACCACACCCGGCACATGACCACCGAGGCGGCCGTGTCCCCGTGACCAGCCACGCACCGGCCGCGGCAAGGCACAGGCCCCCGCGGCCCTCAAGGGGCCGCGGGGGCGTCGCCGGCCGCGCGGTCCGGCCGCCCCCCTGCTCACCGGGGCGGGCGGCCGGAGCCGATCACACCGGCGGGTGGGCGTTCTCCAGCAGCTCCTGGAACTGCGCGGAGAACCAGTGGCCCGAGAGCGGCGCGTCGGCCAGGGCACCCGAGGGGTTGTTGTTGTTGCGCGGGTTGCCCTCGTAGGTCGGGTCGCACATCCGGTCGAAGCCCTTGCCCTCGTCGTTGGGGATCTCCTCGCTGGAGCCGTCCGACTCGCCCGGGGGCTTCATCCACACGTAGGCGTCGATACCGGCGGCGGGGGAGGCCGTGGGGCGCTCGCCGAGCCCGGCACCCGCCTGGTTGCACCAGTTGCCGACGTGGATGCGCTGGTCGTAGCGCCCGCCGTCGACGTAGGCGTCGGCGCTGGTCTCCGGTCCGGGGCCGGTCGGCCGGTCGGGGCCGCCCCACCCGTTGCGGGAGGTGTCGATCAGCATGCCGATGTCGGAGGCGAAGCCCTCACCGACCAGCTCCTCGCGGAACGCCTGGGCGAAGGACTGCTCGTCGACGTAGTTGTTCCAGTCGATCCACTGGGACTCGCCGCGGATCGGCTGGCCGTTGATGGTGTCGCCGATGGAGAAGTTCTCCTCCACCGTGGCCGAGTAGTTCGCGGTGTTGGCGATGAAGCCGTGCACGTCGGCCGGGGTGGCGCCGTTGGCGTTGGCCGCCTCGTAGAACAGCTGCGCCGAGGCGTTGAAGTTGTCCTCCCAGCCGATCCAGCCGTGGTGGCCGGCGTCGACGTAGTTGTAGACGTTGGGGATCGCGCCGAGCTGGGACAGCGCGTAGCCCACGCCGTTGACGTAGTTGCCGTTGGCCAGCATCGCGTCGCACTCGGGGGTGGCGGTGGGCCGGCTGCCGACGTTGGTCACCAGGTTGGGCAGCGAGTCGATCTCGATGGTCGCCACGATCCGCAGGTCCGCGTAGGCGGGGTCGGCGAGGATCTCGGCGATCGGGTCGATGAACTCGCTCTGGTAGCGGTCGATCTCCTCGGGGCCCAGCTCGCCGTTGGAGGCCAGCGCGGAGCAGTCGCGGCCGGGCAGGTTGTAGACGACGACCTGGAATACCAGTTCCTGGCCGCCCGCTTGGGCGACGGCCTCGTCCAGGTGGTCGCGCAGGCCCATGCGGCCCTCGGGGCCCTCGATGGCGGCGATGCGGTCCAGCCATACGCCGGTGGGCTGGTCGGCGACCGCCTCGCCGCCGGGCTCGGCGGCGGCGTTGGCGGCCCACTCGGGGTTCACGTAGACGCCGGCGCCTTCATAGGGGTTGTCGACGCGGGCGGCGGAGACGTCCTCGGCCGCGGCCGCGGAGAGGGTGAAGCAGGACGCGGCCATCGCGACGGCGGCAGCGGCGGCGCCCACGGCGCGGCGCCGCCGGCGCCTGGCCGGGTTTCGCTGGTCGGTACTCATTTGCGGGGGAACTCCTCACGGCTGGTGCCGGCCGGATGCGGGGGGACGCCTCGGCCGATCGTGTCTTGGGGGAGTCGTCGGGGATGGTCGGTGCGCCGCCGCGGGCGGCCGGCCCGGTGGGGCGGGGCCGGCCGGCCGAGCCGGTGTGGGGATCGCTCGGCGGCGGTATATGGGAGCGCTCCCATGAACGGAACATAACAGTGCGGAAACGTCTCTGAAAAGAGGGGGAAAGGGATTTTGTCGAATCCGCGGTTGATTGTTGATCGAATGGGCTGTTCATTCTATTTTTGTGCACGATGTCAGATTTGTCGGATATGAAGATCGTTCCGGGGTGGTCGACGCAATCGGTCATGATCAACTCGATGATCAACTAAACCGGTTTAGTTTCCGCGGTGCTTTTCCGTAGGACATCTTGACCATGAACCGGTTTAGTGATGTTCTGGCGGCACTCTGTGCGTGTCCCGCGTCACGTTCGCGGCCGGGCCCGGACCGGCACCTAGCTGGGAGGCGACGACCAATGCGCAAACGGCTGAGGTGGCTCAGCGCGCTGCTCGCGGTGGGCCTGGCGGCCTCCGCCTGCTCCGGCGACGGCGGCTCCGGCGGCTACCCGCGCGAGGAGACCCTCTACACCACCGGCGCCCAGTGGGGCCCGCCCAACAACTGGAACCCCATCATGAACTGGGCCTACACCACGGGCACCGCCGGCTACGTCTACGAACCGCTGTTCCTCTACGACCCCCAGCAGGACGAATACGTCCCCTGGCTGGCCGAGAGCGGCGAATGGACCGGCGAGGACACCTACGAGGTCACCGTCCGCGACGGCGTCCAGTGGAGCGACGGCACCCCCCTCACCGCCGCCGACGTCGTCTTCACCGCCGAACTCGGCAAAATGGAGTCCGTTCCCTACCACAACCTCTGGGAATGGCTCGAATCCGCCGAAGCCGTCGACGACCGCACCGCCCGATTCACCTTCTCCGACCCCCGCCACCAGGAATGGGCGAACTGGATCTACGCCAACCCGATCGTGCCCGCGCATTTGTGGGAGGACCGCTCCGAGCAGGAGGTCACCGCCGCCTCCAACGAGGACCCCGTCGGCACCGGCCCCTACTTGTATGAGACCCACAGCGAGGACCGCATGGTCTGGGCCGAGAACGACGCCTGGTGGGCCCGCGAGCAGCTCGACCTGAACGTCGCCCCCTCCTATATCGTCGACATCGTCAGCACCAGCAATGAGGTCGCCCAGGGCCTGCTGCTCCAGAACGACATCGACCTCAGCAACAATTTCCTGCCCGGTATCGACCAGGTCCTCAACGGCGGCTCCGGGATCTCCAGCTACTACGCCGAACCGCCCTACATGGTCCCCGCCAACACCGCCTGGCTGGTGCCCAACACCGAGCGCGCCCCCATGGACGACCCCGCCTTCCGCCGCGCCCTCGCCCACTCCGTCGACGTCGCCCAGATCATCGAGGGCCCCTACGGCGGCCTCGTCGAACCCGCCGACCCCACCGGGCTGCTGCCCATCTGGGACGACTACATCGACACCGCCACCGTCGAGGAGCACGGGTTCGGCCACGACCCCGCCGAGGCCGAAACCCTCCTGGCCGACGCCGGCTACGAGGACACCGACGGCGATGGCCTCGTCGAGACCCCCGAGGGCGACCCGGTCGAGCTGACCCTCATCGTCCCCTCGGGCTGGACCGACTGGATGGAAGCGGCCCGCATCATCGCCGAAGGCGCTCAGGCCGTCGGCATCGACGTCACCGCCGACTTCCCCGACGAGCCCGCCCTGCGCGACGCCCGCGAGACCGGCGAGTTCGACCTGCTCCTCAACAACGAGCGCCAGATGTCCAACACCCCCTGGACCTACTACGACTACATCTTCCGCACCCCGATCCAGGAGCGCCAGACCACCACGAACTTCGGCCGCTACGACAACGGCGACGCCTGGGAGCTCGTGCAGGAACTCTCCCGCACCCCCGTCGAGGACACCGGCGCCATGCAGGAGACCATCGCCGAACTCCAGGAGATCCAGCTCACCGACATGCCGCTGATCCCCCTTTGGTACAACGGCATGTGGTCCCAGGTCAGCAACGAGACCTGGACCAACTGGCCCTCCTCCGCCGACGGCGACCCCCACCACCTGCCCACCACCTGGCGCAACTACAACCAGCTCGGCGCGGTGCTCACCCTCACCGAGATCGAACCCGCGGGATAGCCGGCCCGCCCCGGCCAGGAGGACACGCGTGCGGCGCTACCTCGCCAGGAAGATCTTCGTCTACGCCCTCACCTTCTTCGCTGCGGTCACCATCAACTGGATGATCCCGCGGTTCATGCCGGGCGACCCCGTGCGGACCATGCTGGGCCGCGCCTCGCTGTCCGACCCCGGCGCCGCCGAGGCCATGCGCGCCTACTACGCCTCGCTGTTCGGCCTGGACCTGCCCGTGTGGCAGCAGTACCTAAACTTCTGGGGCTCCCTGCTGCGCGGCGACCTCGGCACCAGCGTGTGGCTGTTCCCGACCCCCGTCACCGAGGTCCTCCTCGGCGCCGTGCCCTACACCCTCGCCCTGCTCGTCCCCGCGATCCTGCTCAGCTGGGTGGCCGGCAACCGGTTCGGCGCCTTCGCGGCCCGCAGCCGGTGGCTGGACAACACCGTCCTGCCCCTCGGCTACATCCTCACCGCCACCCCCTACATGTGGCTGGGCATCCTGCTGGCCTGGAGCCTGGGGATCGTCGCCGGCGTCTTCCCCATCGCCGGCGCCTACGGGTTCGCGCTCCAGCCCGAGTGGTCCTGGCCGTTCGTCTCCAGCCTGGCCGCCCACTGGTTCCTGCCGTTCCTGTCGCTGTTCCTGGTGGCCTTCGGCGGCTGGGCGATCGGCATGCGCAACCTCATCATCTACGAGCTCGACGCCGACTACTCCGGCTACCTGGAGGCCCTGGGGGCACCGCGCCGCCTCGTCCGCCGCTACGCCTTCCGCAACGCCGTCCTGCCCCAGCTCACCGGCCTGGCCGTGCAGCTGGGCACCATCGTCGCCGGGGCGCTGCTCACCGAGATCGTGTTCGCCTACCCGGGCCTGGGCAACCTCGTCCTCCAGGCCGTCAACAACCGCGACTTCTTCCTGCTCCAGGGGGCGTTCCTGTTCATCGTCATCGGCGTGCTCATCGCCAACTTCATCGTCGACGTCGTCTACGTCCTGGTCGACCCCCGCACCCGGACCCAGATGCAGGGCGGCCGCGCATGAGCCCGCCCCACCGGCGCGCCGGCGCCGCCGGAGCACCACGAGGAGCCCCATGACCGCCATCGAACCCGCCCCGGCCGAACGGCGGTGGGGCGAATCGCTGCACTTCGCGCGGCGCAACCCCAAGCTGATCGCCGGGACCGCCGTCATCGCGGCGCTGCTGCTCACCGGGGTCGTCGCACCGCTGTTCATCGAGGAGGGGCCCAACGTCTACGTCGGACCCCAAGGCCAGCCGCCCTCCGCCGAGTACTGGCTGGGCACCACCAACTTCGGCCAGGACGTCTTCGCCCAGTTCGCCCACGGGCTGCGCGCCACGTTCCTGGTCGGCCTCATCGGCGGCGGCATCGCCGCGGCCGTGGGCATGGCGGTCGGCTTCACCGCCGGCTACCGCGGGGGCCTGGCCGACGAGGCCCTCAACATGGTCACCAACATCGTGCTGGTGCTGCCCGCGCTGGTCGTCCTCATCATCGCCGCCGCCTACCTGGAGGCCCGCGGCATCCTCGTGCAGGGCGTCTTCATCGGGCTGACCGCCTGGCCGTGGGTGGCCCGGGCCGTGCGCGCCCAGACCCTCACCCTGGCCACCCGCGACTTCGTGGACCTGGCCCGGCTCAGCGGGCGCCGCGGCAGCAGCATCGTGTTCCGCGAGATCGCCCCCAACATGAGCTCCTACCTGTTCATGACGTTCATCCTGCTCTTCGGCGGCGCGATCCTCACCGCCGCGGGCCTGGACTTCATCGGCCTGGGCCCCACCCAGGGCGTCTCGCTGGGGTTGATGATGCACAACGCGGTGGTCTGGGGCGCCCTCCAGCTCGGCATGTGGTGGTGGTTCGTGCCGCCCGGCCTCGGCATCACCGCCATCGTCGGGTCGCTCTACATCATGAACGTGGGCCTGGACGAGGTCTTCAACCCGCGGCTGAGGGAGCTGTGAGCCCATGAGCCTCGACGTCCGCGACCTCACGGTCCACTACCGGACGCTGCGCGGCGACGTCCACGCCCTCGACGGCGCGACCTTCTCCGTGGCCGACGGCGAGATCATGGGCCTGGCCGGGGAGTCCGGCAGCGGCAAGTCCACCCTCGCCAAGAGCCTCATCCGCCTCGACGCCCGGATGAAGTACGTCGGCGGGACCGTCGAACTCGACGGCGCCCGGCTGCCGGTGGACGACCAGGACGCCATGGTGCCGTTCCGGTTCCACCGCGTCTCGCTGATCCCGCAGTACGCCATGAGCGCCCTCAACCCCACGCGCCGCATCGGGCGGCTGATCACCGAGCTGCTGGAGTCGCGCGGCGTGCGCGCCGCCGGCCTGCGCGAGGAGCTGCACCGCCGCCTCGACCAGGTCGGCCTCTCCGCCGACGTGCTGCGCCGCTATCCCATCGAGCTCTCGGGCGGGATGAAGCAGCGGGTGGTGATGGTGCTGTCGACCCTGCTCGACCCCTCGCTGCTGATCGCCGACGAGGTCACCTCCGCGCTGGACGTCTCCACCCAGCGGGCGGTCGCCGAAGCGCTCGTGGGCTTCCGCGACCGCGGCCACGTCACCAGCATGATCTTCGTGACCCACGACCTGTCGCTGGCCCACCAGATCGCCGACACCGTCCTGGTCATGTACGCCGGCAAGCCCGTGGAGAAGGCCGCGACCCGCACCGTCATCGACCGCCCGCGCCACCCCTACACCCGCATGCTGCTCTCGGCGCTGCCCGAGGTGGGCGTCACCTACGCCGAGAAGCGGCTGGCCGGAATCCCCGGCCACCCGCCCGCGCTGCTCGCCCCGCCCACCGGGTGCCGGTTCAAGGACCGCTGCCCCCTGGCCGCCGCCGAGTGCGACGAGGAGCCCCCATTCGCCGAGATCGCCCCCGGCCACCGGGTCGCGTGCTGGAAGGCGGGATAGCGCCATGCCCGAGACCACGCCGGACCCCCTGCTGGAGCTGCGCGGCCTCACCAAGGTCTACCGGGTCGGCGCCTTCGGCGGCGAACGGCTGCACGCCGTGCGCGACGTCGGCCTCACCGTGCACCCCGGCGAGGTCGTCTCGCTCGTGGGCGAGAGCGGCAGCGGCAAGAGCACCATCGGCCGCATGGTCCTGGGCCTGGCCCCGCCCACCGCCGGCACCGTCGTCTACGCCGGCACCGACGTGGCGCGGCTGCGCGGCCACCGGCGCCGCAAGAACTACTACCGTGAGGTGCAGGGCGTCTTCCAGGACCCCTTCAGCTGCTTCAACCCCGTCTTCACCGCCGACCGGGTGTTCGCGCTGATCCGCGCCGAGTACTTCCCCCGCGCCACCGACCCCGAATGGCGGCGGCGCATCGCCGCCTGCCTCGACACCGTCCGGCTCGACCCGGCGCAGGTCCTGGGCAAGTACCCCCACCAGCTCAGCGGCGGCCAGTTGCAGCGCCTGCTCATCGCAAGGGCGCTGCTGCTGGACATCCGGCTGCTGGTGGCCGACGAGATCATCAGCATGCTCGACGCCTCGACCCGGATCGACGTGCTCAACCTGCTGGGCGACCTCAAGGCGCGCGGCCTGGGCATCCTCTTCATCACCCACGACCTGTCCCTGGGCACCTACATCAGCGACACCACGGTGATCCTGCGCCGCGGGCGCATCGTGGAGTCGGGGGCGACCACCGCGGTCTTCGACCACCCCGTGCACCCCTACACCCGGCGGCTGCTGGCGTCGGTACCGCGCCTGCACCGCACCTGGGCGCAGGCCGACGCCGACCTGGCGGCCGCCGGCGACGGCGGCGGCTGCCTGGGCTGCGCGCGCCACCCCGGCGGCGGCCACCCCCCGGTGGAAGTGGCCGAGGGCCATCTGGTGGGCTGCTTCGACGACAGCGCCTGAGCCCGCGGCCGGGGCCGGCGCGGGGTCACCAATTGTCGGTCTCGGGGCCCATCTCGCCGTGGCCGACCTCGCCCGCGCGCCGGTAGGTGCTCGCGACGACACCGGTGGTCGAGGTGGCGGTGTCGGCCAGTTCCATCCCGGCCGCGATGGTGCCCTCGGCGAACAGCCGCTTGCCCGAGCCCAGGACCACCGGGGCCACCACCAGGTGGAACTCGTCGACGAGGTCGTGGGCCAGCAGCGTCTGGATCAGCCCGCCGCTGCCGTGGACCTGGATCTCCTCGCCCTCGCCCTGCTTGAGCGCGGCCACCGCCTCGGCGGTGTCGCCGGTGAGCAGTGTGGAGTTCTGCCACTCCACGGAGCCGAGTGTCCGCGAGGCGACGTATTTGGGCATGGTGTTCAGCTTGGACCCGATGGGGTCGTCGGGCTCGGCCAGCGGCCAGTAGGCGGAGAAGATGTCGTAGGTCCGCCGCCCGAGCAGCAGCGCGCCGCCGCGGTCGGTGAGGTCGACCATCCGCTGCATCAGCCAGTCGTCCATGTGCGGCACGAGCCAGCCGCCGTGCGCGAACCCGCCGTCGGGGTCCTCATCGGGGCCGCCCGGTGCCTGCATGACCCCGTCGAGCGAGATGAAGGTGGTGACCAAGAGTTTCCGCATGCGCGTGCCTCCGCAATCGCCGTGCCGGCGGGCGCCGCCGCGGCGCCCCACCGACCATGGTGGACCACGGTGGCGACATTCGGCGGTATGTGCGAAGACGCGCCGCTGAACTGTGGTGATGCCGAGCGGGTGGACGAGGCCGCACCCCCGTCCACCCGCCCTCCCGGGGTGCCCGGCCAGTGGAGGGGATACCGGCGGGCACGTCGTTGGGCGGTCCGGTCGGGCCGTGGGGGACCGGCCGGAACCTCGGGCTCACCCCGCATCCAGGGCGATGAACCCGGCACGGTATGGGAGCGCTCCCAAAAATGTAGGGAAAGGGTTTTCCGATGTCAATGGGTGCGGCCCGGTCAATGGCTGCCGCCCGCCGGGGTGCGCCGCTGGCCTGCGGTGTCACCGAGCCGCCCGTGGTCGCGCGCGAACGTCCGTCAATGACCGACCGAAACCCCGGCGGGTGCGGCTCCGGGTCAGGCGGGCTGCCCCTCGGCTCCGGTCGCGGCGGGGGCCGTGGAAGTGGCGGGGGAGCGCTCCGGCGTGTGCGCATCGCGGCGGCGGATCGCATCGTCGATGATGTAGGCGATGCCGACCGCGGCCACCAGGCCGATGCCGCCGAGCGTGATGACCAGCATCATGGTCAGGAGTACGGGATCGATCACGGGGATGCGCCTCACTCTCCGGCCGATGGCCGAACCGTGTCATGCCGACATCGCAACCGTAATATGCGTTAACGGGAGCGTTCGCTGTTTGCTTGCGTGAACTCCGTCATACCGTGGCCGGGGTCGGCCCGAAGGGCCCCGGTCGGCCTTCCCGGCGCGTCGGCGCGACACCGTCGCCGCCCGGGTGGACGATCGGAGGCAGCAGCGCGAGGAGGCCCCGCACATGGCGACACTCGACGACGTCCAAGCACTCATCGACTCCGGCGGCCACCAGGCGGTCGTCTCGGCCACGCGCGCCGATGGCTCGATCCAGTCCAGCGTCGTGATCGCGGGCGTGGCCGAGCACCCGGCGACCGGCGAGCGCGTCATCGCCTTCACCACCCGCGCCACCAGCGTAAAGCTGCGCTTCCTGCGCGCACGCCCGGCGGCCACGGTCGTCTTCCAGTCCGGCCGCCAGTGGGCGAGCGTCGAGGGGAGCGCCGACCTCATCGGCTACACCGACCCCTACGACGGGCTCGGCGCCGAGGACCTGCGGCTGCTGCTGCGCCACGCCTTCACCGCGGCGGGCGGCGCCCACGACGACTGGGCGGCCTACGACCGGGCGATGGCCGAACAGCAGCGCAGCGCGGTCCTCATCCGGCCCTCGCGCATCGTCGCCACCTGACCCGTCCGCGGCCGGGCCTGCGGCGCGGGCCTGCGCCGGGTCACCGGACGACGGCGACCGCCTCCACCTCCACGAGCTGGTCCGTGTAGCCCAGGGCGGCCACCCCGAGAAGGGTGCTCGGCGCGTCGTGACCGCCGAAGGCCTCGCGCACGACGTCCCACGCGGCCACGAGGTCGCCCTGCCGGGGTGAGACCACGAAGACGGTCGTCTTGACGACGTCGGACAGCGAGGCGCCGGCACCCGCCAAGGCCGCTTCAAGGTTGCGCATGACCTGCCTGGCCTGCCCGGCGTAGTCGCCCGGTGCGACGGTGGCGCCCTCGGCGTCCAGCGGGCAGGCGCCGGCCGTGAAGACGGTGCGCGGCGCGGTCACCACGGCGGCGTAGGCGTAGTCCACCTGGTCGGTGAGGCCGGGGTAGTGGCCGGCACGGAGAAATCGGATGTCGCTCTGCACCCTGGCGAGGGTAGAGGGGCCTGTGCGCCGTCGCCAGGCGTTTTCCGCGCGGGCGGAGCGGAGCCGGAGGGCGCACGCCCCCGGCGGCGGGTCCGGCACCGGCCGTGTGCCACGCTGATGTCGGACTTGTCAGGAACCGGCGGAGGAGTGTTCATTGGGGCTTTTCGAGTGGGTCGATGTCCCGGTCGTCGCGGCGCCCATGGCGGGCGGCGCCAGCACGCCCGAACTCGTCGCGGCCGTGAACCGCGCGGGCGGGCTGGGCTTCCTCGCCTGCGGCTACGCCGCGTCCGAGGACATGATCGCCGAGATCGGCGCCACTCGGACGGCCACCGACCGCCCCTTCGGCGTCAACCTGTTCGTCCCCGGGCAGGACACCGCCGACGCCCAGGCCGTCGCCGACTACGCCGAGCGGATCGCCCCCGAGGCCGAGCGCCTGGGCGCCGAACTCGGCGACCCCGACTGGGGCGACCACGACTACCCCGCCAAACTCGCGGCGCTGATCGAGGATCCGGTGGCGGTGGCCGGGTTCACCTTCGGCTGCCCCGAACCCGCCGACATCCGCGCGCTGCGCCGCGGCGGCACCATGGTCGTGGTCACCGTGACCACCGCGGGCGAGGCCAAGATGGCGGTCGAGGCCGGCGCCGACGCCCTGGTCGTCCAGGGCACCGAGGCCGGTGGCCACCAGGGGTCCTTCGAGGACACCTACGAGCGCACCACCCCGCTGCTCGACCTGCTCGCCGAGGTGGGTGCGGCCGTGGACACCCCGCTGATCGCCGCGGGCGGCATCGCCGACCCCGCCGGGGCGCGCCGGATGCTGTCGGCCGGGGCCACCGCCGTGCAGCTGGGCACCGCCTTCCTGCGCACCCCCGAGAGCGGCGCCTCCCAGACGCACAAGGACGCCCTCGCTGACCCGCTCTTCACCGGGACCGCCGTCACCCGCGCCTTCAGCGGGCGGCGCGCCCGCAGCCTGGTCAACCGCTTCTTGCGCACCCACGACGGCATCGCGCCGGGCGCCTACCCGCAGATCCACCACCTCACCGGCCCGCTGCGCGCCGCGGCGGCCCGCGCGGGCGACGCCGACGCCCTCCACCTGTGGGCGGGCACCGGCTACCGCTCCGCCGCCGAATGCCCGGCCGCCGACATCGTCGCCGCGATCGCCGAGATCGTCTGACCGTCGCCGGTCCGCCGGGGCCGCGCCCGGCAGCGGGCGCGATGGTGCCGGAGCGTCGAATGTCCCTTGTCCGCGGCCGATACGCGTCGATAGCGTGGAGGGGCCTTCGGTTTCCGTGCCGTGCTCCGATGCGGCCTTTGCGCCGGGGCCGCGGACGAGGAGAGGAGTGTGCCGTCGTGACTTTCTTCTTGCGCCGGCCGCCCGCCCGGAGAGTCCGGGGGTACGGGCGGCGGGTTCCGGAAGGAACGAGATGTCCCGTACGGACAAGACCAAACCCGTGTGGGTGCGGTGCGCCGAGCACGACCCCCGGCCCGTCCACGACCATCGCCACGGCGGCTGCGATCTGCCTCCGCGCCCGATGAGGGAGGACGCCGGCACACGCTGCCGCTGGTCCTGGCCCGGCGGCACCTGCTGCTACGGGCCCAACGGGCGCGCCGCGAAGAAGGAGCTCGGCGAAATGAACCGGGCCGCGAACCGCCGCGACCGCTACGCCGCCCGCCTTGAGGCCCGCCGCATCACCGACGGAACGGCCGACGGCTGACGCCCCCGCAACCTGGATCGGCGCAGGGCCCGTTCTCCTCCTCCGTGAGGGGAACGGGCCCTGCCGCGTTCCGGCCCAGGTCAGCGGCGGGGGCGGGGCGCGATTGACATGCAGCCGTTCGGCTGCCTAGTCTTTCATGCAGCCAATCGGATGCATATTGAAGGGGTGCGATGGACGAGGTGTTCAAGGCACTGGCCGACTCCAGCCGCCGGCGGCTGCTCGACAGCTTGAACGCCCGCAACGGGCAGAGCCTGCGCGAGCTGTGCGCCGGCCTGGACATGGCCCGGCAGTCCGTCAGCAAGCACCTGGCCCAGCTGGAGGCGGCCGGCCTGGTCACCACGGTCCGGCGGGGCCGGGAGAAGCTGCACTACCTCGATGCCGCGCCGATCAACGCCATCGCCGAGCGGTGGATACGGCGCTACGACCGCGGGCGCGCCCATGCGCTCTCCGACCTCAAGACCGCACTGGAGCAGACTGCAATGAGCGGCGACGACGCCTTCGTCTACACCACCTACATCAAAACGACGCCCGAACGCCTCTGGCAGGCGCTGACCGACCCGGCGTTCACCAGCCGGTACTGGGGCGTCTCCTTCGACACCGACTGGGCAGTGGGATCGCCTATGACCTGGCAGGAGCACGGGAACTCGACCGCCGACCCCGCCCAGGTCGTCCTGGAGTCCGTTCCGGGACGCCGTCTGTCCTACACCTGGCACACCTTCACCGAGGAGTGGGCCCGGGCCGCCGGCGTGAGCGCCGATGTGCTCGCCGAGCTGATCGCGGAGCGCCGGTCGAAAGTGACCTTCGACATCGAGCCCCTCGAGGGCATGGTCAAGCTCACCGTCGTCCACGACGACTTCGAGCCCGGCGGGACTCTGCGCGACATGGTCGGCCAGGGCTGGCCGGCGCTGCTGTCCGGGCTCAAGACCCTGCTGGAGACGGGCGACCCACTGCCCTCGCCCGAACACGGCTGACGCGGCGCGCGCCCGGACCGCCCCCGCACACAGCGGCACGGGCGGCCCCGCTAGCCTGCCTTCCCGTGACGATCACCGACGAGAAGTTCGCCGTGCTCCGTGCCTCCGCCGCCACCGGGGACATCGACGCCGCCCTGGAGTTCGGCCGGCTGCTGTGCCTGCTGCCCGCCGACCCGGCCGACGTGGGACCCGCCGGTATGGAGACCGGCCAGACCTGGCCGGAGGAGCCGTGGCTGCGCGTCACCGTGGCCGCCCGCCCCGACGATGTGCTCGCCATGACCCTGCTGGCGGGACGGCTGGTCCAGCAGATCGACCACCTGCGCGCCGCCGGGAGTCCCGACAGGGACGAGGTCGCCGCCAGGCGAGATGAGGCCGAGAGCCTGTACTGCCGCGTGCTGAACGCCGAGCCCGCCGACCCCACCGCCCGTGCGGGCCTGGTCAGGCTCGCCGACGTGGTCGCCGCGACCGCGGCGTCCGAGCTCGAGCGGCCCGAGGCCTACGGCTTCCACCTGGCCGAGTACGGCTACGCGTCCGGCTCAGGCGGCGGCAGCGCCTACCTCGTCGCCGCCGACCCCGGCGAGGTGCGGTGGGCGCTGGACACGTGGCTGGAGCTGAACCGGGGCGTCTGGGACCCCGACACCGGGCTCGGCGGCGCTGGTTCACCCTCACCACCGTTGTCGGCGGGGCGGCGGTCGGCGAGATCGACCTCGAGGGGCACATCGCCGGCGGGCGTATCGACTGGGACTCCCTCACGATCCCGCCGCAGTCCGGGCCGCCGCTGCCCGCCGGGCACCCCGGCCGCCTCGGGGACCAGGTCTTCGACCACGGATACGCCGAGATCGTGAGCTGAGCCGGGCGGCCCACCGCGGGCGACCCCCTGCGACGGCCCGCCGGGGGCGAATCCCGGCTCAGGTGTGGGCCGTGAGGTGGGCCAGCAGTGGGGCGATGACGCGTTCGGGCTGCTCCTCGGGCAGCCAGTGCGAGGCGCCCTCGAGCGGGACATAGGTGTAGGGGCCCGACACCCACCCCGCCGTGCGCTCGGCGGCGAGCTCGGAGAAGGCGAGGTCGTGGTCGCCCCACAGGTACAGCGTGGGGACGGTGATCGCCGGGACGTTCGCCTGCGTTCTGGAATCCAGGGCCCGGTACCAGTTCAGGGCGGCCGTCAGCGCCCCCGGCTCCGACAGGCGCCGGACGTTGTCGGCCACGAGGTCGGCGGCCACCCTGCCCTCGTAGACCGCGGCCAGCGTCGCCCCGCCGTCCTCCAACAGGACCCGCTCCGCCTGGCCCTCGATCCGGAACAGCCCGATGTAGGAGAGCTTCTCGCGCTGCTCGGCCGACTCGGCCATCGCCTCGGCCAGAGCGGCCGGGTGCGGGGTCGACAGCACGCTCAGCGTCGCCACCCGCTCGGGGTGGCGTGCGGCGGCCGGCCAGGCGACCAGCCCGCCCCAGTCGTGGCCCACCAGGTGGAAGCGCTCCAGCTCCAGCGCATCGGCGAAGCCGAAGGCGTCGTCCACGAGCCCGGGCAGCGCGTACGCATCCACGTGCTCCGGCCGCGCGCCGGGGGAGTAGCCGCGCTGGTCCACCGCGATCGCCCGGAAGCCCGCCCGCGCGACCGCGGCCATGTGCGCCCGCCAGCACGTCGCGAACTCGGGGAACCCGTGCAGGAACAGCACCGGCGGGCCGTCCTGCGGCCCCGCCGAGAGCGCGTCGAAGGCGAGGTCGCCCACGCGCAGGACAAGGGGATCGGCACCCGGGGCGAGGTGGTGCTGGGGCATCGTCTTCCTTCCGTGCCGGCGGCGTCGCGCCCACGCTACATCCCTTGCCGCGGCGGGGAACCAAGCGGTCGCTAGACTGGCGGAGTGCCCGTTCGGGGACCCGCGCCACGGGTGTCGGGGATCGATCCGGCCCCCGGGCGGGGGCCCGCGGGGGAGGAGGCGACAGGGGCCATGCAGCCGACGGTCGCCCTCCCCGAAAGCGTCACCTGGCGCGTGCAGCTCGACCGCGCCATGTGGGTGGCGGGCGTCCGCGCCCTGATGCTCCAGGCCCTGCACCCCGTGGCCATGCAGGGCGTCTGGCAGCGCTCCGACTTCCTCCAGGACCCCACCGGGCGGCTGCTGCGCACCGCCGACTTCGTCGCCGCCACCACCTACGGCAGCCCGCAGGAGGCCGAGGAGCTGGGAGAGCGCGTCCGCGCCGTGCACCGGCGGCTGGCCTTCACCGACCCCGCCACCGGCGCCGCGCACCGCGCCGACGAACCCGGCCTGCTCGTGTGGGTGCACTGCGCCGAAGTGGTCTCCTACCTGGAGGTCGTCACCCGGGCGGGGCTGCGGCTGACCCGCGCCGACGCCGACGCCTACCTCGCAGAGCAGACCCGCACCGCCCGCTACGTGGGGCTCGACCCCGCCGATGTGCCCGGCTCGCTGGCCCAGATGCGCGGCTACCTGGCGCGGATGCGCCCGCACCTGCGCGTCACCCGCGAAGCGGAGCTGACCGTGCGGTTCCTGCTGTGGCCGCGGGTCCCCCGGCGGCTGCGCCGGCTGGCCCCGCTCAAGCCCCTGTGGTGGCCGATCGGGGCGCTCGCCTACTACACGCTGCCCGGCTGGGCGCGCAGCGCCTACCGCACCCTGCCCGAGCCCCCGGGGACCCAGGAGGCCGCGACGCTGGGCCTGCGCGGGGTGCGCGCCGCCCTGCACCTGACCCCTGAGGCCCTTTACAACCGGCTCTTCGACGAGGTCACCGTCCGCCGGGCGCGCCTGGCACGGCTGCGCCTGGAAGCGGTCGGCTACGACCTGGGCCACGGCTTCCGCGGGATCCGCACCACGCGGCGCAGCCACCCGGATCCGGGGTCAGTCCCGCGCGCCGCCGTCGACGGGTAGGACGGTGCCGGTCACGTAGGAGGCGCGGTCGCTGAGGAACCAGGCGGCGGCCTGCGCGATCTCCTCCGGGTCCGGCCGTGCGGCCCAGCGGGGTGTGCGCCGTGAGCCGCTCCAGGAGGCCCGGCGACTCCTCCTCCCACGCGCGCAGCATCTCGTTCGGGGCGGTGCCGGGGGCGATGGCGTTGACGCGGCTGCCCTCCGGAACGTAGGTGACGGCGGCCGATGCGGCGAGGCTGTCGACCGCCCGCTTCATCACCCCATGGGGACGTCGCCCGCTGAGCCCGACCCGGGACCGACGCGCCGAACGCGGGTCACCCGGCTTCGCGCCCCGCCTGATTACGCTTGGGACATGAAACGGCGCAAGCGCCAATATGTCTGGATCATGGGGATCTGCCTCGCACTGTTCATCGGGGCGCTGCCCGCCTACTACCTGGTCGGCGTGTGGCTCGCGCTGATCATGTGCGCGGTGGCCGCGGTGCTGCCGCCGATCGCGGTGTTCATGGGCAACATCGGAGATCCCGGCGACCCCGAAGACCACGACGTGCGCTACGGCCCCAACAAGGACGAGCCCGACGAGCCCCGATGAGCCACGGCGCGCGGGCGGCCGGTGGTTACGGGCCATCCGCCGCGCGGCCGGGAATCAGGGGGCCGTCCACGGGGCGGTGGCGGAAGGGGATCACGGGCCGTTCCCGGGGCGCAGGTTCCAGTGGGCCACCACGGGGCGGCCGTGCTCGGTGCCGAGGACGCCCACCGCAGCGGTGTCGAGGCGGAACACCGCGCCCGCCGAGGCGGGGAACCCCAGGTGGCGGGCGGTGAGGACGCGCAGCACATGGCCGTGCGCGACCAGGACGACGTCACCGGGGTCGTCGCGCAGGTCGGCCGCGATGCTGCTGAGCACGCGGTCGACGCGCGCCGTCACCTGCCCGATCGTCTCCCCGGGGTGCTGGGAGTCGCCGGGGACCACGCCGTCGGCCCACAGGTCCCACCCGGTCCGGGTGCGTTGGATCTCGGGCGTGGACAGCTTCTCGTAGCCGCCGTAGTCCCACTCCACCAGGCCGGGTTCGCGTTCGGCGCCGGTGAGCCCGGCCAGCTCCGCGGTCCGCGCGGCCCGTTGCAGAGGGCTGGTCAGCACCCGCCCGACCCGCCGCCCGGCGAGCAGCTCGCGCAGCCGCCGCGCCTGCTCCTCACCCTCGCCGGTGAGGGGCACATCGGTCAGCCCGGTATGCCACCCGGCGCCGCTCCACTCGGTCTCGCCGTGCCGGACCACCACCAGATCGCCCACACCCCCACCCCCGAAGCCTCGCCCGTACCCGACGCCTAACCGGCCGGACGCGCCCCTAACGGGGGGCCCGCGCTCGGGCCCGCGAAACCGGTCGGCACGGAGGACCCCTTCATGAGTCGCCGGTCTCCAACGGCGTGACCAAGACGGCGTGCACGGTCTTGGTCCGGTCGCGATCCTTGCCGGTCTTGACCCGGTAGGCGATCGTGACCTCGACCGGCCGATCTTCACGATGGTGGCCTCATGGGTGTAGCGGGCGCGCTCTGGTCCTCGTCGTGGTCGGTGCACGCATGCCGCAGGTAGTTGACGATCAGCCGGTCGGCCGGGAGCCGCTGTCAGACCCGTGAGCGGCCGAGGATCCGGCCCAGTGCGGCGAGGAGGAGTTCGGCGCGGTCGAGGCGGGCGTTGGCGCCCATGAGGCCGATCCGCCACACCGATGCCGCGTACGCGCCCGCACCGGCGCCGATCTCGATGCCGTAGTCGCTCAGCAGCTGCTCGCGGACCTTGGCGGAGTCGACGTCGTCGGGCACCCGCACCGAGGTGAGCTGGGGGAGCCGGTGGCCCTCGGCGGCGAACAGCTCCAGCCCCAGCTCCTGCACCCCCTCCTGCAACCGCGCGCCCGCCGCGCGGTGCCGCTCGGCCACGGCATCGATGCCCTCATCGCAGATGCGGCCCAGGGCGGCGTCGAGCGACGCGATCAGCGCCACCGGAGCCGTGTGGTGATAGGCCCGCCCTCCGGCACCGCCGCGCACATAGGCGCCCAGCAGGTCGAGGTCGAGGTACCACACCGGCGGCGCGGCCACCCGGCGCTCCCACGCGCGCTCGGAGAACGTGAACGGCGCCAGGCCCGGCGCCACCCCCAGGCACTTCTGCGTGCCGGAGTAGGCGATGTCGACGCCCCAAGAATCGGCGTCCATGACCATGCCGCCCAGCGAGGTGACGCAGTCGGCCAGCAGCAGCGTGCGGTCGGAGCGTGCGCGCACCGCGGCGCCGAGGGCGCCGATGTCGCTGCGCACCCCGGTGGAGGTCTCGGCGTGCACGGCCGCCACGATCGCGGGGGAGGGGTGGGCCGCGAGCACGCGCTCGACGTCGACCGGCCGCCCCCACTCGTGGTCCACGCGCACGACCTCGGCGCCGTAGCGGGCGGCGACGTCGCACATGCGGACGCCGAACAGCCCGTTCACCGCGACCACCACCACATCGCCCGGCCGCACCGTGTTGGCGAAGGCGGCCTCCATGCCGATCGACCCGGTGCCCGACAGGGGCAGGGTCAGCGGGTTGGCGGTGCCCCACAGGGAGCGCAGGCGCTCGCAGGTGCGTTCGAGGATGCCGATGAACTCGGGGTCGAGGTGACCCAGCAGAGGGGCGGCCAGGCCGGCGGTGGCCTCGGGGTAGGGGTTGCTCGGCCCGGGGCCGAGGAGGGTGCGCTCGATGAAAGCCATGGTGATCACTTTAAGGTGGCCCGCGCCGGGCCGAGCGCGCTGTCCACAGGTCACACTCGCCTCCTCGCTCGGCTCCGACGGCCCCGCGGGAGGGGCCTTCGGCCGGTGGCGGCGCCGCCTCTGCTCGCTCGTCGGCTCGCCGTTCCGGGTCCACAGGCCCACCTCGACCGGCCCACCGCCCTGACCGGCCCGCTCCGAAATGTGGGGGAATGACGGCGGGCGCCGCGGCGTTCGCCCCTGTCGGTGACCGCCCCGCTCCAGGGGCGGCGGCGGACGAAGGAGCGATGGCGGTGGCAGCGGAGCAGGCGCAGGTCCGGGAGGGGCGGCTGCGCACGCGGGTGGCCACGATGGCCGACCCCGGGGTGCGGCCCATGCTCGCCGAGCTGACCGCCGAGTACGCCGACCGCTACGGCCCCGATGTCGCCGCCGGAGAGATGCGGGCCCACCCCGACGCCGAGTTCGCCCCGCCCCACGGCGCGGTCGTGCTGGTGGAGGAGGACGGAGTCCCGGTCGCCGGCGGCGCCTTCCGCCGCCTCGACGCCCGCACCGCCGAACTCAAGCGGGTCTGGACCGCCCGCGCCCACCGGCGCCGGGGCCTGGCCCGCCGGGCGGTCGAGGCCCTGGAGACCGAAGCCGCCCGCCGCGGCTACACCCGCGTCCACCTGACGACCGGCCCCAGCCAGCCCGCGGCCGTCGCCCTCTACCTCGCCCTCGGCTACGCGCTCAGCGGCTCCGAAGGCGTCGACGCCTCCGGGCGGCGCCTCTACTACGCCTTCGCCAAGGCGCTTCCCGGGCGCTGAGCCCGGCCACGACTCGTTCCCCTCACCGGGCCCTCCTCCTACGATGGGAGGACCGCCGCGGGCGGCGGCGCAGGGCCCGCACCAGTCGGCACCAGCAGGAGGAGCGAACGTGACCGAGCACCAGGCCGAGACCGACCACGACGGCACCGGCGAGGCCCCCGTGTTCCGCCCCCGCAAGAACGGCCAGGCGCAGGCCGTCTCCGAGGAGCTGGCCGCCTGGATGCGCACCGGCTGGGCCGACACCGAGATGCGCGACCTCGACCCCGTCGAGCAGGCGCCCTACACCGCCAAGCGCCGCGCCGCCCTCAGCGGGCGCTTCCCGGGGGAGCGCCTGGTGGTCCCCGCCGGAGCCCTCAAGACCCGCTCCAATGACACCGAGTACCCCTTCCGCCCGGCCAGCGACTACGTCTACCTGTCGGGCGACGCCTCCGACGGCGGCTGCCTGGTGTTCGAGCCCCGCTCCAGCGGCGGGGGCCACGTCGCCACCGTCTACCTCCGCCCCCGCTCCAACCGCGAGAACGGCGAGTTCTGGCTCGACGGCCACGGCGAGCTGTGGACCGGGCGCCGCGACAGCCTCGCCGAAGCCGGAGCGCTGCTCGGCCTGGCCACCGACGACGTCCGCCGCCTCCCCGGCATCCTGGGCGAGGCGCCCGACGTTCCCACCCGGATCGTCCGCGGGCACGACCTCGGCTTGGAGCAGGTCGTCGCGGGCCTGCGGGGGAACGCCGACGGCTCCGCGGGCGCCGAGGTCGATGCCAAGGCCGACGAGGCAGCCCGGCGCGACGAAGAGCTCGCCATCGCCCTGCACGACCAGCGCCTGGTCAAGGACGAGTGGGAGGTCGCCCAGCTCCAGCAGGCGGTCGACTCAACGGTCCGCGGCTTCGGCGACGTCGTCGCGGCGCTCCCGCAGGCCCGCGCCACCTCCGAGCGCTACATCGAGGGCACGTTCTTCCTGCGCGCCCGGGTCGAGGGCAACGACGTCGGCTACGGCACGATCGCCGCATCGGGCCCCAACGCCACCACGCTGCACTGGATGCGCAATGACGGCCCTGTGCGCGACGGCGAGCTGCTGCTGCTCGACGCCGGCGTGGAGACCCGCACGTTCTACACCGCCGACGTCACCCGCACGCTCCCCGTCTCGGGTACCTTCACCGACGTCCAGCGGCGCGTCTACGACCTCGTGTACGCGGCGCAGGAGGCGGGGATCGCCGCGGTGGCGCCGGGCCGCCCCTTCACCGCCTACCACCAGGCCGCCCAGCGCGTGCTGGCCGCGGGCCTGGTGGAGTGGGGGCTGCTCGACGGCCCGGTGGACCGCGTCGTCGAACTCGGCCTCCAGCGCCGCTACACCCTGCACGGCACCGGGCACATGCTCGGCCTGGACGTGCACGACTGCGCGATCTCCCGCACCGAGCTGCACCTGTACGGCGACCTGCTGCCGGGCATGGTGCTGACCGTGGAACCGGGCCTGTACTTCCAGCCCGACGACCTCACCGTGCCCGAGGAGCTGCGCGGGATCGGGGTGCGCATCGAGGACGACGTCCTGGTCACCGCCGACGGCAACCGCGTGCTCTCGGCGGCGCTGCCGCGCACCGCCGACGACGTCGAGGCCTGGCTGGCCGGGAACGGGCCCGCCCGCTAGAAGGGGCCCGCCCGCTAGGCGGCGCGGGCGCGGTCGTTGTAGGCCCCGGCGTCCTGCTGGCCCGACAGGGTGCGGATGGCGGCCATGATCTCGTCGGTGACCGCGCGGCGGGCCGGGCCGATCTTGAGGTGCCCGTAGCCGGTGGAGAAGTCCAGGGGTGCGCCGAAGCGGATCCCGATCGGGCTGATCCTCGGCATGCGGGTGCCGATGGGCTGGATCCGCTCGGTCCCCGTCAGCGCCACCGGGACGACCGGCGTCCCCGAGGCCAGCGCGAGGTGGCCCACCCCGGTGCGGCCCCGGTACAGGCGGCCGTCGGGGGAGCGGGTGCCCTCGGGGTAGATGGTGAAGACCTCGCCGTCCTTGAGGACGCGCAGGCCGATCTCCAGCGCGTCGACCGCGTCGCGCCCGGAGCCGCGCCGGACCGGGACCGCGCCCAGCGCCGTGAACGTGGCCTTCATGAGGCGGCCCTTGACCCCGGTGCCCTCGAAGTACTCGGCCTTGGCGAGGAAGCGCACCCGGCGCGGGACGGCCAGCGGGATGACCACGCTGTCGCAGAAGGACAGGTGGTTGCTGGCCAGCAGCACTGGGCCGCGCGCGGGGATGTTGTCCAGCCCCTGGATGGTCGGCCGGTAGACCATCCGCCCCAGTGCCGATCCGACCGTGCGCAGCGTGTCGTAGAACACCCGCCCCTCGCCCCCCACTCCCCGGTTCGCGTTGCGACCAATGTACAGAGGCCGGTGATCTCGCGTCCGGGGAGGCGGTGTGATCCCGGGAAGGCCGGTGGCGGGGCGCGTTCACGGGCCGGAGGACGCCCGTTCGGTCCGGTCCCGCCGCGGCGGGACCTTCGCGCGGGGCGGCACGGGCCTGAACATCAGCGGACGTCGGCCGGCCCCTGAGGACGGCAGGGGCCGGCTCTCGCTGACCGGGGCGGTTGCGGTGCCGCGCCCGTCAGTCCTGCGGGGTCCAGCCGCTGTTGGCGCCGCAGATCACCAGGCACGGCTCGTCGCCGGGGACGCGGCCGGCCAGCCAGGCGGCGAAGGGGACGGCGGCCGCGGGCTCGGCGGCGATGCGGAACTCCTCCCACAGCCGGTCGCGGGCCGCGATGATCTCGTCCTCGGTGACCAGCGCGGTGGCGACCGGGTGGCGCTGGAGCACCGCGAACGGGACGTCGCCGACCCGGGACGCCCCCAGGGCCGAGGACGCCACCGACTCCACCGGCGCCTCCACCGGGTGCCCGGCCGCCAGCGCCGCGTGCAGGCTCCGGCAGCCCTCGGGCTCGACACCCACGACCCGGCGGTCCCCGGCGCCCAGCCGCACGCCCGCCAGCAGGCCGGCGCCGCCCACGGCGACGACCACGGTGTCGCAGTGGGGAGCATCGGCCGCGATCTCGTGGCCGACCGTGCCCTGGCCCGCCACCACATCGGGGTCGTTGTAGGCGTGCAGGTAGCGGATGCCCTCGGCCGAGGCGCGCTTCATCGCGGCCTCGGCGGCCACGGCATAGCGGTCGCCGACCCGCACCAGCTCCGCGCCCGACGCCTCCAGCCGCCGCGCCTTGGCCTCGGGGACGGTCTCGGGGACGTACACCGTCGCCTCGACGCCCAGCATCGCCGCGGCGGTCGCCACCCCCAGGCCGTGGTTGCCGCCTGAGGCGGTGATCACCCGCGCGGGGCGCTCGCCCGCGAGCAGCGCGTTCAGCGCCCCCCGCAGCTTGAACGCCCCGGTGGTCTGGAGGTGCTCCAGCTTCAGGGTGACCGGGCGGCCGTCGACGCGCGCCCGCAGCACCGGGGTGCGCCGGGCGAAGGCGGAGATGCGCTCGGCCGCCGCGTGGACGTCGGCCGTCGTGGGAACCTGCGCGGGGGCTGCGGTGCGGGAGCTCATATCCATAACTCTGCCTGCGCGTTCGGATAAGTTGAAGTTGCGCTTGCTAAAGACGATTAAGCACTGCTTTTCCTGCCTCCGCCCGCGCAGCGCCGTCGGCAGCGGAGTCTCACCAGGTCGAGAAGGGTGTGCCCGCCGATGCTCGACGCCAACCGTGTCCGCGTCCTCGTCGAGATCGCCCACGCCGGATCCATCTCGGCCGCGGCCGAGCGGATGTCGTTCACCGCCCCGGCGCTGTCCCAGCAGCTCGCCAAGCTGGAGCGCGAACTCGGCTGCACCCTGGTCGAACGCCGCCGCGGCGGCATCCGGCTGACCGAGGCGGGCCGGATCCTGCTGGACCACGGCGAACGGGCACTGGGCGAACTGCGCGCCGCCGAGGCCGCGGTGCGCGCCGCCCAGGGCGAGGCGCCGCGGCGCCTGTCATTGGGGGCGTTCGCCAGCGCCGGCAAGGCGCTGGTGCCCAGCGCGCTCGCCGAGTTCGGCCGGGCACACCCCCACGTCAGCCTGTCGCTGTCGGACGTCGAGCCCCCGGACGGCTACGGGCTCGTCACCTCCGGCGACCTCGACCTGCTCATCACCCACCGCTACCCGGGGGTGCCGATGCCGGGCGGGACCGGCCTGCACCGCGAGCAGATCCTGACCGACCCGCTGCTGCTCGTGCTGCCCGAAGGGCACCCCGCGGCCGGGAGCCGTCCCGGCCTGGCCGACCTCGCCGGCGAGGAGTGGATCTGCGGGGCACCGGGGATCTCCAACCGCATCACCCTGGACTCCGCCGCCGACGCCGCGGGCGTGCGGCTCACCGTCGCCTACGAGACCCGTGACTACGAGGTCACCCTCGCGCTCATCCGCGCGGGCGTCGGCATCGGGCTGATCCCGCGGACCATCCTGCGCGCCGCGCCCCGCGGAGGCTGGGCGGCCGGGCCCCTGGAGGGCGCGCAGCCCGCCCGCGAAATCTACGTCGTCCACAGGCGCCGCCCCCACCCACCGGTCCCGGCCATGGTCACCACCCTGCGCCGCGCCGCCCGCCGGGCCCTGGACTGACGGGCCGGGCGTTCACTCCTCCGGGGTGGTGTACAGGTCGTGGGACGGAGCCTCGGGAGAGCGGGGGAATTCGACGACCGGCACCGGCTTGTTCCCGGGGTCGCCGTCGCGCGTCGTGCTGAAAGCCAGGGTGCCGCCGGCGGCGCGCACCACGTTCGCGCTGTTGAGGCGGAACAGCGCCCTGCGCATCCCCTCCAGTGATTCCGCCAGGCCGCCTCCGTCGCGGTCGCGCAGGCGGAGCGCTTGGACCGCGACCATCATCGCGTCGTGGTGGGCGATGGCGTACCCGTTCGCCAGGCCCGCCCGGGGGTCGCCGATGTTGTCGTCGTAGGCCTCGACGAAGGCGGCGAAGCCCTCCGGTGCACCCCGCGCCCCATTGATCCAGTCCGGATCGGAGGCCGCGGCCTGCACGACGGTGAGGTTGCCTTCCTCCAGCAGGTCGAGCGCGTCGTCGTCACCGCGCAGCGCCAGGCCGGTGGACGCGAAGAACACCGTCAGCGGGTCCCGCGCGCACGAGCGGGAGTGCAGCGAGTCGACCAGCCCGCGCAGGTCGACACCGCGCCCGGCGTAGAACACCATGTCGACCTCCGCATCGCAGATGTTCTGGCTGGCGGACGCGAACAGGGTGGGCGACGGTTCGTCGTCCAGGGCCGTTCCGGAGAACGGCTGGGGCGGGATGCCTTCCGTGTAGGCGGACATCTCCGCCGAGTACGCCGAGGCCAGCGAAGTGACGAAGAGATCGGGGGCGTTCTCGTCGTAGACGAGCATGCCCGTCCGGAGCCGGTCGTGCGCCTCCACGTAGCCCCGCAGGGCCGTCGCGTAGTCGGTGCTGCTCGGACCCACGCGCAGCAGCCCCGGATGCGTCGCGTCGTTCAGCTCATCGGCGGCCACCACGGCCGCGACCATCGCGACGTCGTTCGCGGACAGCCGCTCGGCGGCGTCGGACGTCGCCTGGATCCCCACACCCATGCCGATGACGGCGAGCAGGGGGACCGGCTCCGCGGACATCTCCACGAGGCGGTCGACCACCGGTTCCCAATGCTCCTGGCGGCTGCCCTCGTTGGCGAGGACCAGCTGGATCAGGGGCGCGGGGTCGCCGATGCCGCGCGAGTGGTTGGCGCGCACCTGCGCGACATGGGCGCCCTCCAGGCTGCGCAGCACCTGGTCGGGGGACATCGGGCTCTCCCCGGTCGGCGTGAGCTGGGTGAGGAGGGCTATGCGCGCCGCCTCGGCCCCGCCGTCGACCTGCTCGGCGACCCGTGCGTTCTCTTCGGCGATCTGCGCCTGGATGTCGGTGAAGTCGGGGTCGAACACGTGGGATCCGTCGGTGGTGCCGACGCATTCGCCACCGTCGCCGAGAGCGCGGATGTCGGCCCAGATGTTGCCGCACCGCAGGTGCGGGACCGCGTAGAGGACGGCTCCGGCCGCAAGGAGCACCACCGCTGCGGCCGCGATGAGCCTGCCCACTCTGATGCGGCGGACAGGAGGCCGGATCAGCCCCACCGCTTCACCTCACTCCGCAGGTGTGATGTAGAGGTCGTGCGCCGGGGCCTCGCCCGGGCCGGGGATCTCGAAGACCGGGACCGGCTTGCCGCCGGGGTCGCCGTCGCGCGTGGCGCTGAAGGACAGGTCACCGGTGGCCCCTCGCACGACGTTGCCGGCGTTGAGGCGGAACAGCGCCCCGCGCGCCCCCTCGGCCCGCAGCGGGTCGTCGCCCCCCTCGCCCCCCTCCCGGCTGTAGAGGCGGATCGCCTGGACGGCGGTCATGACCGCGTCGTGGTGGGCCATGGCGTACCCGTTGGTCAGCCTGCCGGTGGTGTCCCCGACGTTTTCGGTATAGGCCTCGGTGAACCCCGCCAACCCGTCGGGCTCGCCCCGCGCGCCTCCGGCGCCCCAGTCGGGGTCCGAAGCGGCCGCGTGCACAATGGTGAGGTTGCCCTCCGCCAGCTGGCCGCGCATCTGCTCGTCCTCGCGCAGCGACAGGCCGGTCTCGGCGAAGAAGACGGTGAGCGGCTCCCGGACACAGGAACGCGTGTGCAGCGCCTCGACCAACCCGGCCAGGTCGACCCCGCGCCCGGCGTAGAACACCATGTCCGCCTCCGTCTGGCAGATGTTCTGTGCGGCCGAGGCGAACAGCGTGGGCGTGGGGCTCTCGTCCAGGGCCGTCCCGGAGAACGGCTGCGGCGGGATGCCCTGCGTGAAGTCGGCCATCTGCGCTTCGAATGCGTCCGTCAGCGTGCTGACGAACAGATCCGGCGCGTTCTGGTCGTACACGAGGATCCCGGTCTCCAGCTCGTCGTGCGCCTCGGTGTAGCCGCGCAGGGCGGTGACGAAGTCGGTGTTGCTCGGGCTGACCCGCACCAGCCCGCGGCGCGCGCTGTCGTTCAGGCCGTCGGCGGAGGCCACCGCGGAGACCATCGGGATGCCGTTGTCCGACAGTCGGCCGGCGGCATCGGAGGTCGACTGGACGCTCACACCCAGGCCCACGACCGCGAGCAGAGGAACAGGCTCCTCCGATGCCATCTCCACCAGGCGGTCCACCACCGGTTCCCAATGCTCCTGGCGGCTGCCCTCATTGGCGAGAACAAGCTGGACGAGCGGTGTCCGGTCCCCGATAGCGCGGGAGTGGTTGGCCCGCCATTGCGCGACGTAGGCCCCCTCCAGGCTGCTCAGCACCTGGTCCGGGGACATCGCGCTCTCCTGCGTAGGTGTCAGCTGGGTGAGGAGCGCGACCCGCACGGCATCGGCGCCCCCCTCGACTTCCCCGGCGACGCGCTCGTTCTCGGCGGCGATCCGGGCCTGGATGTCGGTGAAGTCGGGGTCGAACACGTGGGATCCGTCGGTGGTGCCGACGCACTCGCCGTCGTCACCGAGGACGCGGATGTCGGCCCAGATGTTGCCGCACCGCAGGTGCGGGACCGCGTAGAGGACGGCTCCGGCCGCAAGGAGCACCACCGCTGCGGCCGCGATGAGCTTGCGCACGCTGATGCGGCGGACAGGCGGCTGGATCAGGCCCACAGCTCCTCCAAACGCGTGTTCCGGTGGGTCTCCTCATAGAGCCGGCGGGGGGTGAAGGCCATGTGGTCCTGGGCCACCCGCTGGAGGTCCGCGGCGATCTGCGCGTGCAGGTACCGGCGCTCCAGTCCGCAGAAGGGATCGGACGCCACCCACACGCCCGCGATCAGGCCCGTGATCGCCCCGGGCGGCGCGGCCTGCGCCTGCGTGATCTTGAAGACGAGTGCGTCGCGGCGCGCGGTGGGCGACCCGTGCGGCTGCGCCGGCCGCCGGACCGGCGCGGCGGTGACCGCATGGAGCAGCCCCAGCCACTCCTGGGGATCGTCGGAGCCCACCCGTCGCGTCAGCTCGTCGGCCACCGAGTGTAGGTCGCCGTCGGCCAGCGCGTAGTACAGCTCCGCCTCGGCGTCGCTCCGGGCCTGGGCGAGCTTCCTCAGATGGGAGAAGACGTCGGACCAGCGGGGCAGCGGAGCCGGCCGCGACCGGGCGGCGCGCTTGGCAGCGCTCCCATTGGAGGCGCCTCCGCGGTCGCGCTCGGCCAGCTCGCGCAGGAACAGCCGGCGGAGCAGGGCCTGGCCGGCGCCGCGTTCGGGGTTCCAGAGATCGAGGGCGAGCAGGACCTCGATCTGGTCGTGGAGGTGGCGGACCAGCGATCGGTCGTTCACCAGGCGGCGTGCGTCGTCCTGTGTGCGCGCCGCGGCGCAGGTGATCAGCTCGTCGATGCGCTCCGGCGGGATCCGGGGCTCGATCAGGTCGTTGCGCAGTCGTGTGGCGAGGGTGGGCGGGCGTGGGGCGAGCGGATCGGCGTGGGGCCGCTGGTCCAGGAGCCGGTCGAGGTCGTCCGCGGCCGACCGGTGCCGGTCGGCCGCACCGATGATGGTCGCGACCGAAGCGGGGTGGCCGCCGGTGAACTGGTGGATGGCGCGGAACAGCCGCCGGTCGACGTGTGCGGTCAGGCCGGCGGCCTGGATCATCTTCTCGACGTCGTCTTCGCCCAGGTCGGGCAGGCGGTAGCGGCGCCAGGCGCAGTGGTCGGCGTCAGGGCGGGGCGCCGGCGGTGCCGGATCCGGATCGGCCGGGCGGACCTCGTGGATGCGGTCCGGGCGTTCGCCGCGCAGGAGGTCGCCGCGGGTGGCGGCCACCACGGTCAGGGGGATGTGGGGGTCGTGGGCCCCGGCGCGCTCGAGGGCGTCGAGGAACCGTCGACCCAGGCGGGTGTCGGCGTTGTCGAGCAGGAGCACGATGTCATAAGCCCAGGTGGCGACCTTGCCCCTGGTGGGGAAGAAGTCGACGAGGTCGGCGAGGAACGCGGCGCACATCAGGTCGTCGATCCGGCGCTGGTCCGCTTCGCTGCTCCCGGGGGCGGAGTTGGCCCACCCGTTGAGCTCGACCAGCGTGTGCACGGGGTCGCCGCCGCCCTTCGCGGGCTTGGGGTCGGCGAACCACCTGAGGTGGCGGCCCAGGCCGTACACGCTGCCGAAGAGCAGGTCGGTCAGGATCTTCACGATGATTTCCGTGAGCGTCCTTGTCGGCTCGGCGGGGACGGGGTACAGCGCGCCCAGGACCGCTGCTGCGGCGGTCGCGAGGACGGCCTGAAGGTCGTCGAATCCCCGCAGGTCGCGCAGGGAGGCGCGCATGCGGGCATGCCGCCGCTCGGCGTTGGGCAGAGGGTTGGCCGGTCCGCCCCCGAGGCCGGCATCGGCGGCGGCGCCGTTGTCCGCGGGGCTGGGCGGGCCAGGGGCGTCCAGGTTGACGGTGATGGCGTGCTGGCCCAGGGCCAGCCGGGGGAATCGGAGCCTGCCGTACTCGGGGTAGGTGTTGTAGAGGCCCTGGCTGAGCAGGGAGAGGACCATCGGGATCTCGGCGCCGGTCACGGCGTCGAAGTCGATATAGGCGGCGGGGACCTGCTCGCGCAGCTCATCGGTGAGGCTGCGCAAGAGGACGGTCTTCCCGGTGCCCCGCATACCTTCGTAGACCAGGAACGGAGAGCGCCTGCGCTGACCACCTGCACCAGGGGGAGCCATGGCGGTGGTGAGAAGTTCGATGGCCTCCTCACGTCGGAACAACCGCGGCACCACATCACCCCGTTTCGTGCCATGCGCACCGGTTTTCCGCTGGGGGAGTCATCTTAGGCAAGCAGGCCGAATTGTTCACGCGTAAAGGCTGCCGAGGATTGGGTGTGCGGGCCGTATCAAGATCTTCGATGAGAATGCGTTTCCGGAAATCGATGATCAATTACCGTCTCACCTGCGGATTCCCCGGAACCGCGAACATCGTCGGGTGGACCGCCCGACCGGATCCGGACACGTTCCCGTGCCTTGTCCCCGGGCCGGTGGCGAACGGGTATGGGGGACGGCCTCCGCTGAAGGAGGAGGCCTACGATCCGGATCAGGGGATGATCGGGTGCGAGCGCCCGGCCGCGCTCACCGATGAGCAGCCAGCACTGCCGCGAGGCCCTCTTGTAGATCTTTCACGAAATACCCGGGAACCTCCAGCGACGGGAAATGGCCCCCGGTCTCGGGTGATGTCCATCGGACGATCCGCCGGTATCGCTCCTTTGCCCAGGGGCGCGGAGACTTCTCGATGTCGCGGGGGTACATGGTGATCGCCGACGGGACGTCGACCCGAAGTTCGGGGTCGAGCGAGTTGTGGCTTTCGTAGTAAATGCGGGCCGCCGACGCGCCGGTCCGCGTCAGCCAATACAGGGTGACGTTGTCGAGAATTCTGTCTCGGGAAATCGTCTCGAACGGGCTGTCCTCGGTGTCCGACCACTCGGCGAACTTGTCGAGGATCCAGGCGAGAAGCCCGACAGGCGAGTCGACGAGCGAGTAGCCGATGGTCTGTGGCCGGGTCGCCTGCTGCTTCGCGTACGCCGCGCGGTGCCGCCAGAAATCGCGGGTTTCCTCGGTCCATTTGCGCTCGAGGGTCGTCAGTCCGTCCGTCGTCAATCCGGGCGGTGCCTCCGCGAACGTCGTGTGGATGCCGAGAACGTGCGCCGGGAACCTACCGGCGAGGACCGTGGTGATATTGCCGCCCCAGTCGCCGCCCTGGGCCAGGAACCTGCTGTAGCCGAGCCTGCCCATCAGTTCCACCCATGCGGCCGCGATCCTTTCGGTTCCCCACCCGGTGGTGGCCGGCTTGTCGCTGTAACCGAAGCCCGGTAGCGAGGGAATCACGACGTGGAACGCCGGCGCGTGCGCATCTTCCGGATCCGCCAGCTCGTCCACCACATCGATGAACTCGGCAATGCTGCCCGGCCAGCCGTGCGTCACGATCAGGGGAGTAGCGTCCGCGCGCGTGGATCGGCGGTGCAGGAAGTGGATTCCCAGACCATCGATGGTCGTGCGGAACTGGCCGATCCGGTCGAGGCGCTCTTCGAACGACCGCCAGTCGTACCCGGTGCGCCAGTAATTCACGACATCGACGAGGTCGGCGAGAGGAACGCCCTGGTCCCATCGGCGCGGGCCGGGCGCAGCGCGATGGACCGTCTCGGCCTCCGGTAGCCGCGCCGCGGCCAGTCGCGCGCGCAGATCGTCGAGGTCGGCGTCGGTCGCGCGGGCTGCGAACGCTTGCACGTCGCTGGTCGGACGGGGCATGAGAGACCTCCTGGCCATCGCGGAACCGGCCACGACGGTTCGCGAACCGGCTAAGGTGGTTCTAGCACGTGGTCAGGTCGGCGTGCAACCGGCTAAGGTGGTTCCATGCGTGCTGGGTTCCCCGAATTCCGCCTCGGTAGTGTGCTGGCGACCAGCTTCACGGCGACTCTGACGGAGCGTCGTGGTGACCCTGTGGAGCGCATTCCGACGCCGCAGCGGCTCGTCGACTGGCTGGCGGTGAACGGCCTCGCCGTGGACTCCTGCACCACCGCCCAGCTCGACCTCGCACGGGAACTGAGGGAGTCGATCCACGCCGCCGCGACAGCGGCGGCGGTTCAGGAGGCTCTGCCTGCATCCGCTGTCGACGTCATCAATGAGCGCAGCGTTCAGGGTCGGGCCGCAGCGATCCTGACGGCAGAGGGTAAGCGGCAATGGCGGCTCGGCTCGGCTTCCAGCGTGGAAGACGCCCTAAGCGTGATCGCCGCCGACGCGATCAGCATCGTCTCAGGAGAACGAGACGGAAGATTGGCCTTGTGCGCATCGCCGACCTGCCAAGCCGCCTTCTTCGACACCAGTCAGAGTCGCACGCGTAAATGGTGTGAGATGAACACGTGCGGGAATCGTCAGAAGAAAGCGCGCTTCAATGCGAACCAGCGCAGAAACCCCAGGTCAGCGGAGTGATCGTACTATCTGTCGAGTCGGATGAGGCGCCACACGGGTCCGAGAGGTGTGGCGCCCATGTATTGGCGGTGCGGGTTACAGTTCGTTGCTCTTAACGGCTGTCATGAAGACATGCCACTCATTGGACGGAAACTCGATCCGGGTGAGGTGGCGGTACTGAGTGTCGCGGACGTGGACCCGTTCCCTGGCCTCGGCGACTTCGACGCAGTTCGGGTTGGCTCCGCTGTAGGTCGACTTGTGCCAGTTCATTTCAAGCCCTTTCGAATCTGTTCAATGAGGCGTCGTGAATCCTTCGGTGGCAGAGACTCCATCTGCAAGTCACCAAAGAGTGTGATGAGCCGACCGAGCTCGTGGGTGTCGCGGACAACGGAAAGCCCGAAGATGTGCTCGACCTGGCCAACATAGCGGCCGTCGGGGAGACGCACCAACCGGAACGAGCCGGCGGCCCATCCGGGGCGTCCGGGCGCGTGCTCGGGCACCACCGTGAGGTGGATGCGGGGCAGTTCCATCAGCTCAAGGACGTGTGCCAGCGCCTCGCGTTGGACTTGCTCTGAGCCGATGACTTTGCGGAGGGCTGTCTCCTCGACGACAGCCCACAACCGAGCATCCGGACGTAGCTCTCCGAGCCGAGCCATCCGCAGGGACACCAGTTCATCCGGGGTGCTCTCGCCCGGTCGCGTCACGTCGTCGGGCATGACGGAGCGAGCGTACCCCGGGGATTGGAAGAGTCCAGGGATCAGCAGTGGCTGGTACTCGCGGATCTCGGTCGCCTCCCGTTCCAGTTTCAGGAATGACTTCCAGGCGTCCGGTATCGGTCGCGTGTCTCGCAGCTCGTCCCAGAGGGCAAGCAGTGCTCCTCCGGTGGCCATGCCTGCGTCCAGGACTTCGATATGACGCCTTTTGGGGCGCCTTGTCCCTCTTTCCCATCCGCTGATGAGCGGTGTCGAGTAGTTGACCATATTTGCCAGGTCGCCTTGCGTAAGCTCGGCCAGTTCGCGTAGGCGTCGAAGTTCGCTGCCCCATTGGGCAGCGGTGGGGTCGATCCTGTCGCTCATGGAACAGATAATGCCATCTCGATTAACCATCTTCTACAAGATGAAGAGTCATTCTCCATAAGTGTAATCGTCCTTGCTGGTCAGCGCGTTTTCGGTGCAGGATCGACGGCAACCGAAGGGTGTATAAACGCCCTGCGCCGTGATGGGGCACGGCGCAGGGCTATCGCCCTCAACCTGTCCAGTCAGGGAGGACAACTGCAATGAAGGCTAGCGGGAAGAACTCTCACGGGGGAATTCCCCTGAAGTGTCGGGGGCGTCGCGTTCGCCCCTATCTGTTCCGGGTTGGGGGGCGGTGATGGCCGTGGTCTACTACGCCCGGTTCCCGGGCTGGGCCGAGCAGGTGAAGCGGGCGCGGCACTGGTGTGAGGACCTGCTGACCGTCCACTCCGCGTTCGACATCCCCGGTGAGACCGTCGCCTCGGCGGTGCTGCTGCTCTCGGAGGCCGTGACCAACGCCGTCCGCTATTCGGCTTCCGGCCGCGGCGGGACGTTCGACGTGACCCTCATGGTGGAGCAGCGCAGGATAACGATCGAGGTCGAGGACGAGGGGCGTCCCGCCGGCGGGACATTGCCCTTCATCCGGCCGCTGACCCCGATGGCGCAGCACGGGCGCGGCATGACCCTGGTCGACTACCTCGCCGACACCTGGGAGCCCCTGCCCCAGCCCCGCACCGGGGTCGGCTTCACCCTCACCTGGAGTGACCGGGCAACCTCGGCCGCGGCCACCGCCTGACCACGCGCGGTCCTGTCCCGGTCAATGAGGGGGCGGGACAGGACCGCGTCGACCCGGGCGAGGGTGTCCGCGGTCAGGTACGGGCGGCGACGGTGTCGCGTGCGGTGCGGATGATGAGCCGCAGCTCCTCCAGGGGGGCGCCCGTGCGGTGGAGGACCGCGAGGCCCTGGTTCACTGCTGCGACGAACGGCGCGAGTTCGGCCGCCACCGCGGGCTCCGCGCCCGCCTCGGTCAGCGCTCGCTGGATGAACTCGCGCTGCCCGTCGAGGATCGTGCGCACCAGTTCGCGGCTCGACGGTTCCAGGTCGGGGAGTTGCGCCGCTGACTGGCTCACCAGGCAGCCGCCGGGGACGGCGGGATCGGCCATGCGGTCCAGGGTGGTGGTGAGGTAGCCCTCCGCGGCCGACGCGGGATCGGCGGGCGGCGCCTGCTTCGCAGCCTTCGCCGACGTGCCGAAGGACGCGGAGTACAGCCGGAGCGAGCGCTCGAACAGCTCCTTCTTGTCGCCGAACGTCGCATAGAGCGAGCCGCGCCCGAGCCCCGTCGCCTCCAGGAGCATGGACATGCTCGCCTCGGCGTAGCCGTGCTCCCAGAAGACGCGCATCGCCTGCTCCGCGGCGGTGTCGACGTCGAACCGCTTGCGCCCTGCCATCGCTCCGCTGCTCCCGCTTTCCGCTCCCGACCGGGATCCGTGTACCGGCCCAGCCTAATCCCGGCCGATTTTGGACCGATCGTTCAATCATATGTTGACCGATCGTTCCAACATGGCTAGGGTCCGATCCAGTCCCTTCACGGCGCGACGTGCGGGAGGCGACCTGCCGACCGCGCACCGCCAACCCGAAACTCGAGGAACGACCCCATGTCGATCAGCACACCCCCGGCGACGACCGCCCGCGGCGGATACGGCGCAGTGACGGAGGTCCCCGGCCTCCCCGACGGGTTCACCGACGTCTTCTCCGATACCTACGCAACGGTCGACGGCGTCCGCCTGCACGCCGTGGTCGGCGGGGAGGGCCCGCCGCTCCTGCTCATCAGCGGCTGGCCCCAGTTCTGGTACCAGTGGCGGCTCATGATGCCCGCCTTGGCCGAGGACTTCACCGTCGTCGCCGTCGACCCTCGCGGCTGCGGCCTCTCCGACAAGCCCGCCTCCGGCTACGACTCCGCCACGATCGCGCGCGAACTGCACGGCTTCATGGCCGAGCTGGGCCACGAGCGGTTCGCCGTGGTCGGGCACGACATCGGCATGTGGACCGGCTACGCCATGGCGGCCGACACCCCCGGCCCGATCGAACGCCTGGCCGTGATCGACGCCCGCATCCCCGGCATCTTCCCCTCGCCACCGCTGGTCGGCGACCGGTGGACCGCCGACTTCCTGTGGCACTTCGCCTTCAACCGCGTCCGGGACGTGAACGAACGGCTCGTCGAGGGCCGCGAGGACATCTACTTCGGCCACCAGTTCGCATCGAAGTCCCTCACCCCGGACGCCATCCCCGCCGAGGCCGTCGCGGTCTACGTGCGCGCCGTGCGCGAGCCCGGCGCGCTGCGCGCGACCTTCGAGAACTACCGCGACATCGACCTCACCATGGAACAGAGCAAGCGGCGCATGGCCGAAAAGCTCTCGATCCCGGTGCTGGGCATCGGCGGAGCAGCGTCGACCGGCACAGGGGCGGAGGCACAGATGCGCGAGGTCGCCGACGACGTGACCGGCGCGGTCATCGCGGACGCCGCCCACTTCGTTCCCGAAGAGGCCCCCGAAGCCCTGCTCGCCGCGCTCGCACCCTTCCTCGCCCCCTACCGCGCATCCGCGTGACGCGACCGGGGCAGGGCTTTCCGTGACCCTGCCCCGCCGCCCGCCGCCCGCCGCCCGCCGCCCGCCGCTAAGACGCGGGCGCTCAGGCGCGGGCGGCGGCCACGCGGCGTTCGGCGATGCCGAGAACGGCGTCGGTCGCCTTGCCGCACAGCGCCAGGAGCACGATCGACAGCAGCAGGATGTCCGTCCGCCCGGTGTTCTGGCTGTTGGTGAGCAGGAACCCGAGCCCCATGGACGACGCGATCAGCTCCGCCGCCACCACGAACAGCCAGCTCTGCGCCAGCGCCAGGCGCAGGCCCGCCACCACCGAGGGAGCCGCCGCCGGGAGCAGGACGGTGGCGAACAGCCCCACCCCGCGCAGCCCATAGGCGCGGCCGACCTCCACCAGCTGCCGGTCCATGTGCGTCAGCGCCGACGACACCGTCGTATAGACCGGGAAGAACGCCCCGATCGCGATGAGCACCACCTTCGGCCCCTCGCCGATCCCCAGCCAGAGCACCAGCAGCGGCACCCACGCCAGCGACGGGACCGCGCGCAGCGCCTGCACCGTCGGGGCCAGCAGCGACCGCACGGGAGCGACCAGGCCGACCACCCCGCCCGCCGCCAGGCCGATCGCCGAGCCCCACACGAAGCCCAGGACCACGCGCTGGAAGCTGATGGCGATGTGCAGCCACATGTCGCCGCGGCCGATGAGCTCGGTGAACGCCCCGGCGACGGCGAGGGGCGGCGGGAGCTGGTCGGGGGAGTAGACCCCTGCGCTCACCGCGCCCTGCCAGGCGGCGAGCAGGGCAACGGGGACGATGGCCCCCAGCCCGATCGAGCGCCAGGTCCGTCCGGCCCCGCCGGCCGCAGCGCCTCCGGCACTGGCCTCCGCTGTGCGGGTGCCCCGGACACGTCCGAGGCGCCGGGGCTCCTCCTCCGACTCCGGGGCGGCCGCGGTCTCCGCGCCGGCCCCGGCGCCGTCCACCCCGCTCACGTCCAGGCTCATGCGCCGCCCTCCGTGTCCGCCGCGTCGTCCGAGCCCTCCGCGCCGTCGGCTTCGTCGACGTTGCGCACCGCCTCTTCGGCGAAGTCGGGGACCAGGAGCGTCTCCAGCGCCCGCCGGGCGTCGTCCTCCGAGGCGACCAGCCCGTTGTCGACCAGGAACGGGACGATCCGCTCCAGGGTCGCCCGCTGGTCCTCGCCCGGAACGGGGTCGTTGTCGACCACGGTGCGCTCGCTCAGCTGCCGCTCGGCCACCTCCAACTCGATCCCGGCCTCGTCGGCGAGGATCTGCGCCGCCTCATCGGGGTTGTCGGCGACCCAGCGCCGCGCCCGCTCGTAGGTGTCCAGGACGGTCTGGAGCCGCTCGGGCTCGGCCTCGATGAAGTCCTCGCGCGCGTTCAGCGTGCCGTAGCTGTTGAACCCGGGGTTGCGGTAGACCAGCCGCGACCCCGCCAGCTCCGCCTGCGCCATGTGGGGGTCCAGCCCGGCCCAGGCGTCGACGTCGCCCCGCTCCAGGGCCGTGCGGCCGTCGGCGTGCTGGAGGTCGACGTGGGTGATGTCGTCCGGGTCGATCCCGGCCTCCTCCAGGGTCTGGAGGAGGAAGAAGTAGGGGTCGGTGCCGGCCGTGGCGGCGATCCGCCGGCCCTCCAGGTCTTCGGGGCCCTCGATGTCGGAGTCCTCCGGGACCACGATGGCCGACCACTCCGGGGCGCTGTAGACGTCCACGACCTGGATGGGGGTGCCATTGGCGCGGGCGAGCAGAGCGGGGGTGCCGGCGGTGGACCCGATGTCGATGGTGTCGGCGCGCAGGTTCTCGTTGGCCTTGTTGCTGCCCTCCGATAGGACCCACTGCACGTCCACGCCGTCGGCGGCGAACTCCTCCTCCAGCCACCCCTTCTCTCGGATGACCAGGCTGGGGACGTTGTAGTAGGCATAGTCGAGCCGGACCGTGCCGCCCTCGCCGGAGCCGGAGGCGGCCCCGCCGTCCTCCCCGGCCAGGCAGCCGGTCAGCAGCGTCGCGGTGGCCAGCAGCGTGGCGAGGGACAGGGGGACGGAGCGCTTCGGCGTCATAGCGGGGGTCCTCGTTTCGGGTGGTCGGGGTGCCTCGGGCGGTGGCTGGTGGGCGACGGCTCAGGGGATATCCGGCGGTGCGGGAACGGTGCTCGGGGCGTTGGTGCCGTCGTCGGGAGTGCCGGCGCGCGGGACGCCGAGGCGCCGCAGCAGGTCGGCGTGGAGCGCGGCCGAACGGGCATCGCCCCGGTCCCGTGGGCGGTGGCCGGGGACGGCGCTCTCGGTCCGCACGGTCGCGCCGTCGCGGCCCTCTTCGGCGCCGAGGACGAACACGCGGTCGGCCAGGTGCAGCGCCTCGCCCACGTCGTGGGTGACCAGCACGACAGTGGTGCCGGCTGCGCGCTGCACGTCGTCGATCAGGTCCTGCATGCGCAGCCGGGTCAGCGCGTCGAGGGCGGCCAGAGGCTCGTCGAGCAGGAGCACCCCGGGGCGGCGGGCGAGCGCGCGGGCCAGGGCGACCCGTTGCGCCATGCCGCCGGACACCTGGGCGGGGCGGTGGGCGTGGAAGTCGGCGAGGCCGACGACGCCGAGCCAGTGCGCGACCTGCTCGCGTCCCGCGGCGCGCGGCGTGCCGTGGGGCAGGCCCAGGGCGACGTTGCCCGCCAGGGTGCGCCAGGGGAGGAGCCGCGGTTCCTGGAAGACGACGGCGCAGCGGGGGTCGACGTCGCGGACCGGTGCGCCGTCGATGGCCAGCGCGCCGCGCGTGGGGCGGTCCAGCCCGGCGATCTGGCGGAGCAGAGTGGATTTGCCGCATCCGGAGGGGCCCAGCAGCGCGACGGTCTCGCCGGCGGCGATGTCGATGTCGATGTCGCGCAGGACGGTGCGCTCCGCACCGGCGCCGTTGCCGAAGGAGCGGCCGAGGCCGGTGATGGCGACGTGGGCGGCGGGGAGGTGCGTGGTGAGCGGCGGGGATGCGGGCACGCGGGGCTCCTGGGGGCAGGATGAGACAAACATACTAAATCAATAGGAAATATAGACTATTCGCCGAGGTGTGGCGATGCGGTCTTCGCCCCCGCCGGGCAGCGCGGCGACGGCACGGGGAACACCCCCTTCCCCTGCCCCCGTGTTGACCCTCAAGTGGGTCGAAGCCCGACGATGGAGGGGTGCCGATCTCCGAGCTGATGCCGATCGGGGTCTTCGCCCAGCGCAGTGGGCTGACCCCCAGCGCGCTGCGCTTCTACGCCGACTCCGGGCTGCTTCCGCCCGCCGAGGTCGACCCGGTCACGGGTTACCGCTACTACAGCGACGGCCAGGTGGCCGGTGCCACCGTGCTGCGCCGGCTCCGGGAGATCGGCATGCCGCTCACCGCTGTCGAAGCGGTCCTGGGCGCCGAGCCCGGCGAAGCGTCGCGACTGATCGACGAGCACGTCACGCGGGTCCTCGGGGACGCGGCGGCGGTGCAGCGCAAGGCCGCAGCGATCACATCGTCGCTCGCCGACGTGCCGAGCCAGCCGGTCGCAGCGCTGAAAGGCCCCGTGCTGGCCGACGCGATCGAGCAGGTCCTGACCGCGACCACGCGTGAACCGCGGATGCCGGTGCTGGGCGGACTGCGCGTGGAGGCGGCCCCGGAAGCGGTCACGCTGACCGCGACCGACCGGTACCGCCTCGCGATGCGGACCGTGGTTCCCGCCGAACCGGCGGCCACCACGACATGGGCCGCCACCGTCAGCGGCGATGACCTGCGAGCCGCGGTCGCCGACATCCGGCGGAGCGCGCTGGTGCGCGTCGACGCGACGCCGCACGGTGTCCGGCTCCGCCTGGCGGGCCGGGACGACCGGCACTGCCGACTGCTACAGGAGGAGTTCCCCGACCACCGGCTGATGCTCGCGTCGCTGCCCGACGTCACCACCCGGGTGACCGTCGCCAAGGATCTCCTTCTCGGCGTGCTGGAAGAACATCCGGGGGAGCGGATCTCGCTGCGCGCGACCCGGCGCGGCCTGGACGTTCCGGTGGCCCCGGACGGGCACCCCGGCCTCGGGGCCCCGGCCGCCGTGACGGGACCGGACGTCCGGATCTGCTTCGAGCTGACGACGCTCTACCCGGCCATCAGCACCGCCATCGGCCCCGACCTGCTGCTCGACCTGCGAGGACCCGACCTGCCCGTCACGATCCGCTCCGCCGACCGCGGCGATCTCACCACCCTGGCCATGCCCGTCAACGCCGACCATCCCGCCTGAACACGACCACCGACGACGAGGACCACTCCCGTGACCACCACCCCCACCAGCCCCACCACTCCCACCAGCCCCGACCCGACCATGGACGCCATCGGCCGAGCCGTCACCGAAGGACGAGCCGGCGACACCGCCTCCGCCCGCCGCGCACTCCTGGACATCTGGTCCTCGATCGGCGTCACCGGCGACCCGCTGCACCGCTGCACCCTCGCCCACTACCTGGCCGACCTCTACGACGACCCCGCCCAAGCCCTGGCCTGGGACATCCGGGCCCTGGACGCCGCCGACGCCGTGACCCAGCAACGCGTCGAGGAGCACCACACCGGGCTGCACATCGCCGGCTTCTACCCCTCCCTGCACCTCAACCTCGCGGACAACTACCGCCGGCTCGCCTCCTTCGACGCCGCCGCCGAGCACATCGACGCGGCCACGGAACACGCCCCCGACCTCCCGCAGGACGCCTACGGTGCCTTCCTGCGTACCGCGATCGAGCAGGTGGCCGAGGCCATCGCCCAACGGGACACCACCGCGCGGGCCTCCGCCCCGGGGGCCACCGCATGACGCACCGGCAGGCGCGTCTCCCCATCGAGGAAGCAGGACATCGCGACGGCGGCCCAGGCGGCCACAGCGGCCACAGCAAAAGCGCTGACCGCGGTGGTCGCGGTGGCCGAAAGCGGAGAGGCCCGGATCAGCCCGGATCAGGCCGGATCAGGCCGGGTCGGCTGGCCGCGACCGGCGTCTCCTGGAGGAGATCTCCGCGCCCGGCGGGATGTCGACCGCGATCTCCCCGCCCAGCTGCGCCCCGTTGATGAGACCGAGGTCGTCCCCGCTCCAGAAGCGCCCCGGGTCGTACCAGTTGGGCCGGCGCCCACCCGGGAGCAGGCCCATCGCTTCATAGGTGAGGGCGACGACCTCGGCGCAGTACGCCGACTCCAGGGTGCCGCCCGGCTTGGCGCGGCTGGGCAGCGGCACCCGTCCGCGCAGCCAGCGGCCCAGCAGCTGGGCGCTGGAGGGGAACGGGGTGCCGTCGAGCCGCGCGATCGTGCGCAGCGCGGCATCCTCGCCCTCGCGGCCCACTGGCGGGTCGAGCTGGCGCAGCCACGCCCGCTGGCCGTACTTGCTCTCCCACACGATGACCGAGTCGCGCAGGTCGTGCAGCTGCACGCCGCGGTGGTGGTTGCCCGACCACATGTCCGGCAGCGATTTTCCCAGCTCGGCGTGCCACATGAGCGGGGGGAGGTCCTCGATGACGACCGACATCCCCACGTGGTTCACCGGGCTGTTCGTCGTCATCTGAATGGCCCGGTCGGGCATGGAGCGCCCCCGGAACACCCAGATGTCGCCGGTTCGCGTGAGATCGAGCGCCTCGTCGAGGCCGATGCGGATGTCGGTCACCCGAGTAGCCTAGGCAACATGCGTTGGTGGAAGGTAGTCGGACTTGCAGGCTTCGCGGGAGTCGTCGCAACGGGCGTCGTCATCGCCCGCGCCGAACGGCGCCGCCGCGCCTACACCCCTGAGCAGATCCGCGACCGCCTCCGCACCCGAGCCGCCGAGGCCGGCCCACCCCCACAGGAACCCGGCACAACCCCTGCCCCCATCCTCCCGGAGAGCCCCTGACCTGCGGGTTCGTGCGCGTCCCAGAGGCCCCAGACCGGGGGTGCCTTCGCATACCGACATCCGGGGCTGGTGCCGCGAGGGGATATCGGTGACACTTTCGTCGAATCCGCTCATGTCGCCTGCGCGATGCCGGGAACCTATGGCCCGACACCCGCGCGGCCGATAGGGTACCGGCGGGTAGTGCCGCGATACCCCCTCCTCGCGGCACTGCCCCCTTCGCTTTGTCCGGGCCTCGCCAGAGCCGATCAATGCCGGTCCGGGTGCAGCCGGGAGTGCAGCGATCCGGCGACATCGGCCAGCGCACGGCAGCGCGCGAACTCCACCGCCGTGAACGGCATCCCCGGCCGGCTCAGCACCAGCACGCCGCCCTCCGGTGATGTCACCGCCATCCGCTCGCCTGACAGTTCATCGGCGGTCATTCCGGGCGGTGCCGCCGCGTGGTGCTCGACGTCTCTGGCCCCCGACAGCGACAGCAGTGAGCGCGGCAGGGTCGCCGTACCCGCGATGAGCCCCGCTGCCAGCGACAGCGCCCGGCTCGCTGTGTCGCTCAGTTCGTGGGCGTCGGCCGGCTCGATCACCGCATCGCGGCCCCCGGCGCGTACGAGCGCCGCCCGCAGCCGCTCCGCCTCCACATCGGACGGCACGCTGGCGTAGAACTCGTCGATCGCCTCGTCCCCGCCTCCGGGATGGACGTGTAGGAGGCGTATGTCGACCCCGAGTCGCGCCAGCTGCGCGGTCAGCGCGGCGAGCCCGCCGGGGACGTCGCTGACGCCCACCCGCATCCGCCACAGGCGCTCCGGGCCGTGCCGCGCAGCCGAACGCGGGAACGGGTCGGCCGGCGCGTCGCGGCCCGCACCGCGCAGGGCATCGGCCCGGCCCGCCGACTCCGCCGGATCGGCCGCATGCGTGTGGGTGCGGTGCCGCCGCCACCGGTGGAACGAGGAGACGATGATCAGAGCGGCGCCGACCCCGACCAGTGTCGGCGCGCCGAAGTCGCTGTGCCCGAGCGCGAGGACCAAGAGGTGTGCGGCCCCCGCTGCGAAGAGTAGTGTCCCGATCTCCAGGAATTCCCGGCCGAGGAACCCCGGCCGCCCGACCCCGGTGCCGTCGGCGGCGGTGTCCGGGCCGGTCCCATGCGTGTATCCACCCATGGCTCCGACGATCCCGGCGACACGTTGCGGGCGGTCGACACCCCATGACGGCGTCGTAACGTTTGGTAGTGACGATGGTCACGGAGTGTCCCCGGATTCCGTGTATGCGGTCCCTGCACAGGGGAGCTGTGAAACATTCGCCTCATGCGCTGGTCCGGGGATCACTGCCGTGACGTGTTCGGCCGCCGACGTGTCGCCCGGCTGGCGACCTCGGGCCCCGACGGCAGACCGCACCTGGTCCCGGTGGTCTTCGCCCTCCACGGCGACACCATCGCCATGGCGGTGGACGCCAAGCCGAAGCGGACCGCCCATCTCAAACGCCTCGCCAACATCCGCGCCAACCCCAACGTGTGCCTGCTGGCCGACGAGTACGACGACGACTGGCGGCAGTTGTGGTGGGTACGCGCCGACGGCGCGGCCCGCATCGTCGAGTCCGGCCGCGAACGCGGCGCGGCGATCGCGCGCCTGGCCGAGCGCTACCGGCAGTACCGCACCGCGCCGCCGGAAGGTGCGGTCGTGCTCGTGTCGGTGCACCGCTGGTCGGGGTGGTCGGCGGAATGATCCGGAATCCGGTGGCCGATATCGGACGTCCGGACGGCCGAATCTCGTTTTGATGCGCCCGCCGGGTCGTTTCGCTGCCCGCGTGCGGCTCTGACGTGCACGGATATCTACCGTGCGAAGGTGGGCCGAACAGGACCGACCCCGTGTCGGTGCCGTAGCGCCGCCCCGCGCGCCAGCGAATTGCATGTGGACCTTCGATGCATGATGCGCATCACCCTGAGTTCTCGTGCGAACACAAGGGGGTCCAACGGGCTTGCGGGACGCGCTTCTGTTGCGGCCTTTCCGGGTACAAAGCAGGCGAATCCCCCTAGGCAACAGGACAGCGCATATGCAGAGCGGCGGAAACGGTGGTGAACACGGCCCGCGCAATGACGTCGGCGATGACGACTTCGCGACCCCCGCCAATCGCATTTCGGGCACCATTCACGGCGACTCCGTCCAAGCCGGAACCGTGCATGGCGGGGTCCACTTCCACCAAGCGCCTGGGCGTTCGCCGATCGCGCCGAGCCAGCTTCCACCGGCTCGCACCGTCTTCATCGACCGCAGCCAGGAGATCGGCCTGCTACAGGAGGACGCTCACGCGGTCGCCGAACAACGGGAATCCCGTGTCACCGTGCTCATCGGGACCGGCGGGGTAGGAAAGACCGCATTGGCCACGGCCTTCCTCCGCTCGGCCGCCACCGGCTTCCCCGACGGACAGCTCTATGCCGACCTCGGCGGATTCTCACCCTCCGGTCCCACCGATCCCGCGCAGATCCTCGACGCGCTTCTGCGCTCCCTCGGCGCCGCGCCCGCGGAGATCCCGGAAGGGCTGTCGGCTCGTTCGTCGCTCTTCCGGACATGGACGACCGATCGCCGGCTGGCCTTCCTTTTCGATGACGCGTTCTCGGCCGCCCAGGTGCGGGCCCTGCTCCCCGGGCAGGGCGCCCACCTCGTCCTGGCCACCACGCGGCTTCAGTTATCGGGCCTGGTCAGTGCGGGTGCGCGGTTCATCGATGTCCGGCCGATGGACGAGGACGCTGCGGCCGAATTGCTCGTCGCGCTGATCGGTGGCCGCCGCGACGACGTCGGCGACCGCGTGAGCAAGGAACTCGCCGAACTCTGTGGACGACTGCCCCTCGCCGTCTGTGCCGCTGCCGGTCGCCTCGTCATGCGCCCCGCACGCCCGGTCCGGCAGATGGTCGACGAACTGAGCAGTGAGCAGCGCAGGCTGGCCGCGCTCAGCCGCTACGGCCAGGACGAGGACGGCTCCGTGCGCGCCGTCTTCGACGTCTCCTACCGGGCGCTGCCCGACCGCGCCGCCCGCCTCTACCGTCTCCTCGGCCTGCACCCCGGGCCGCGCTTCGGAGTCCTCGCGGCAGCCGCGCTCGCCGATACCGACACCTACGACGCCGACGAACAGCTGGACTACCTAGTGGAGGCGAGCATGCTGGAGGACGAGGGGGAAGGCGGCTACTCCTTCCACGACCTGGTCCGCATCCACGCGCACGACCGCGCCGAGGACGAGGAGGATGCACGGGAGCGTGAAGCGGCGCTCGATCGCTTGGTCGAGCGTTACCTCGTCACGGCCGTCTCCGCCGACCTCATCCTCAACCCCGGCCGCTGGCACCTGAGCGCTCTGTTCGGACAAGCGAAGGAACGCCCGCCGGCCTTCGCCGGACGCGACGCCGCGCTGGCCTGGTTCGAGGCCGAACTGCCCAACCTGCGGGAACTGGTGCTGTTCTGCACGCGGACGGGTCGAAACAAGGCGGCCTGGCAGCTGTGCGAGGGGCTCTGGGCCTATTTCACGCTGACGAAGCCGTTCGACGCGTGGTTGGCGACGCATCGGTCGGGACTCGCCTCAGCGGAGGCGCTCGGAGATCTCGCGGCACAGGCACGGATGCTCGCGGCTCTCGGCAGCGCCCTACTGGCTCTGGGGTCGATCGACCAGGCCGCAGGGCTCCATCGCCGGGCGCTGGATCTCTGGCGATCAGTGGGGCATGGGCTCGGTCAGGCGTCTGCGCTGGAAGAATTGGGAAACGCGGAACTCGCCCGAGGACGCCCTGAAGCCGCCACCGCCCGGTACCTCCCCGCCAGGGATCTCTTCGCGGAGCTAGCGGTCCCGCGCGGCGTTGCGATGATGGAACGCCACCTTGGTGAGGCCGAACGCGACGCGGGCAGGCCTGACGCCGCAATCCCACACTTTCAGCGCGCCCGGGCGTATTTCGCGGAACAGGGCGACGGGTACCAGGAAGCCCGCGCCGTCATCGGGCTGGCGACCACCCGCCTGGCCGAATGCCGGTTCGACCAGGCGGCGGACGTACTTGCAGAGGCGCTGGACATCACCACGCGCTCGTCCGCCCATTTCGAGACGGCTCGGGTGCGGGCGCTGCTCGCGGACGCGGAACTCGGGCGGGGCCGGCCTGCCGAGGCACGCGTGCAGTTGGCCGAGGCACATGCCATCTATAGCGGACTTCGTGCCCCGCAAGCCGCAGAGGTGGCACGTCGCCTGGCCGAGCTGGAGTGATCGCCGCCAGGGCGTTTCCCAATGAAGTGCCCGTGGGCTCGGCGGGAAGATCGCCGACCACGCCGCCCGCCGCGATCCAGCCGTGTACCACGCACAATCCGAGCGCCACCCGCCATTCGGCCAGCAGACGGGGCAAATGCAGCATGGGACCGTCGCGAAGTGCGACTTCCCACCCGTGGCTGTGCCGGACCGCAGCCGACGTGCACCCGGGATAAGTGCTGAGGAGGCCGTCGGCACCGGGATGCGCGCTGCCCGTCTCGGCTCGGATAGTCGTGATGACGTCGGCGACACCTCGCCACAGGGCGTCGCGGGTGCGGCTGTCGGCCCACACGGGGCTGTCAAGGACGGTGGTCCCGGAGTCCTCCCCTGGGCGAGAAGTGGCCGGGCCCACGATGGAGGTCTCTCCGTGGATCCGCACCGCGCCGTTCATCCCGCATCCCGTTCGATCAGTGGCGGCAGCAGCCGCGGCACCGCAATGGGCGGGTTTTGGGCTGGAATGTCCGGTTCGGGGAGCTTCAGCAAGCGGTACATCGCCGAGCGGAGCAGCGCCGCCGAGGCTCCGGGAGCGGTGGTCAGCTGACTCCGGTACCACTCGGTGCGCTCGGGGACGTGCGTGGAAAGTGCCCCCTTGACCTGGGGGAGCAGTGGCGCCCCGTGGTCGAGCTGAGGCGAGGTCAATCCCAGGAGCGCCGTGTGGGAGCCGGGAGGGACGTCATCCGTCGGGAAGGTCCCGAGCAATACCGGACACCCGATCGCAGCGGCGTAATACGTCGCCGAACCGTGATCCCCGATTACCAGATCCGCCGCGACGAGCGCCGCCTGCCATCCCTCCCCGGGGGGAATGACGTCCGGCCCTCTCCCGTCCGGCCCGCCGAGCCAGGCGCGCACCTGGCGGTGACCATGCCATACCCAGGATGCAGGGTGGGGAGCGGTGATGACACGGTATTCGTCCGCGGGGAGTTCCGCCGCGAGGCGTCGCGGCAGGTCAGAGTGGGCGCCGAGGAGGGAATTGTGCCGCCACGTCGAGGAGACGACGACCAGGGTCTGCCCCTCCTCGACCCCCAGTGCCTTCCGGAACTCGGCGCGCCGGTCCGCGCCGGCCACCAACCGGTCGAACGCGGGGTCTCCCACCACCTCCGCGACCTCGGCCGCGGGAGGAACGGTGCGGGCGAGCAGATCCTTCTGGTGAGAGTGCGCGACCCCGATCATCGCCGGGATCACGCGGCCGTAGGCGATGAGCCCACCGGTGTGCATGCCTACGACCTCGCGGGGCGCGGCGGGACCGTCGCCGTCCTGCCGGTGGAGCAGCTTGCCGGGCCCCGCCCCGTGGTCGAGGGAGAGAACAGGGGCGTGGATGTGTTCGAGGCCGCCGAGAGATGCCGCGACGGCCAGATCAAAACGAAGGGATGTCGCCTGGTGCCACGGGAGGACGACGTCCCCGCGATTGCGCAGATATGCAGCCCCGCTGTGCGAGAAAGCGCCGCCGGGCGGCGTGGTATAGACCAGCTGGATGGAAGGGCTGGTCTCGATGATGGGGACGACGTCGCCCATCAGCCGGTTCGCCGCGGTCAGGTGGTGGACGACGACCAGAACGGTCTTCTCAGGGGACCACGTGTTCCGGGTGCTGCCATCGAGCCCAAAGGGGCCAGGGGTCCAGGAGTCGCCGGGCAAGGGAGCCACCTCCATGTCTCTAAGGAGTCATGGAGAAGCGTCCGTCCCGCCGATGGACACCTGACTTGCGCTGCGCGTGCGCGTACGTGCATGCGACGTGCAGTTCGCGTGCACGGTGCGCGCGTGGACGCGCTCACGAAGATGGCGAGTAAAGAATGGGGCGTGCCCACCGCGTCGCGGGGGTGGGCACGCGGAATCGGACCAGCTCAGAGTACCTGGACGATCTCCCGGGGGACGTCAGTGATCTTCGGCGTCACGAAGATGATCCAGCCGTAGTCTGGGGCGGTCTTCTCTGAGAAGAGAGTGTTGGATTGTACCCTTGCCATGTTGGGTCCTCCTGGAGTCGTTGGCGATTGTTGAATTCGGGAGGAACTCAATAGGCGGGACCCTGGTTCTGGTGGAGCCGGGTCCCGCCGCTGTAGAGCATATATCATGTCTGGAATGCCCGTGCACGGTGGAGCTTAACTGGACATTACTCTCGCGTTGGCCGCCGGGCCAAGTTTGGCATCGATGATTTGTCTGGATGGTGACTAATTGTTCGCCGTGTCACCATTACTCGCGAGTACGTCCTAACGGGTCTCTCGCGGCCCGGCGATCTCGGCGAGACGTCCGCTCGCGTGCGTCGTCTCGTCGATCAATCCGTGCGCTTCGGCCGCATGGAGCGACATGCGGTAGAGGACTTCTGCTCCCGAAATGTCCCTTTGCGCGCGAAGTACGTCGCCGAGACCAAGTAGGGCCTCACACTTCTTTATCGGATCCCCGAGTTTCTCGGCCAGGCGGAGGCTCTCGTGAAAATCGGCGCTGGCGACTCCAAGTGACCCCAAATTCAAGTGGGCTCTTCCCATGTTGGCGAGCGTTGCAATTTCCGCCCAGCGATCTCGCATTTCTCGGTGGATCGCAAGTGCCGCATTGAATTGGGATAGTGCCTCTTGGTGATTTCCTCTAAGGGAGTTTATTTCTCCGAAATTTGTTCTGAGTCTGGCTATTGAACTTTTCAAATCAAGTCCATCGAGTAGATCGATTCCCTCGTTCAGTAGCCGATCTGCATCCTCGTATTTTTCAAGTCTGTAATAGCATCCGGCGATGTTGCTCTTCATCTTCGCCTGGCCTGGTTTGTCCGCCAGATCCTCGAATATGAGCAGGGATTCCTGGAATCCGGAGAGTGCTTTGAAAAAATCTCCTTGAATCCAATCGCAATGCGCCAAGCTGGCGATGCTTATGGCGATCCCATGTCGATCACGGGTCGAGTGGAACAACCTGAGTGCCCGTCGGAGGACCATTCTGGCGTCTGTCAGCGATCCTCTTCTGGATTTTAGAACGCCAAGCTGCACCAGTGCTCGGCCTTTGACCGATTGATCGACCACGCGTTCGCAGATGCGCAGTGCCTCGTGAATGTAAATCGAGGCTTGAGGTAGATCTCCGACAGAGATCAGCGCTTTCCCAAGGTCAACGAGCGACTGGGCCAGCAGCTCCTGATTATCTTGGTTACGCAATATTTCAACAGCGCGTTGGTAGAGTTCCACGGTGTTGGGCGATAGGTCATTAGGATCAATCGATTTGGCGAGCGCGCGAGATATCTTTGCTTCGTGAATCTCTAATCCGCCTTGAAGGCGGGCCCACGTCAGAACGGAAAGAATATTCTGCCGCTCGACGGCGAATGAAGATTTATCTTCGTGAATTGAACTGCATGCTTCTGTGTAGTAGTCCATTGCTCGGTATGTTGCGACCCTCAACTCTGATGGGGAGATGTCGGACTGCATTCGTGCAAAGTCCGCGAGGAGGGCATGCATCGTGTACCGATGGGCGTGCGGTTCATCGAGCAATGAGGTGTCCGTCAGTTCGTCAAGCAGTCTAGAGGTCTCGCGAGTCGACTTTCCGATCAGTGCCGCGGCAGCAGATATTCCAAATTCCGGAGTCGGATGGTGCCCGAGCAGAAAGAACGTGGATCGTGCTTCGGGCGTGAGGTCGCGCAGACTTGCGAGAAATATTGTGTGGAGATTCAATTTTCCAACGGCAAATTCCGTGATGCGTTCACGCGTGCGTCGTAGATGTACTACGAGGTCATCTGGCGACCACGCTGGATGTTGGCGCCACCTGTTGGCCAGGAGTCGTAGCGCCAGGGGGAGTCGTTCAGCGATCGCGACCAGATGCGATGTCTGGGTTCCATCAGGGTCAGTCGAATGTCCGGCGAGTTCTCTGAAAAGCATCAGTGCTTCGTTGTGGGACGGGACGCCGAGTTTGATATGCCGGGCGCCCTCCACCGCATGGAGGCGTCGGCGGCTTGTGATGAAGACCGTGCATCCGCTGCCCCCTGGGATCAAGGGCAGGGCTTGGTCATCATCGGCGGCGTCGTCGAGGATGAGCAAGGCGCGTATGCCGGACGTCCGGTCACGCCATAGGGCGGCGCGCTGCTCCAGAGAAGCCGGGATGCTCTCGGCCGCGACGTCGAGCATGACGAGAAGCTCGTGCAGTGCTTCGCCCGGATCCTTGGGAGCGTGCTGGGCGTGGGCGCCATGGAGTCGAATGAAGTAGCGGCCGTCCGGAAAGGCGTCCTTCAACCGGTGGGCCGCGTGGGTCGCCAGGGCGGTCTTTCCCACTCCTGCCATTCCGTTGATGACGTGGACGGTGGCGGCCGTGGGAGAGGGGGAACGCGCCGACGACAGGAGGGCGGCGAGTTCGGTGTGGCGGCCGGTGAAGTCGGGGATGTCGCGGCTGAGGTTGTCGCGTTGAGGGCGTGGAGGCCGGGGCTGTGAGGAGGACGGCGAGCCCCGCGGGCGAGCCGTCGCGCCCAGGAGAGATTGAAAGGTCCGCTGGAGGTCCGCCCCAGGGTCGGTGCCGTGGTGCTCGCTCAGGCGCTGTTTGATCGTGTGGTAGACGTCCATCGCCTCAGTGGTCCGGCCCGACGCGTGTAGCGCCTTCATCAGTTTCAGGGTCAGCGGCTCGTCATCGGGGTAACGGGCCGCATGCTTGCTCAGAAGGCCGACGATGTCGTCGGGGTCGCGCCGGTCCAGTGCCAGGCGTGCCCAGTCGGATAGCACGCCGCGGTGGGCGCGGCGCAGGTACTCGCGGGTTCTGGTGGCCCACACGCCCGACAGCCCCGTGAGCGGTTCGCCCTGCCACAGTGCAACGGCCGTATCCAGTCGGGCCAGCGCGGTGTCCTCGTCGCCGCTGCGCTCCGCCGTCTTCGCCCTGCTGCGCAGCTCCTGGAACCGCAGCCAGTCCACCCGACGCGGATCGATCTTCAGGGCACACGTCCCCGACCTGTTGACAATGGCGGTACGGTCGGCGCCGACCGCCTCCAGTCGGTTCCGCGCGCGGGTTACATACGAATTGAACGTATTGAGGTTCATCGGCTCATCGTCATTGATGCTCAGGGCCACGGTATCCCGCGGAATCGGTCGGCCGCCCTCCAAGCCGAGTACGGCGATGACGGCCATCGTCCGACCGGATTCGAGATCCACGGGACGGCCCGCGATCAGGAGTTCGACCGGGCCCAGAACCCTCAGCTCCAACGGAACCTCCTTATGCCATCACCCCCCAAATCGGATAATGCCCGGAAAATAGATCTTTCCACTGGCCGAAACCTGTCACCTGTGCGATGTAGGATCTTGCTGTCCGTCGTGATGCTGATGACCTGCGATCCCGATCCCATCCGAGAAGGATTGACCGCCGGAGTGGACAGAATGTTTTGTCCATTCCGGTAAGGCGATGCTGTCCCGGTCGGTGCGGCCCAAAAGTGGCCGCGGCGAATGCACCTGCAAATGGTCGGGAATATGCATTTTCCAGCCGCGCTCGCCCACTGGCGCGGACACGCCACACCCGGGCGGGCCGCGTGGGGGCGGGGATTCGGGCAGGCTGGGGTCCGTGAAACGAGGAGAACCGCGGCCGCGCCACGGCGGCACCCCCGTGTCCGCTTCGCTGGAGGAGGTCCGGCCGACGGCGCGGCGGCCGCAGGACCTGTTGCTCGGGCTGGCCGGGGTGCTGGCCGTCGCCCTTGTGCTGCTGGCCGTGCGGGTGGCCACCGGCGAGACCGAGCCCGCCGCGCCCGCCGAGCTGCGCGCGCTCGTGCCGCCCTCCCTGCTCGCGCTGCTCGCGGGGGCCGCCAACATCATGGTGATCGTGCTGGCCGGGGTGACGGCGGTGGAGCGGCTGTTGCGCCGTGAGTTCCGGCAGGTCGTGCGCGCGCTGTTCGGGGCCGCCCTCGCCTACGGGGTCGTCGGCGCCGCCAACGCCACGGTGGTCGCGGTCTCCGGCCCGGGCGGGCCGCCCGATGTGCTCGCCGTCGCCGACACGCACAACCTCTTCACCAGCCCCCTGCACGCCTACGTCGCCGCCGCCGTCGCCTACGTCGGCGCGCTGCCGCTGGGCCGCCTGCCGCGCCTGCGCGCCGCCATGTGGCTGGGCATCGGGCTGACCTCCGCCTCGGTGGTGCTGGCCGGCGTGACCACCGTCCTGGCGCTGCTGCTGACCGTGCTCGTCGGCGGGGCGTGCGCATCGGCCTCCCGTTACGCCGTCGGCCTGTCGCGTCCGGTGCCCGCCACCGACCGGCTCATCCGCGAGCTCCGCCGGTTCGGCCTCGACCCGCTCGGCGTCGCCCCCGACGGCACCGACGGCGAGGGCAACCAGCGGTTCGTCGTCGACACCACCGACCGCCGCCTCGACGTCGTCCTGCTGCGCGCCGACGACACCAGCGGCTGGTGGAAGCGGCTCATGGCGCTCATCCTGCTGCGCGACCCCGTCGCGCCGCCGGTCCTGCTGAGCCTGCACCGCCGCCTCGAACACGCGGCGCTGCTGGGGTTCGCCTCGCGCGCGGCCGGCGCCGCCGTCCCCCGGGTGCTGGCCATCGGCGAACTCGGCCTGGGCACGGTCGCCCTCGTCCACGAGCACCGGCGCATGGTCCCCCTCGACGCCATCGCCGACGACGCCATCACCGACGACCTCCTCGACGCCGCCTGGGCGGAGCTGGGCCTCCTGCACCGCCACCGCATCGTCCACGGCAGCCTCAACGGCGACACCGTCGGCCGGCTGCTGAGTGGCCGGGTCGCCTTCACCGGCCTGTCCGGCGGCGGTGTGGCCGCCTCCCCGCTCAAGGCGTCGCTGGACGTCGCCGCTCTGCTGACCGTGCTGGCGCTGCGCGTGGGCGAGACCCGGTCGGTGGACGCCGCCGTCCGGGTCCTGGGCGTGGAGGGCGTTGCCGCCGCACTGCCCTTCCTCCAGCCCGCCGGGATGCCGTTCGGCCTGCGCAAACGGCTGCGCTCTCGCCGCGCGGCCCTGGGCGCGATCCGCGGCCGCATCGCCGAACTCGCCCCCGAGGCACCCGCCCGCCAGGCGCGCCTGGAGCGGATGCGCCCCCGCACCGTTGTCAGCGTGGTGGCCGCGACCATCGTCGGCCTCGTCCTCGCCTACCAGCTCGCCGGCGTCGACTTCGGCACGATCTCCGGTGCCGACCTCGGCTGGGCGGCCGCGGCGTTCGCGGCGTCGGTGGTGTGCATGGTCGCCGCCGCGCTGGCGCTCATGGGGTTCGTGCCCATCCGGCTGAACCTGTGGACGACGGTGCTGGTGCACTACGCGGGCTCCTTCATCCGCATCGCCGCGCCCGCCGGGCTCGGGTCGATCGCCCTCAACACCCGCTACGTCACCTGCATGGGCGCCTCACCCGGGCTCGCGCTCTCCGCTGTGGGCCTGTCGCAGGTGGTGGGGCTGGTGGCCAACCTGCCGATCCTGCTGGTGTGCGCCTACCTCACCGGGACCGCCCACTGGGCCGACTTCTCGCCCTCGGGCACGCTCATCGCGGTCATCGCCGTGCTCAGCGTGGCGATCACGGCGGTCCTGCTGCTGCCGCGCCTGCGCCGCGCGGTGGTCGACCGGGCGCGCCCCTACTTCCAGGGCACCGTCCCCCAGATGCTGGACCTCCTCCAGAACCCGCGCCGCCTGGCCATGGGCGTCGGCGGCACCGTGCTGCTCACCGCCGGTTTCGTGCTCTGCCTGTACTTCTCCATCGCGGCGTTCGGCGGCCAGGCGAGCCTGACCGCTGTGGCCGTGGTGTTCCTGGCCGGCAACGCCGTCGGCTCGGCAGCACCCACGCCCGGCGGGCTGGGCGCCGTGGAGGCGGCGCTGCTCGGCGGCCTGACCACGGTCGCCGGGCTGCCCGCCGCTGTGGGGCTGCCGGCGGTGCTGCTGTTCCGGCTGTTCACCTTCTGGCTCCCCGTTCTACCTGGGTGGGGCGCCTTCCACCTGCTCCAGCGGTGGAAGGCCATCTGAGCCCCGGCGGCCCGCGGCCACCGGGGCCGCGGGTGGTTGTCACAGGGCCTGCTTAGTGTTCGCCGCGTAGCGACGGCCTGAGGAGGCAGCGTGCACCGGTCAGAGCACGGAACCGGACCTGAGAACGGACACCCCGGCGAGGACGCCTTCGTCATCTCCGATGCGTGGCCGGCCGTCATACATCCCCGGCACGGCGGCGCCGCAAGCCCGGTGGAGGCGGGATGCGCCACCGCACACACGCGTCCCTCCGATCCGCCGAAGGGTGTAACGGCCATGGCGGCCGAAGAGATCCTGAGGCTCGAACGGGCGATGGTGGCGCGGCGTCGCTGGTCGCTCGCCGAATTCCGGGTGTGCTTCGTGGAGCATCCGCTGTTGCGCACCATAGCGCGGGGGCTGGTGTGGATCACCGATGACGGCGCCGCTTTCCGCGTCGCCCCGGACGGCACCCTCGTCGGCGCCGACGGCGCCGCGACGACGCTTGGGGATGAGGTCGGGATCGGGATCGCCCACCCCGTTGAACTGGGCAATGCGCTCGACGCCTGGGTGGAGGTGTTCGCCGCCCGCGAGATCCTCCAGCCGTTCCCGCAGCTGGGCCGGTGTGTCCGTGCACTGTCCGGCGACGAGCGGGATCGCGGGGAGCTCACGGTCTTTCGCGGCCATGCCGTGGCCGCGGAAAGCCTGACGGGGATGGAGGGGCGCGGCTGGGAGCGGGACGACCCCGACGGCGACGGTGCCCGGTGCCGGCTCTCGTGGTCGCTGCGCGGGGACCGCACCGTGGTGGTCGAGCTGGACCCCGCCGCTCCGCTCGCGGAAGGCGGCACCGGATCCGGGTGGACCGTCACCCGGGTGGGGCTCGACGGCGCCCCGGCCGGGGAGGCGGGCGCGGCCGGTGCGCTGTGCTTCGGCTCGCTCGACCCGGTGGCGGCCTCGGAAGTGCTCGCCGATCTGACCCGGCTGACCGCAGCGGACTGAAGGGGCGCCCCGGACGGGGAGCGAGGACCCGGCCGCCGGTCCGCGCACCGTCCGGGGCCGCGCTGCGCCCCGCGGACGCGGCTGCGAGGATGAGGGCGAAGGAGAGGGGTGGGATGGCGGGCGAGGTGGCGGCGGTGAGCCGCAGCGGGGTGCACGCGTTCAGCAAGGCCGGCCGGGACGCCATTCGCCTGCTGGCCGGGCTCGGGGTCGAGGGCGATGCCCATCTGGGACGCACCGTGCAGCACCTGTCGCGGGTGCGGCGCGACCCCACGCAGCCCAACCTGCGCCAGGTGCACCTGCTCCACACCGAGCTCCACGACGAGCTGCGCGCCGCGGGGTTCACGGCCGGCCCCGGGGACCTCGGCGAGAACATCACCACACGCGGCCTGGACCTGCTCGGGCTGCCCACGGGGGCGCTGCTGCGCGTGGGGCCCGATGCCGTGGTGGAGGTGACCGGGCTGCGCAACCCGTGCGCGCAGATCGACGGGTTCCAGAAGGGCATGCTGGCGGCCGTGGTCGGCCGGGACGCCGACGGTGCGGTGGTGCGCAAGGCCGGGGTCATGGGCGTCGTCCGCGCCGGCGGTGTGGTCCGCCCCGGCGACGTGATCGGCGTGGACCTGCCGCTGGGCCCGCACCGGCCGCTGGAACGGGTCTGACCCCGGGCCTGGCCGTGATCGGGGACGGAGGCCGGCCCGCGCCCGAAGGGTGAGCGCGCCCCCGCCGGGCCGCCGAGGAGGGGAGCGGCCCGGCGGGGTCCGTGCGCGGTGCCACGCCCCCGGGGCCCCGCGCGGGCCGGGTCGGTCCCGGCCGGTCCCGCGGTATCAGTCGGGCAGCGGCAGCAGGCCGCGGCGGTAGGCCGGGACCAGGCGGTGCGGGACGAGCGCGCTGCGCCCGCCGATGGTCAGCCGGACGAGGCCGGGCGTCTCGGCGCGCCATTGGGAGCGGCGCTTGCGCGTGTTGGAACGCGACATCTTGCGTTTGGGAACGGCCATGACGCCTCTTCGTGGATCGTGGATCGTGGATCGTGGTGCGGTCGGTCGTGCGCGCCCCGGCTCATGGCCGGGGCGGGTGGTCACGCGGTGCCGTAGCGGCGCTGGAACCGCTCCACGCGGCCGGCGGTGTCGATGACGCGGCCCCGGCCGGTGTAGAACGGGTGGCTCGCGCTGGAGATCTCCACGTCGATGACGGGGTAGGTGGCGCCGTCCTCCCATTCGATGGTGGTGTCGCTCGTGGCGGTGGAGCGGGTGAGGAAGGCGAAGTCGCCCGCGCGGTCGCGGAAGACGACGGGGCGGTAGTCGGGGTGGATACCGGGTTTCATGGGGCCTCCTGGGCGGGGTGGCGGGTTCGTCAGCGCTCTTCGCGGAACTCCACGTGGCGGCGGACGACGGGGTCGTACTTGCGCAGCACCAGCCGGTCGGGGCTGTTGCGGCGGTTCTTGGTGGTGACGTAGGTGTAGCCGGTGCGCGCGGTGGAGCGCAGCTTGACCACCGGCCGGAGATCGTTGCGGGCCATGCGGTCACCTCCGGGTTTCTCGTGTTCGCGGGCCGACAGGGTCGGCCGGGTCCGATCCGTACAAGCGAATGATAACCGTTTTCATTCCCGTGATGGACCGCGGGTCCACAGGGCCGGTGCGGCCCGTCGGCTCGGGGCTCCGCGGCGGGCGGCCGGTGCGATCATGGAGGCGGCCGGATGCGGTCCGGGAGGAGAGGCGCGGGATGCCCAGGAACGAGCTCGCCGAAGAGGCGTGGGAGGCGCTGACGCGCGCCCAGATGGCGCTCCACCGCCGCTTCCAGGACGACTTCCGGGGGTGGGAGGTCTCCATGCGCGAATACGACGTCCTCTACACCCTCTCCCGCTGCCCCCGCGGGACCCGGCTGCGCGACCTCAACGCGCACGTGCTGCTCACTCAGCCCAGCATCAGCCGGCTCGTGGAGCGCATGGAAGGCGACGGGCTGGTGTGGCGCTGCGGTGCCCCGGGCGATCGGCGCGGCACCGTCGTGGGCCTCACCGACCACGGGCGCGCGGTGCTGCGCCGGGTGGGCCGCGAGCACGCGGCCGCCATCGACCGCTACGTGGGCAGCGCCCTCGACCCCGATGAGCTGCGCGCACTTCGCGACCTCGCGGTCAAGCTGCGCGGCGCCCAGGAGGCGGCCGAGGCGGCCGGGACTTCCTCCGGCCGGGAGCGGGCGCCGGACGGGGTTCCGGGTGAAGGCGACCCGAATGGACGACCGGACGACGCGGGGAATTAAGTTGCGCGCAATCAAGTTGTGCTAAATTGAATATCCGAGGAGGTGCGCATGTCCGAACGGCCGGGGAGCGACCCGCTCTCGCTGGACAACCAGCTCTGCTTCGCCGTGTACGCGGCGTCGCGCGCGCTGACCGGGCTCTACCGCGAACTCCTCGCCGACCTCGGGCTCACCTACCCCCAGTACCTCGTCATGCTGGTGCTATGGGAGCGCGGCACCCTTCCCGTCAAGGAGCTGGGGGCGGCACTCCGGCTCGACTCCGGCACGCTCTCGCCCCTGCTGCGCCGGCTCGAAGCCGGCGGGCTGGTGCGGCGCACCCGCGACACCGGCGACGAGCGGGTGGTGCACATCGCCCTCACCGGCCAGGGGGCCACCCTGCGCGAGCGCGCGGTGGACATCCCCGGCCGGGTGCTGTGCTCCACCGGGATCCCCGAGGACCGCATCGGAGAGCTGCGCGCGCTCCTCGACCGCATCACCGAATCGGCCGGGGCGGCAGCACACGAGCTGCGCGCCGCCCAGGGCACCCGACCCCAAAGGGAGAGACCGTGAAGGTTCTGTACACCGCCGAAGCCACCGTCACCGGCGAAGGCCGCAAGGGACACGGCAGCACCGGCGACGGCCGCCTGGACGCCGACCTGTCCGTCCCCAAGGGCCTGGGCGGCGACGACGGCCCCGGCACCAACCCCGAGCAGCTGTTCGCGGTCGGCTACGCCGCCTGCTTCCACGGCGCCCTGAAGAAGGTCGCCCGCGAGGCCAAGGTCAAGGTCGACGGCTCCACCATCGACTCCAAGGTCAGCCTCGGCAGCGGCGAGGACGGCCTCGACATCGCCGTCGAACTGCACGTCACCATCCCCGGCCTGCCGGAGGCCGAGGTCGCCAAGCTGGTCGAGGCCGCCCACCAGGTGTGCCCCTACTCCCGTGCGACCCGCGGCAACATCGAGGTGACCCTCACCTCGGCCACCGCCTGACCGCACCCCTCCGCCGCCCCCGCGCCGCCCGCCGGCCCGGGGGCGGCGCCGTTTCCGGACGCCGAGTGGCACAGGGCTTCCCAAGCCGAACGGAAACGGTTATCGTTCCCCATCGTGTGCGCTCGTACGGTGGGCGGGGCGCCTCCCTCACGCACACGCGCTGCCCCGCGGTTGCGGCGACCCCACCAGGCAGCCCGTTCCGACCGAGAGGATAGGTGGTCCGCCATGGCCGACACGCACGTCGGGACGCTCTTCGACGCCGGCGCCGCCGAGTTCGCCGCCTGGTCGCAGCGCCTGTGGGACCGCATGGGCGAACTCACCACCGGCGTCTCCGCCCCACGGCCCGGCGAACGCGTCCTCGACGCCTGCTGCGGTGCGGGCGCCTCCGCCATCCCCGCGGCCATGGCCGTCGCCCCGGACGGCTCCGTCGACGCCGTCGACCTGTCCCAAGCCCTGCTGGAGCAGGGGCGCGAGCGCTCCGCCGGGCTGCCCGGCCTGCGCTTCATCGCCGCCGACGCCTGCACCTGGCCCGAACCCGGCGCCTACGACCTCGTGCAGGTCGTGCACGGTGTGGCGTTCTTCTCCGACATGGACGCCGGAACCTCCGCGCTCGTGCGGGCCCTGCGCCCCGGCGGGCGTATGGCCGTCACCGTGTGGGCCGACGGCGCGCTCGGCAGCTTCCTCACGCTTTTGCGCGACGCCGTCGCCGCCGAGCTCGGCCACCCCGTCGACCAGGCCGGGTTCCAGCAGGCGCGCGAGCGCATCGCCGACGCCGGCACCCTCACCGCCTGGCTGGAACGCCTGGGACTGGAGGGCGTCGAGGTGGTGCGCCACGACCGCCGCCTCCCCCTCGACCCCGATACCGCGTGGGAGTTCGTGCTGGGCAACGCGGCCCGCGCCATGCTCTCCGGCCTGGACCCCGCCGCCCGCGACCGCGTCCGCGACACACTCGGCCGGCTCATGGCGGAGCGCGGGGTGACCGACCTCGATGTCTCGGTGCACATCGCCCTGGGCCGCCGCCCCCGTTCCTAGCCGCTACCGGGCCGTGAATTCGCGTTCCGGTGGGCAGCGCCCTGGTGTTCCGGGGCTCACCGCGCCACCGCCTCCGGCGCACCGTCGCGGGGCACGACCACGCCCGATGCGCGGGGGCGCGAGCGGGTCAGCGCCATCGCGGTGACCGACACCAGCACGAGCGCGCCGCCCGCCCACTGGCTCCAGGTGGGCTGGGCGCCCAGGACCGCGACCCCCACCACCGCCGACACCAGCGGGAACGCGAGCTCGGCCAAGGTCGCCCGGCTGGCCGCCGTGCGCCCCAGGCCCCAGTAGTACAGCGACAGGGCCGCCAAGCCCGGGATCAGCGCCAGCGCGATGATCATGGGCAGGTGGGAGGGGGCGACCACCAGGGGCGCGCCGGTGGCGGCCGCGATCGCCAGCGCCACCGGCAGCGCGATGGTGAACCGCAGCGCGGTCACGTGCATGAAGGACAGCCGCGTCCCGGCCAGCCGGCCCAGCACCGTGCCCGCGGCCCACAGCGCCGCCGCGCCGATGGCGAGGGCCGCGGCCTTCGCGCTGCTCAGGCTGACGGAGAAGGGGTCGGGGAAGGCCAGGAACCAGGCGCCCGCCAGCGCGGGCACCGCGTACAGCGCGAAGCGGGGGGTGAGGCGCTCGCCGAGCACGGCCACCGCGAGCAGGATCGCGAACAGCGGCTGGAGCTTCTGCAACACCTGGGGGGTGATGGGGTCGCCGGTGGCGAAGGCCATGGTGAACAGGGTGGTCGCCAGCGCCGAGGAACCGCCCCCGATGAGCACCATCGCCGTGATCACCCGCGCCCCGGCCCCGGCCAGGGCGCGGAAGGCCGGGACGGCCCACGGCAGCAGCAGGACCGCGATGACCGCGTGCTCATAGAGGACGATGGTGGGCGCGGGCAGGACCGCCGCGAGGGGGTCGCGCATCAGCGCGGAGGTCCCCCAGAACCCGGCGGCGATCGCCACCGCCCACATCCGGTCCCCACTGCGCGTCCGTGCCACGTCCCACGTCCTCATTCTCGAAGCCACCACCGCCGGACCGCCGTACACGGCGGCGACAATGGAGAACAGCCGCCCGGCCACGCTGATTCCGCCTGCGGGTGGGACATTGAGGACACGAAGCGGTGATCCGGCGCTCGTTGTGCGTCCGCGACCTGGGGCCGTCCGTGCGCAACGGCTGGGCGGGGTCCGTCGGCCGGAACACGGGGCGTGCCGCCGGAGGGCGCGGTGCGCCCGGCGGCCGTCGCCCCGTGACTCCGCCGGCGAGGGGAGAGAGTCGGCACTCTTTCCCGCTGCGGGGCGGACGCCCGCTGTGTCGCAGGCGGGTCCGTGCTGGGACGATCGCGGCTTGAGGATGTGGCGCTAATGTCCCCGTATGGATCTCGCAGCCGCAGTAGCGCTGTTCGACGATGCCGCCGCCCGGTACGGCGATGCGTTCCACCGGCTGGTCGCGGACCGGCTCGTCGGCGGGGTGGACGGCGCGGTCGCGCCGCGGGTGGTGCTCGACGCCGCCACCGGGACCGGCGACGCCGCGTTCGCCGTGCTGCGGCGGTTCCGGCCGGAGCGGATCGTCGCCATCGACCTGTCGCCGCGGATGGTAGAGCGCGCCGTTGCGGCCGCCGCCGAGCACGATCCCGACGGGCGCATCGAGTGGCGGACCGGGCCCGCGGCGCCCGCGCCGGTCGCCGATGCCGCCGTCGACCTCGTCGTGTGCGCGTCGTCGCTGCACTTTCTCGGGATGGGGGCGCTGCGCGACTGGCGGCGCGTGCTGCGCCCGGGCGGGCGGGTCGCCTTCAGCCTGCCCGCGGCGGCCACCTTCCGGCCCGCGCCCGCCTTCGCCGACCTCGTGCACGCCGACATCCCGATCCCCGACGACGAGGACGCGGCGGCGGCCATCGCCACCGCCGCGGGCTTCACCCGGGCCCGGGCCGAACGGCTCGTCGCCGGTGACGACCGCCCCCGCACGGGCTTCCTCGTCCACGCCACCGCCCCGTGACCGCGCCCGGCCCGACGGCCCGGATCGGCGGCGCGGGCCATCGCCCACGCGTCGCCGCAGCGGCCATCGCGGCGGGCTTCGCGCTCGCTGCCACCGCCGGCCCGCCCTGTCCGGGCGCCGGGCCTCAGCGGTGGGTCAAGACGTTGACCACCCGGCCGTCGGGGTCGCGGACGAAGAAGCGGCGCACTCCCCATTCCTCGTCCTGCAACGGGTGGACGATCTCCGCGCCGGTGGCGCGCATCGCGGCGTGGACCGCATCGACGTCGTCGACCTCGATGCTGATGTCGGGCACCACGGGCCCGGTCTCGTCATGGGTGGCGAGACCGACCTGGGCCGTGGGCACCGAGGGCGAGGCCAGGGTGACGATCCAGCCGAGGTCCATGACCTCGTCCAGGCCCAGTGCCCCATAGAACGCGCGGCTCCCGCCGAGGTCGCGGGTGTGGATGTTGGGGACGATCCGGCGGACGGACATCGGCGGCTCCGATCCAGGGCAGGTACAGGTGCGCCCACCATATCCGAACGCGTGTGCGAACCCCAGGAGGCGCCGATGGCCGGGACCCCGCAGGGCCCCGGCCATCGGCCGGCGGGCGGCGGCTAGGCCGCCGTGTCCAGCAGCAGGAGCCGGTCGAGCATGTCCTGCAAGGTCACCAGCCCCACCAGGCGGCCGTCGACCTCGACGAGCGCCAAGTGGCTGCGGCTCTCCCGCATGATGCTCAGCGCCGCATAGATCGGCGTGGCCGCCTCCAGGGTCAGCACCGGCCGCATGAGGTCGGCCGCGGTGGTCTCCGCGGGGCTCGTCAGCGCGTCGCGCACGTGCAGCACGCCCACCGGGGCCTCCCCGTCCATCACGACCAGCCGCAGGTGGCCCGACTCCCGGGAGAGCCGCTTGATCTCCTCCAGGGACGCGTCGGGCGACACCGCCGCCAGCTCCTCCCGGGCCGTCACGATCTCGCGCAGCGGCCGGGAGTTCACCTCCAGCGCCGTCGCCAGCTGCTCGCGGCGGTCCTCGTCCAGCGCACCGGCCTTCGCCGAATGGTCGACGAGCTCCCGCAGGTCATCGGGGCCGTGCCCGGAGGCCACCTCGTCGACCGCCTCGACGCCCACCCGGTGCAGGCACCAGTTGGCCATGCCGTTCAGCGCGACCAGCAGCGGCCGCGTGAACCACATGAACGCCCGCATCGGGATCGCCAGCAGCGTCGCCGACCGCTCCGGGTGGGAGATGGCCCACGACTTCGGCGCCATCTCGCCCACCACCAGGTGCAGGAACGTCACCACGATCAGCGAGACGACGAACGACACCACATAGGCCGCCGCCTCCGGCATCCACGTGAAGAGCGGCTCCATCAGGTGGTGCACCGCCGGCTTGGTGATCGCACCCAGCGCCAGCGTGCACAGGGTGATCCCCAGCTGCGAGCCCGCGAGCAGCAGCGACAGGTCGCGGGCGCTCTTCAGCGCCGCGCGCGCCGACGCACTGGTCTCGGCGGCCTCCTCCAGCCGGTACCGGCGCGCGGCCACCAGCGCGAACTCGATGGCCACGAAGAACGCGCTGAGCGCGATGATGGCCACCGAGATGGCCAGGGCCACGATCGGGTTCATGTCGCTCATGCGTTCACCTCGCTGTCCCGCGCCGCGAGGTCGGCCTCGCGCTCGCGCAGTTCGAGCCGTACCGTCTCGGGCACGTGCCGGTCGACGTTCTCCACGCTCAGCGCCACCGAGCGGTGCGGTTCGTCGTCATGGGCGCCCGGGTGGCGCGGCAGGTCGACGACCACTTGGTCCCCGGGCTCGGGCAGGCGGCGCAGCTCGTTGATGACGAGCCCGCCGATGGTCTCGTAGTCGCCCTCGGGCAGGTCGTGCCCGAGCAGCCGCTCGACCTCGTCGACGTGCAGCGCCCCCGGCAGCAGCCAGCTGCCGTCCTCGCTCACGCGCGCCTCACCGGCGTCCTCGGGGTCGTGCTCGTCGGCGATCTCCCCGACCAGCTCTTCGGCGATGTCCTCGGTGGTGATGACACCGGCCAGCCCCCCGTACTCGTCGACCACGCAGGCGAACTCCTCGTCGGCGTCGCGCAGCTGGTCGAGCACGCCGGGCAGCGGGAGCGAGCCCGGCACGAGCACCGCGGGGCGGGCGACCGAGGAGACCTTGACCGAGCCGAGGTCGGCGTCGCCCAGTGCCAGGACGTCGCGCAGGCAGATGACGCCCACGATGTCGTCCAGCCCTTCGCCCATCACGGGGAATCGGGAGTGGCCTGAGGCCATTGCCTCCACCACCCGGCTGACCGGGTCGCCGACCTCAACGGTGGCGACCTGGGGCCGCGGGATCATGGCGTGCTCGGCGGTGCGGTCGTGGAAGTCCAGCGTGCGGTCCAGCAGGGTGGACAGCTCCGCGGGCAGGTCGCCGCTCTCGCGGGACTCCTCCACGATCCGTTCCAGGTCGCGCGGGGTGGCCGCGTGCTGGACGTCCTCGACCGGCTCGATGCGCACCGCCCGCAGCAGCAGGATCGCGGCCTGGTCGAACAGCCAGATCAGCCCGCCGAAGATGCGCAGGTAGATCGCGGTCGACAGGGCCAGCCAGCGCGCGACCGGCTCGGGCCGGGCGATCGCCAGGTTCTTCGGGAACAGCTCCCCGAAGACCATCTGGACCACGGTGGAGAACAGCAGCGCCAGGACGGTGCCGACGGCGATGCCCGTGCCCGTGGGGACCCCCGCGCCACCGAGCAGTTCACCGATCCCGGCGCCGATCATGGGCTCGGCGACGTAACCGACCAGCAGGCCGGTGACGGTGATGCCGAGCTGGGCGCCGGACAGCATGAACGAGGTGCGTCCGGTGATCTCAAGGGCGCGTCGCGCGCCGGCGTCGCCTTGGGCGGCGCGGGCCTTCAGGCGGGAGCGGTCCACCGCCATGTAGCCGAACTCCTGGGCGACGAAGTATCCGGTCGCCGCGGTGATCAGGATGACCACCAGCGCTCCGAGGAGGATGCTGAGGATGGTGCTCATGATGTCGCACGCACCGCCTCGGAGCTGTCAATTCCGGTGCGCGCGCCGCCTGGTGAAGGGGGCTCGTCTGAATCAGGGCCGCAGCGTCCGTCAAGGACGCTGCCGGTACTTCGGGACGGGTCCACTTTTCCTCTCTCTTCTCTCGTACACCGAGGATACGAATATGGAACCGGAGAAATTCCCCGGAGTCGCGGGTTGAATCATGGATTTTGGACGAGATTGCCCTCGTCACGGGGGGTGCGTGGCGATAGAGGGCATCTCCGGGGACACCGGAGGCGGGCCGCGCGGCACCGGCCGGGACTGCGGGGGCGGGGGCTCAGTCGGCCTAGGCGCCGTCCTCTGCCGGGACGGGGGCCGCCTGCCACTCGCGCCGCCGGGTCTCGGCGACGGCGATCGCCGTGGCCACGGCGACGTTCAGCGAGCCGACCCGCCCGATCTGCGGGATGAAGGCGACCGAATCGGCGGCGGCCAGCAGAGCGGGGGAGCACCCGTGGTCCTCGGCGCCAACGGCCAGGCACACATCGCCCTCAAGGGGCGCCTCGTGCAGCGGGGCGGCGCCGGTCGCCAGCTCGATCGCCACGACTCTGAACCCGGCCTCGCGGGCCGCGGTGACGGCCTCGGCCGAGGTGCGCAGCTTCTCCCAGCGCAGCTTCTTCTCCGACCCCAGAGCGGTCTTGCCGACCTGGGGGTGGGTGGGCTCGATGGCGTTGCCGGAGAGCCAGAGGGCCTCGACCCCGAACGCCGCGCACGTGCGCAGGATGGATCCCAGGTTGAACGGCTGGGTGACGGATTCGACGATCAGGCCGACCCGGCCCTGGGTGCGCTGGCGCCAGTGGCGGTTCAGTCGCTTGACGTCAGTGGGGCGCAGCTGCGTGCTCACCTGGGGTGTATTCCTCGTGCTTCCTGGCGGCGGGGTGCCGGATGTGTCGCCGCCCAGGATACAGACACGGCGCGCGCGTGCAGCAGGGACCTCACCTCCCGGCGCCGCGGGTCACCCGCAGGATGCGGAAGCCCGCCCGCGACGCCGCCCGCTCTGCGGGGAAGCCTTCGGCCTCCAGCCAGCGCTGGAGGGAGTCCGCGCCCAGGTTGCGCTGCACCACTAGGTGCGCGGCGCCCTCGGCCGAGAGGCGGCCCAGCCACGTGCGCAGCAGCCCGTGCAGGACGGGCTTGCCCACCCGAATCGGCGGGTTGGACCAGATCGCGTCGAAGGGGCCGTCGAGGTCCGGGCCCGGCTCCGCCGGGGTGCCGTCGGCGGCGATGAGCCGGAAATCGGCGTTGGCCACCCCGTTGGCCTCGGCGTTGGCGCGGGCCAGGCCCACGGCACGCGCGTTGACGTCCACGCCGGTGACCGACGCCCCGGGCGCGCGCCGGGCCAGCGCCAGCGCGATCGGGCCGTACCCGCAGCCCACGTCGAGCAGCCGGCCGTGCTGCGGCGGGGCGGGCACGCTTTCGAGGAGCACGCGGGTGCCGAGGTCGACGCGGTCGGGGGAGAACATCCCGCGGTCGGTGCCCAGCCGCAGGTGCAGGTCGGGCAGGACGAGGTCGACGGTCGACGGCCTGCTGGCGGCCTCCGGCTCGGAGTCGAAGTAGTGCTGGGCCACCCGGTGACGCTACCAGGTGCGGGGGAGCGGGGGTGGAGGGACCGACCGGCCGGTCGGTACTGTGATCGGCGCACGCCGCACCGACGGAAGGGACGGGGCCGTGGGACGTTTCGACGGCAAGACCGCGATCATCACCGGGGCCAGCCGCGGCATCGGCCTCGCCGCCGCACGGCGCATCGTCAAGGAGGGCGGCCGGGTCGTGGTCACCGCCCGCGACCCCGGCCCGCTGCGCGAGGCCGTCGACGCCCTCGGCGGCACCGGCACCGCGCTGGGCATCGCCGGCAAGGCGCACGACCCCGGCCACCGCGCCGAGGTCGTCGACCGGGCGCTGGCGGACTTCGGCCGCATCGACGTCCTGGTCAACAACGCGGGCATCAACCCGGTGTTCGGCCCGCTCATCGACGCCGACCCCGCGGCCATCGCCAAGATCTTCGAGGTCAACGTGATCGCCGCCGTCTCCTGGACCGCCGCGGTCCACCGCGCCTGGATGCGCGAGCACGGCGGCGCCGTGGTCAACGTCGCCTCCCTCGCCGGGCTGCACCCCTCACCCGGCATCGCCGCCTACGGCGCCAGCAAGGCCGCCCTGATCAACGTCACCGCCCAGCTCGCCCACGAGCTGGCGCCGCGGGTACGCGTCAACGCCGTGGCGCCTGCCGTGGTCAAGACGCGGTTCGCCGCCGCCCTGTACGAGGCCGATG
>NZ_JBHSBH010000008.1:331634-448028 GCF_042650565.1 Nocardiopsis sediminis
CCCGCGGGCCGCCTGGGCACCCCTGAGGACGTCGCCGCCGCCATCGCCTACCTCGCCTCCGACGAGGCCGCCTGGGTCACCGGACAGACCCACGCCCTGGACGGCGGCCGCGCCCTGGGCGCGGGGATCGGTTAGGGCCCCGCTGGGGTGCCGAAGATCCGCCGTGTCCCACCGAACCGCAGGGGACGGGTTCCGGATTCACCCGGCCGGGGCGAAGACGGGCCTGCCGTTCGCGCCCTCGCCGAGTTCGTCGTCGGGGGCGCCGGTGTTCTGGCAGGCGGTGAGCAGCCAGCGCCCGTCCTCCTTGGCCATGACCCACAACGGAGTGCCCACATCCGGCCCGTCCGGGGTCCGGTAGAACTGGCGCACCTTGACGGCGGCGACGTCGGGGCGGATGAACAGCACGTACTCCAGCTCGAACGTCACCGAGGTGTCCTGCATCGAGCCGGGAAGCGCCTGGTGGGTGAAGGCCGCGATCGCGTCGAGGCCGAAGAGGCGCTTGCCGCCGCCCGTCGTCCAGACCGCGTCGGTGCGGAACAGGCGGAGGAACTCATCGGGGAGCTCGCTGTTCTGGGCGTGCTCGACCGCGGCGATCACCTGCCTGATCGCGTCGATCTCCGCCTCGCGTGCGCCCGTGCCGGCGCTCGATTCGCTCGTGTCGCTCATAGGGAGCACTCTGGAACATCAAGCGGACTCGAGGTCAAGGCCGCGGACCGGCGCCCCGGCGGGGAAACGGACATATCCGCATTTCACCGGCCCCGCGTTGCATGCATCTCGCCCTCTGGGGAAGATGGGAGGGGAGCGGTGGATACGGACGCCACCAGGCCGCACGCCCGCCTCGGACGCGGTCCGGCGCCCCCGCCGCCCGGCCCGGCGGCCCGGCCACGGCCCGTGCACCAGGGCGTGGCGCCATGGACGCGGGACCCCGCATCTGGAGACTCCGGCCGGAAGCCGCCTTCCGGTGCCCGTCCGGACGACACCATCGCTGGAGGTGGGCTCGATGCACACCACGAAACGCTGGAACGTCGACATCCTGGTCTCCGAGGAGACCGAAGGCGACCGCTCGCGGACGATGGCCGAGGTCGGGCTCGACGCCGACGACGGAACCAGCCTGCGCGGCCACGGCATGGCCCAGAAGAACCCGATCGACAGCGACGTCCCCGAGATCGGCGACGAGCTCGCCGTCTCCCGGGCGCTGGCCGACCTCGCCCGCCAGCTGCGGCTCGCGGCGTCGGAGGACATTTCGGACAACACCTCGACCCCGTGGATGCCGTGAGGACCCATCCCCGAACAGGAGCCGGATGACCGCCCTGCCCCCGCGTCCGGCCGCCCGGCCGGCCGCGGAGTACCCTCCGCGGCCGATCCGCGCATCCTCCGGGCCCCGGCGGCCACGGCCGGTTGTGGACGCGTCGCAGCGGGCTGATGTTCACTGGGGCGTGATCATGCTGGGGCAGACTCGGCGACTATGACGACCTCTTCTGGTTCGCAGGCGCAACCGGCCCGCGTCCTGGGCACCGCTGACGCGGTCGCGATCGGCGCCGGCGCCATGATCGGCGCCGGTGTCTTCGTCGTGTTCGGCCCCGCTGCGGGCGAGGCCGGAGCCTGGATGCCGGTCGCCGTGCTGATCGCCGCCGTGGTGGCCTACTGCAACGCCACGTCGTCGGCGCGGCTGGCGGCCCGCCACCCGCAGTCCGGGGGCACCTACGTCTACGGCCGCGAGCGCCTGGGCGACCTGTGGGGCTACATCGCCGGATGGGCGTTCGTGGTCGGCAAGACCGCCTCGTGTGCCGCCATGGCGCTGACCTTCGGCGCCTACGTGCTCCCCGGCTGGGAGCGGCCCCTCGCCGTGGCCGCCGTTGTGGCGCTCACGGCCGTGAACCACCGCGGCGTGCGCATGTCGGCGTGGCTGTCCCGGATCCTGCTCGCGTGCGTCCTCGCCGTCCTGGCCGCGGTGGTGGCGGTGTCGCTGGGCGGCGGCGAGGCCGACCCGGCCGAAGTGGCGGTCTCCTCGCACTGGCCCGGGTTCTTCGGCCTGCTCGGCGCCGCAGGCATGCTCTTCTTCGCCTTCGCCGGCTACGCCCGCATCGCCACGCTCGGCGGCGAGGTCCGCGATCCCCGCACCACCATCCCGCGCGCCATCGCCATCACCCTCGCCGGGGTCTTCGCCGTGTACTTCCTGGTGGGGGTGGCGGTGCTGACGGTGCTGGGCCGCCGCACCCTGTCCCACAGCAGCGCGCCCCTCATCGACGCCGTGGTCGCCACCGGCTGGCCGCAGCTGGTCCCGGCCGTTGCGGCGGGGGCGGCCCTGGCCAGCCTGGGCGCGCTGCTCTCCCTGACCCTCGGGGTCTCGCGGACGGTTTCGGCGATGTCGGCCGACGGGCACCTCCCGCGCTACCTGGCGGGCATCCACGAGCGCACCGGGGTCCCCCAGCGCGCTGAGACCGCCGTCGCGGTCGTGGTGTGCGTGCTGGTCCTCGTCGCCGACCTGCGCGGCGCCATCGGCTTCTCCGCCTTCGGGGTGCTGGCCTACTACGCCATCACCAACGCCTCCGCACTGCGCCTGGGCCCCGAGGAGGACCGCCCCCCGCTGCTGGTGCCCGTGGTCGGGCTGGCGGGCTGCGTGGTGCTGGCGCTGAGCCTGCCGCTGCCCTCGGTGGTCTCCGGGGCCGCGGTCATCGCCATCGGGGCCGGTGTCTGGCTGGCGCGCCGTGCCGCGGCGCTGCGCCGCGGCTGACCCCGTACCCGGCGGCGCGGCGGGCACGGGGCCGGGCTCTTATGCCTAGGCCGGGGTCCCGGACCCCAGGGCGTCCAGCGCCCGCCGGGCGGTCAGCGACAGGCGGATGCCCGGCAGCTCCTCAGAGGTGAACCAGGCGCAGTCGGCCGTGGACCCCGCCGTCTCGGTCACCCGCAGTGGGCGCGGATGGGCGATGTGGGCGTGGAAGAAGACCCACACCGCGTAGATGTCGGCGGGTCTGCCCTCCGGACCCATCTGGCCGGGACGGGCGTGGTGGGCGATGCCGACCACCCCGCCCACACCGCCGTCCTGGCCGGTCTCCTCGAAGATCTCCCGGCGCAGCGCCGCTCGGGCGTCCTCGCCGTGGTCCACGCCGCCCCCGGGCAGGTGCCAGGTGCCCGCACCGGGGAACCCCTCGGCGATCCTGGCCAGCAGCAGCCGGCCCGCCGGGTCGGTGACCACCCCGTAGGACGCGAACCGCCGCAGCGACGGTGCGGCCCGCTCCGGCTCCTCGGCGAGCAGCTCGGCGGGCCCGGGGCGGCAGGGCAGGCCCGCGGCGCCCGGCGCCCGCGGAGCAGGGCCGGGCGTGCCCTCGGTGTAGAACACCCGGTCGATGTGCAGCTCCACCGGGCCCTCGCCGCCGGCCACGGTGGCGATGTCGGTGCGGACGTCCCAGGCGCTCACCTGCGCGTCGGCGGGCAGCCCGGCCGCGGCGCGGGCGGCCTCGTCCGGATCGCCGCCGAACAGCACCCGGCGGCCCGCCAGCGCGCCGTCGGCGGGCACGAGGGGGGTACGGCCGTCGGGCGCGAGGCGCACCACGTGGGCCGTCACCCGGCGCCCGGTGCGGGGGGCGTCCTTCCCGCCGCCGTGCGGGGGTGTGGCCTGAGGGCCGTGTGCCGTGGGGTCGAAGTCCTGGTCCATGGACCCAGTCTCCCGCCGCGCGCGGCGTTCCCGACCACCGGGGCGACGCGTACCAGGGCACAACGGGGAGAAGGGGGCACAGGTGGGGCAGGCCGTGGGGGATGCGTGAACGCTCGGGCACTGCCGGCCGCCGGGGCGCGGGGGCGGTCACCGGGAAGGCCTGTGGGCGGGGGCCAGGGCCCGCGGCCGGTCGCCGCCGATGGGGTCGGCGCCGAGCGCGAGGGGGTCCGGGGACCGTGCGGCCGTGGAGCGCGGGGCGCGCCCGCGGTGGCGCGGGGCGCGCCGCCTCCGGTTGGGGTGCGGTGCCCGGGGCCGTCGTTCCGGGTGGGTGACGGCCGGGTCCGCACGTGCCCGCGGTAGCGGGCCGTCCTCGCACCGGGCCGGAGGCAGGGGCGCCGGGTGGGGCAACGAGGATCCGCCGGATGGGGCTGCGGCGGGGTCAGAGTATCCCGGAGGTGGCGGGGACGCCGGCCAGGCGCAGCAGCTGCTCCAGCCCGGTGATGGTGGGGAGTTCGGTCTGGCCGGCGTTGACGCCGTGCCGGTCGATCAGGATGGGGCGCAGCCCGCCGGCGAGGGCCCCCAGCGCGTCGGCCCGCAGCTGGTCGCCCACGTGCCAGGCGTGCTGGGGGGCCACGCCCAGGCGCTGGCAGGCGATGTGGAAGATCCGGGCGTCGGGCTTGCCGGCGCCCGCGCTGTCGGCGCACACCACCACCGGGAAGTGCTGGATGATGTCGAGCGTGGCCAGCTTCTCGTGCTGGAGCGCCTCGATGCCGTTGGTGATGACCCCCAACCGGATCCCGGCCGTCGCGATCGCGTTGAGCGCGGGGACGACGTCGTCGAACGTCCGCCAGGCGCTGCGGTGCGCGGCCAGGTAGCGCTGGTAGAGGTCGTCGCAGTGCTCGTCGGCGACCGTGGAGTGCCCCGCCTGGGTGGCCAGGGCCCGCACGCGCTCGCGGCGCTGCTCGGTCAGGGTCAGGCGCCCGGCGATGTAGGCGCCGAAGGAGAGGTCGGTCTGCACGTCCCAGAGGCGGCGGGCCGCCGGGAAGTCGGGGTGGCCCAGCAGGTCCATGAGCGCGTGCAGCCCGGCGGTGCTCGCCGCCTGGTCGTCCAGGAGGGTGTCGTCGAGGTCGAAGAAGATCGCCGCGGGCGCGGCGGAGATATCCGGCATGGTCATTTTTCCAACTCCCGTCAACAGGGCAAACAGCGACACGGTACCGGGCGAACAGCGGAAATGCGGCATCGGGGGCCATCCGCCGCGCCGTCGGCGGCCCTGTGCGGGCCGACGCGACCGAGTCGTCCAGGTTTACGCTATGCCCTGCGGGGAAGGAAAAACCGCCGCGCCGCGCCGGTCGGCGCGGAGCAGCGGTCTGTAGAAGCCTACAAACCTGGCCGGAACAGGTCAGGGCAGCCGCTGGAACCAGGCCAGCGAGGTCACGGCGGTGGCCGTGCCCAGCACCAGGGCCGCCAGCACGAACCAGTGGACGATCTCCTGGTCGACGGTCTCGCTGCCCAGCGAGGAGCCGATGTCGGCGTAGACGTCGCTCAGCTCGCCCTCGGACTCCGCCTCGTAGAAGTGCCCGCCGGTGCCGTCGGCCAGCCGCTCCAGCGCCTCCTTGTCGATGTCGGCCTCGACCGGCTCGCCGTTGATCTCGATGATCGCCGCACCGGTGCCGAAGGCGATCGTCGACACCGGGACCTCGGTGTCGCCCGCCTCGCGGCTGGCCGCCGTGATGGGCCGCCCGCTGGTGTTCTCCCCGTCCGACAGCAGCACCACCGCCGAGGGCGGCGGGTTCTCGCCCGCCTCCTCGTCGAAGGAGGTGATCGACTGGAGCGAGGTGAACACGCCCTCGCCGATCGCCGTGCCCGGCGACATCTGGAGGTTCTCGATGGAGTCGACCACGGCGCGGTGGTCCTGGGTGGGGGAGGACACCACGCTCGCCGCCGAGGAGAATGCGACCAGCCCCACATTGAACCGGTCGGGAAGGGACTCCACGAACCCCTGCGCCGACTCCTTGGCGGCGCTCAGCCGGTCGGGCGCCACATCGGTGGCGGCCATCGACGGCGACACGTCCATGGCGATGATGATCGTGGCGCGCTCACGCGGCACCTCCACCGGCATCGCCGGCCGCGCCATGGCGGCGATCAGCACCACCAGCATCAGGCAGAACAGCGAGGCGGGCACGTGGCGGCGCCACTCGGGCCGGCGCGGCGCCACATGGTCCAGCAGCGCCAGATTGGTGAACCGCAGCGTGTAGTCCTTGCGGCGGTATTGCAGCAGGACGTAGGCGGCGACGAGGGCGGCGAAGGGCAGCAGCAGCCACAGCCAGCCAAGGGACAGGAAGCTCACCCGTGGTCCTTTCCGCGTGGGTCGTGCAGGGGGCTGTGGGTCGGTGGGGTGCCCGCGCCGGGGCGGGCGTGGCGGGTCAGCGCGGGACCGCCGGTGTGTGCCGGGCGAGCCGGTGGGCCGTGCGCCGCTGCTCGACCACGAACCGGGCCATGTCCACGATCCAGTCCCGGTCGGTGCGCAGTACGAGGTGCGGGACACCGCACCGGCGCAGCCCCGCCTGGACGGCGGATCGCTGCGCCAGGGCGGCCTGCCGGTAGTCGTTGCGCACCCGGGGCGTGAGCGCGACCTCGCGCACCCGCCCGGACTCCGGGTCCTGCATCGTGACCAATCCTATGTCGGGGAGATCGAGCTCACGGGGGTCGATGACCTCGATCGCGATCACCTGGTGGCGGGTCGTGAGGCTGCGCAGGGGCCGCTCCCACGGCGCCGGCTCGGCGGCCGACGCGCCCGGCGGCGTGTCCAGGAAGTCGGAGATCACCACCCGCAGGCCCCGCCGCGCGCGGGTACGCGCCAGGTCGTCCAGGGCGTCGGCGAGCGTGGCCCCCTCGCCGCCGCCGGGATCGGTGCGCGGCGCCGCCGCCACCGTGGCCAGCAGCGACAGCAGCGCCGCCTTGCCCGAGCGCGCCGGCCACCTGCGGATACGGCCCCGGTGCAGGAAGTGCGCGCCGAAGCGGTCGCCGACCCGCTGGGTGAGGACGTTCACGGCCGCCAGCGCGCCGATGGCGATGTCGCGCTTCTCCTGCCGGCCGGTGCCGAAGTCCATGCTCGCCGACAGGTCCAGCAGGGTCCAGCTCTCCAGCTCGCGGTCGGCCACCAGGTCGCGCACGTGCGGGTGGGTGGTGCGCGCGGTCACCGCCCAGTCCATCAGCCGGACGTCGTCCTCGCCGGCCTGGTAGAGCCGGGCCTCGGCGGGCTCGCTGCCCGGGCCCAGGCGCAGGCCCAGGTGCTCGCCGTGCAGCAGCCCCTCCAGGCGGCGCACCACGCGCAGGTCGAGGTGGTGCAGGGCGGAGTGCAGGCGCGGGTCGAGTCCGCGCGAGGCCGGCGTGCGCATCGCGGGCTACCTGGCGGCCATCGCGGTCTGCTCGCCGCTGGCGGGATCGTCCCAGATCACCCGGGGCGGAGGGACGGCGGCCAGGACCCGGTCGACGATCTGGGTGGTGGTGACGCCGTCGGCCAGCGCGTCGAAGGACAGCACCAGCCGGTGGGCCATCACATCGCGCGCCAGCACGCGCACGTCCTCGGGCAGCACGTAGTCGCGACCCCGGATCAGCGCGAGCGCCCGCGATGCGGCCACCAGGCCCAGCGTCGCACGCGGGCTCGCCCCGACCTCCAGCACCCGGCGCAGCTCGGGCACGCCGTAGTTCTCGGGCTCGCGGGTGGCCATGACCAGCCGCACCACGTAGTCGGCGATGAGCTGGTGCACGTGCACGCGCTCGGCGTCGTGCTGGAGCTCGCGCAGCGTCACCGGGTCGAGGATCTGGTGGGCCTCGGGCGGCGTGGCGCTCATCCGCCGCAGGATCTCCATCTCCTCGTGCGCGCGCGGGTGCGGCACCACGACCTTCATCAGGAACCGGTCGCGCTGGGCCTCGGGCAGCGGGTAGACGCCCTCGGACTCCACCGGGTTCTGGGTGGCGATCACCACGAAGGGGTCGGGCAGCCGGTAGGTGGTGCCGCCCAGCGACACCTGCTTCTCGGCCATGACCTCCAGCAGCGAGGACTGGACCTTGGCCGGCGCCCGGTTGATCTCGTCGGCCAGGACGAAGTTGGCGAACACCGGGCCCAGCTCGACGTCGAACTGCTCGGTGGAGGGGTGGTAGATGCGCGTGCCCACGATGTCGGAGGGCACGAGGTCGGGTGTGAACTGCACCCGGGCGAACGACCCGCCGGTGACCTTGGCCAGGGTCGAGACGGCGAGGGTCTTGGCGATCCCCGGCACGCCCTCGAGCAGGCAGTGCCCGCGGGCGATCAGCGCCACCATCGTGCGCTCGACCATCTGGTCCTGGCCCACGATGACGGTGGAGACCTCCTGCATGGCGGCGCGCAGGAGGCGCGTGGGCTCGCCCGCGCCACCGGGCGCGGCGGCCCGATGCTCGCGGCCGTCGTCGCCTCCGGGCGCGGAGTCGTTTTCCGGCATGAGTCCACCCTTTCACCGAACGGTGCCGCCCCCACGGTGCCGCCGCCGGGTACGTTGGTCACGCATCGGTGATGCTACCCGTTCGAACCGTATGCGACCGGTCAATGCGGGACCGATCGGTGGCCGTGGCACAGGGGCAAGAGGAGGGCGAGAGTGCCGCTAGAGGACGCCGACCCACGTCAGCTCGGGGCCTTCAGGCTCGGCGACCGGGTCAGCACCACGCCCGAAGGTGTGGTGTACAGCGCGCGCGACTCCCGCGGGCGCCCCGTGAGCGTCGCGATGCTCAGCGCCGGCGCGGCGGCCGACCCCGCCGCGCGCGACCGGTTCATCGCGGCCGTGCACAAGGGCGTCGGCGTGTCGGGGTCGCCCAAGGTGCTGGCGTCCAACACCAGCGGCTCGACCGCCTCCTGGGTGGCCGTGAGCGGCGGCGGGGACCGGGCGGGCGCGTTCCTGGCGCCGGTGGGCGTCGGCGCCGCAGCCGCCACCGGAGGACCCTCCTATGCCCCCTACTGGGCCACGGGATCCCAGCCCCCCGCCACGGCCCGCTGGTCGTGGGCCGGCCGCGGGGGCGGTGCCGCGGGCTCGACCGAGACCGGCCCCACGTGGCGGGTGGTCGTGGCGCTGCTGCTGGTGCTGGCGTTGTTCATCGCGATCCTGATGATGCTGTTCATGTGGCTGTCGGGGCTGAACCAGCAGGCGAGCCCGCCGCCGGTGCCGCCGCCCAGCCCGTCGCCCTCGCCGTCCCCCTCGCCGGAGTCGGCGTCGCCCTCGCCTTCGCCGTCGGACGGCTCCAGCCCCACCAACGACCCGTCGTCCTCGCCCAGCATCGAGCCGTCCAGCGACATCCCCACCATCGAGCTCGACGAGGACGAGTACACCGACTTCCCGGCCGAGCCCAGCAACCAGGCCTGATGCGCTCCCGGAGGGGGCGGCGGAAAACGGTGTGACGGCGGGGGCCCGCATCGCGATGCTGGGCCCATGAGCGATCCCCGGGACCCCATCGTCGCGGGCCACCACCCCGACCTTCACCAAGTAACGGGAGGATGCCCCGGTCTTCAGGCTGGGGAGGAATCCGGCTTCCCGCGTAGCGGGGCCAGAGGTGGGCCGGATCGCCCGGGCGATCCGGTGTCCACCCTGGCGGCGTGGAGGCCGACCTCGAACGTGTACACCGGCGCGGAGCCAGAAGACAGCCGCTCGGACGGTGCGTGGGCGCGTCCAGTCACGGAGGCGGCCGGGCAGCCGAAAGCCGGAGCATTCTCACTCATCGTGGTGCTAGCATCACCGCATGTCGACGCCGGAGGGGACCGAGGACGCCGGGTATGCCCGGTGGACGTTCCGGCTGCGCGTGTCTTCCACTGCCCGCACGGCCCTTCTCGCCGAGTGGGACCGGTGCCGGTGGACCTGGAATGAGTGCGTGGCCAAATCCCAGCAGGTCCATGCCTGGAACACCTACCGGCCCGACGGCGCGGACAAGCAGACGTGCGGCCCGGCCCAGCTCGACAGGATGCTCACCCAGGCCCGGAGAGTGGCGCCGTGGCTGCGTGAGGGTTCCTCGGTACCGCAGCAGCAGATCATCCGCGACTTCGGGAAGTCGAAGGCCAAGGCGCTCAAGGACATCCGGGAACGGTTGCCGATGCACCGCCGGGCGGGGATGCCCCGGTACAAGAAGAAGCGCGAGGCGTCGGCGAGCCTGAACTACACCCGGCGCGGGTTCCGCCTCATCGACGGCTACCTGCACTTGGCGGGCGGGATCGTGCTGAGAGTGGTGTGGTCGCGCGACCTGCCCGCCGGCCCCTCCTCGGTGCGCGTCTACCAGGACGGCATCGGCCACTGGTACGCGAGCTTCGTCGTCCCCGCTGAGATCCACCCGCTGCCCGCCACCGGCCGGGTGATCGGCATCGACTGGGGCGTGAGGGAGACCGCGACCACCACCTCCGGCGCCCACGACCTCCCCCACGCCCGGCACGGCGCGAAGGCCCAGGCCAAGCTGTCCCGCTACGACCGGATGATGGCCCGCCGCAAGCCCGCGAAGGGGCGGGCCGTTTCGCGGGGCTACCGCAAGGCGAAGAAGCGGCGGGCCAGGACCTACGCGAAGATCGCCCGGCGGCGTCAGGACACGGCCCGCAAGTGGGCCAAGCGCGTGGTCCGAGACCACGACGCCCTTGCGGTGGAGGACTTCCGCCCGAAGTTCCTCGCCAGGACCACTATGGCCCGCAAGGCGGCCGATGCGGCGATCGGCGCCACCAAGCGGGCGCTGGTGGAGATGGGCCGCAAGCACGGCCGGGCCGTGTACCTGGTGCACCCGGCCCACACGACGATGGACTGCGGACAGTGCGGAGCGAGAGCCAAGCACGCACTGCCGCTGTCGGAACGCACCTACACGTGCACCGCGTGCGGATCCGTGTCCCCCCGGGACAGGAACTCCGCCCGCGTGATGCTCCTCCGGGCTGGTCTCACCCCGGCTGGTGCCGAGGGCGTAAGACCTCCGGGAGCGCCGCTCCCGGAGGCGGCCTGAGCCAGGAATCCCCCTTGTTCATGAGGGGGAGGATTCAACGGCCAGGTGATCAACACCGAGGGCGGGTTCGCGCGCTGGCGCGCCGGGGCACACGAGGGGTGACGGCGGCCGGACGGTAGTCCCGCCGATGCGGGGTAGCCACCCTAGGAGACGGCCACGGGTACCGAGGGGGCGAGGGAGGCCACCATGACGTTGCTCGACGAACAGCAGATCACCGAGGGCCTGGAACGGCTGGACGGCTGGGAATGGGACCGCGAGCGCGCCGAGATCCGCAAGACCGTGGAGCTGCCCGACTTCATGGGCGGTGTCCACCTGGTCACCGCGGTCGCCTACGCCGCCGAGGAGGCCGACCACCACCCCGACATCGACATCCGCTACACCAAGGTCACCTTCCACCAGACCACGCACGTCGCCGGCGGGGTCACGCTCGCCGACTTCGAGCTGGCGGCGCGGATCGACGAACTCATCGACGCCGCGATCCCCCGCGAATGAGCTAGCGCGGGGAACGCAGCCGGGAGCGGCGGATCTTGCCCGAGGGGGTCTTGGGCAGCTGCTCGGCGAAGGTGATCCGGCGGGGGTAGGCGTGGGCCGAGAAGCGGGTGCGCACGATGTCGCGCAGGTCGTCGGCGAGGGCGTCGTCGCCCCGCCAGCCGTCGTTGAGCACCACCGTGGCGGCGACCACCTGGCCGCGCAGGTCGTCGGGGACCCCGTAGACCGCGGTCTCGGCGACCGCGGGGTGCTCCAGCAGCGCGGACTCGACGTCGAAGGGGCCGATCCGGTACCCCGACATCAGGATGGCGTCGTCGTCGCGTGAGGAGAAGTAGAGGTAGCCGTCGCGGTCGCGGCTGCCGGTGTCGCCGGTGAGGAACCAGTGGCCGTCGGGGGTGAAGCGGGCGGCGGTGGCGGCCGGGCTGGCGAGGTAGCCCGTGAACCACATGGCCGGGCTGCCCTTGACGTCCACGGCCACGCGGCCGAACCCGCCGGGCGGGGCCTCGTGGTCGGCGACCTGGTCCAGGACGGTCACCGACCAGCCGGGCAGGGCGGTCCCCAGCGACGCCGGGCGCAGGTCGGTGGCGACGGAGTCGTGGTTGTGGTGGCCCACGCACATGCCCAGCTCGCTCTGGCCGTAGTGGTCGCGCACCGGCACGCCGAAGCGGTCGGTGGCCCAGTCGACGACGTCGGCGCCCAGCGGCTCCCCGGCGCTGGAGAGGCGGCGGACCGCGATCTCGGGCGGCAGCGTCTTCACGGTGGCGCGCAGCGACCGGAAGACGGTGGGGGAGGCGGCGAGGTTGGTGACGCCGTAGGTGGCGAGCACGTCGACTGTGAGTTCGGGGTCGAACCCGGCGCGCAGCTGGAGGGTGCGCTGCCCGGCCAGCAGCGGGGAGATCAGGCCGTGGTAGAGGCCGTAGGCCCAGCCGGGGTCGGCGGTGTTCCAGTAGACGTCGTCGTCGCGGACGTCGAGGCCGTAGCGGTGGTAGGAGTGCAGGGCGGCCAGCGCGCGCACGGGAACGGGGACTCCCTTGGGCGGTCCGGCGGTGCCCGAGGTGTGCAGCAGGACGAAGGGGGCGTCGCCGCCGACGGCGGCCGCCGGCCGCTCGTCCGGGCCGGAGGCGGCCAGCGATGCGAGGGTGTGGTCGCCCTCGTGCAGCGGGGCCGCGCCGGTGGTGGCGATGTGCCAGAGCGGCTCGGCGGGCATGTCGCGGCCGGGCTCCAGCTTGGGGCGCTGGTCGTCGTCGCAGACGATCAGGCGGGCGGCCGGGTGCAGCAGGCGGTGGGCGATGGCCGAGGGCGCGAAGGCGGTGAACAGGGGGACGTGCACCGCGCCCAGGCGCCAGATGGCCATGGCGGTGACGGCGAGGTCGATGCCCTTGCCCAGCAGGGTGGCGACGTGGTCGCCGGCGCCGATGCCCAGCCCCGCCATCCCGGCGGCCACCCGGGTGGAGCGCTCGGCGAGTTCGCCGTAGGTGAGGTCGCGCGGCAGCAGATCGGGGCCGATCTCGGTGACCGCGACGGCGTCGGCGGGGTGGCGGTCGCAGAGCAGCCGGGCCACCGATGCGGTGGGCGAGCCATAGGTGGCGAGCCAGTCGCGTATCTGCTGCGCCGGTTCGGGCATCGGTGGTCGTCCTCTTTTCGGTGGAGTGCGGTTTGGTAGCGCCCGTACCAGAATATGCCCCGCGATGTGAACTCGCCCTCACCGTATGGCGACGGCGGTCTCACCGACCGTGATCGTCGCCCGTTCCCGGGCGGAGGGTGTGCCGGACGCTTCGGCCCCCGCGGGGCGGGCGAAGATATGGGCATGGACGCTGCTGCTGTGGTCGACCGGTTGGGTCTGGACGAGTCCGTGCGCGGGTGGCTGGAAGAGGCCGCCGCGCTGCCGTTGCCGGAGGGGGGTGTGCCGCTGCCCGGCAGGGCGGGGGCGGCCGCGGCGCTGGCGCCGTTCGCGCCGGCCGAGCGCGACGCCGCGGAGCTGCTGGAGGCCTGGCCCGACCCCACCTGGCCCCTGGAGGCGTGGTGGCTGCTGGAGCGCATGTACGCGCGCGTGGCCGCCGACATCGCCGCAGACCGCCGGGAATGGCGCGCCTGGCCCAATCTCGTCGCCGCCGAGGACGTGCGGGCGCGCTGTGCCGTGGTCTACGCGCTGGCCGCCGCCGTCCCACTGCTGGACGCCGTCTACGACCGCCACGGCATACCGCCGCAGGTGCGTTCGGCCACCCTCGGCGACATCGGGCGCCACATCGGCCATACCCGCGCCATGTTCGGCCGGCTGGGCCTGGAGACCGCCACGTGGGCGGCGCTGCACTTCCGCGCCGGCCTCTTCGAGCTGGGGCGGCTGCAATACGAGCCCGCGACCCTGTTCACGGCGGGCGCGGTCACCTGGTACGGCCCCGGCGAGGCCGCCGGCCTGGGGCCGGAACTGGCCGAGGGCGCGCCTGCGCTGCGGCTGCACATCCCCGCCGACGGCCCGCTGGACCCCCCGAGCGTCCAGCGCTCGCTGGACGCGGCCCGCGGATTCTTCCGCTCCTGCTTCGCAGCCGACTACCCGGTGGCGACCTGCACGTCGTGGCTGCTGGACCCGCAACTGGCCGACCACCTGCCCCCCTCCTCCAACATCCTCGCCTTCCAGCGCAGGTTCACCCTCGTGGAGGCGGACGCGCCCGGCGACGCCGACGTCTTCCGGTTCGTGTTCCGCATGCCCGAGGTCGACCCCGAAAGGGCCCCCACCCGCACCACGCTGGAGCGCGCCGCGGCCGGCCACGTGCGCTCGGGCGGCTCCTGGCGGGTGCGCACGGGGTGGCTCCGGCTCGCCTGACCGGCGGCCGCCGCTGTCGGTGCCGGCTCCGACCGGCGCCGACAGCGGAGGACGCGCCCGCCGGGCCGCGCGCATCAGATCGCGAGCAGCCGCTGCGCGCCCGCTGTGTCCAGCTCCGCGCGCGGCCCCGCGTGGATCACCCGGCCGGCGTCCAGCACCGTGATGCTGTCGGCCAGCCGCAGCGCCACGTCGAGGTACTGCTCGACGAGCAGCACGGCCACCCCGTCGCCGGCGATGGCGGCGATGGCCTCCTCGATCTCGGCCACGATGGAGGGCTGGATGCCCTCGGTGGGTTCGTCCAGGATGAGCAGGGCGGGCCGGGCGACCAGGGCGCGGGCGATCGCGAGCTGCTGGGCCTGTCCTCCCGAGAGCAGCCCCGCCCGGCGCTCCAGCAGCGGGGCCAGCCTCGGGAACAGCTCCAGCGTCCGGTCGATCGCCTCGGGCCGTGCCCGCCCGGCCGCCTCGCGCGCGACCTGGAGGTTCTGGAGCACCGTGAGCGGGGCGAAGGACGCGTGCCCCTGCGGCGCGTAGCCCATACCGGCGCGCACCCGCGCATGGGCGGGCGCGCGGGTGACATCGGCGCCGTCGAAGGAGATCCGGCCCGCGGTCGCGGGGATCAGGCCCGCGACGGTGTTGAGCAGCGTGCTCTTGCCCACCCCGTTGCGCCCCATCACGCAGGTGACGCTCCCCGGCTCGGCGGTGAGGCCGACATCGAAGAGCACTTGGGCGCGGCCGTAGCCCGAGCACAGGCCCTGGACGGTCAGCATGTCAGCGTCCCTCCTCGTTCGCGGCGGCGGCCACCGGGCCGGCGGCGCCGGATCCGGCGCCACCGCGGCCCAGGTAGACCTCCTGCACCCGCGGGTCGGCCTGTACTTCGGCGACGGTGCCCTCGGTGAGGACGCGGCCCTCGTGCAGCACGGTGACGTCGCGCGCATAGCGGCGCAGAAAGTCCATGTCGTGCTCGACGACGATGACGGTGCGGTCGGCGGCGATCTCGGTGAGCAGTTCGCCGGTCCGCTGCCGCTCGTCGGCGTTCATGCCGGCCACCGGCTCGTCCAGCAGGAGCAGCCGCGGGTCCTGGGCCAGCAGCATGGCGATCTCCAGCCATTGCCGCCGGCCGTGGGAGAGGGTGCCGGCGCGGTGGTCGGCCAAGGCGGCGAGGCCCACACGGTCCAGGACGGCGGCGACGGGACCGCTCAGGCCGCGCCTGCGGCGCAGCAGCCCGATGGGGTTCATCCGGAACGACGCCGCGAGGTCGACGTTGTCGGCGACGGTCAGCTCCTCGAAGACCACGGCGGTCTGGAAGGTGCGGCCGATGCCGGCGCGCACCACGCGGTGCTCCCCGCGCCGCGTCAGCCGTCGGCCCGCGAAGGTGACGGTGCCGGAGGTGGGCCGGGTGCGGCCGGTGACGACGTCGATGAGGGTGGTCTTGCCCGCCCCGTTGGGGCCGATGAGGAAGCGCAGCTCCCCCTCGCCGACGGTCAGGTCGATGCCGTCGAGCGCGGTGAAGTCGCCGAAGACGACGCGGATGCCGGACAGTTCCAGGAGTGGGGTGCTCATCTGGTCCCTTCGGTGGCCGGGGAGGTCGGGGACGCGGGTGCCGCGGGTGCCGGGGAGGGCGCGGCCGGCCACCGGGCGCGCAGGCGCTCGGCGGCCGCGCGGGCGATGCCCGCCAGCCCTCCGGGCGCGAGCGCGATCACCAGGACGAACAGCGCGCCCTGGAGGTAGAGCCAGCCGCCCGCGAACGCCTCGGAGAACGTGGTCTGCGCGGCGTTCACCAGCACGGCGCCGGCCGCGGCCCCGGCCAGGCTGTACCGGCCGCCGATCGCCACGGCCAGCACCAGCATCAGCGAGGGGACCACCCCCAGCAGGGAGGGCGAGATGATGCCCATGACCGGCACGAACAGCGCCCCGCCCACGCCCGCGGCCATGGCCGACAGGGTGTAGGTGACGGTTTTGATCCAGGTCGGGTCGTAGCCGAGGAACCGCACCCGGTCCTCGCCGTCGCGCACGGCGATCAGCAGCGCCCCGTAGCGGCTGCGGGCGACCTGGCGGAACAGCAGGTACACCCCTGCCAGGGCGAGGACCGTGAGCACGTAGAGGCCCTGCTGCGCCTCAGGGCGGTAGAGGTCGATCCCCGCGAAGACCGGGAAGTCGGTCAGCCCGTTGGAGCCGCCGGTCAGGTGCTGGCGGCCGATGAGCAGGATGACGAATGCCGCGGCCAGCGCCTGGTTGAGGATCGCGAAGTAGGCGCCGCGCACACGCTGGCGGAAAACCGCCCAGCCCAGCAGCGCCGCGACGGCCCCCGGAACGAGGACCGCGGCGGCCAGGGCGAACACCGGGTCGGCGAAGGGCCGCCAGAAGAGGGGCAGCTCGGTCAGCCCGCTCCAGGACATGAACTGCGGCAGCGCGCCGGGATCGAGCGGATCGGCCGCGGAGTTGGCCAGGGTGAGGTGCATGGCCATGGCGTAGCCGCCCAGGCCGAAGTAGACGCCATGGCCCAGGGTGAGCATGCCGCCGCGCCCCCACGCCAGCGCGATGCCCACGGCGACGATCGCGTAGCACAGGTACTGGGCGAGCAGGTTGAGCCGGAACGGCTGCATCACCAGCGGCAGGACCAGGACGGCGGTGAGGAGCAGGACGGTGAACACCGCCGGGCCGCCCAGCCGCGCGAGGAGTCGGGCCGGGGCGGGGGCGGAAGGTGAAGACGTCACGTCAGGGCCCTCGTTCTCACGGTGAACAGTCCTTGCGGGCGCATCTGGAGGAAGGCGATGATCGCGGCGAAGACGACGACCTTGGCGAGGCTGGCGTCGCTCCAGAACTCCACGAGCGCGTTGAGCAGGCCAAGGGCGAACGCGGCGATCACGGTTCCGCGCAGCTGGCCCAGCCCGCCGATGACGACCACGAGGAACGCGTCGACGATGTAGTTGGTGCCCAGGGTGGGCCCTGTTGGCCCGATGAGGGTGAGCGCCACCCCGGCGATCCCGGCCAGGCCCGAGCCGATGAAGAAGGTGGCGGCGTCCACACGGCGGGTCGCGATGCCCGAAACCGCGGCGAGGTCGCGGTTGTGGATGACGGCCCGCATCTGCCGCCCCGGCCGGCTGCGGTTGAGGTAGTAGGCGATGGCGGCCACGCAGGCGATCGCCAGGGCGAGGATGAACAGCCGCGAATAGTGCAGCCGCACCCCGGCCAGGGTGATCCCGCCCGTCAGCCAGGCGGGCGCGGGAACGTCCACATTGGGTGCGCCGAACACGTCGCGCGCCAGCTGCTGGAGGACCAGCCCGATGCCGAAGGTGAGCAGCAGCGTGTCCAGAGGGCGGCCGTAGAAGTGCCGGATCACCCCCAGTTCGAGCAGCCAGCCCAGGGTCCCGGCGATCGCGAAGGCGGCGGGCAGGGCGATCACGAGCGAGGTCGAGGCCGGCAGGTGCACCCACGCCTGGAGCACGTAGGCGGTGTAGGCGCCCACCATGATGAATTCGCCGTGGGCCATGTTGACCACGCCCATCTGGCCGAACGTGAAGTTCAGGCCCAGTGCGGCGAGCAGCAGCACGGCGCCGATCGCCAGCCCGATCGGCAATTGGTTGACTATCGCGTCCATCGCATCTCTCTTGCCTTCCCGGGCGCCGGCCGGGAGGGCCGGGCACCCGGGGCGGGGGCGGGCAGGCGGACGCCGTTGTCCGTGCAGTGGGGAAGGGGGCGGGGGAGAGGGCGGAGAGGGCGTCAGCCGCCGCTGCCCGACAGGTCCTGCGCCCAGTCGTAGCCCTCCAGGAAGGGGTCGGGGGCGATCGGCTCGCCGGAGTCCCAGACCTGCTCGATCATGCCGTCCTCGCCGATCTCGCCGATCCGGGCGGTCTTGACCACGTGCTGGGTGGCGCCGTCGATGCTGATGTCGCCCTCGGGGGCCGCCAGCTCGATCCCATCCAGGGCGGCGCGCACGTCGTCGACCTCGAAGCCGCCCGCCTTCTCCACGGCCTCGGCCCACAGGTACACGGCGTTGTAGGCCGACTGCATCGGGTCGGAGGTGACCCGGTCCTCGCCGTTGGCCTCCTGGAACGCGGACACGAACCCCTCGTTGGCGGGGGTGTCGGTGGTCTGGTAGTAGTTCCACGCCACGAGGTGGCCGGCGATGTTCTCGGCGCCGATGCCCTCGATCTCCTCTTCGGCCACGCTGACCGACAGCACGGGGGTGTCCTCGGCGCTCACCCCGGCCGAGCGCAGCTGCTGGAAGAAGCTGACGTTGGAGTCGCCGTTGAGGGTGTTGAACACGGCATCGGGCTCGGAATCGGCGATCCTGCCGGTGATCGTCGAGTACTCGGTGTGGCCCAGCGGGGTGTAGTCCTCGGCGACGATCTCCATGTCGTTGGCCTCGGCATAGGCCGTGATGATCTGGTTGGCGGTGCGCGGGAAGACGTAGTCGCTGCCCACCAGGTAGATCGAGGTGTGGCCCTGCTCCTTGAGGTAGTCCAGGGCCGGGACGATCTGCTGGTTGGTCGTGGCCCCCGTGTAGACGATGTTCTCGGACGCCTCCAGGCCCTCGTACTGCACCGGGTACCACAGCAGGCCGTTGTTGCGCTCGAAGACGGGGAGCATGGCCTTGCGCGACGCCGAGGTCCACCCGCCGAAGACCGTGGCCACCTGATCGGACTGGAGCAGCTTCTGGGCCTTCTCGGCGAACACCGCCTCGTCGGAGGCGCCGTCCTCGATCACGGGTTCGATCTGCCGGCCGAGCACGCCGCCGTCGGCGTTGATCTCGTCGATGGCGAGCTGGACGGCGTCGCGGACCGTCACCTCACTGATGGCCATGGTCCCCGAGAGGGAGTGGAGCATGCCGACCCTGACGGTGTCGTCGGTGACCCCGCCCGGACCGGCGGACCCGCACGCGGTGGCCGTGAGGGCCAGGGCGGCGAGTGCGGATGTGAGGGCGGCGCCGGCGCGCATTGAGCCCACGCGCGTCCACCTCCTTGGTGTTGTGTTTCATCTGGGGATACCAAGGGGGAGTCTCGCGCCGACCTGTTTCCCTACCGGTCTCGTCCGGTTACGCAGCCGTTTCCGGATGGTTCGGCGTGTGAACGGAGGTGGTCCGTTATTCGTCGGCGCGCGGGCCGTCGTCGTGCTCGTCGACGGCCGACCAGCCCGCGGTGGTGATGCGCCCCCCGCCGGCGCAGTCGGGACAGCGCCGCGGCACGACCATTTCCCCGGCGAGGTCGCCCCCGGCGTAGCCGACGACATTGACCCGCAGCCCGCTGCCCTGGCACGCGGGACACACGATCACGATCTCCATCCCCGCAGGATAGGCGCCGGGGCCGCGCGGGACGGGGAATCCGGACGGATGGGGCGCTTCGAGCCGGGCGCGGACGCTCCGGGACGCCTCGGGGTGTGTGATCCCCCGCCCGGGCGGGTAGCGGGAGGGTTCCGCCACGCCGCGTGGCGGTGCCCGGCGTCCGCCCAGGGGGAGGCAAGGTCATGGCCCGCAACCTCATCACGCTGATCACCCGGGACCACCGCGAGCTGGAGAAGATGTTCGGCCCGTTGGGGCGGGCCCCCGAGAAGCGCGAGCGCCTCGTGCGCGAGGTGGCCGCGCGGTTCGTCGCGCACGGCAACGCGGCCGAGGAGTACCTGTACCCGGTGGCCGAGCACGAGGCGGGGGAGACCGACGGCGTCCGCGGCTGCGCCGCCGAGCACCACAAGGCCGAAGAGATCCTGGAGCGGCTGTCGGCCACCGACTGCGGCTCCCCGCTGTTCGACGACCGCCTGCACGAGCTGGTCGACGTGGTGCGCCGCCATGTCCGCCAGGAGGAGGACGAGATCCTGCCCGCCCTGGCCAAGGCGGTCAGCACCGAACGGCTGGAGGAGCTGGGTGCGGCCTTCGACCGCATGCGCCAGGAGGAGGTCCGCCGCATCCTGTCGGCGGGCAAGGCCCCGCTGACCCGCGACGAGCTCTACGAGCAGGCGGAGAAGATGGGCATCGAGGGCCGCTCCCACATGAACCGCGAAGAGCTCGCCGAATCCCTCCAGCGCCGCAAGGGGTAGCCGGCACGGGAACCCCGGCCGGGGCGACGGCGCTCAGGACACCCTGTTGGGAACCGCGGTGAGTGCAGCGGACATTCGATCCGGGAGGGCGGGGAGGTCCCTGACCCGGATCCCCGTGGCGTTGAAGACGGCGTTGGTGATGGCGGCGGTTACTCCGACGATGCCGATCTCTCCGACTCCCTTGCCTCCGACCGGACCGACCTGCAGGTCGGTCTCCTCTAGGAAGAAGGCGTCGATGTCGGGGATGTCGGCGTGTGCGGGCACGTGGTAGGAGGCCAGGTCCTGTGTCACCCAGCCGCCCAGGGTGGTGTCCGGTTCGGCGGCTTCGGTGAGGGCCATGCCCAGGCCCATGATCATCGCACCGACGACCTGCGAGCGCGCGGTCGCGTGGTTGATGATCCGCCCGCTGGCGAACACGCCGAGAAGGCGGTCCACGAAGACCTCCCCCGTGTAACGGTTGACCCGCACCTGCGCGAATTGCGCGCCGTAGCTCTGGCGGGAGTGTTGCGGGGGCAGCATCGCCTCCTCCGCGGTATCCACCGTGACTCGCAGACCCGCCGGCGGGATCGACTCTCGCGCCAGGGCACTCTTCACCTGCAGGGCCGCCTGGTGAATGGCCCATCCCCACGACCCGGTGCCCATGGAGCCTCCTGCAAACGGGGCGAGGCCTCGCGATGACCGTCCCATCTTCAGCTGGACGCTCTCCATCGAGACGCCGAGAGCTTCTGCTGCCAACTGGTGGAGCACGGTGCGTGAGCCGGTCCCGATGTCGGCGGCGCCGATCTCGACTTCGAAGTCGGTATGCGACCTGGCCACGATCGTCGCGGTCGAGGGGAACAGCAGCACGGGGTAGATGGCGGACGCGACACCCATGCCGTAGCACCAGTCGCTGTCGTGACGTGCTCCGGGTCGGGGATCGCGGTCGGACCACCCGAACCGTTCGGCACCCGTGCGCAGGCAGCGAACCAGCGACCGGCTGCTGAACGGGAGGCCGGACTCGGGGTCCACCTCGGGTTCGTTGCGGATCCGCAGCTCGACGGGGTCGTGACCGAGCTCGTGGGCAAGCTCGTCCATCGCGGACTCCAGGGCGAAGAGGCCGGGGGCTTCCCCCGGTGCCCTGACCCAGCCCGGAGTCGGGACGTCGAGCTGGACGACTCTGCTGACCGTCAGGCTGTGCGGGGCGTCGTAGAGGATCCGGGACATGCTGACGGTCTGGTCCACGTACGGGAGCAGTCGCGAACTTTGACCGGTCACCTCGTGAACGATGCTGATGATGGTGCCGTCCCGCTCGGCTCCCAGCCTGACTCGTTGCGCCGAGCGACTCCGGTGAGTCGTGAGAGTCGACGACTGCGGGCGGTTGAGGGCCACCTTCACCGGCCTGCCGACGAGCCGGGACGCCATCGCGGCCAGCATGGCCGGTGGGCGGGGGGCGGCCTTCGAGCCGAAACCGCCGCCGACGTACTCGGCCACCACCTCGACGTGATCGGTGGCGAGGCCGAAGAGCGCAGCGAACGTGACGGCGGTCCAGGACGGCCCCTGGTCGGAGCTGTACAGGGTCAGCCGGTCCGCTGCCTCCCACTGGGCGGTGGCGGCGTGCGGTTCCATCGGTTGCGCGAACTGTGCGGAGGTGGTGTAGGTCTGATCGACCTGGACGGGTGCGTCGGCCAGCGCCTGTAGCGGTGTGCCGCGCTCGACGCGGCCGGGGCTGAGGTCGTTGGTCATCTCCGGGACGATGCTCCGGGCATCGTCCGGGACCGCGGTCAGCTCAGGCTCCTCCGCGGCGTAGACGACATCGACCAGGGACGCGGCCTCACGTGCCGATTCGAGGGTCTCGGCGATGACGGCGGCAACGATCTGGCCCCGGAAGTGCACCCGGTCGTCCTGCATCAGGAGCAGGTCGGGCAGTGCGCCCGCGTGGGCCATCGCGATCTTCCCCTTGGCATCGAGCCGTGGCGCGTTCTGCGAGGTGAGCACCTCTAGGACCCTCGGGACCCTGTGCGCGGCCGCCGTCTCCACCGAGACGATGCGGCCCCGCGAGATCGTCGCCTGGACCGGCCACGCGTACACGGCGCCGGGGAGGTCATATTCGACGGCGTAGCGGGCGCGTCCGGAGACCTTGTCGGGTGCGTCGAGGCGCCTTGGTGCTTCCCCGGCCGTGCCCGGCGACGTGGCAGGTCTGCCCACGGCGGGGGCGGGGGCCGCGTGGTCGGCGCTCATCCGGCGGCTCCTTCGGGTCCTTCCGCCGGTGCCGGCGGGGTGTGGGGGGGCTCTGCTGGGCCAGGTACGTCGTGGGCTTGGTCGGGGGCGTTTTCGCCGCGGCCTGCCAGGAGGTCCCGGACGGTGGCCAAGCCGACTGCTTTGGCCATCTCGACCTTGAAGGCGTTGCCGGGCAGTGGTGTGGCGGCGGCGAACTCGGCGTTCAGCGCCGCGCGCACGAGCTCGTCCGTGAGCACGTGTCCCCGGAGGCGCTCTTCGGCCGTGCGTGCGCGCCACGGCCTGGGTGCGACACTGCCGAACGCGAGTCGCACGGTGCTCCCGTCGGGCCCCGCGGTGACCGCGGCGGCCACGCTGACGAGGGCGAAGGCGTAGGACTGCCGGTCGCGTACCTTGCGGTAGGCGGACCGATGCGGTCCCGGGTCAGGCAGGTAGACGGCGGTCACGAGCTCCCCGGGTGCCAGGACCGTGTCGCGTTCGGGTCGGTCCCCAGGCAGCCGGTGGAGTTCGCCGACGGGGAGTCTCGTCGCCCGGCCATCGGTGTGGTGGACCTCGACTTCGGCGTCGTACATGGCCAAGGCGACGGCCATGTCGCCGGGGTGAGTGGCGATGCAGGTTCCGGACCCGCCGATGACGGACAGCTCTCTGTGTGCGCCCGCCAGGGCAGGACAGCCGGTGCCGGGTTCGCGTTTGTTGCAGGGGCGGGTCACGTCCTGGAAGTAGGTGCAGCGAGTTCGTTGCAGCAGGTTGCCACCGACGGTGGCGGCGTTGCGGATCTGGCCCGAGGCGCCGGCCAGTAGGGCTGCGGCGAGCGCTGGGTGGCGGCCCCTGATGGTGCGGTGCCCTGCGAGGACGGCATTGCCGACCCCGGCGCCGATGCGGGTCGTGCCGTCGGGGAGGGTCTCGATCTCACGGGGGAGGGCGTCGGTGACGTCGATGAGGTGCGATGCCTCGAGCACGCCGAGCTTCAGCAGGTCGGTGACGTTGGTCCCCCCGGCGACGAAGTGGGCGCCGTCACGGTCTGCGAAGAGGTCGACGGCGTGGGCCGGCGTCCGGGCTCGGACGTAAGTGAACGGTTTCACTGCGACTGGTCTCCCGTCTCGGTCTCGACCTGGGTGGGCGGCGCCGACGTGTCACCGGTGGGAAGGACTGCCCGGACGGCGTCAACGATGCGCGGGTAGGCGCCGCAGCGGCACAAATTCCCGCTGAGGCGCTCGGCGATCTCGGCACGGGAGAGCGTGCCGGGGTCGACGTCGTGCGCGAGTCCAGAGGTGACGCGGCTGGGCCACCCCCGTCCCGCCTCGCGGAGGGCCCCCACGGCCGAACACACCTGACCTGGGGTGCAGTAGCCGCACTGCAGCGCGTCGTGTGCCACGAAGCTGTCCTGTAGGGCGCTCAACCGACCCTGGGGTCCGCACAGACCCTCGACGGTGGTGACTTCCTCGTTGGTCAGAGTGACCGCGAGCCGCAGGCAGCTCAGGGCGCGTTCACCGTCCAGGAGCACCGTGCAGGCCCCGCACTGGCCGTGGTCGCAACCCTTCTTGGTACCGGTCAGCGCGAGCTGTTCACGCAGGAGGTCGAGCAGGGTCGTGCGGTTGTCGACATCCACCTCGCGCAACTGGCCGTTGATGGTCAGGCGCAGGTGGGTCGTTGTCTCAGAGGGCATGTGGCGCCTCGCTTCGATGTCGGTTGTGGGGTGTGGCGAGTGCGTAGAGCAGTGCCGCTACCCAGGGCGACGTTCACGGCCGGGGGAAGGTGATACGCATCAACCTGCTGGCCGCCCAGTCTTCAAGCCGGGTCGGCCGGATGGTGCCGGGGTCGTGGGGCTGGTTGAGGTCAGCGACGATCTCTGACAGCACCGCCTGACGTTCGGCCGGGTCGGTCACGGGCGTGGCCTGAGCAGCGAGGTCCGCACGGACCCCGTTCTTCAGGTGGAAGGTGAAGCCGGGGTTGGCGAGGAGGTTCGCATGCCAGTCGGTCGCGGCCCCGCCGGCGCCGCTGCACAGGTAGGTCCTTCCGGCGGCTCGGTAGAAGAAGATCTCGATGCGGCGCGGTCTGCCCGTGCGGCGTCCCCGGGTCGTGATGTCGATGATCCGTTCGCGCGTCCCTGCGGCGGGGGTGATCTCGATGGCTCGCCGGATGCGTTCGGGGAGGTGCGACAACGACTCGTCTCGTGGGGAGTCGTTCGATCCAGCCGGGTCCTGGGTACTCACACGGGCTCGCTCTGAAGAGCGGGACCGAGCAGAAGACCACCGTCGATGACGTACTCCGACCCCGTTATAAACGCCGCTGCCGAGGAGCTAAGGAACAGGAGTAGCCGGGTGACGTCGGCCGGCTCCCCGAGCCGGGGGATGGCGAACGGCTCAGGCGAGTAGAAGTCGGCGATCGCTGCTGTGGCGCCGGCCGCCGGCTCGTTGATGAACGGCGTTGCGATCACACCGGGATGGATCGTGTTCACGCGGATACCGTCGCGGCCGAGCTCGAGAGCTGCGGTGCGGGTGAGCCCTCGCACGGCCCACTTGCTGGCGACATAGGGTGCGTAGTGGGCCGTGCCGCCGATGCTCATGGTCGAGGCGATGTTGACGATGGACCCTCCCGCAGCACGGCGCAAGGCGGGTGCGGCCACCTTCATGCCGAGGAAGGTGCCGGTGAGGTTGATGTCCAGAATGCGCGACCAGATCGCTTGGTCAGTGTGCTCGATCGGTGCCGGCGGATTTTGCACACCTGCGTTGTTCACCAGCACGTTCAGGCCGCCAAAGGTGTCCTCGGCAGCGCGGATCGCAGCAGACCATGACGTCTCGTCAGTGACGTCGAGTTTCGTGAAGTGAGCACGGGCGCCGAGCTCCTCGGCGAGCGCCGCACCGCGGTCGGCGTCGATGTCGCCGATCACCACGTTCGCGCCCTCGGCATGGAACGCGCGTACGTGGCTCGCGCCCTGACCGCCAGTTCCGCCGGTAACAAGCGCGGTCTGGCTTCTGAAGCGGGTCATGAAGCGTCCTTCACTAGGTAGGCAGACCGGACGAGATCGCTGACGACCTCGGAACCAGTGGTGAGTCGAGTGGCTCACCACTCGTCGAGAATAAGTTGCCGATTAGTGGCGAGTCAAGCCACTCACCTCACATGATCGGTTCATGAGCAGTGTTGTGCCCACGTACCACCGGCGCGTTGCCAAGGAGAAGCGCGCGCTGATCGTGACGGCCGCGCCGTCTCCCTGGCGTGCGTGTGCCACCTCGGCGTGATCGTCTCCTACGGTCTGACGGTCACGTCCGGCGTACCGAACAAGGAGCAGGCCGGGCGACCGGCCTGGTCACCGGGCCCCGGACCGGGCACGACGGCCCTCCGCCAGTTCGCCGACCGCGGCGGCGGGGTCGGCCGGCGCGCCTGCGCGCGAGCCGGGGACCGGGAGAGGGGACCGTGTTCCGCCGGTGCCAGAATGTCCCGCGGGTGCCGCGGGCTCCGCGGCCACGGCGCGGGGAGGCCCCTCATGGACCGGCGACTCACCAACTGGGCGGGCAACACCGTTTTCCGGGCCGGGCACGTGCACCACCCCGCCACCGTCGAGGAGCTGCGCGGCATCGTCGCCGCGGCCCCGCGCGTCCGTGCCCTGGGCTCCGGCCACTCCTTCAACGACATCGCCGATTCCCCCGGCGGAGCGCTGGTCTCCCTGGCCGCCCTCGACCCCGTGGCCGATCCCGACGCCGCGACGATGACGGTCCGCGTCGCCGCCGGGGTCCGCTACGGCGAACTGGGCCGCCGCCTGCACGCCATGGGATACGCGCTGCGCAACCTCGGCTCGCTGCCGCACATCTCGGTCGCCGGGTCGTGTGCGACCGGAACCCACGGGTCCGGCGACGGCAACGGCGGCCTCGCCACCTCGGTCTCCGCGCTGGAGATCGTCACCGCCGACGGCGACCTGCGCACCCTCGACCGCGCCGGGTACGGCGACCGCTTCGACGGGGCCGTGGTCGCGCTGGGGACACTGGGCATCGTCACCCACCTCACCCTTGAGGTCGTCCCCGCCTTCTACGTCCGCCAGCACGTCTACGAAGCCCTCCCGTTGGAGGCGCTGGACGACCACTTCACCGACATCACCTCCGCCGGATACAGCGTCAGCATGTTCACCGGCTGGCGCGGCCCGGCCATCGACCAGGTGTGGGTCAAGCGGCGCACCGATTCCCCCGGCGATGCGACACCCGGCCCCGGCGACCTCGGCGCGCGCCCGGCCGACGGCCCCCGCCACCCGGTGCCCGGCATGTCCCCGCACAGCTGCACCGCACAGCTGGGCGTGCCCGGCCCCTGGTTCGAGCGGCTGCCGCACTTCCGCCCCGACTTCACCCCCAGCAGCGGGGAGGAGCTGCAATCGGAGTACCTCGTCGCCCGCGAGCACGCGGTCGCCGCCGTCCATGAACTCGACGCCGTGCGCGACCGCATCGCCCCCGTCGTGCAGATCAGCGAGATCCGCACCATCGCCGCCGACCGGCTGTGGCTCAGCCCCAGCCATGGGCGCGACACCGTGGGATTCCACTTCACCTGGGTCAAGGACCCCGATGCGGTGCGCCCGGTGATGGAGCTGGTCGAAGAGCGGCTGCGGCCCTTCGGCGCGCGCCCCCACTGGGGCAAGCTCTTCACCACCCCGCCCGAGCGCATCGACGCCCTCTACGACCGCCTGCCCGACTTCCGCGCGCTGGCCGCCGACCTCGACCCCCACGGCAAGTTCGCCACCCCCTTCACCGCCCGCCACCTGCGCATCGCGCCCTGAGCCCCGGGCGCCACGCCCGCTCCCGGCGTTGCCGCCGGGGCCGGCGCTCTGCGACAGTGGCGCCCATGGACGACCCCGGTGTTCCCCCGGCGGACCGGCGCGGCCCGGCGGACGACGCGAACGCGACACCGGAACCGCTGGCCGGCGGCGCCTTCGCCGACGCCGTCCGGATCGGCGCCACCGTGCGCCGCACGCCCCCTCCGGGGCTCGGCTACGTCCGCCGGCTGCTCGCCCTGCTCGGCGACTGGCCCGGCGCGCCCCGCGACCTCGGCACCGACGCCGAGGGTCGCCAGGTCCTGGAGTACATCGACGGCTACGCCGCCTTCGGCGCCGACGCCGTGGCCGCCGCCGCGACGCCGGCCGCGCTCAAGCGGGTCGGGGAGCTGACGCGCGCGTTCCACGACCGCACCGCGGGTACCCCGCTCGCCGAGGGCGCGGAGGTCGCCTGCCACAACGACCTCAACCCCAAGAACACCGTCTACCGCGACACCCCCGAGGGGCCCCTCCCGCTCGCCTTCATCGACTGGGACCTCGCGGCGCCCGGGCGCCGCCTCGACGACATCGGGCACGCCTGCTGGCACTACCTCGCGCTCGGCCCGCATCGGCGTGGTCCCGTGGCCGAGGCGGCGGCCGGGATCGGCGCCATCTGCGACGGATACGGCCTCACCGACCGCACCGGCGTCGTCGGCGCCGTGGCCGCCATCCAGGAGCGCACCGCCACCGGGATCGAGGCGGAGGCCGCCGAAGGCCATCCGGTCATGGTGCGGCTGTGCGCTGCGGGCGTCCCCGATGAGGTGCGCGCCGCCCGATCCTGGGTGCTGCGCCACCGCGCGCTCCTGGCACCGCCGTCGCCCGCTCCGGCGTGAGCGGGGGCCGACGGCACCGGGCGGCCCGCACAGCGCCCACGGCGCGCGGCGCCCGCGACCGGCCGCGAACCGCTCGGCGCACGCCCCGGGGCTGCCATGATGGCGCCCATGTCCGCTCGCGAACTCACCGTCCTCGGGACCTCCAGCGCCGTACCGACCAAGCGCCGCAATCACAACGGGTACTTCCTGCGCTGGGACGACCACGGTGTCCTCTTCGACCCGGGGGAGGGGACCCAGCGGCAGATGCGCCACGCCGGGCTGTCGGCGCACGACCTCACCCGGATCTGCGTGACCCACTTCCACGGCGACCACTGCCTGGGCGTGCCCGGCATCGTCCAGCGCATCGCGCGCGACCGCGTGCCCCACGAGGTGCGGGCCGTCTTCCCCGCGTCGGGGCTGGAGTACTGGCGCCGGCTGCGCCACGCGTCGGTGTTCGACGACGCCGACGTGCTCGCCGAGCAGCCGGTCAGCGGGGACGTCGCCGACCTGGGCGGCGACAGCGGGTTCACGCTGACCGCCCGCCGGCTCACGCACCGCATCGAGACCTACGGCTACCGGCTGGCCGAGCCCGACGGCTGGCGGATGCTGCCCGAAGCCCTCGCGGCCCGGGGCATCACCGGCCCCGACATCGGGATCCTGGAGCGGGAGGGACGCGTCCGCGACGCCGAGGGTGCCTGGGTGGGACGGGGGGAGTGCGCCGTCCCGCGCCGCGGCCAGGTGTTCGCGTTCGCCATGGACACCGCCTACTGCGAGGCGGCGGTGGAGCTGGCCGAAGGCGCCGACCTGCTGGTCATCGAGTCGACCTACCTGGACTCCGAGGCCGACTTCGCCGCATCGCGCGGCCACCTCACCGCCGCGCAGGCGGCGCGCATCGCCGAGCAGGCCGGGGTGCGCACGCTGGTGCTCACCCACATCTCCGAACGCTACGAGGCGGCCGACGACGAGCGGTTCGTCGCCGAGGCGGCCGCCCACTTCGGCGGGGAGGTGGTCCTGGCCGCCGATCTCGCGACCATCCCCGTGCCCCACCGCCGCTGACCCGGCGGCGCGCCGGTGACGCCCGGACGGTCACCGGGGTGGGGCGCCGCCTTCGGGACAGCGGCGCAGGGCCAGGCGGCCCTCCCACGCGGCGGCCAGCCGGGACAGGCGGCCCGCGGTGGCCGCCAGCCGCCCCGGCCGCAGGGAGTAGTGGACCTCCCGGCCGTTGCGGGTTCCCGAGATCAGCCGGGCGCGCCGGAGCACGGCGAGGTGCTTGGCGACCGCCTGGCGGGTGACGGGCAGAGCGGCGGCCAGTTCGGTCGCCGTGGCCCGGCCCCGGGCGGCCAGCGCGTCGAGGAGGTCGCGCCGGGTGCGGTCGGCCAGCGCCGCGAAGACCAGGTCGTCGTCGCCGGCCAGGGGATCGGTGGGGGGCTCGGCCGGGCGACCGGTCGCGGAGTGCCCGGCGGGCCCACCCGGCGCCGGCCCGGGGGGTGGGGGCGCGGTGCCGGTCATCGCCGCACCCGCCCGGCCGGTGCGGCGCCGATCAGCGCAGCGTCGGGCAGCGGAGCGTGGTCCAGCCGAGCGCCGACGCAGGACGGAGCACGGACACCGCGGGCCGCCGCGCGCGTCCACCCCGGGGGTGCGTCCCGGGCCGGGCGGCCGCTCCGCCGCGCGGCCACGGCCCGCTCCCGGCAGGAGCGGGCCACCCGGTGCCGGTGCAGCACCGAGGCCATGTGTGACATTCCGTGATCATATCGTCGCACAGGCGATGTGTCCGTTCTCCCGCCCCGGGGCACGGGGGCCACGCCCCCGCGGTGCGGTACCGGACCGCCGATCGTGTCCACGGTCACACCGTAGGACCCGGTGCCGACGTTTCCGGGACATGCGGCACCGTGCACCTGCCCATCCTTCCCCCACCGGTACCCGCGGCGGCCCCACAGCCGCGGACCGGGCATGGCACGATCGCCTTGTGCACCGGCGCGACCGGCGACGGGTGCTGTGGCCCGCCGCAGGAGGATCGACATGAGAGGATCGCCGACCGATGGCAGCCGCCCCCAACGACAGCGCACTGTGGATCCGACGCTTCCATCCCGCCCCCGACAGCGCCATCCGGCTCGTCTGCCTGCCGCACGCCGGCGGTTCGGCCGCCGTGTATTTCCCGATGTCGCGGGCGCTCAAGGACGACGCCGACGTGCTGTCCGTGCAGTACCCGGGCCGCCAGGACCGGCGCGGCGAACCCGGCGTGCGCGACATGGCCGAGTACGCCGACCGGGTCTACGACGCGCTCCTGCCGTGGAACGACCGCCCGCTCGCCCTCTTCGGCCACAGCATGGGCGCCGTCATCGCCTTCGAGGTCGCGCGGCGGCTGGAGGGCGCCGGCACGGTCCCGGCGCGGCTGTTCGTGTCGGGCAGGCGGGCGCCGTCGCGCACCCGCGAGGGCGAGGACCTGCACCGGCGCGACGACGCGGGCCTCATCGAGGAAATGCGCCGCCTCGACGGCACCGACTCCTCGCTCCTGGACGACCCCGAGCTGCTCCCGCTCATCCTGCCCGCGCTGCGCAGCGACTACACCGCCATCGAGACCTACGCCTACCGCCCCGGCCCGCCCCTGGCCACCCCCGTCACCGCCCTGGTGGGCGACGCCGACCCGCGCGCCACCCTGAAGGAGGTCCGCGCCTGGAGCGACCACACCGGCGGCGCGTTCGACATGGAGGTCTTCACCGGCGGGCACTTCTACCTGACCGAGCACCAGGACCGGGTGGCCGCTCTCGTCTCCCGCCACCTGCGCGCCCTGCGGACCACCGGCCCGCGGCACTGACCGCCCGCCGCCCGGGGCGCCGCACCCCACGCGGCGCGGCGCCCCGGAGCGTCACTTCTTCGAGATCATGACCTCGTGGCCGTCGGGGTCGGTGGCCTTGATGTAGGTGCCCCAGGGCTCCTCGACCGGGTCGGTCACCTTCACACCCCTGCGGCGCAGGTCCGCCACGGTCGCCTCGATGTCGTCGCAGGCGAAGGTGAGGAACGCGCCCTCGCCAGGGGTGCGGTTGAACGCGCTCGCGCTGTGCAGGGTGATCGCGGTCTGCCCGCCCGAGGGCCGCACCTCCACCCACCGGGCCCCGGGCCACATCTCAGCGTCGACGGTCTTCTCGAAACCGAGCTTGCTGACATAGAAGTCCACCGACCGCTGCTGGTCGCGGACGTACATCACCGCGACGCTGATATGCGTGATCACCGGGCTCCACCTGCCTGTCCGTGTATCTGGCCTGCGTTGGAGCACCACGCTAGCCACGCGGGCGGACAATGCCGGGCGGCGCGCCGCCGGCGCCGGGCGGGCGTGGCCGGAACGGGTTCCGGCCACGCCGCGCAGCACATCACGGCCGCCCCGAGGGTGTCCGAAGCCCCCGCGGGCGGCCGCGAGCGCCCCCGAGAGCGCCGTCTCAGGCGGTCACGGGGGCGGGGGCCAGCCACTGGACCAGCTGGACCGTGACGCCGTTGGGGTCGCGCACCTGGAAGAGCCGCTCGCCCCAGTCCTCGTCGAGGAGGGGCAGGGTGATGTCCACCCCGGCGGCGCGCAGCCGCGCCTCCTCGGCCGCGGCGTCGGCGACCTCCAGCGCGATGATCACGCCCTCGGCGCGCGCCTGATCGGGGTGGGCGGCCCGCGGCAGCAGGATCAGCTCGCACGGGGTGCCGTCGTGGACGAGCTTGACGACCCATTCGCTGTCGAGGGCGGGGCGGAAGCCGAAGTGGCCGACGAGGAAGTCGCGGCCGGCGGCCACGTCGTCGACGTACAGGGCGGTGGACAACCTCGCGATGCGCATGGTCGGGCATCCTTTCCAGCAAGAACGTACGCTGTACCGTATCCGATACGAGATGCTACGTTGTACGGCGTCATCGCGGTGATCGGGGACACCACCCGGGCGAGGAGGGCCATGGCGGCGCGCAACAGCGGGGGCGGCGACCCCGCGCGGGGACTCGCCCTGCTGTGGCGGGCCCGGGAGCCCCAGCCCGCCGGGCGGTCCTCACTGACCGCGGACCGCATCGTCCACGCGGCCATCGCGATCGCCGACACCGAGGGCCTGGCGGCGCTGTCCATGCGCAGGGTCGCCGAGAGCCTGGGCGTGGGCACGATGTCGCTCTACACCTACGTCCCCGGCAAGTCCGAGCTGACCGACGCCATGCTCGACACCGTCTACGGCGAGGCGCTCGACGACGCCCCCGAGACCGCCCAGGCCCAGGACGGACACGACGCGCCCGAGACCGCCCAGGCTCAGCACGGCCATGACGCGGGCGGCGTCAGCGGCACCCCCGGCGACGGCGACGGCTGGCGGTCCCGGCTGGAGCGCATCGCCCGCGGCAACCGCGCCCTCCACCTGCGCCACCCCTGGATGGTGCAGGTCGCCACCGGCCGGCCCGTTCTGGGCCCCAACGAGACCGCCAAGTACGACCGCGAACTGCGCGCCGTCGACGGGATCGGCCTCACCGAGGTCGAGATGGACTCCGTGATCGGCCTGATCACCGGCTACGTGCACGGCGCGGTGCGCGGCGAGGTCGAATCCGCCCGGGCCGAGCGGCAGAGCGGCGTCAGCGACGCGGAATGGTGGTCGGCCCGCGCCCCGGTCCTGTCCCACCTCATGGACCCCGGCCGCTACCCCACGGCGGCCCGGGTGGGCCGCGCCGCCGCCGAACGCCACGGCGCCGCCCACGACCCCGACCACGACTTCGAATTCGGGCTGCAACGCGTCCTCGACGGCATCGACGCCTTCATCCGCGGCCGCACCGGCACCGACCCCGGCGCCTGACACCGGCCGTCGCTGGCCGGCCGTGCGCACGACCGGCCCGCCGCGGATCGCCCCCGGCCGGATCTCACCTGCGGGGTCTGTGGACGTCCATGGCCCGGTCCAGGCCGATGCACCGGAAGATCCGCTCGATCCGGCCGCCGGGGACGACGATGACGGTGAGCCCGCCCCCGTCGCACCCCGCCAGCCGCCGGTGCAGCCGCGTCAACGCCCCGAGTCCGGAGGAGTCGATGAAGGCGAGGTCGCTGAGGTCCACGTACAACCGCGGGCCGTACACGCTCTCCGCAAGCGCCGCCGCCTCCTCGAAAGCCCCCGTACTCGCCAGATCAAGGTCCCCCCGTATGCTCACGACGGCACGTCCATCGCGGTGGACCACCTCAACATGGGACATCGCTGCGACCTCGATTCACTGTGATCGCGCCCGGCGAGCGAGGTCCGGACCCGCGCGGACGCCTCCTATCCCGGAGCGACCACGCTAGTCGGCGGCCCCCACCCTGCGCAGGGGTTTGCGCAAACGCAAAACGGCGGTTTCGGCCTGCTCACCACGCGGACGGCCGGGGATCACCCGCCTCACACGCCGCCCATTGGTTAACATCCAGCTAGGGGGAGCGCCGGGCAGAGCAGGTGTCGACACACGCGTGACAAGCAAACGTGAGTCCGAGATCCGGGCACTCATCGCCGAACGCGCCCGCATCCGGGGCGGCCGGCCCACCCTGGAGGACGTCTGCGCCGCCTGCGGCGAGCGGGTGGGCGCCGACGGCGTCACCGTCTTCCTGGAATCGCGCGAGGCCCGCGAGCAGCCCGTGTGCACCACCGGCCCGCTCGGCCGCGCGCTCGCCGACCTCCAGGCCACCCTCGGCCAGGGACCCAGCGTGACGGTCCTGTCCACCGGCGACCCCGTGCTCGTCGCCGACCTCGCCCAGCGCCACCGGCACGCCGAGTGGCCGCTGTTCACCCCCGCCGCGCTCCAGGAGGGCGCCCGCGCGGTGTTCGCCTTCCCCTTACGCACCGGGGCCGTCAACCTCGGCGCGATCGAGCTCCAGCGCGCCGACCCGCTCCCGCTCGGCGACCGCGAACTCGCCGACGCGCTCACCTTCGCCGAGGCGGCGCTCGCTCTTATGCTGGACGACACGGTGCCCCTGCTGGACGACTCTTCCTCCGGGGAGGGGCTCGACCTGTTCAGCCACCACGTCGAGGTGCACCAGGCGGCCGGGATGATATCCGCGCAGATCGACGCCGACATCGAGGTGGCGTTCGTGCGGCTGCGCGCCTACGCCTTCCGCCACGAGCGGCGCCTGACCGACGTCGCCCACGACGTAGTACGACGAAAGCTGCGGTTTTCCCCCGAACCACAGGACGACTGAACGACCCTTCCGCGCAGTGCCCCCGCACCACCCCTCAGGAGGTCCGCCAGTGCCGCGGGAACAAGACTTGGCCAAGACGTTCGTGGAATTGGCCGACACCCTCGTCGCCGGGTTCGACGTCGTCGACTTCCTCCACGTCCTGGCCCGGCGCAGCGTCGAGCTGCTCAACGTCGACGCGGCCGGGATCCTGCTCGCCGACCACCGCGACCGGCTGCGGTTCATCGCCGCCTCCACCGAGCAGGCCCGCTTCCTGGAGATCCTGCAACTCCAGGACCAGGAGGGCCCGTGCATGGACGCCTACCGGCTGGGCGAGCAGGTCAGCTGCGACGACATCACCGGCTCCGCCCAGCGCTGGCCCCGCTTCAGCGAGGCTGCCCTGCGCGAGGGGTTCTCGTCGGTCAACGGGCTCCCGCTGCGGCTGCGCGACGAGACCGTGGGAGCGCTCAACCTCCTTCGGCGCTCGCCCGGCCCCCTCGACCCCGGCGACATCGCCCTGGGACAGGGGCTCGCCGACGTCGCGACCGTCGGCATCGTCAACTCCCGCAGCGTGCGCGAGCGCGACATGCTCGCCGAGCAGCTCCAGTCGGCGCTCAACAGCCGCATCGTGATCGAGCAGGCCAAAGGGGTGCTCTCCGAGCGGCGCGGGGTCGGCATGGACGAGGCGTTCGAGCTGCTGCGCTCCTTCGCGCGGACCAACAACCGCCGCCTGTCGGAGGTGGCCAGGGGCGTCGTCCGCCGCGAGCCCGACGTCGGCGAGCTCGTCGGCGCGCGCCCGGGTACGGGCCTGGGCTGACGGCGCCCCGCGCCCGGCCGGCCCGCCCCCGGCCTGCGGGCCCTTGGGGCGGTCTCCCGCCCGTGACCGGTGACTCTCCGTCCCGGGTTCCCGCGCGTGCGGTCACCGGCGCGCGAGACTGGGGCCATGTGCGGACGCTACGTCAGTGCCCGGAACGACCGTGAGCTGCGGCTGCTGTTCGACGCCGACGAGCGCGTCGGCGAGCACTCCCGGCCCTCGTGGAACGTCGCGCCGACCGACACGGTGCGCATCGTGCTCGACGATGCGCGCAAGGAGGGCCCGCCCGTCCGGCAGCTGCGCGACGTCCGCTGGGGGCTGCTGCCGGTGTGGGCCAAGGACCGCCGCTCCGGGGCCCGGATGATCAATGCGCGCTCCGAGACCATCACCGAGAAGCCCGCGTTCCGCTCCGCGGCCGCCCGGCGGCGCTGCGTGGTCCCGGCCGACGGCTACTACGAATGGCAGAAGTCGCCCGGCGGCACGACCCCGTTCTTCCTGCACGCCCCCGACGAATCGGTGCTGGCCTTCGCCGGGCTCTACGAGCGCTGGCCCGACCCCGACGTCGCCGAACACGACCCCGCCAAATGGGTGTGGACCTGCACCATCCTGACCCGCCCGGCCTCCGACACCCACGGCCACGTCCACGACCGCGCACCGGTGATCCTGCCCTTCGCCATGGTGGGGGACTGGCTCGACACCGCCACGACCCGGCCCGAGGCCGTGCGCGCGCTCGTCGACGCGATCCCCGAGGCGCACCTCGTGCCGCGCCAGGTCGACCGCGCGGTGGGCTCGCCCCGCACCGACGAGCCCTGGCTCACCGACCCCGTGGCCTGAACGGTGCCGCCTCGGCCCGCGGAGCGGGTGGCCCCGGGGCGCCGGTGCCGGGACCGATCCGGGGACACGGGCCGCGGATGGCGTGCGCGCGCGGTGACGGTGGGTAACGTCGACTCCGGCAGTACCCTTTGGCCTGGTCAGGGCCTGTCCGACCGAACCTGGAGAAGAGGGACCCGATGCTCCGCACCCCAGCGCTCACGCCCGGCCGTGCCCGCACCCCCGGCCGCCACGGGGCACTGGCGCGGCTCACGGCCGTTGCGACCGGGGCCGTGCTGGCCCTGGGGGTGGCCGCCCCCGAGGCCCGGGCGGGCGGCAGCGCCTGCACGTCGGACGCCCATCCGCAGGTGGCGGTCGCCATCGACGAGGTCATCGAGCGGATCACCGCCGAACGGGCCGGCGACATCGCGGTGGGGGTCGCCGCCTTCAACGGGGAGCTGACCTGCACCCACCGCTCCGGCGACGTCTTCGACGCGGTGAACGCCGGGGAGATCGTGGTCCTGGCCGCCCTGCTGCGCAGGGCGCCCGAGGAGGAGCGCGGCCTGAGCCCCGAAGAGGACCAGGCGGCGACCCGCATGATCACCCGCTCCGACGCGGCCGCGACCGGCTGGCTGCGCGACCACGTCGGCACCGACGCCATGCAGCGCTTCATCGGCCTCGCCGGCATGCCCGGCACCCGGCTGCACCCCGACGGCACCGTGGGGCTGATGAAGACCAACGCCGCCGACCAGCTGCGCCTGCTGGAGCTCATCACCGAGCCCAACGACGTCCTCGGCGACGACCAGCGCGCCTACGCCCGGCGGCTCATGGGCGAGGTGGACGACGAGCAGCGCTGGGGGGTGCTCGCGGGGGCGCCGGAGGGCGCCGAGATCGCGGCCAAGAACGGGTGGCTGCACAACGACGGCACCGATGCGTGGCGGGCCAACAGCGTCGGCATCGTTGACGGGACCGGGATCGGGCCCTACCGCATGGTCGTCCTCACCGACGGCAACACCGGCCGGGACTACGGCGTCCGGACCATCGAGCTGATCTCCCGCGAGGTCCACGCCGTCCTCAACGGCACCCCGGTCCGCGTCCCCGTCACCCCGGCGGGGGCGCCGGGCGCGGCCTGAGCGGCGGCCTCACCTCTGGCCACGCGGCCGAGACGGCCGAACGGCCCGGTCCCCGGTCCCCGGAGCACCGCCGGTGCGGGCCGGTGCGTTGGTAGGTTCTGTCCATGCGGCCAGAAAACAGCCAGGACGGCCAGAAGGGCAAGGAGCGCACCTTCATCGAGAAGGCGCGCCGTGCCCAGATCATCGGCGCGGCGGTGCAGACGATCGACGAACTGGGCTACGGCCAGGCGTCGCTCGCCCAGATCGCCAAGCGCGCCGGGATCAGCAAAGGCGTGATCTCCTACCACTTCACCGGCAAGGACGAGCTGATGGAACAGCTCGTCGAGCACGTCTACACCGCGATCATCGAAGCCATAGTGCCGCAGATCCTCGCCCAGGAGGACCTGCGCGAAGCGCTGCGCACCCACATCCTGGCCGTCGCGGAGTACATGCGGGAACACCCCGCCGAGCTCAACGCCCTCGGGGAGGTCTTCGGCAACTTCCGCACGGCCGACGGCAGCCTCCGCTACGGGCCGCACACATCGGTGGACCTCTACGAGGGCCTGGAGCAGATGTACCGCGCCGGCCAGAAGGCGGGGGTGTTCCGTCCCTTCGACACCCGGGTCATGGCCGTCACCGTGCAGGCGTCGATCGACGCCATGTTCGCCTACTGGAACCTCTTCCCCGACACCGACCTGATGGCGCACGCCCGCGAACTGGCCGACATCTTCGACCACGCGACCCGGGCCGAACCCGGGGCCGGCGCGGACGGCGCCGGACCCGCGGCCGCCGAGCAGGGGCCTGAGGCCGCGGACGCCGCCCGCCGACCGTGACGCCCGCTCCACGCCGGGCGGGCACGCGGAAGGGCGGCGGCGCGAACGGCGGCGAGCGCCGGTCCGCTCACGCTCCGAGGCCGGAGAAGGCGCGGCGGAGCCGCTGCACCCCCTCGGCGATCTCGGCGGGGCCCGAGGTCTCACCGAAGCTGAGCCGCAGGTGCGGGCCGGGCGGTTCGGCGGGGAAGTAGGAGTGACCCGGGGCGACCGCCACCCCCGCGCGCAGCGCCGCCGCGGCCAGCGCCGGCTCCTCCACGGAGTCGGGCAGCCGCAGCCACAGGTGGAAGCCGCCCGCGGGCAGGTGCGGCGCGGGCAGCCGCGGGAACGCCTCCAGCAGCGCCCCGGCCATGGCGGTCCGCCGCTCGCGCAGCCCGGCGGCGACGGCGCGCAGATGGCGCCCCCACGCGGGCGAGCCCACCAGCTCCAGCGCCGCCTCCTGCAACGGGCGCGGCACGAAGAAGCTGTCGACGACCTGGATCGCCCGCAGCCGGCGCAGCACCGGCCCCCGGGCGGCGATCGCGCCCACGCGCAGGCTGGGCGAGGTGGCCTTGGTCAGCGAGCGGACGTGCACGACGGTGCCGTCGGGATCGTCCGCGGCCAGCGGGGGCGGCAGGGCGCCGGCGTCGGCGTGGCCGAGGTGGCGCGCGAAGTCGTCCTCCACCACGAACGCCCCCGCCGCGCGGGCGATGCGCAGTACCTCGCCGTGGCGTTCCGGTGCGAGCACGGCCCCGGTGGGGTTCTGGAACAGCGGCTGGCACAGCAGGACCCGCGCGCCGGTGGCGGCCAGCGCCTCCTCCAGCAGGCCGGGGCGGATCCCGTCGGTGTCGACCGGGACGGGGACGGGGCGCATCCCGGATGCGCGGGCGATGGCCAGGATGCCGGGGTAGGTGGGCGACTCGACCAGAACGGGCGCCCCCGGCGGGGCCAGGGCGCGCAGTGCGGCGGTGAGCGCGCTCTGCCCGCCCGCGGTGATGAGCACGTCGGCGGCGTCGATCGCCCCTCCCGGGCCGCCGATCTCGCGCGCGAACCAGCCGCGCAGCTCGCCCACGCCGTCCACGGGCGGGCGCTCCCACGCCCCGGGCCGCCGCCCGGCGCGGGCCAGCGCGGCGGCCATCGCGCGTTCGGGCTGGAGGGAGGTGTGCAGGTAGCCGCCGTTGAACGCGATGACGCCGGAGGCGGGGGCGGCGAGCGTGGCCAGAACGCCCGTTGCGTCCACGGCCCGGGGGACCGGTTCGCCGGAGGCGGCGGCCGAATCCGCGCTCAGGGCGACCTGCTGCCAGGAGGTGTCGCCCGCCCGGCCCGCACCGGCAGGGGCCGTGCCGCCGCGGAAGGCGCCGGATCCGGGGCGGGTGACGACCAGGCCCTCGGCGGCCAGCGCCGCGATGGCCCGCGACACGGTCACCGGGCTCACGCCGTGCCGGTCCACCAGTGCGCGGCTGGACGGCAGCTTCGCCCCCGGAGAGTAGCGGTCGAACTCACTTCGCAGGACATCCGTGAGATCACGGACACTGCTACGCTGATTCATGAGAGTCCATGATAGCGCTACCGCCCCGGCGTGGGTAGCGGCATCCAACGGAACCCTGCTCGCCGCCCTCGGGGTCCTCGCGTTCTCCTTCACCTTCCCGGCGACCTCGTGGGGCCTGGAGGGCTTCGGGCCCTGGAGCGTCGCCGCCGTCCGCTGCGGGCTGGCCGCCGTCATCGCCGGCGCCTGCCTGGCGGTGGGGCGCGTTCCGGTCCCCGCCCGCGCGCACTGGCCGGGGATCGCGGCGGTGGCCGGCGGCGTCGTCATCGGCTTCCCCTTCCTGAGCACGCTCGCCGTCCAGGCGTCCTCGACCTCCCACTCCGCCGTCATCGTCGGCCTGCTGCCGCTGACCACCGCCATGGTCTCGGCGCTGCGCACCGGCGCCCGCCCCTCTCACGTGTTCTGGGCGGCGGCCGCCTGCGGGGCCGCCTCGGTGGTCGCGTTCGCGGTCGTCAGCAGCGGGGGAGCCCCCGGCGCCGCCGACCTCTACCTCGCCGCGGCACTGGTGGCGGCCGCGATCGGCTACGCCGAGGGCGGCCGGCTGGCGGCGTCCATTCCGGGGTGGCAGGTGATCGCCTGGGGGCTGGTCGCCGCGGCCCCGCTCAGCATCCCGCTGTCGGTGCTGGCCCTGGCCGCCGAGCCGGTCGACGCCGGGCCCCGTGCGCTGGCGGGCATGGCCGTCTTGGGCGTGGTCTCGCAGTTCGGCGCGTTCGTCGCCTGGTACCGCGGGATGGGCGCGATCGGCGTCGCCCGCGCCAGCCAGCTCCAGCTCGCTCAGCCCCTCCTCACCCTGCTGTGGGCGGTCCTCCTCGTCGGCGAAGAGCCGACGTGGGCCGCGTTGCTGGCCGCCGTGGCCGTCCTGATCTGCATCGCCGTCACCCAACGCGCCCGGGCCTGACCCGCGAGCGGTCGGCCGCGCCCCCGCACCGGGGCGGGGGCGGCGCTGCGCCCGTTCCCCGCGGGGTCCGCATGGGGGCGCCCGGGGGTGATCCGGGTCTCGCCGGCCCGCCCGCCGCGGCTGGGCCGCGAGGCGGGATCGCCGTCCCCGAAGGGGTCCGCGCCTTCCCCGGGGCGGAGTCAGGGTGCTCCCCGGTGGCCGTTCCGGGACATCCCGGATGGATTTCCGTCTGTTCGTGCTAGATTCTGGCCAAGCGGTCAAAAAATCAGTCGGGCGTCCTGAATGCGGCGCGCCATGTCCGACGGCCACCCCTCGGGACCGCACAGGAGACCACACCATGAGCGAACAGACGACCACCCCGCCCCTCGGGCAGCAGGAGGGGCGCCCCGCCCCGCCCGCTTCCCCTTCCCCCGCTCCGCGGCCGACCGCCCGGCGGCTCGCCTACATCGACAACCTGCGGATCGTGCTGACGGTCCTGGTGGTCCTGCACCACGTCGGCGTCACCTACGGCAACATCCCGGTGTGGTACTTCACCGAGCCCGCCCAAGACCCCTCCGGCCTGGCGCTGGACCTCCTGGTCGTTTTCAACCAGGCGTTCTTCATGGGGTTCTTCTTCCTCATCTCCGGCTACTTCGTGCCCGCCTCCTACGACCGCAAGGGGCCTCGTGCGTTCCTGCGCGGCCGGCTGGTCCGGCTGGGCATCCCGCTCCTGCTCTTCACGCTCCTGCTCCGGCCCTTGATCAACCAGGAGCAGTTCGCGGTCTGGGCCGCGGGCGCCGCCGAGCAGGGCGACACCCTGCCCTACTGGGTCTTCTACCTGATCAGCTGGGATCCGGGCCCGATGTGGTTCGTCGAGGTCCTGCTCGTCTTCTGCCTCGGCTACATGCTGCTCCGACGCATCCGCGGAACCGCGACCTCCGACGCCCCCGCCCGGCAGGCCGGGCCCCGGGTCCCGCATCCCGTGCCGCTGCTCACCGGCACGCTCGCCGTCGTCGGGTTCACCGCGGGGCTCATCGCGCTGACCTACGTCTGGCGCCTCCTGGTGCCGACGGGCAGCTACTGGCCCTTCGTCGGCCTGCCCACGCCCTATTTCCTGCCGCAGTACGTCCTGTTGTTCATCGTCGGCGCTCTCGCGTTCCGCCACGGATGGGCGGACCGCCTGCCGCGCGGCGCCGGATGGGCCGGACTGGCGGTGGCGCTGATCGGCGCCGCCGGCCACCTTTCCTCGCTCGACGGAACCGCGGCCACGGGCCTCCGGGCGCTGGCCGGCGCGGCCTGGGAGAACGTCTTCGCCGTCGGGATCATCATCGCCCTGACCGTCCTGTTCCGCGAGGTCTTCAACGGCCAGGGGCGGTTCGGCCGGTTCCTCTCCGACCAGGCGTTCGGCGTCTACTTCCTGCACCCGCTGGTCCTGGTCGGGCTGGGCCACGCCCTCAGCGGCTGGGAGGCGGTCGCCGTGGTGAAGTTCGCGGTCATGGCCGCCCTCGCCCTCCCGCTGTGCTGGGGAGCGGCCTGGCTGCTGCGGTCGGTGCCGGGCGCACGCAAGGTGTTCTGACCCGGGCGGCGCCGGACGGCCGGGCCGCGGTCGAGGTCGAGGTCAGCGGGACAGAACGGCGACGTGGCCGTTCTCCAGCGCGGCCCAGACCCGGCCCTCGGCGTCGACGGTGATGCCGTGCGGCTCCGACGACGCGTCGGGGAGCGGGAACTCGGCGATCCGCCCCTCGGAGGTGATGTGTCCGATGCGCCCGGTGCCCCACTCGGTGAACCAGCACGTACCGTCGTCCGCCGCGGTGATCGCGTGCGGGCGGCAGGCCGGGTCCGGCAGCGGGTACTCGGTGACCGCCCCGCCCGGGGCGATGCGGGCGACGGCGCCCGTGCCGATCAGCACCGCCCACAGCGCGTCCGGTGTCGCGCACAGCCCTACCGGCGCGGAGCCCTTCGTCGGCAGCGGGACGGTGGTGACCTCCCCGCCCGTCGTGATGCGGCCGACGGCGTCGGCCTGGTTCAGCGTGAACCACAGCGCGCCGTCCGGCCCGGTCGTGATCATCGATGGCGCGCCGTCGGCGACGGGCAGGTCGAACCCGGTGACCGAGCCTGCGGTGTCGATCCGGCCGATCCGGTCGGCGCTCATCTGGGTGAACCAGAGGGCACCGTCGGGGCCGGTGCAGATGCCGAACGGCGCCGCCCCCATGTCCGGCAACGGGAAGGTCGTGACGTCCCCGCCGGTGGTGATGCGGGCGATGGCGCCGACCTGGTTGAGGGTGCACCACAGGGCACCGTCCGGCCCCGCCGTGATCACCGTGGGACGCCCGTAGGGGAACCCCAGGTCGTGGACTGTCACCGAGCCCTCAACGGTCACCCGCGCGACGGCGCCGGCCTGGGCCAGGGTCGTCCACATTGCGCCGTCGGGCCCCGCGGCGATCCCGTAGGGGCCGCCGCCCTCGGGCCCGACCGGGATTTCCCGGATCCGCGGATCCGCCATGGGTGCCGACATCGATGACCACCTACCTGCCCTTGTCGCGTCCGGTGCGCCGGAATCCTCGCGCACCCGCTGCCCCGCGGCAACGGAATTAACGCCGGCCCGGCCCCGGCCGCCGTCAGCAGCGGACGGCCGTGACGCGCAGGCGCCGGTAGTCGGCCCACCAGGAGCCGTCGCGGTGCAGCTCGGGGCGGAGCCGTGCGTCCAGGGCGGACAGGAACGCCTCGGTGTCGGCCACGCCGGCGAGCAGGTGCGCGCCGAACATGCGCACCCACGCGGCCAGGCCGTCGTCGCCCGAGAGCCGGGTGGGGCGGTCGAACAGCCAGGCGCCGGTCACCTCGAACCCCGCACGCTCCAGGACCGCGGCGTAGCCGGCGATCCCCGGGAAGTACCAGGGGCTCGCGGGCGCGTCCAGACCCTCATGCGCGCGCAGCGCGCGGGCGGCGCCGTCGATGGCCGCGATGTTGCCGCGCCCGCCGAGCTCGGCGACCAGCCGGCCACCGGGCCGCAGGGCGCCGGCCAGCGAGGCGGCGGCCGCGTCGGCTTCGGGGATCCAGTGCAGCACGGCGTTGCTCAGGACGGCGTCGAAGCCGTCGATGGGCCCGAGGTCGCGCAGGTCGGCCACGCGCAGGTCGAGGTCGGGGAAGCGCTCCCGGGCGCGATCGATCATGTCGGGGCTGGCGTCGACCCCGACGACGTCGGCGCCGGACGCGGCCAGGCGGCCGGCGAGGTCGCCCGTCCCGCACCCGGCATCGAGCACCCGCTCGCCCGGCCGCGCGCCGAGCAGGTCCAGGAGGCCGGTGCCCAGGGACGCGACGAACCCGTGGCGGGCATCGTAGAGCTCGGCGTTCCACGTGTGTGCGCTCATGGGGCGAGCCTAGCTCCGCGTCTCAAAGAACGAAACCATGATCTCTGATAATGAGACGGGTGGAGGGTGGTCCCGGCCTCGGTCCGCGGTGATCACGGTTCGAGGGTGTGCGAGCGTTCCATGAGGCGGAGCATCGCCCGGTGGAACTCGTTGCGCTGGCGGGCGGTCCACCCTTCGGTGAGGTGGGCGAACGCCTCCTCCTGCCACCGGTGGGCGTCGCGGAGCAGGGTGCGGCCCCCGGCGGTGACCGACACCTCTCGGCGGCGGGCGTCGGCGGTGGACGGCCTCAGCTCCAGGTGGCCGGCGGCGACGGCGTCCTTCACCAGGCGGGACGCGCCGCTCTGGTCGATGCCGATCTCGCGCGCCACGTCGTTGATCGTCGCGCCGCCGCGGCGGCCCGCGAGGGCGTGCACGGCTTCGGTGACCAGGACGTGGCGGCCGCTCTGCGCGGCCTGCCCGTCGGCCGCGGTGTTCCACCGGCGCGACCAGTGCCGGACGAACGCGAAGAGTGCCTGCCCGGGGCCGGTCTCCGGCGGCCGAGGGGCGTCGGTGACGTCGGTGGTCATTCGGTGGCCGCCATCTCGCGGCAGATGTAGGCCAGCTCCAGGGCCGAGTGGAGGTCGGGCAGCCGCAGAGCGGCGGAGACGCGGTCCCCGGTGGCCCGGAACACGGTGGCCACCCGGGTCGGGCCCGTGCTCTGCGGCCACGCGGCGTCCTGCTCGACGACCATGAGGCGGTCGCTGATGGGATGCCAGGTCCGCGGGGTCAGGGTGATGCCGGACCGCGTCACCCAGTCGGCGAAGTCGGCGGGGCTGATCGGGCCCGCGCCCTTGGGGCCCAGGACGACGATCGGGTCGCTGACGGCTGCCTCGGTCCGGGCGGGGTGTCCGTCGTTCACGGCCGCGTGCCACTGGTTCACGGCGGATTCCAGGGAAGGTTCCATGCCGAAAGTATATGCAATTCGCATGTATTTCTTTCCGTGGCCCCGACACTCACCGGGTATCGGCACCATCCCGGCCCGCAGCGAATAGGGTCGACGGAACACCGGTGGCCGGACCCGGCCGCCGCGGGGGAGCGCCCGGCGGGCGGTGCCGGAGGCGGGGGAGTGAGGACGCCGAGATGATGATGAGGGGCATGACCGTGCTGATCACCGGGGCGACCGACGGCCTCGGACGGCACACCGCCAACCGGCTCGCCGCCCTCGGGGCGCACGTCATCGTGCACGGCCGCAACCCCGAGCGCGCGGCGCGGGTGGCTGAGGAGATCGCCGCCGCGGGCGGAAGCGCCGACGTCGTGCTCGCCGACCTCGCCGACCTGCGCGCCGTCAACCGGCTCGCCGACGAGGTACTGGCCTCCTACGAGCGGCTGGACGTGCTGGTCAACAACGCCGGCGTCGGCTTCGGCCGCCCCGGAGACGCACGTGAGGAGAGCGCCGACGGCATCGAACTGCGGTTCGCCGTCAACCACCTCGCCGGCCTCCTGCTGGCCAGACGGCTGCGCCCCCTCCTGGCCGGCTCCGCCCCGGCGCGGGTGGTCAACGTCGCCTCCATCGGGCAGCAGGAGATCGACTTCGCCGACCCGATGTTCCACGAGGGCTACGACGGCGTCTCCGCCTACCGAAGAAGCAAGCTCGCCCAGATCATGACCACCTTCGACCTCGCCGACGAGTTCGCCCCCGACCGGATCACCGTCACCGCCCTGCACCCGGCCACGCTCATGGACACCGCCATGGTCGGCGACGCCCAACGGCAGCCGCAGAGCACCGTGGACGAGGGCGGCGACGCGCTGCTGCACCTGGTGACCGCGCCCGAAGCCGAGATCGGCACCGGCCGCTACTACGACGGCCAGACGGAGTCCCGCGCGAACCCCCAGGCCTACGATCCCGATGCCCGCGCCCGGTTGCGCGACCTCTCCGCGGAGCTGATCGCCGGGGCGCTGGGCAGGTCCGTGTGAGCCCGCCGGGGGCGCCCCGCCAGGCCCGGCAGGCGACTAACATCCCAACGTCATATGACTTTCTGGGAGAATGCTCAGAAATGTCGGCTGCGTGACTTGTTCATAACGACGCCATCACGGCAACATAGGGGTTTCCGGTCCTGGGCGCCCGTGCCGTCCGGGGATTCGGACCCTACGCCCTGTCCCACCCGTGCCGTCTGGAAATGCGCTCCGTGACGACAGATACCCGTTCCGCATCCGCCGCCGCCGCTTCGCCGGCGGCCGCCGCCCAACGCCGATTCTTCCCCGAGGTCCAGGGCCTGCGCGCGGTCGCCGTCGTGCTCGTCCTCATCTACCACGTCGACAAGGACCTGATCCCCGGCGGCTACGCCGGTGTCGACGTGTTCTTCGTGATCTCCGGGTTCCTCATCACGACACTGCTGCTGCGCGAGGCGCGCGACCAGGGGCGGGTCTCCATCGCCCGCTTCTACGTCCGCCGCATCCGGCGCATCCTCCCCGCGGCCACGCTCGTGCTGCTGGTCACCGGAGCGGCGGCGTTCGCCCTGCTGCCCTCGCCCCGCCTGCTCGACACAGCGGGCCAGCTCATCGCCAGCGCCGCCTACGTGGAGAACCTCTACCTCGCCCAGCAGGCCGTCGACTACCTCGCGGCCGAGGCCGCGGCCAGCCCCGTGCAGCACTACTGGTCGCTCGCCGTGGAGGAGCAGTTCTACCTGGTGTGGCCGCTGCTGTTCGTGGGCTGGGCCGCGCTGGGGCGGCGCGGCCGCGGCGGCCACCGCGTCATCCTGGCGGCCACGGCGGCGGTGCTGGCGGTGTCCTTCGCCTGCTCCGTGCTGCTGACCGCCTCCGACCCGCAGGCGGCCTACTTCCTGCCGCAGACCCGGATGTGGGAGCTGGCGGTCGGCGGTGTCCTCGCCATCGCCCTCAGCCGGTGGGGGCTGCCCGCCCGGATGCGCTGGGCCCTGGGCTGGGCCGGACTCGGCGCCATCCTCGTGGCCGTCTTCACCTACGACGACGCCACCGCCTTCCCCGGCATGGCGGCGGCCCTGCCCGTACTGGGCGCCGCCGCGGTCATCGCCGCGGGCGAGAGCGGAACCCCCTGGTCGTCCTACGGCCTGCTCAGCACCGCCCCCGCCCGCTTCATCGGCGACATCTCCTACGCGCTGTACCTCTGGCACTGGCCGGTGATCGTCTTCACCCTCAGCCTCACCGAGAGCACCTCCCTGACCCCGCTCGGCGGCGTGGGCGTGATCCTCCTGTCTCTGGCCCTGGCCTGGGCGACCAAGATCTGCGTCGAGGACCCCGTCCGTGACGGCGGCCTGCTGCGCGCCGGCCGCAGCGCCGCCGCCTTCGCGATGGCCGCCACCCTCATCGTCACCGCTGTGGGCGGCGGCCAGTACCTGCGCGTCCAGTGGCTGCGGGCGGTCGAGTTCGACCCCGACGTGCACGTGGGCCCGCTGGCCCTCAGCGAGGACACCCCCGAGGGCGACCCCAGCGAACCCGTCTACCCCTCCCCGGTGGCCGTCGAGGACGACCTGCCCAGCGTCTACGCCGACGACTGCCAGGCGCCCAACCGCGCGCTCACCCCGCAGTCGTGCGAGTACGGCCCCGACGAGAGCGAGGCCGCGGCCACGGTCGCCATCGTCGGCGACTCCCACGCCGCCCATTGGGTGCCCGCGCTGCGCGCGGTCGCCGCCGAGCGCGACTGGCGCGTCCTCACCTACACCAAGTCCTCCTGCCCCTTCAGCGACACCCTGATCGAGGAGAAGGACAGCGCCTATCCGCAGTGCCCCGAGTGGAACACCGCCGTGACCGAGGAGCTGACCGAGGAGGTCCGGCCCGACGCCGTCTTCACCAGCTCTCACGCCGACGCCAGCGCCTTCGGTGCCGGATCGGAGGAGGAGAGCAAGGAGGAGATCGCCGCGGGCATGGCGCGCCTGTGGGGCGAGCTGGAGGACGCCGGCAGCGAGGTCGTGGCCATCCGCGACAACCCGGGGATGGAGGCCCGCCCCGCCGAATGCGTGGCCCGCCACGACTCCGCCCGCGACATGTGCACCCGGCCGCGCGACGAGGCCTTCTCCCACGAGGACCCGCAGCTCAGAGCGGCCGAGGAGCCGGGCAACTCCGCCCAGGTCGTTGACCTCACGGAGGGCTTCTGCACCGACGAGTCCTGCCCGGTGGTGGTCGGCAACGTGCTGGCCTACCGCGACAGCCACCACCTCACCGCCACCTACTCCGAGCTGCTGGGGCCGCTGCTGGCCCGCAAGACCGACGACCTCCTGGAGGGCTCCTGAGCCTTGTGCCCGGGCTCGTCGCCCGGGGCCGGGAGACGACCGTCCGGCCCCGGGGTGCGGGCCCGTGTGCGTAGGGCCGCCGAGTCCTCCTGAGTGAAACCGGCCACCGGGACCGGGTACGCGTACTCAGGCGCGCGGGCGCGGCGGGCACGAGCATGGCGGTATGAGCACACCACCGGTCCGCGCAACGACCACACCCGGGTTCTTCGTCCAGTCCGTCCTGTCCTTCGGCATCTCCGTGGCCGGCGTCTTCGTCGGCACCGTCTACCTCCCGGTCGACCCCTGGATGCGGGCCTTCGTCGCCCTGGGGCTCCTCTACGTGGTGACGTCGGCTTTCACTCTGGCCAAGTGCATCCGCGACCGGCAGGAGGAGTCCGCGGTGACCAGCCGCGTCGACCAGGCCCGCCTCGACCGCCTCATCGCCGAGCACGACCCGTTCCGCCTGGAGGACGCCTGATCTGCGGGGGAGCGCGTGTTCCCGGTGCCCGGCCGGGCACCGGGAACGGCGCGTCCTGACGGAAGTCCGTCCGGCTGTTCCCGAAAGGCCGTTTCCGGCCTGGCCGGATACGGCGGGCGGTTTCCCCTACCGGGCCCGGGGCGGCCGGTCTACGGTCGGACCGACCGGGGGACCACGTCCGAAAGGGGACCGAGATGATGTGGAAACGCGCCGCGCTGGTGGTGGGGGCGGCCCTGCTGGGCATCGGGGTGTCCGCCCCCGCCTACGCAGCCGACCTCAACGTCACCGGGGACAACCACGTCTATGGCGCCGGGGACATCTACCCCAAGAGCCTCGGCGACAACTGGGGCACCGGCTTCGGGAGCGTCTGGGGCTGACGGTGGTCGGCGGCGGCCCGGGACATCCTCCGGGCCCCGCCCTCCGTCCGGGAACGAACGCATATGGGAGCGCTCCCAATTCGCTCATATGCGTCCGGCCGTGCGAAGGGCGGGGGCAGTGCGGCTTATGGGGAGTCGCACCGGCCGCCAGTGTGGCCCGCGACACCTCTTCTCGTCAATACCTCGTGCAACCCCCCGTTTACAGAACGGCTCCGGTGGCGTAACGTGCGTGCTGGATGTGGGAGCGCTCCCAGGCGAGTTCGCACTCGCCGACCACGGCGGTTCGCCGCCGTCCCCCGCCCGGTTCCCCCCGACCCGCGCCGTCCGCCCGCAGCCCCCAGGGCCGGCCGCAACCACCCCCGTGCGGCGCCGGGCTGACCGCGCCCGCCAAGGAGTGCCGTGACCACCACCGACACCACCCCCGCCGGACACCCGCCCCTACACCCCCACACCGCCCCGCGGCGGCGCACCCCCCGGCCGCTGCGCCGGACCGCCGCCGCGGCCGCCGTCCTCCTGCTCGGCACCGGCCTCGCCGTAGGCGCCGCGGCGCCCGCCTCGGCCGCCGACCTGCCCGACGACACCGTGTTCTTCGCCGACCCCGAATCCCAGGTCGCCCAGTGGGTCGCCGCCAACCCCGGCGACGACCGCCGCCCCGTGATCGAGGAGCGCATCGCCGCCCACGCCCAGGGCATCTGGTTCTCCAACTACGAGCCCGAGACCGTCACGCAGGACGTGCAACGGGTCACCGACGCCGCAGCCCAGGCCGGCGAGGTCCCCGCGCTCGTCGCCTACCAGCTGCCCAACCGCGACTGCGGCGGCGCCTCGGCGGGCGGCGCCCCCGACATCCCCGCCTACAACGCCTGGATCGACGGCTTCGCCGCCGGCCTGGGCGAGGACCCCGTGCTCGTCGTGCTCGAACCCGACTCCCTGGCGCTGATCTCCTGCCTGGACGACCAGGAGCTCGCCGAGCGCAACGGCGCCCTCGCCCGCGCCGCCGGGGTCATCCACGACGCCAACCCGCAGGCCCGCGTCTACCTCGACGCCGGGCACTCGGCGTGGAACGACGCCGAGGAACAGGCCCAGCGGCTCCGTGCCGCCGGTGTCACCGAGGACGCCGACGGCATCTACACCAACGTCTCCAACTACCGCCACACCGACGACGAGCGCGCCTTCGCCACCGCGGTGCTCGCCCAGCTCGGCGACCCCGACCTGCGCGCCGTCGTCGACACCAGCCGCAACGGCAACGGCCCCGCGGCCGACGGCGAGTGGTGCGACCCCGCCGGCCGGGCGGTCGGCGAGCCGCCCACCGCCGCCACCGGCGACGCCCTGATCGACGCCTATCTGTGGGTCAAGCCCCCGGGCGAGGTCGACGGCTGCGCCGGCCCCGCGGGCAGCTTCTCGCCCGACTACGCCTACGGCCTGGCCACCAACTGATCCGCACCGCACCGGCCACCGCCCCGCGCGACCACGGCCGTTGCCCCGAACGGTGCTCCCCCACGCGATGGGGGAGCACCTCTATCCCCTCCGCCACGGTCGGCGATCAGTAGTCGTCGTCCCCGCGGGGGAAGACGGACTCGTACTCCTCGGCGAAGACCTCCATGGGTGTCCTGCCGCCGAGGCCGTCGAGCGGGGTGCCCATCGCCTCGAAGATGCCGGTGCGCAGCAGGTTCTCGCGGGCCGCCGTCAGTTCGTCGCCCTTGAGGGGCTTGCCCCTGGCGTCGAACATCGAGGGGTCGTCGGCGTGCTCCTCGGCGTAGCCGAGCGCCTCGCGGTAGACGTCGCGCAGTACCGGGTCGGCGACGTGCGCCGGGTCGACGCCCTCGATCTCCAGCGTCCGCACCGACGCCAGGTACGCCTCTTCGTGGGCGCGTCGCGACGCCTCCACGTACTCGCTGAGGTCGCCGCGGTTCCATTCGCCGCGGCGGTCCCGGGTGATGCCGCGCAACCCGTCGTCGGCCACCCGGTTGTAGCCCCGGTCGTCCAGGATGAGCGCCTGGGCGACCGCCGCCGACAGCTCGGCGTCGCTGTTGTAGGCGCCGCGGTCCACCCGCAGCACGGGCCGGCCGGTCTCGGGGTCGGTGTTGGCGTGGTCGATGTACGGAGAGCCGTGCCCCTCGTAGTCGATCACCGGCTCGGTCCGGCGCCACAGGTCGGCGATGCGGTCGGGGCCGAAGGTGCCCCGACCCGTTCCGGGCATGTTCCCGATGGTGTCGGTCACCGCGGCCGTGCGGGCGTTGTCCTGCGCGCGCAGCAGCGACACCTCGGCGGTGTCGGCCGCGTCCTCCAGGAGGCTCCGGCGCTGCGGGTCCTCCTCGTTGTCGGCCTGGCGGCGCAGGTCGGCGGCGATCGTCTCGGCCTGGCGCGCCTTGCGCTGCGCGGTGCGCACCCGGCCCCGGTCGGCGGCGGTCCCCGCCTCGTCGGCCAGCTCCGTCAGCTGCTCCAGCCGGTCGGCCACCCGCCGCCCCTTGCGGGTGGCGAAGAAGTCGCGCCGCTCCTGCTCGCGGGCGACGATGTCCTCCAGCGACCGGTCGCCGGTCACCCCGATGTCGCGGGCGAGCTGCTCGGCGGCGTCGCAGCCGCCGCCGTCGGCGAGGACCAGGCCTGCGGCCGGTGCCGCGACGGCCATGGGGACCGCCCCGCTGCCGCCCGGCCGGCCGGGGCCGGGGGCGGGGGCGGCGATCGGGCAGCCGGCGGCATCGGCCCGTTCGCGCAGGTCCTCGACCTTGTCCTCCAGCGACTCGATGGCCTCGTCGGCGGCGTCGAGGTCACCGTGCTCGGCCGCGTCGCGCGCATCGGCGAGGTCGGCGCGGACGTCCCCGGCCGAGGGGAGGTCGGGCAGGTCCTTCTTGCCGATGTGCTTGAACGCCTTGAACAAGCCGCCGATCGCCGCCGGAAGCCCGTAGGCGATCGCCTTGCCCGGCCCGCCCTCGCGCCAGTTCTCCACGAACGGCTCGGTGAACCCGTCCCACATCTGCTCCGCGGTGGTCAGCGGGCTCTGCCGGAAGACCTGCCCGATGGCGGACCAGTTCTCGCGGAACCCGTCGTGGGAGCACAGGTGGGCCAGGCACGCAGCCGAGGCGACGCCGTCCCAGAGGTCGCGGCCGCCCTGCGCGAAGCCGCCGCCGATCTTGCAGGCGACGTCGAAGACCTTCCCGCAGTCCCACGTGTAGTCGCCGCGGTCCTCGAATTCGAACCACTCCTCGTCCTCGGGCGGCATCCACTGCCCGAATTCGCCGCGCCGCTCCTGCTCCGCGGGGCGCGGCAGGTCCTCCAGAGGGACCAGCCACTCCGCGCCGTCGCCGGCACCCGTCACGCTCTGCGTCGCGCCGCCACCCGGGCGGTCCTGAGGGTCGGCGCAGTCGGCGGAGCCGAGGTTCTCCACGGTGCACAGGGCGGTGCCGAGGCTCTGCTCGACGCGTCCCGGCAGGCCCGCGCCCGCGACGACGACGGCGACGAGCCCCGCGACCAGCAGGATGATGGCGGCGTACTCGGGCAGGGACGCGCCGCGTTCGGGGGCATGGATGCGGTGCAGCATCGGTGATCGGCTCCGGTGGGACGCCGGCGCCCGGGGCAGGGCCGGGCACGGTGGGGGGCTGCGGCGCGGCCGCCGCCACGACGACGGACAGGCCGCCAACGTATGCCGCCGCGCCTCCGGGCGTCATGGGCCCGTGGGCCCAAGATCAGCGGCCCGCGCCCGGGCGCCCGCCCCGTGGCGCCGACGGAGTGGCCCCGCCGGGCGGCGGCGGAAATAAGCGGGGCCGCGGTCCGGTTGGGCAAAGGGTGACCCAGGTCGGTCCGGCCCGCCGGGTACGCGCCGATCCCGCCCCATCCCGATGAAAGGCCGCTGCCCGTGTCCCTCCCCATCTCGATCCTGGATCTGGCGCACATCGCCGAAGGCGGCACCGCGCGGGACAGCCTCGACACCAGCCTGGCCATGGCCCGCAGCGCCGACGAGCTGGGCTACCGCCGCATCTGGTACGCCGAGCACCACAACATGGCGACCATCGCGTCCTCGGCCACCAGCGTCCTCATCGCCCACATCGCGGCGAACACGACCCGGATCCGGCTGGGAGCGGGCGGCGTCATGCTGCCCAACCACGCCCCGCTCACCATCGCCGAGCAGTTCGGCACCCTGGAGACCCTGCACCCCGGGCGGATCGACCTCGGGCTGGGCCGCGCGCCGGGCAGCGACCAGAACACGATGCGGGCCCTGCGCCGCGACCCCTCCTCGGCCGACAACTTCCCCCAGGACGTGCTGGAGCTCCAGGGCTACCTGACCGGCAACTCGCGCATCCCGGGCGTCGACGCGACCCCGGGCAAGGGCACCAACGTCCCGCTCTACATCCTCGGGTCGTCGCTGTTCGGCGCCAAGCTCGCCGCCGCCCTCGGCCTGCCCTACTCCTTCGCCTCCCACTTCGCGCCCAATGCGCTGGAGGACGCGGTCGCCGCCTACCGGCGCGAGTTCACCCCCTCCGAGCAGCTCCAGGAGCCCTACGTCATCGCCGGCGTCAACGTCACGGCGGCCGAGACCACCGCTGAGGCCAAGGAGCAGGCGCACCTGGCCCGGCGCCGCATGGCCGCCCAGCTGCTGGCGCGCGGCCGCACGCTCACCCCCGAGGAGGCCGACGCGGCGCTGGAGTCGCCCGCCGGGCGGCAGGTGATGCAGATGGCCACCTACTCCGCCGTCGGCGACCCGGGCGAGGTCAAGGACTACCTCGACCGCTTCGCCGAGCACGCCCGCGCCGACGAGCTGATCATCGCGCCCCAGGCCGGGACCGTCGAGGCGCGGCTGCGCACCCTCGAACTCGTCGCCGCCACCGCCGACGGGGCGTGACGGCTGCGGGCGTGTCCTATGCGACCGGTATGCGCCGAAGATGTAGGTTGCGGCTACGGCGGACGGCGGCGCGCACCGGACACGCCCCCGGCCCTCGCCCGACGGCGACAGGAGGCCCATCCCGATGCGCACCCGACCGCTTCGCGCCGCAGCCACCCTGGCCGCGGCACTGGCCTTCACCGCCGCGGCACCCCTGGGCGCCGTCTCCGCCGCCGACACGCTCGCGGCCGAGGGCCGCTGCCCGCGGCTGTCGGTCGGCCTGCCCTGGTACGGCGACAACCGCGAGGACCTCCAGCGCGTGATCGACGAGCGGGGCCGCTGCACCGACCCCGGCGGGCGCCCCGTCGCCGCGTTCGACTGGGACAACACCGTCACCAAGAACGACGTCACCGACGCCACCCTGGCCTGGGCCCTCCACAACGACAAGATCCTGCGGCCGGAGCGCTGGAGCGACGTCAGCGCCTGGCTCACCCCGGCCGCCGACCGCGCCCTGACCGATGCGTGCGGAACGGAGGTGCCCGTCGGCGAACCCCTGCCGACCTCCACCAATACCCGCTGCACCGACGAGATCTTCGAGATCCGCGAGAACGCGGCGACCATGGACGGCGACCCCGCCTTCGCGGGGGAGTGGGACCACCGCCGCACGGTCCCCGAATACGCCTGGGTCCCCCAGCTGTTCGCCGGGCACACCCCCGACCAGCTGGCCTCCTACGCCTCCGCCGCCCGCGAGCGCGCCCTCGCGGCGCCGGTGGGCAGCACGCTGACCGTCGGGACCCACACCATCCCCGGCTACGTGCGCTACTACCCCCAGCAGCGCGACCTCATCCGCACCCTGCACCGCGCCGGGTTCGAGGTCTACATCGTCTCCGCGGGCTCCGAACCGGTGACCCGGGTATGGTCGGCCGGGGTCGGGATCGACGCCGAGCACACCATCGCCATCCGCAGCGTGCTCGACGACCGCGGCCGCATCACCGTCCGCAACGAGGGCTGCGGCGGCACCCCCGACAGCCAGGGCGCCGACATCCCCTACATCGAGGGCAAGCGGTGCTGGGTCAACCAGGAGATCTTCGGGGTCGAGGGCCCCGCCGCCTGGGAGCGGCAGGACCCCGCGAACCGGATCGCCCTGGGCAGCGGCGACGCCGACACCGACGTGTCCTTCGTCGCCGACGCCACCGATGCCCGCCTCGTCCTCAACCGCAACCGCGACGAGATCATGTGCCGCGCCTACGACGACGCCGACGGCCGCTGGCTCATCAACCCCATGTTCATCGAGCCGCTGGACCGCAAGACCGATCCCTACCCCTGCGCAACCGCCGGCTATACCCGACCCGACGGCACCCTGGGCCCGGTCCTGCGCGACGACGGCTCGGTCATCCCCGACCAGCAGGACACCGTGTACTGACCCGGCGCGGCGCGTCCTCAGGCCGGGGCGGCCTCAGTGGATGCCCGGTCGGGGGCGGTGGCCGGGGCATCCGGCAGCCGGCGCACGGTCCAGCCGGTGACCGCGACCACCAGCGACATCACCACCGAGAAGATCCCGAAGAAGTAGAACGGCAGGTAGGCGAGCGTGGCGACGCCCAGCGTGCCCGCGATGAACACGCCCCCGCTGCTCCACGGGAAGGTCGGGTCGTTGACGGTGCCGGTGTCCTCCAGTACCCGCGACAGGTTGCGCGGATCGAGGTGGAACTTCGCGTAGAGCGGGGCCAGCAGGGTGCCCGCCATCACCGCCGCGAAACTGAACGAGGCGCCCAGCGCGATGAGCAGCGGCACCAGGATCACGCTGGTGACCATGAGCCGTCGCTGCGTGGTGACCAGGCGCATGAACGGGCGGATCAGGCTCAGGATCATCCCCGAGTGGTTGAGCAGCCCCGCCATCCCCACCGCGAACATGAACAGGGCGACGGTCCCCAGCATGGACTCGATCCCGCCGCCGCTCACCAGCTCGTCGACCAGCCCGAAGCCGCTGTCGAGGGTGAACCCCGAATACAGGATCGCCGCGACCGAGGTCACCGACTCCCCCTGGTAGACCACGGCCACCGCCGACCCCGCGAGCGCCCCCAGGAAGATCGAGGGGAACGCCGGCCGGCGCAGCACGAGCAGGACGATCACCACGGCGACCGGTAGGAACGCCGGCAGGCCGAGGCGGAAGTTCTCCTCCAGCGCGGCCGTGATCGCCGCCGCCTCGCCGGCAGGGGCGCCTCCGGCGGCCTGGCCCACCCCGATCACGGTGAACACGCCCGCTGCGAGGACGATCGCGGGCACGGTGGTCCACATCATGTGCCGGATGTGGGCGATCAGGTCGACACCGACCAGCGCCGCATTGAGGTTGGTGCTGTCGGAGAACGGCGACATCTTGTCGCCGAAGTAGGCGCCGCTGACGATCGCGCCCGCCGTCAGGGCCATCGGGTACCCCAAGCCCTCGCCGACGCCGATCATCGCCACACCGACCGTCCCGATCGTCCCCCACGAGGTCCCCGTTGCCAGCGACACCAGCATGCAGATCAGCAGGGTCACCGGCAGGAACGCGGCGGGCGAGACGATCAGCAGCCCCACGCGCACCAGCGCCGGGATCGTCCCGGCCGCCGCCCACGAGCTGATGAGGGCGCCCACCGCCACCAGGATCATGATCAGGCCCAGGACGTTGCGCACGGAGTCGAAGGCCATCGCCTGCGTCCGCTCGAAGTCGTGGCCCAGCCGCATCACCAGGGGGATCAGGGCGACGATGCAAATGAACAGCAGCAGCTGGATCTGCGCCTGAAACGCGAGGCTGCCGATGAGCAGGATCGCGACGATCATCAGGACGGCGGAGAGCGCGTACCGGAACGTCGGCTCGCGCCCCGCGCCCGTATCGGCGCCGGGGGTGCCGGGCGCGGCCGGCTCTGTGTGGGTCTGCACTGTCGTCGTACCACCTTGGGATCGGCGCGGCCGCGGGGCCGCGTCCGGGGGTGCACCGTCGCACCCCCGGAACCACTTCGACGGATCGGCCAAGGTGGACGCCACACCAAGAACCGGTGAGCCCAGCATGAACGCGACCTTCGTCACAGGTCCACGCCGGATTTCCGAGGCTTGCCCAAGGCTCAGCCTATGGCTGCGCACCGTGACCCCGCCGTGCGGCTCAGCGCAGGGCCGCGCCGCCCGCGATCAGCAGGGTCTCCCCGGTCATGTAGCCGTTGTCGGGGGAGACGAGGGTCAGCACCCACTCGGCTATCTCCTCGGGCGCGGCCGCGCGCTTGAGCGGGACGCCCTGGAGCGCCTCGGCCATCCGGTCGTTGCCCCGGGTCCCCGGGGTGTCCACCCAGCCCGGGGCGACCGCGTTCACCCGCACGCCCTCGCCGGCCAGCTCCAGGGCCAGCGTCTTGGTCAGCGACACCACCGCGGCCTTGGAGGCGCTGTAGAGGAGCTGGCCGGGGGAGACGGTGAAGGCGTCGGCCGACGCGAAGTTGACGACGCTCGCGCCCAGGCCGTGGGCGCGGGCCGCCTCGACCGCCTCGGCGGTCACGTTGACCGTGCCCAGCACGTTCACGTCGAAGATCGACCGGTAGGTCGCAGGCGTGTAGTCGGCGAGAGTGGTGGGCGGGTAGATGCCGGCGGTGTTGACCACGGCGCGCAGTGGTGGCGCCTGCGACAGGGCCGCCAGCGCGTCGGCCACCTGCCCGCGGTCGGTGACGTCGGCGGCGCGCGGCAGGAAGCGGGGGCCGTGTGCGGCCGCCCGCTCCTCCAACGCCGATCGGTCCAGGTCCAGGGCGAGCACGGTCCAGCCCTCGGCCACCAGGCGGGCGGCAACGGCCAGGCCCATGCCGCTGGCGGCGCCGGTGACCACGGCGGTGGACACTCCCGGGACGACGCGGAGCGGGGTCTCGTTCATTCGGCGGTTCCTTGTCTTCGGTGGGGTGTGCAGGCGGGGCCGGGGGCGGCGGGGGCGGGGCGCTCAGTGGCGCCGCGCGGCGCGCTCCAGGCGGGCGGCGAAGGCGTGGGCGCGGTCCATGTCGGCCAGCCAGTGGCGGCGGATGAGGTCGACCCGGTCGTCCTGGGGCAGCACGCGCTGCGCGGCCTCCGACAGCCGCAGCCCAGGTCCAGGCGCTCTCTCGTGCAGGCCGATGAAGCGGGTGACCAGCTCCATCTGGGCGCTGTACACGGGGAACTGGGGCCCGCGCGGGGCGGCGAGGCCGACGAAGTAGAGCCGTTCCAGCCCCACCGGCAGGGTGCCTCCGGCGGTGCGCAGCGGTACCCGCCCGCTGCGGGTGAGCAGCTCCTCGGCCAGGAATGGGAAGGAGATGTCGAACCCGGTCGCCCAGATGACGGTGTCGAATTCCCGCCGGGTGCCGTCGGCGAAGGCGACCTCGCGGCCGCTGATGCGCTCGATCGCGGGGACGGCGGTGATGCGGCCGTGGTGCAGCCAGTACAGGAGCTGGTTGTTGACCACCGGCGGGTTGCGGTCCAGGTGCCGGTCGGCGGGGGCCGGGAGGCCCGGGTAGTCCTCGGGTGCGCCGAGGCTCACCCCGATCAGCGCCCGGGCCACGCGCTCTTGGAGGGCGGCCGGCAGGCGCACCAGCCACGGGATCTCGGCCCGCGGCCGGCCCAGGAGCGTCTTGGGCTGGAACATCTGCCCGTCGCGCACGCAGATGGCGGTCGTGAACCGCGCCTGGGCGGCATCCACGGCGATGTCGCACCCGGAGTTGCCCGAGCCGACGACCAGTACCCGGTCGCCCTTGATGTCCCCGGTGTTGAGGTAGCCGGAGGAGTGCACCGAGTGGCCGGTGAAGTCGCCGGCGACCGGCGGGACCGAGGGGTCCCACAGGTGGCCGTTGGCGACGATCACCCCGTCGAAGACGCCCTCGTCCCCCCGCGAGGTGTGCACGCGCCAGCCCGTGCGCCCGTTGCCGTCCAGCGGCTCCACCGCGGTCACCGGGGTGCTCAGCACGATGGACTCGGTGAGCCGGTGGTGCTCGGCGTAGCCGACCAGGTAGTCGCGCACCTGGTCGCGGTGGGGGAATAGCGGGTAGTCCCCGGGCATCGGCCGGTCGGGGAACCCCGACGACCCCCGCGGCGTGATCAGGTGCAGCGCCTCGTAGTCGGTATGCCAGTGCCCGCCGACCCTGTCGGTGGCCTCGAAGCCCACCACGTCGGCGCCCTGTTCGCGCAGCGACTTCACCGCGGCCAGCCCGGCCGCGCCCGCGCCGATGACGCAGTAGCGCCCCCCTGTGCCCAGGGGCGTTGTTGCTGAGGACATGGTGCGGCTCTCCCTCACCCGGTTCGTTCGCTCGGTCGTGGTGAAGTATCCGGGCGCGGTCCGGGGCCGGTGAAGAGCCGATCACCGTAGGAGGGGAGAGGGTGAGCCTATGGCTGGGCGCGCCGAGCGGGGCGCACCCGCTCGGCGCCCATGGGCAGCGGCCCGTTGAGGTGGTCGTGGATCATCCGCATCAGCTCCAGGGTGGCCGCCGAGGGGCGCGCGCCCTTGCGGGTCACGAAGCTGTAGGTCTCGTACAGGGGCGGCTCGAACCGGGACCAGGAGAGCGCGCCGGTGAAGCCGAGGCTGTCGGCCGCGGGCAGGGAGACCACGGTGTCGGCGACACCGCGGGCCGCCAGCTCCAGCGCCGCCTTCTGGAACTCCACCTCGATCGTGGGCTCCAGGGGCACCCCGGCCTTCTGGGAGCGTTCGCGCAGCTGGCGGCGGATGGGGTCGGTGTCGCTCCACCGCACCTCCGACAGCACCAGCGGCCGCGTGGCCAGGAGCTCGATGGTCATCGGCGCGGTGGTGCGCTCAGGGTCGCGGCTCAGGTACACGACCTCGTGTGTCATCACGGGGGGCCGCACGTCCAGCTCGCGGTCGTCGATGGGCAGCTGGACCAGGCCCGCCTCCAGATCACCTTCGCGTACGGCGTCGGCGACCTCCTGGGAGTTGAGGCCGAGGAAGCGCAGCCGCACCGCCGGGTAGCGGCGGCGGAACTCCTCGATGACGTCGGCCAGGAAGAACTGGAAGGCGGTGCTGAAGGTGCCGAACGAGGCCAGGCCGCCTTCCAGGGCCTGGATCTCGCGCACCGAGCTGCGGGCGTTCTCGAAGAGGGTGAGGGCCTGCTCGGCGTGGGGGAGCAGGGCCCGGCCGGCCTCGGTCAGCCGCAGCCGCCGGTTGGTGCGGATGAACACGGGGGCGCCCAGTTCTCGTTCGAGCCGGCGGATCTGCTCCGACAGGCTCGGCTGGGAGATGTAGAGCGCCTCGGCCGCCGCCGACAGCGAGCCATGACGCACCGCAGCCACGAAGTAGTGCATCTGCTGGAGCGTCATTCCCCCATGGTAGGAGGTCAGGCGGCGGTGCCCGGTTCCAGGCGGTGGGACCTGCGGTAGGCGGCCGGGGGCAGTCCGACCTCGCGGCGGAAGACGGCGCGGAAGTTCGCGGCCGTGCCGAAGCCCGCCGCCGCGGCGATGCGCTCGATGGGCCGGTCGGAGCCCTTGATTGAGCGTCGGTCAGCCGAGCGGCGGTTCGACGTCGTATTCGTGGGTGACGATGTGCCCGGGAGGGCACACCCATTCGCGGTACTCCACTGCCCCCTTGCCATCCGACCACACCGACGCTCCGGCCAGGATCGGTGCGCCGACCCGCAGATTCAGATGTCCGGCCTCGCGTTCGTCGGCGGCTCGCCCCTCGACGGCGTCAGTGCCGCGCGTGGCGACGCGGCCGGTCGATCGGGCGATGGCCCTCAAGCCGTTGACCAGGCGCGGTTCCAGGAGTTCCGGAGTGGTCTGGAACGCCCACGGCGCCGCCCACGAGACCGAGAGCCGGACGGGCGTGTCACCCCGGTAGGTCACGGCCTCGCGGCGGCTCGCCTTGCGTCCGCCGCTTTCGTCGGGCTCGATTCCCAGCAGGTCGGCCACGTAAGCGGGCGCGTCGACGATGTCGGCGCTGAGGACTTCGACGGCGTCGCTGTCGGCCGAGCCGGTGGGTTCGGCGATGACGTCGCGTCCGCCCTGGGCGGCGCGCATGGGGGCGACGTGGGTGCCGTGTGGCCGGGAGACGGTGACGAGTTTCTCCGCGCGCAAGGTCTCGATCGCCCGCTGCGCAGTCCGCTGGGAGACCTCCCACTTCTCCACGATGGCGGTGATCGACGGCAAGCGGTCGCCGGGTGAGAGTTCGCCGCGGGTGATCCGGTCGCGGTAATGGTCGGCGATCTGTGCGTACAGGGGGCGCTCGGGTCCCCGGTCGAGCCTGTCGTGCACGGGTGGTCCTTCTGTTCGGTCGCGCTTCCTGTCTCCGCTGAAGTATAGAGTATCTATACCTGGTATCTATACCTAGCATTAATGCGTGGTATAGTTAGCTCCTCGTTGGAGCCCTATCAAGGAGGCCGCATGCCCCCGACGATGGAACTCACCACTACCACGATCCAGGTCGTCAAGGGCGGAAATCCCGACGACGACGAGCTGGGTATCCGGCTCAGTGACGTTCGGAGTCCTATCGGGTCCTCCTACTCCGGGATGCCGTGTGCCTGTGGCCGCACCTATCTGCTGTACCGGCTATGGGAGGACCTGAAGCAGTACGACCTCTTCTCGCGCGGGACCGACCTTTGGCTGCGTGCCGTGGACGGTGACGACGCGCCACCCCTTCCCGCTGGTGCTGCGGTGATCGACCAGCGCACGGTCATGCTCGGGATCGGATGACCCGTTCCCGCCCGGGCGGGGCCCGCGAGACCGCGTATGGCAATCGATTGACAAAACGTGGTTCCGCGGGCTCCAATGGGGTCCATGCTCGGCCTGCGAAGAACTCACCCCGACCGGCTCCTGCCCGTCGAACCGGACACGCGGGCGATCGCGAGGGACCTCTACCACCGCGTCGCCGAGCGCCGGATCATCTCCCCGCACGGCCACGTCGACCCCGCGCTCCTGCGGTCCGACGCGCCGTTCGAGGATCCGGCCGAACTCTTCATCGTCCACGACCACTACGTCACCCGCCTGCTCCACGCCGCGGGGGCCGACCTCGCCTCGCTGGGGATCGGCCCCGGCGCCCCCAAGGGCGGATCCCGCGAGATCTGGCGGACGCTCGCCGAGCACTGGCACGTCTTCGCCGGGACCGCCACCGGCTACTGGCTGGAGGAGGAGCTGTCGGGGGTCCTCGGCATCGAGGAGGAGCTCGGGCCGCAGACCGCCGACCGCATCTACGACGAGATCTGCGAGCGGCTCGCGCAGCCCGCCTTCCGGCCCCGCGCGCTGTTCGAGCGCTTCGGGATCGAGGTGCTGGCCACCACCGACGACCCCCTCGACGACCTCGGCCACCACCGCGCACTCCGCGAATCCGGCCTGCCCGGCCGCATCGTCCCCACCTTCCGCCCCGACGCCTACCTCGACCCCTCCCAGCCCGGCTTCACCGCCCGGGTGGAGCGGCTGCTCGCCGCCACCGGCGCGCCCGCCACCTTCGCCGGCTACCTGGCCGCCCTCGAATCGCGCCGGGCCCACTTCATCGCGCACGGCGCTGTCTCGGCCGACCACGGCGTCGTCGAACCCCTCACCGCCGACCTCGACCCCGGCGAGGCCGAACGCCTGTTCCGGGCCGTCCTCTCCGGCGCCGCCGATCCGGCTCAACAGCGCGCGTTCCTGGCGCACATGCTCTTCCAGATGGCGCGCATGAGCGTCGACGACGGCCTGGTGATGACGGTCCACGCCGGCGTCCACCGCAACCACAGCCGCCCCACCCTGGAGCGCTTCGGGGCGGACACCGGGCACGACATCCCGCTGCCCACCACGTTCACCGAGGGCCTGCGCCCTCTCCTGGAACGGTTCGGTCTCCGCCGCGACCTGCACATCGTGCTGTTCACCGTCGACGAGACGACCTTCTCGCGCGAGCTGGCCCCGCTGGCCGGCTTCTACCCCGCGGTCTACGTGGGCGCACCGTGGTGGTTCCTCGACGCCCCCGACGCGATCGCCCGCTTCCGCTCGGCCGTCACCGAGACCGCCGGCTTCTACCGCACATCGGGGTTCATCGACGACACCCGCGCCTTCCTGTCCATCCCCGCCCGCCACGACACCGCCCGCCGGGCCGACGCCGCCTTCCTCGCCCGGCTGGTCCGGCAGGGCCGGCTGTCGCTGCCGCGCGCCGAGCGGATCGCCGACGACCTCGTCGACGCCATCCCGCGGGCGGTGTTCAAGCTATGAGCACGGTCCTGCCCGCCGCCCGCCTCTCCCGGGCCGCCCTGCGCGCCGCGGGCCACGCCGTTCCCGCGCCGCCGGTGCGCATCGTCCACCTCGGCATCGGCGCGTTCGCCCGCTCCCACCAGGCCGCCTACACCGCCCACGCCGCCGATGCCGCCGGCTGGGGGATCGCGGGCTTCACCGGGCGCGGCAGCGGGGCGGCCGACCGCCTCGCCGCGCAGGACGGGCTCTACACGCTGGTCGAACGCGGCCCGGCGGGCGACCGCACCGAGATCGTCCCCAACCTCGTCGCCGTGTACCCGGGCCAGCGCACCGACGCGCTCGCAGCGGCGCTGCGCGCCCCCGGGACCGCGGTCGTGACCATCACCATCACCGAGAGCGGCTACCGGGTCCGCGCCGACGGCGGTCCCGACACCGACGACCCCGTGGTGCGCGCGGACATCGCCGCCCTGCGCGCGGCCGGGGCCGGGGGCAGCGGTGCCGGGGCCCGGCCGGTGACCCCGCTGGCCCGCCTGCTGCTGGGCCTGGAGGCGCGGCGCCGCGCCGGTGCGCCGCCCCTGGCGGTCGTCTCGTGCGACAACCTCCCCGACAACGGCGGTCTCCTGCACCGCGCCCTGGCCGGGCTCGCCGAGGAGGCCGCGCCGGACCTCGCCGCCTGGGTGGACGGCGCGGTCTCCTGCGTCTCCACCTCCGTCGACCGGATCACGCCGCGGATCGGGCCGCACGAGGTCGGTGAGATCGCGGCGGCGACCGGATGGAACGACGCGGCGCCCGTGGTCGCCGAGCCGTTCGCCGACTGGACCCTCTGCGGCGACTTCCCGGCCGGCCGCCCCGACTGGGAGAGCGCCGGCGCCCGGTTCGTCGGCGACATCGGACCCTATGAGGCCCGCAAGCTCTGGCTGCTCAACGGCGCCCACACGCTGCTCGCCTCCCTGGGCTCCCTGCGCGGCCACCGGACGGTCGCCGACGCGATCGCCGACCCCGCCTGCCGGGCCGCGGTCGAGCGGCTGTGGGACGACGCCGTGCGCCACCTGCCCGGCGGCCTGGGACTGCCCGCCTACCGCCGCGCCCTCATCGAGAGGTTCGCCAACCGGCGCATCGAGCACCCGCTCGCCCAGATCGCCGACGACGCGCTCACCAAGCTGCGCCTGCGCGTGGTCCCGGTGGCCGAGCGCGAGCGCGCCCGCGCCCGGCCCGCGTCGGGCTGCGTCCTGCCCGTGGCGGCCTGGATCGCCGCGGTGATGGCGGACCCCGCGGCCGGCGGACCGGCCTCCGCCGAGATCGCGCGCGCCCTGGCCGCACCGTCCCCGCCCACCGCCCTGCTCACCCTCCTCAGCCCGGCCCTGGCCGGCGACGATGACTTCCGCCGCCGGGTGGAGGACGCACTGCGCCGCCTGCCCGCCGGCCGCCCCCACGGCTGAAACCCGCCCCCGAAGAGAAGGGACCCCCGACGATGACCCCCCTGCCGCCCGGCTTCCTCTGGGGCGCCGCCACCGCGCCGCACCAGGTCGAGGGCAACAACGTCAACAGCGACTGGTGGGCCCGCGAAGGGCACATGCCCGGGATGGAGCGCAGCGGCGACGCCATCGACAGCTATCACCGCTACCCCGAGGACATGCGCCTGCTGGCCGAGGCCGGGCTCACCGCCTACCGCTTCGGCATCGAGTGGGCGCGCATCGAACCGGTCCCCGGCCACATCTCCCGGGCCGAGCTGGCGCACTACCGCCGGATGATCGACACCGCCCTCGGGCTCGGGCTCACCCCCGTGGTCACGCTCCACCACTTCACCGTCCCGCGCTGGTTCGCCGAGGAGGGCGGCTGGACGGGCGACCGGGCCATCGAGCGCTTCCGGGCCTACGTCACGGCCGTCACGGGCATCCTCGGGGACGTCGGGTGGGTGGCCACCATGAACGAGCCCAACATGCTCGCCATGATGACGACCCTGGAGATCGCGATGCGGTCGGGCCAGGCCGGCGACTGGCAGAGCCCCACCGTGGACGAAGGGCCCCGGCCGCCGCTCCCGCCGCCCGATCCCAAGGTCGGCGCCCGCCTGGCGGAGGCCCACCACGCGGTGCGCGATATCGTCCGCGAACGCACGGACGCCGCCGTGGGCTGGACGGTCGCCAGCCGGGCGTTCGTCGCGCGCCCCGGCGGAGAGGCGAAGCTGCGCGAGCTCGAGTACATCTGGGAGGACCTCTACCTGGAGGGCGCGCGCGGCGACGACTTCGTGGGCGTGCAGTCCTATTCGAGCCAGTGGGTGACGGCCGAGGGCATCGAGCCCTACCCGCCGCACCCCGACAACACGCTCGTCGGCACGGCTTACCGGCCCGACGCCATCGGCATCGCCCTGCGGCACACGTGGGAGGCGACCGGCGGCATCCCCCTGCTCGTCACCGAGAACGGCATCGCCACGGGCGACGACACCCGGCGCATCGCCTACACCGCCGAAGCGCTGCGGCACGTGTCCGCGGCGCTGGAGGACGGAATCGACGTGCGCGGATACCTGCACTGGAGCGCGCTCGACAACTACGAGTGGGGGCACTGGGAGCCGACGTTCGGGCTCATCGCCGTCGACCGCGAGACGTTCGAGCGCCATCCGAAGCCGAGCCTCGCGTGGCTGGGCGGCGTCGCCCGGCGCGGCGGCCTCTGACGCCTAGGGCGTGCATCCAGGGAATTCGCAACGCTCCCGAAACATCTTTTGGCAATCGCTTGCCAAATCTCGCTCCGCCGTGTTTCCCTCGGACCACTCCGGGCCGCCCCCGCACCGCCGCGTAGGAGGAGCCGCAATGCTCAAGCCCCGACCCACCGCCACCCGCGAGCTGGTCAGCCTGGACGGGATCTGGCGGTTCGCCGTGGACGACGAGGCCGAGGCCGCGCCGTGGAGCGGCCCGCTCCCGGGCACGCTGGAGGCCGCCGTACCGGCGAGCTACAACGACCTCTTCGCCGACCAGGCGATCCGCGACCACGTCGGCCGCGTCTGGTACCAGCGCGACGTGCGCGTCCCCCGCGGCTGGGCGGGGGAGCGCATCTTCGTCCGCCTCGACGCCGCCACCCACGCGGGCAGCGTCTACATCGGCGACGCCCTCGTCGCCGAGCACACCGGCGGCCACACCCCTTTCGAAGCCGATATCACCGGCCACGTCGAGGCGGGGGAGGCCTTCCGGCTGACCGTGGCGGTCGACAACCGGCTGACCGATACCACGCTGCCGCCGGGCACCGTCACCGTGGCCCAGGACGGCTGCCGCGCCCAGACCTACCTGCACGACTTCTACAACTACGCGGGTCTCACCCGCTCGGTGTGGCTCCACAGCGCCCCCGCCCTGCGGATCGCCGACGTCACCGTCGTCACGGGCGTCGACGGCACCGCCGGAACCGTCGACTACACCGTCACCACCACCGGCGACGCCGACGTCGTGGTCCGCGTGCTCGATGCCGCGGGCGCCGAGGTCGCCACCGGCGCGGGGCCGGCCGGCCGCCTGCGCATCGCGGACGCGACCCTCTGGCGGCCCGGAGCGCCCTACCTCTACGACCTCGTCGCCGAGGTGCACGACGGCGGCACCGTCGTCGACAGCTACCCTCAGCCCTTCGGGGTGCGCACCGTCGAGGTCCGGGGAACCGAGTTCCTCATCAACGGCGAACCGTTCTACTTCACCGGCTTCGGCAAGCACGAGGACACCCCGGTGCGGGGCAGGGGCCACGACGACGCCTACCTCGTCCACGACTTCCAGCTGCTGGACTGGGCCGGCGCCAACTCCTTCCGCACCTCGCACTACCCCTACGCCGAGGAGGTGCTGGACTTCGCCGACCGGCACGGGATCGTCGTCATCGACGAGACCGCCGCGGTGGGGCTCAACCTCGCCGTCACCGGCGGCCTCACCGGGCAGGGCGCACAACCGACGTTCTCGCCCGAGACCTTCGGCGAGCAGACCCGGGCGGCCCACGCCGCGCACCTGCGCGAGCTGGTCGCCCGCGATAAGAACCACGCCAGCGTCGTCATGTGGTGCCTGGCCAACGAGCCGGCCTCGCACGAGCCGGGCGCGCGCGAGTACTTCGAACCGCTCATCTCGCTGGCACGCGAACTCGACCCCACCCGGCCGGTCACCATCGCCACGGTCATCTTCGCGACCTCCGAGAACGACCGCATCGCCGACCTGATCGACGTGGTCTGCCTCAACCGCTACTACGGCTGGTACGTCGCCACCGGCGACCTCGCCGCCGCCGAAGCCTATCTGGAGCAGGACCTGCGCGCCTGGGCCGGGAAGTTCGCCAAGCCGGTCATCATGACCGAGTACGGCGCCGACACCCTGCCGGGCGCCCATTCGATCTGGGACGCGCCCTGGACCGAGGAGTACCAGCAGGCCCTCCTGGCCATGTACCACCGCGTCTTCGACCGCGTCCCCGAGGTCGTCGGCGAGCACGTGTGGAACTTCGCCGACTTCCAGACCTCCAACGGCATCCACCGGGTGGAGGGCAACCGCAAGGGCGTCTTCACCCGCGACCGGCGCCCCAAGGCGGCCGCCCGCGCACTCCGCGAGCGCTGGAGGCGCATCGGCGGCCGCAAACCGACCAGCGAGGAAACCCAATGATCATCGACCGCGCCGACGTCGTCGTCACCAGCCCCGACCGCAACTTCGTCACCCTCAGGCTCACCACCGACGACGGCCTCACCGGGCTGGGCGACGCCACGCTCAACGGCCGCGAGCTCGCCGTGGTGGCCTACCTCCAGGACCACGTCGTCCCGCTGCTGATCGGCCGCGACGCATCGCGCATCGAGGACACCTGGCAGTTCCTCTACCGCGGCGCCTACTGGCGCCGCGGCCCCGTCACGATGGCCGCCATCGCCGCCGTCGACACGGCGCTGTGGGACATCAAGGGTAAGGCCGCCGGCATGCCCGTCTACCAGCTGCTCGGCGGCGCCTCCCGCGACGGGCTGCTCGCCTACGGCCACGCCTCCGGCAAGGACCTCGAGGAGCTGTTCGACAGCGTCCGCGCCCACCAGGAGCAGGGCTACCGCGCCATCCGGATCCAGACCGGCGTGCCCGGGCTCAACTCCATCTACGGCATCGCCTCCAACGCCACCTCCGCCGCCAACACCGGGGTGCGCTACGACCACGAGCCCGCCCAGCGCGGCGCCCTGCCCAACCAGGAGGACTGGGACACCCGCGCCTACCTGCGCCACGTGCCCGGGGTGTTCGAAGCCGTCCGCAACGAGTTCGGCCCCGAGCTCCCGCTGCTGCACGACGCCCACCACCGGCTCACCCCCGTCCAGGCCGCGCAGCTCGGAAAGTCGCTCGAACCCTACGACCTGTTCTGGCTGGAGGACGTCACCCCCGCCGAGAACCAGGAGGCGCTGCGGCTCGTGCGCCACCACACGACGACACCGCTGGCCATCGGCGAGGTCTTCAACACCGTCTGGGACTACCAGCAGATCATCCGCGAGCAGCTCATCGACTACGTGCGCAGCGCGGTCACCCACACCGGCGGCATCAGCCACCTCAAGAAGGTGCTGGACTACGCCGCCCAGTACCAGATCAAGTCCGGCATGCACGGCCCCACCGACATCTCGCCCGTCGGCATGGCGGCCGCGATGCACCTCGGCCTGGCCATCCACAACTTCGGCATCCAGGAGTACATGCGCCACGGCGCGGCCACCGACGCCGTCTTCCGGCAGTCCTTCACCTGGCGCGACGGCCACCTCCACCCCGGCGATGAGCCCGGGCTCGGTGTCGAACTCGACCTCGACGAGGCCGGACGGCATCCCTACGTCCGCGCCTATCTCCCCTACAACCGGCTCGCCGACGGCACCGTCCACGACTGGTGACGTGCGCGGCCGCTCCCCCCACCTTTCGCTGCGAAGGAGGCGGTCCTCATGCCGAAGGACCCGCTGTCCGCCCAGGAAGAGCCCGCCGCATCCGACCCCGCACCGCTGCCCACCGCCCCCCGCCCCCGCCCGCCCACCGACGGCGGCCCGCCGCCCGCCGCCCAGGCCGACCAGCCGCAGGAGAAGGCACCTGCGAGCTTCATCTTCTGGATGGTGGCCGCCAACTTCGGCGTTTCCATGGCCTACATCGTGCCGATGACCTACTCCCTCGCCGTCCGCATCGACGACCTCGCCCCCGGCCGCGAAGAGGTCCTGGGCTATGTGACCGGCACGGCCCAGTTCACCTACATCTTCCTCAGCCCCCTCCTCGGGGTCTGGAGCGACCGCACCCGTACCCGCATCGGGCGCCGCCGCCCCTTCATGATCGGCGGCGCCCTCCTTGGCCTCCTGGCTCTCGGCGGGATCTCCGCCGCCCCCAACCTGCCCCTCGTGGGTGTCAGCTGGGTGCTGGCCATGGTCGGATGGGCCTCCGTGGGCCAGGCCATCCTCAACACGCAGGCCGACCGCATCCCCGAGGAGCAGCGCGGCCGGATCTCCGGCCTGACCGGCCTCAGCGCCCAGGCGGCGCCGATCATCGGCATCGGACTCGTCTCCACGGTGACGTGGAGCACCACGCTCGTCTTCCTGCTGCCCGGGGCCGTCGGAGCAGCACTCGTGGCCGTCTTCCTCGTCATCGGCAGGGAGGCCGATTCGCGGGGCATGGCCGCCAAGGCGGGCGTCTCGGTGCGAACGCTGGTCGCCAGCTACGCGTTCAACCCGCGCGCCCACCCCGACTTCGGCTGGAACTGGCTCGGCCGGTTCATCTTCTTCATGGGCCTCTACTTCAACACGGCGTTCGCCACGTTCTTCTACGCCCAACGGCTCGACCTCCCGGTGCGTGAAGTGGCGGGGACGGTCGCGGTCATCGGCGCCGTCGGCGTGGCCACGGCCATGGCCGGTGCGGTCGGCGGCGGCTACCTCTCCGACAAGCTGGGCCGCCGCAGGCTGTTCACCCTCATCGGGGCGCTGCTCTTCGTCACGGGCGCCGTTGTCGAGGCGTTCGCCTACAGCTTCCCGGTCCTCATGGCCGGCGCCCTGCTGATGCAGCTCGCGATCGCCGCGTTCGGCGCCGTCGACCAGGCCATCGTCCTGGCCATCCTGCCCAGCCGAGCGGAGGCGGGCCGCTACATGGCGGTCAACGCGTTCTCCCAGAAGATCCCCAGCGGGCTCGCCCCGCTGCTCGCACCGTTCATCATCGCGATCGGCGCCACCGGCGGCGAACAGAACTACACGGTCCTCTACCTGTCCGGCGCGGTACTCGCCCTCATCGGCGGCCTGATCATCTTCACCCGCGTCAAATCCGTCCGCTGACCGCCGGGCGGAACCGCGCACGACCGCCCCGACCCCCCCGAGGAGCACAGATGGAGCCCCCGCCCCACGACCTCCGCACCGACAGCGGCGGCGACCGGTTCCCGGTCTCCGGGCCCCGGCCGATGCTGTCCTGGAAGCTCCCGCCCGGGTGGAGCGGCCAGGAGGGCTACGAGCTGCGGGCGCGCATCGACGGCGCCGGCCGGCCGCCGGCCGGCGCATCCTCGTCCCGTCACCTGTTCGTGGAGTGGCCGTGGCGGCCGCTGCGCAGCGGCGAAGAGGTCACCTGGGGCGTGCGTGTGCGCGCGGCCGGCAGGGTATCGGGGTGGTCGGCGTGGCACGCGTTCGAGGCCGGGCTGTGGGACGAGGACTGGTCGGCCCGGTGGATCTCGCCGCACGAGGACGCGGTCCCGGATCCGGGGACCCGCCCCGCCTACGTGCTGACCGGGCGCTTCGAGGTGCGGCGCGAGGTCGCCAGGGCGCGGCTCTACTCCACCGCCCTGGGCGTGTACGAGGCGTTCGTCAACGGCGAGCGCGCCGGTACCGCCGAACTCGCCCCCGGCTCCACCTCCTACGCCCACACGCTCTACGCACAGGCCGCCGACGTCGCGGCGTCGCTGCGGCCGGGCACCAACCTGCTGGAGGTGATCCTCTCCGACGGCTGGTACCGCGGCCGGACCGGCCCCTGGCGCACCCCCGCCACCTGGGGCACGACGACCGCGGCCCGCCTCGAACTCCACCTTCGCTACACCGACGGGACCGCGGAGACCATCCGCACCGGCTCGGACTGGACCTTCCGGACCGGCGACATCACCCGGGCCGACCTCATGGACGGCCAGACCACCGACCGCACCGCAGCGCCCACCGGCGAGCGCCCGGTCCGCATCGACGCCGTCATCGCACCGCCCATCGGCTGGTCACCGGCGCCGCCGGTCCGCCGCATCGAGCAGATCGCCCCCCGCTCGGTGACCCGCCTGCCCGGCGGCGCCCACATCGCCGACTTCGGGCAGAACGCCAGCGGGTGGATCACCCTGCGCGACCCGGGCCCGGCCGGCACCCGCACCGTGATCGACCACGGCGAGCACCTCGACACCGACGGCGACCTGACCACCACCCACCTCGACAGCATGCGGCCCGGCGAACCGCCCTTCCGCTTCGTCCAGCGCGACGAGGTGATCGCGTCAGGCGAGCCCGGGGAGGTGTTCGAGCCGCGCCACACCGTCCACGGGTTCCGCTACGCCCGCCTCACCCGGGGCGGGGCGCCGCTCGACCCCTCGGCCCTCACCATGCAGGTCGTCCACACCGACCTGCGCCGGACCGCGACCTTCGCGTGCAGCGACCCCGACCTGGACCGCCTCCACGCGGCGGCCGACTGGAGCTTCCGCGGCAACGCGGTCGACGTCCCCACCGACTGCCCGACCCGCGAACGGGCCGGCTGGACCGGCGACTACCAGGTCTTCGCCCCCACCGCCGCCCGGCTCTACGACGTCGCCGGCTTCAGCCGCAAGTGGCTGCGCTCGGTCCGCGACGACCAGCTCGACGACGGCCGCATCGCCAACATCGCACCCGACCCGGCACGGCGGAAGGTCCACCGCGACGATCCGCTGGCCGACGGGATCACCGGCTCCGCCGGCTGGGGCGACGCCATCGTGCTCGTGCCTTGGGTGATGTACGAGACCTACGGCGACCACGCGGTCCTCGCCGAGAACTGGGACGCCATGGTGCGCTGGGTGGAATGGGCGCTGACGACCGCGCGCACCGCCCGCCACCCCTCGCGGATCGAGCGCTCGGCGCAGCCGCTGCCGCACGAGGAGTTCATCTGGGACGGCTCCTTCCACTGGGGGGAGTGGCTGGAGCCCAAGAAGCGCGCGGCCGACGGCTCCCTCATCGACCCGATCCAGGCCGACCCCCGCGCCTGGTACCTGGCCGACAAGGGCGAGGTCGGCACCGCCTACCTCTTCCGCTCCGTGCAGACCCTCGCCGCGATCGCCGGCGTCCTGGGCCGCTCCGGCGACGCCGGGCGCTACAGCGCGATCGCCGAGCAGGTGCGGGCGGCGTGGCGAAGCGAGTTCTGCGACCCGCAGGGGCGCATCACCCCCGACACGCAGGCCGCCCACGTGCGCGCCCTCGCCTTCGGCCTGGTGCCGACCCACCTGCGGGCGCGCGCCGCCGACCGCCTGGTGGCGCTCATCGCCGAGGCCGGCGGGCACCTGGGCACCGGGTTCCTCTCCACCGCCGACCTGCTGCCCGTGCTCGCCGACACCGGCCACGCCGACACCGCCTACGCGCTGCTGCACCAGCGGACCTCCCCGTCCTGGCTCGGCATGCTCGACCGCGGCGCGACCACCATCTGGGAGGACTGGGACGGCGTCGACGCCGATGGAACCGCCACCGCGTCGCTCAACCACTACAGCAAGGGGGCGGTCGTGGGCTTCCTGCACACCCACACCCTCGGGCTGCGGCAGGCACCGGGGTCGGTGGCGTGGGAGTCCTTCACCGTCGCCCCGGCCGTGGACCCCTCGCTCACCTGGGCGCGCGGCACGTTCGAGAGCCCCCAGGGCACCATCACCGTCGGCTGGCGCATCGAGGACGGCGACCTCGCGATCACCGTCGACGTGCCCCCGGGGTCGGCGGCGGAGGTCCGCTTCCCCGACGGCACGACCCTCCGAGGCGGACCCGGCTCCCTCTCGGACCGCCGCCCCCTGCCCGGATGAGCCGGCCCCGGCGTCTCGAACCGCTCGCCGCCCGATCCGTCGACGCCGTCAGCGGCCGGGGGCCGCCGTCGACCCCCGCAGGATGAACTCGGTGCCGACCCGCCGGGGCTCCGGGGCACCGGCCTGCCCTGCCTCCCCGGCGTCCTCGGCGGTGGTGGCGATCAGCCGGTGCACCGCCTCCTCGCCCGCGAGGTCGAGCGGGGTCCGGATCGTCGTCATCGGCGGGGAGGTGAAGTCCGACCCGAAGATGTCGTCGAAGCCCACGATGCTCAGGTCGCCGGGGATGTCCATGCCGGCGCCGCGGTAGGCGTCGAGCAGGCCGATGGCCATCAGGTCGTTGTAGGTCACCACCGCGGTGACCCCCGACGCCCGGACCCGGCGCAGCGCCGCGCGGCCGCCGTCGCGGGTCGGGTCGTTGGGGCCGATCTCCACGATCGCCATCCCGCGCTCGGGCGCCTCGTCCAGCAGCGTGTTCCAGCGGAGCTCGTTCATCCACGACACGCCGGGCCCCGACAGGAAGGCGATGGACCGGTGGCCCAGCGACGCCAAGTGGTCCAGGGCGTCGCGGATGCCGGGCACGACATCGGGCACGATCCCCGGAACCGCCCCCACCCGCCGGTTGACGGTGATGAGCGGCTTGCGGTCGGCCAGCGCCTCGATGTGGTCGTCGTCCATCCGGGAGGAGACCAGGACCAGCCCGTCGACGGACAGCAGGAGCCGCTCGGCCGTCTGCGCCTCCAGCTCGACGGACTCCTGCGACTCGGCGAGGACCAGCGTGTAGCCCGCGGCCGCGGCGATGCGCTCGGCGCCGCGCACGAGGGTGAAGTAGACCGGGTTGGTGATGTCGGAGAGGATCAGCCCGATGGTGCTGGTCCGCCCGGTGGGCAGCGCCCGCGCCATGGGGTTGAGGCGGTAGTTGAGCTCGGCGGCCGCCTCGCGGATCCGCTGCTCGGTCTTGGCGTTGATCCGCCCCGGCTTGTTGAGCGCCCGCGACACCGTCGAGGGGCTCACCCCGAGATGCCGGGCGATGTCGTAGATGGTGGCGTGTGGCTTCCGGTTGCCGTTCGAGCGTCGCGCCGCGCTGTGGTGCTCCTCGGGGGCCACGGTTCTCCTCGTCAAGGTCGGTGTCCCCTCATGGTGGCATACGGCCTTCCCCGGAGGGCCCGCTCCGGAGCCGGGGCTCCGGCGCGGGTGGCAAACGATTGTCGGTTTCAGGGTCACCCGATGGGCCGCCGCGCGCTGTGTCCGCGGGGCCACCTGCGCCCCTTCGCTCATCGCCGGCGGCGAACGCGGCGCCGTCATCGGCCTCGACGGCGCCGTGAACCGGCTCCGGATACGTCCCGCCGGAACGTGACACCGAGCCGAAAACCTATTTTTCCTACCCATATGGTATGTTTTCTGCTCGTGGTCCAGAGTTCCGCTGTCCGGCTCGGCGGGCGGAACAGCAACCCTCGTGCGGCGGTGGGGTGCTCCCGAGCGCGACCAGGCGCCCGCCGGCCCGCCCGACGGACGCAAGCGCCCCCCGTACCCTGCCTCGCCCCCGCGAACGGTCGCCCGCGCCGGCCCTCCCCCTGAGAGGAAGAACGTGTCCCACTCCACCACGTCGGTCCGCGCCCTGGCCCTGGTGGCCGCGTTCGCCGTCCTGGCGCTCACCGGCTGCGGTCAGGACTCCTCCGCCGGCGCAGACGGCGAGCCCGTCACCGGCGGCAGCCTGGTCTACCTCGAACACCAGGCCCACGACAGCCTGTATCCGCCTTCGGCCGGCTTCTACCCCAACGGCGGACTCGTCAACAACATCACCGACCGGCTCGTCCACCAGGACCCCGAGACCCTGGAGCTGGAGCCCTGGCTGGCCACCGACTGGGAGGTCAACGACGACGCCACCGAATACACCTTCACCCTGCGCGACGACGTCACCTTCTCCGACGGCTCACCCCTGACCGCCGAGGTCGTCGCCGCGAACTTCGACCTCTACGGGCTGGGCGACCAGGACCGCGCCCTCATCGTCTCCGAGGCGATCAACAACTACGAGCGCAGCGAGGTCGTCGACGACACCACCGTGCGCTTCCACTTCAAGGAGCCCTCGCCCGGCTTCCTCCAGGCCACCTCCACCATCAACTCCGGCATCCTCTCCGCAGAGACCCTCGAACGGGCCTTCGAGGACTTCGGCCCCGGCAACTCCACCGAGATCATCGGCACCGGCCCCTTCGTCATCACCGAAGAGGAGGTCGGCACCGAGCTCACCCTCACCGCCCGAGAGGACTACGCCTGGGCCCCGCCCGGCAGTGACAACCAGGGCCGCGCCCACCTCGACGAGATCCTCATCAGCGTCACCCCCGAGGACAGCGTCCGCGTGGGCTCCCTCACCTCCGGGCAGGCCGACGTCGTCCGCTACGTCGAGGCCCAGGACGAGGAGCAGGTCGAAGAGGCCGGGTTCAGCGTCCACGCGCCCCAGACCAACGGGGTCAACAACAGCCTGGGGCTGCGCTTCGGCAACGAGATCCTCTCCGACATCCGGGTCCGCCAGGCGCTCATCGCCGGCATCGACCGCCAGGAGGTCGTCGACACCGTCTACACCGACCGCTACCCGGTGGCCACCTCCATCCTCAGCAGCACCGCCCTGGGCTACACCGACCAGTCGCAGCACCTGGAGCACGACCCCGAACGCGCCGCCGACCTGCTGGAGGAGGCCGGGTGGACCCCCGGCCCCGACGGGATCCGCGAAAAGGACGGCACCCCGCTGACCCTCGTCGTCAACGAGGCCGCACCCCAGCCCCGCTCATTCGAGGCGCTCACCCTCATCAGCCAGCAGCTCGCCGGGATCGGCGTGGACCTCCAGATCCTCACCGCCGACGCGGGGACCTACGCCGAAGCAATCAACGACCCCGACCAGGTGCAGATCTACCACTCCATGGTGGGGCGCGCCGACCTCGACGTCATCAAGAGCCAGTTCCACTCGCAGAACCGCAACACCCTCCTCAACCGCGACCCCGGCGACGACTCCATCGAGGACCCGGAACTGGAGGAACTCCTCGAAGAGGTGGCCTCCACCCCCGACCCCGGCGAACGCGACGCCGCCTCCGCCGCCGTCCAGGAGTACCTGGCCGAACAGGCCTACGTCATCCCCCTGTTCGAAGAGCCCCAGGTCTACGGCAGCGCACCCTACGTGCACGGCCTCGCCTTCGAGTCGGTGGGCCGGCCCGCCTTCCACGAGGCGTGGCTGGCGGACTGACCCCGCGCCCGCCCCGGCCCCGGTCTCCGGGGCGGGCCCCGCCACCCGCCACCACACACATCCGAAGAGGTCGGATTGAACCACGCTCTACGGCGGTCCGGGCAGGCCCTCGTGGTCCTGCTCGCCGCGTTCACCGCCGCCTTCATCCTGCTCCAGGCCATGCCCGGCGACGCCGTCATGATCAAGTTCGAGAACCCCGAACTGGGGCTGTCCCCCGAGCAGATCGCCGCCCTGCGCGCTGCCTACGGCGTCGACGCCCCGCTGTACCAGCAGTACCTGCACACCCTGCTCGGGTTCCTGAGCGGCGACTTCGGCCACTCCGTGCAGACCGGCACCCCCGTGCGGCTGCTGCTGGCCGAAGCGCTGCCCCACACCCTGCTGCTCGCCGTCCTCGGCTTCGCCGCCGCCGCCCTGCTCGCCGCGGCCATCGCGTTCCTGTCCACCTACCCGCGCCTGGCCTGGATCCGCGGCTCGCTACGTGCCGTGCCGTCCCTGTTCGTCTCGGTGCCGGTGTTCTGGCTGGGCATCGTCCTCGTCCAGGTGTTCTCCTTCCAGCTGGGCCTGGTCGCGGTCGTGCGCCCCGGCCCGGTGGAGGGGTTGATCCTGCCGGTGCTCACCCTCGCCGTGCCCATCGCCGCACCCCTGGCCCAGATCCTCACCCGCAGCATCGACGACGTGCACACCCGCCCCTTCGTCACCGTGGTGCGCGCCCGCGGCGCGAGCCGCTCCCGCGTGCTGTGGCGCAACGTCGCCAAGAACGCCCTGCCGCCCACCCTCACCATGGCCGGGGTGCTGTTCGGCGAACTCGTCGGCGGCGCCGTGGTCACCGAGACCGTCTTCGGCCGGGCCGGGATCGGCCGCCTCACCGAACAGGCCGTCGCCCAGCAGGACGTCGCGGTCCTCCAAGCGGTCGTCCTGCTCGCCGCCACCGTGTTCGTCCTCATCAACCTGATCGTCGACCTGCTCTACCCGGTACTGGACCCACGTCTGAGGAACAAGGCGGGCGCCACCGCATGAACCACCCCACCCCCTCCGCACCCCACCGGACCCCGCTGCCGCTGTGGCGGCGCCTGCGCCGCTGGGAACCCGCCACCGTGCTCGCGATCGCCGTCATCGCGGTCGCGGTCGCCTGGGCGCTGGCCCCGGGCCTGTTCACCTCCGCCGGCCCCACCACCGGCGTGGCCGCCGACGCCCTGCACCCGCCCGGCGCCCACTACTGGTTCGGCACCGACGCCACCGGCCGCGACGTGTTCACCCGCGTTGTGCACGGCTCGGTCCACTCGCTGTCGGGCGCCCTGGTCGCCGTCACCGTCGGCCTGGTCCTGGGCACCCTCATCGGCGCCACCGCCGGGGCCGTCGGCGGCATCGTCGACGACGTCCTCATGCGCATCGTGGACGTGCTCCTGGCCGTCCCCGCCCTGCTGCTGTCGCTCAGCGTCGTCATCGTCCTGGGCTTCGGCACCACCCAGATCGCCGTCGCCGTCGGCGTCGCCGGGGTCGCCGCCTTCGCCCGCCTGGCCCGATCCGAGGTGATCCGGGTCCGCCGCACCGACTACGTCGAGGCCGCCTTCGTCTCCGGCGGCCGCCTGCCCGCCGTTCTGGTGCGCCACGTCCTGCCCAACTCGATGACCTCCGTGGCGGCCCTGGCGGCCCTGCAATTCGGCACCGCCATCCTCGCCATCTCCACCCTGGGGTTCCTCGGCTACGGCGCGCCCCCGCCCACCCCCGAATGGGGGCTGATGATCGCCGAGGGACGCGACTACGTCGCCACCTCCTGGTGGCTGACGACCCTGCCCGGCCTCGTCGTGGTCGCGGTCGTCCTCGCCGCCAACCGCATCAGCGCCGCGATCGCACGACGGGGGACACCATGACCCGCACCGCACACCCCACCGCCGCCGACATCGCCGCGCCCGACCCCGGCACGCCCGTGCTGGCGGTCGAGGACCTGTCCGTCGCCTACACCGGCCGCACCACCGAGACCCGCGTCCTGCACGGGGTATCGCTCACCGTGGACCCCGGCGAGGTCGTCGCCGTCGTCGGCGAATCCGGGTCCGGCAAGAGCACCACCGCCCAGTCCGTCATCGGGCTGCTGCCCGGAAACGGCCGCGTCCTGGGCGGCCGGATCCTCCTCAACGGCACCGACATCACCGCGTGGGGGGAGCGGCGCATGGAGGCGGTGCGCGGCGCCCGCATCGGCCTGGTCCCCCAGGACCCCGGCGACTCCCTCAACCCCGTCAAGCGCATCGGCGACACCCTTGCCGAGGCGCTGGACATCCACCGGTGGGGCGACCGGCGCCGCGTCCGCGCCCGGGTGCTGGAGCTGCTGGAACGCGTGGGCATCCCCGACCCCGTGCGCCGCGCCCGCCAGTACCCGCACGAGCTCTCCGGCGGGATGCGCCAGCGCGTCCTCATCGCCGCGGCCATCGCCCTGCGCCCGGACCTGGTCATCGCCGACGAGGCCACCAGCGCCCTGGACGTCACCGTCCAGAGGACCGTCCTGGACCTGCTCGACGACCTGCGCCGCGAGGACGGCACCGCGGTCCTGCTGGTCACGCACGACCTGGCGGTGGCCGCCGACCGCGCCGACCGGGTCGTCGTCCTCAAGGACGGCCGGGTGCGCGAGAGCGGACCCACGGCCACCGTCCTCACCCGGCCCGCCGACGACTACACCCGCACCCTGCTGGCCGACGCCCCGTCCCTCACGGCGGCCGGGCGCAGCCGCGCGCCGGCCGCCACGGACGGGCGAACAGGGATCCACGCGCCGTCCCGCACCGATGCGGGGCCCACCCCCGCACCGGCCGCATCGCAGCTCCGGCCGGCGATCGACGTCCGCGACCTCGTCCAGGACTTCGGCTCCCGCCGCGACCCCTTCCGCGCCGTCGACGGCGTCTCCTTCACCGTCGCCCCCGGAACCACCCACGCCCTCGTCGGCGAGTCCGGATCGGGCAAGACCACAACCGCCCGCGTCGTCATGGGCCTGACCCGGCCCACCTCCGGGCACGTCACCGTCGCCGGCCGCGACCTCGCCGGCCTGTCCCGCCGCGACCTGCGCGAGCTGCGGCGCAACCTGCAACTGGTGTACCAGAACCCCTACGGGTCGCTGGACCCCCGCCGGAGCGTGCGCGACATCGTCGCCGAACCCCTGCGCAACCACGGCATCGGCGACCGCGGCGCACGCGCCGCCACCGTCGAGGAGTTCCTGGACCGGGTGGCCCTGCCCGGCCACCTGCGCGGCCACCGCCCCCGGGAGCTGTCCGGCGGGCAGCGCCAGCGCGTCGCCATCGCCCGCGCCCTGGTGCTGCGCCCCGATGTGGTGGTGCTCGACGAACCCGTCTCCGCCCTGGACGTCACCGTCCAGGCGCGCATTCTCGACCTGCTCGAACGCCTCCAGGACGAACTGGGCACCACCTACCTGTTCATCTCCCACGACCTGGCGGTCGTGCGGCGCCTGGCGCACACCGTCACCGTGATGACCCGGGGCCGAGCGGTGGAGTCCGGGCCGGTGGGGGACGTCTTCTCCGCCCCCCGCCACGACTACACCCGAGCGCTCATCGACGCCATCCCCGGCCACCAGGCGGCCACCGGCAGCGTCCGGCACGCCCCTGCACCGACCGGGCCGACCGGCCCGAGGGCTCCCCAGGGGGAGCCCGTACGCTCCGACGGAAAGGTGAGATGAATGGGTTTTCCCGAAACGCTCGACCACCTGGTCTACGCGGTGCCCGACCTGGAGGCGGCCTCGGCCGCATTCGAGGAGCTGACCGGCGTGCGCCCGAAACCGGGCGGGCGGCACCCGGTGGGCAGCGCCAACACCCTGGTGGCGCTCACCCGCAATGGGGAGCGGGCACCGCACTACCTGGAGATCATCGGCCCCGACCCGCAGCGGGCCGGCTCCGGCCCGGTGCCGGTGTTCGGCCTGGCCCACCTGGAGCGACCGCACCTGGCCACCTTCGCGGTGGGCGTGCGGGACCTGGACGACGCGGTGGCCCGCGCCCGTGCAGCGGGCTACGACCCGGGCGACCCCAAGCCGTGGTCGCGGGCCACACCTGACGGCGGCGAACTGCACTGGTCACTGGCCAAACGGGAGGACCGGACCTACCCGGCGCCGGTGCCCTTCCTCATCGACTGGGGCGCCACCCCACAGCCCGGCCTGGGCGACCTGCCCACCCTGGAACTGGTGTCCGTGCGCGCCGAGCACCCCGACCCCAAGGCGGTGGGACGGTCGCTGGCCGCACTGGGCGTGCGACTGACCCTCGACGAGGGCCCGGAACCGGTCCTGGAGGCCGTCCTGCGCGGCCCGAAGGGGGACACCGTCCTGCGCTGACCCACGACCGACCCGCGGCGTCGCTAGGTCGCGTCGGGTCGGTCGCGCGGCGGCCGGTCGGGGGTCTCCTGGTGATGTTCCAGGTACCGCAGCAGCGCGTCGTGCCGGAACTGGTAGTGGGCCCCGATCTGGCGGAGTACCTCCCAGCGGTGGGCGTCGGCGAGGAAGGTGCCGAGGCGCAGCGGCAGGCTGCCGCCGGCGGCGAGCCACAATCGCACCGGGACATAGGGCGTCCACGCGGTGAACATCATCGCGGCCGCGACGCCGCCCGGGACCAGCGCGGTTCCGGCCGTCCACCCGCCCATGACGAGGTCACCACCGAACGCCAGCGTCGCGCCGGCGCCCGAGCAGAAGGCGACGGCCACACCGAACATCGCCATCAGGGCGAGGCTCGCGACCCGATCCCGGGCCAGGGTGCTCGCGGGGGTGGCGGCCCGCACCGTGGCGAATCGGACCTCCACCTTCGGGCGGCTCAGCAGAACCCCGGCCACCAGGCCGATCACGATTCCCGCGGCGATCGCGACGGTGACGGCGATGAGCAGCCCCAGAGCGGACGCGCGCGGGTCGACCGGTGGCGCAGCAGGCGGCGACCACCGGCCGGCGGCACCGGCGAGGGCCAGCAGCCCCGATCCCGCCGCCAGGGCGAACGCGAGGACCAGGTACCCCGTGGCGAGCCATCGTCCGATCGTCGCCGGGGCGACCGCGGCACGGAATCCGCCGACCGAGCGCTGCGGAGACCACGCCCGGCGCACGCTGGCGTAGGCGAGGTCGAATCCGACACCGAACAGCAGCCCGAGGGCCGGCCCGGCCACGAGCCCGAGCCCGCGCCACCCCAGCGGGGCGACCAGCAGAGCCAGGGCCACACCGACCGCGGCTCCCCAGCCCGCCTCGACCCCGAACGGGGCGGCGAACCACCGCAACTCCCACCACGCCAGCGTGGCCCGGTGGGCCCGTCCCATACGGGAGGCGAGGAAGCCCAGCCACCGGAGCGGAGCATCGCCCCGGTGGTAGGGGCGAGCCCGTTCCCGCAGCTCTTGGTCCGCCGACCATAATCGGTCGTCATAGACGGTCCCGAAGAACGCGTGCAGCAGGTGCGCCTCGACGTCGGCCGTCCGCAGCAGCGGCTCGGGGCTCCGGTCGGCGGGGCCGTGGACGCTGCGCGCCAGCGCCACCATGAGCGGGGTGCTCAGCGCCCGAGCCAGTGGGCCGTCCGGTGAGCCGCGCAGCCGGTCCCTGACATCATCCCAGGCGGGGGCGTGCCGCGGCGGCGCCCCCGCGCTGATGTAGTCGACCACCGCTTCGTCGGCCGAGAGCGGGCGCAGCCGGACGATCGGGGTGCGGTCGAACCCCAGGTGGTTCTGCCGAAGCCACTCGACGACGGCCGTGAACTCGGTGACGCGGCTGGTCAGCACGTACGGCGCGCCGATCCTGACCAGGGCCTCGGCCGCCAGGTTGCGCGGCCCCATCTCATCGAGACCGTCGAGGACGGGCAGCACCGCGCCGCGGTCGACCAGGAATTGCGCGATCGACTTGGGCTGGTCGTCCGCGTCATCGATGACGACGGTGTCGAAGCCCGTGTAGTCCTGGGTGATGCGCTCGGCCAGCCAGCCACGGAAGTCCTGAGCGGTCGGATCCCACAGCGCCGCGGGCAGGTACACCGGAACAGGGGTGGCCACGGCCCAGGCGGGCACGGATTCGATCAGCTCCAGGGTGAACCGCAGTGCCAGGATCGTCTTGCCGGAACCGCCGTCACCGGTGATCACGAGCCGCTGCGCGGTGGGCGGCAGTTTCCGGAACGTGGCGAGTATGTCGGCGGCCCGGCCCGTCCGGGGGAAGTCCAGGCCTGCCGTAGCCGAGGCGAGTTCATCGGGGATGGACCACTCCACCGTAAGGGGTGGGAACCGCATCCGGGTGTGCCACTCGCGGGTCCATTCGTCGTGGACTTGGCGCGCGAGGCTCGTCTTGAGCCGGGCGAGGTCCCCGTGGCCGTACCGGTCCCCGGGCCGGTGCCGCGTCCACAGCTCCACGGCGGCGATCACGGCTGCGGCCACGGCCGCGAGCAATGCGAGGACGGCTTCCAGGATCCGCAGCGGACCCGAGAGGCCGTCCATGCCCGACGCGACCACCATCAGGCCGATCGCCAGGGCGATGAGGAGGGTCAGCAGCAACGCGACCCCGTGGACCGAGAGCACGAGCCGGACGTGGAAGTGCTGGTCGCGGCCTGCGACGTAGGCGTCCCTGCCGGCACCGACATACCCCTCGCCCCTGGGCGGGAGGCCGGCCGGCGTGTTCACGGGCGCCGGCCGGGCCCGAATCCGAAGTTCTGGTCGCGCCCCGCCGCGAACGCGTCGCGGCCGGCCTGGACCTGCTGAACGGCGTCATGACCGCCGCCCGACACGACCTGCGGTCCCGGCCCGGGATCCGTTGCCGCGGACCGCCCGTCCCGCAGCTCGGTGAGAAGCCCTTCCATGGCGGCCCGAACGTCATCGTGCTCGGCGAGGAGTCCGCGCAGGAGCGTCTCCCAGGTCGCCTCCTGCCGGATCACCTCCCGTTCCAGATCGGGCTCGGCCGCGGCTTCGAGGGCGGCGGTGGAACGTTCGAGCTCGGCGCCGGCCGCCTGCTCCCCGGCCCGGCCCCTGCGCCGGAACAGCGCGGGCACCTTCTTCACCAGCTCGGTGAGGCCCCCGACCATGGTCTGGACGATCGCTTTGGCCAACTCGGTTTCGATCGTGACCATCGCGTCGGACACGGCTTCTCCTCTGGGATGGGGCAGCGGGGCGGAACGCAGGCCGTGGGTGACCACGGTGTCACGGACGGGCACCCGTAGGACGCGGTGCCCGTCGGTTTTGTTTCCGCCGCGCCGCCACAGTCCACTGTCGCCGCGGACACAGGACTCTTCCGCGCGGCGCACGACGAGGCGCGACGCCGACGGCGGTCCGGGCCGCCGGCTCGGGTCAGAAGGACATGAGCAGGAGTGGGGCCGCGGTGTAGGCCGCGACGAACCCGCCGGCGATGAGCGCCGTGACCCCCGTCGCCACCAGGGCGGGGCGCCAGGCCGGGAACCGGCGGACGATGGCCCAGCCGAGCATGCCTGCGCCCACGGCGATCGACCCCCACCAGTACGGCGGCGAGGTCGTGTCCGCGATGACGGTGAGGCCATAGGCGCCCTCGCCCACGAGTACCCCGCTCATCGCGCCGATCGCGGCCGGCGCGAATTGGGAACGGGTGCGCACCGCGCTGCCGCCCAGGCCGAGGAAGGGGCCCACCGCGACGGCGGCGACCAGCCAGAAGGCCGAGGCGCCCAGCGACGTGGCGTAGCCGCGGAGTCCGGAGGCGATGTCGTAGCCGGCGACCATCGCGAGCAGCGCGAGCACGCCCATCGCGGCGGCGACACGCGGCCGCGGACAGGCCGTCGCCACCAGGAAGGCGATCAGGCTCCACGACCCGGAGGAGTTGGCGAGCGAGTTGAGGTGGTCCGGGAGCAGGCCCTGGCCGAAGGAGGTCGCCAGGCCGACGAGCAGGCCGGCGGCGAGTGCTGCCCCCAGGTAGGCCAGTGGGCTGCGAGTGGCCCGTTCGTGGGGCGTGATGGCCGCTTCCGACATGTGGTCCCTTGCCGAGTAGGGGAGGGGAGCGGCCCACTGTACCGGCCGCGCCCCGTGCCCCCGCGGCGATCATCCCGGGCCGGCGCTCAGCCGTCCCGCAGTGCCGCGGGGAGTCCGAAGTGGATGGATTCGCGCACCGTCTCGCGCTCCTCCACGGTGACCTCGCCGAGACCGCCGAGCGCGGCGATCACCTCGTACACGAGCTCGGACGGGGCCGATGCCCCGGCGCTGACGCCGATGGTGGCCGCTCCCGCCAGCCATTCGGGCCGGATATCCGCGGCACTGTCGATCAGGTGCGCGGGCCTCCCCTGGCGCCGTGCCAGCTCGACGAGGCGCACGGAGTTCGACGAGTTCTGCGATCCGACCACCAGTACCAGGTCGGTGTCGGCGGCCACCCGCCGCAGCGCATCCTGCCGGTTGGTGGTGGCGTAGCAGATGTCCTCCGACGCGGGCTCCCGCAGCGCCGGGAACCTGGTGCGCAGCGCGTCCACCACTTCGGCGGTCTCGTCCACCGCGAGCGTCGTCTGGGTGAGATAGGAGACCTTGCCGACGTCCGTGACCTCCAGCCGCCGGACGTCCTCGACATTCTCGACCAGCACCGTCGCCTCAGGGGCCTCGCCCATGGTGCCGTCGACCTCCTCGTGGCCGGCGTGGCCGATGAGGACCACGGTGTCCCCTCGGCCCGCGTAGCGCCGCGCCTCGGCGTGCACCTTCGTCACCAATGGGCAGGTGCCGTCGAGCACATCCAGGCCGCGGGCGCTCGCCTCCGCGCGTACGGCGGGAGAGACCCCGTGCGCGGAGAAGACCGCGGTGGCGCCGTCCGGAACCTCATCGAGTTCGTCGACGAAACGCGCACCCCGGCGCTCCAGGTCCTTGACCACGTGGGTGTTGTGCACGATCTGCTTGCGGACGTAGACCGGCGCCCGCCGCGTCTCGAGCGCCCTCAGGACGATCTCGATCGCCCGCTCCACCCCCGCGCAGAACGAGCGGGGGCTCGCCAGCAGGACGGTGCGCGGCCCCGCGACACTCCGCCAGGAGCCGATGACCTCGGCGGCCAGCGCCCGGTCGCCGTCGACGGCGGCGATCGCGAGGCCCAGCTCGCCATCGCCGGAGGTCACCAGGGCGACCGCCGCCTCTCGGCCGCAATCCGCCGGCCGTAGGGCGGCGATGTCCGCCTGGGCCCCGCGGCGGCGCAGGTCGCCGGCCAGCAGCGCGGCGGCAGGGCAGTCGATCCTACGACCGTCGACGAGCAGTTCGGATGCGACGAGGAGCCGCCCCGGCCCGGCGCCGGCCGCGGTCGTCGTCGGGGATCCGGAACCGTTGGTGGGAGCGGCAGCCATATCGTGCATCGCCTTTCTTCTTCAGCCGGATCGGGACGTCCTGGCTCACGCGCTTTCTCCGGCGTAGCGCGGGGACCTCGCGTTCCAGGAAATGAGTCCGGCGGCGAATCGGTTCATCCCGTTTACATACGGGGAGATGCCGCCGCCGGTCTCCTCGATCAGCCGGTCGGACAGCTCGCAATGCCGTTCCACGGTGGCCTGGAAGAGCTCGATCGTCAGTTTCGCGGCCTCTATCGTGGTGATGTCGCGGCTGCGGGCGATGACGCTCACGGCGTTCTCCTCTCCTTCACCGGCCAGGATCTCCTTGTGCAGGGACTGGAGGTCCTGGAGGAGGACGACCCGGTCGATGTCGCACGTGTGGAGGGCCTTCAGGAGAGGTCTGTCCAATTCGGTGGAAAGGTCGATACCCAGACTGATTTCGATGAGGACATGGTCGATGGCCTGCCCGATGGTGCGGCGCCGGGCCCGGAGGTATGCGTCGAGATCGTCGTAGGTTTCCGCGGCCGTGCGCCGTTCGGCGGTTTCGAGGCAGCCGTGGAAATAGTCGAGTACCGCGCTGGTGAGGCGGTCCAGCTGCGCGGGCGGGACGTAGCCGCGCAGCCGGTCCCAGACGAGCTTCATGAGTGGACCGAACAGTTCTTCGTTCGTGCTGGTGAAGCCCGACTCCGCATCCGCGATGCACGCCTTGAGCATCCCGAGCACATCGTGATCGCCGTCGGCGTCGATGACGTCGTCGCGTTCGACGAAGGTCAGGCTGATCGCCGAGAAGTCCCACAGTGCCGCGGGGCCGCATGCGGGCCAGCACAGCGCCGCGCACTGCACGTAGTCCGCGGCGATGATCCTCGGCTCGTCGGCCTGCGGGAACCGCCCGCGGGCGAAGACGGTCGGGTAGAAATCACTGTTGCGCACCTCCCAGTAGTGCGGGCTTTCCGTGGCGCGTTCCACCGGCGTCAGGCTGTGCCGTAGTTGCGCCAGCGACGTCGGACGCGGATGCATTGCGGCTTCTCCCGTGTTGATGGCGAGCTCCTCGCGGTCTCTTGCGTAGCCGTCGGTGTCCAGGGACCTCACCGGGCCGCGACCTTCCGGGCGGCGAGGCGCATGGGCAGCCGGCGCGGCGTCATCACGCTCCCGATAGCGGCCCTGACCTTGACGTTCGGAACGGGCTCCGGCTTCCACCGGGCGACGATGGTCGCCAGGGTGATGACCGCCTCAACGGTGGCGAACTTGTCACCGATGCATTTGCGTGCCCCGCTGCCGAACGGGACCATCGCCTGGCGGGGCGGCAATCGCCTGCCGTCGGACGCGTCCCACCTTCCGGGGTCGAAGGCGGCGGGCCGGGTGAAGTGCTCGGCGCTGCGGTGAACGATGTAGGGGCTGTAGGCGATGGTGGTGCCGGCGGGAATCCTGTGCTCACCCAAGGTGGCGTCGGCGGTCGACTTCCGCGTCAGGAACCAGCCGGGCGAGTACAGCCGCAGGGTCTCCTTGACGACGCGGTCGGTGTACTCCAGCCGGGGCACATCGTCGTAGGTGGCGGTGCGACCGGCGAGGACCTGGTCGACCTCCTCGTGCAGCAGCCGCTGCGCCTCCGGGTTCTGGCCGAGAGCGTGCAGTGCCCAGGCGACGACGGTCGCCGATGATTCGCCTCCGGCGAACAGGAACGAGATGACGGCGTCGGAGATCTCGTCGTCGCTGAGGCGTTCGTTGGCACTTTCCGCGTCACGGGCCGACACCAGGGCGGACAGCAGATCGCCGTGATCGGCGCCGCTGGCACGACGGCGCGCGATGATCTCGTGGGTGGTCGTGGTGAGGCGTTCCTTCGCCTTGAGGAACGACCGGTTCCCCGGCACCGGGAGCCGGGTCAGCCACTCCGGCATGAACATCTGCCGGTAGAAGCCTTCGAAGACCACCCCGACATCGCCGATCATCTGCTCGAGCGTCTCGTCGGGCAGGGTGTCGGAGAAGACGGCGGTCATCAGGATCCTGTTGGTCGCCCGCATGATCTCGCCGGGCACGTCCACGACCTGCCCGTCGCGCCAGGAGTCCACCACCTCCTCGACATGGTCGCTCATCACCTCGGCATAGGCGGGCAGCCGCGCCCCGTGGAAGGCGGGCTGGAGCAGCCGCCGCAGCCGCCGGTGCCCCTGGTACGGGCACGACCCCGGACCGTTGCCCAGGACTTCGCGGACGCGGTCGAAGAGCACCCCGCCCTTGTCGAACGTGCGATCGTCGCGAAGAACCCGCTGAGTGAGGTCCGCGTCGCAGACCACGACCATTCCGATGGGGCCCACCCGGATTCGCACGAGGTCGCCGACCGGGGCCAGAGAACCCAGGAACTTCTGCGGGTCCCTCAGCAAAGGCAGGCTGTGGCCGAGCAGGGGAAGCGCTTTCGGCGCGGTCGGCACGGTATCGATGACTGGCATACGCTCCTACTTCCGCGGATGAGGGAGGGAGGTGAAGGTGGCTGCGGATTCAGGCCGGTATCACGCGCTGCGCCGGGTGGCGGAGTCCGCCAGGTGGTGCAGGACGGGCAGGGCGCCCGGGTGGATCGCACCGCGGGCGGACAGCAGTTCGCCGATGCGGTCCCGGTGCCGGGCGATCATGTCCTCGATGTCGTCCCGGGCGCCGGTCGCGATCAGGACGGCCCGGACCCGCTCGGCCTGGGCATCGGTGAGGTCGGGCCGGCCGAGCAGATCGCGCAGCAGGTCGGCGGAGGGTCCCGAAGCGGCGCGCAGAGCGAGGGCGACGAGCGCGGTGTGCTTGCCGTCGCGCAGGTCGTCCATGCGCGGTTTCCCGGTCGCGGCGGAGTCCCCGAACGCGCCGAGCAGGTCGTCGCGGAGCTGGAACGCCTCGCCGAGCGGCAGCGCGTAGTCGGTCAGCGCGTCGAGGAGGTCGTGGCCGGCCCCGCCGAGGACGGCGCCGATGTGCAGGGGCCGCTCGACGCTGTACTTGGCGGTCTTGTACCGCGCGATGGTCAGCGCCTGCTCGACATCATCGGTGGGCGAACCGGTGGCGGCGAGGTCCAGGTACTGCCCGTACATGACCTCCGCGCGCATCATGTCGATCAGGGGCAGCAGCCCGGAGAGTTCGCCGGGTGTGAGGTCCGCGGTGTGGACGAGTTCGTCGGACCAGGTCAGCACGAGGTCGCCGACGAGGATGGCGCCGCCGACCCCGAACCGCTCGGCCGACTCGTGGCTGTCACCCGACGCGATGCGCTGACCGGTCAGGGCGCGGTGCACGGTCGGCTCGCCTCGACGCAGCGAGCTCTGATCCATGACGTCGTCGTGGATGAGGGCGACGGCGTGGAACATCTCCAGCGCGGCCGCCACCCGGATGACGGCCGGCGGCGGAGTCCGCTCGCCGACGGCGGCGTGCCAGCCGGTGATGCACAGCAGCGGCCGCAGCCGCTTGCCGCCGGCGGCCAGGAAGTCGGCCACGACCTGAACGAATGATCCAGGCAGGTGCTCCCGCTCCGCGACGGCGGCCTTCTCACGCAGGAATTCCGCCAATACGGCGTCGATGCTTTCCCGTAGGCCCGCCAGGGCCGGTGTCGCCTGGGCGGCGCGCCACGGAGTTCGGGCCGGTGGGGGACGTTCCCTTTCGCCGTCGGCATTCCATGACCGCGTATTCCCGGCGAGCGTTTCCAGATATCCAAAGGGCTCGTCCGGTTTGAGTACCCCGGACGCGCCCTTGGCCGACCGATTTTCCGTGGTCTCTCCCATTGACACCAATCCCTCGGGTGATCACGTGTGCCGAAAAGAGGTAGGACGGCCTCTCGGCGGCGCGGCGACGGGATCCAGGAAAGACCGTGCCTCTACGGCACACTCAAGATCAGCAGAATGTGATCAAGAACACTCGAGTGGGGTGGCGGTAATCGGGAGGCACCGACAAGGAGGCCGGGGCCGGATTCGATACCGGAAATGCGCACCTCAAAGGCCTGCGATTCGCTCCAGGGCTTTGGTGTTCCGTGCGCCACACGACGCCGGTACGCCGCACGAGGGCGGTGGCGGCCGCGGCGCCGGGTGAACCCGTCGGCCTACCGGGTGGTCACCGCCGGTGCGGTCATGTCCCGGATGCGGCGTGCCTGCTTGATCAGCTGGGAGGAGCCCGCGCGGGACGCCAGCTCGGCGATGCCCGGGATCTCGGCGCCCTGGGCCTGGGCTCCGCAGAGTTCGGCGCAGTCCGCCGCCAGCGTGAGGACGGCCGAGGTGCCGTGCGGCGGCTCGCCTCGCAGCATGACGGCCAGCGACCCCGACAGGACCGACCACACCAGGACGTGCGCGCTGGCGCGGGAGGCCTCGCGCAGGGCCGCCACCCAGCGCTGCGTCTTGAGCCGGCGCAGGGCGGTGAGATCGGCGAGGTCCGCGCCGAGGCGGGCCGCGTCGAGCTGACCCCGGGCGGCCAGGGTGAGCAGCGCGTCCACGGCGTACATCTGCGACTCGAAGCGCCGGCCGCCGAGGCCGTAGGCCACGAGGAGGTGGGTCGCGGGCCCGGCCGGGCCGCCCGACTCGGCCAGGGCGGGCAGCACGGGCGCGTACTCCTCGATGTGGTCGAACTCGGCGCCGATCGAGAACGACACCAGCATGCGTCCCGCGATGATCTCGCGGTGCTGCGGCAGGACCGCCAGCGCGAGCGCGGTGCAGGCCCCTCCGCGCTCACACCTGCACGGGTGCGCGATGGGATCGTGCTCGGCGAGCAGGGACCGGAACGGCTCGGGCCATGCTTCGTGCCCGGGGAAGGCCTCGGTGCGGACGAGCACGCCCGGGCGGGGCGACCGCAGCCGGAGCGGCTCGACGCCGCGTGTGGCGACAGGGTCGGGCAGCCCGCCCGAGGCGAGCCACTCCGCGAGCCGCTTCCCCGCCGGGGACGTCAACCGCTCCGCGGCCGTGCGCGTCTCCGGCGACGCCTCGCGGTCCAGCCGCAGCAGCGCCTGCCGGAAGTCGGCCGGGCCGGGTTCGATGCCGGAGCGCTCGTAGGCCGCCAGCCGCTCCACCAGGTCGGCCGGGTCGATGGCCCCCGTCGACCAGGTGGGCGTGGCCAGCAGGAACGGCAGGGGGTCGTCGAGTATCCGCAGCGCGATCTCGGCCCAGCGCGCAAAGGGGACCGAGTGGAGCGCCGAGTGCGGGCACTGGTCCTCCTCCGTCCAGGAGCGGACGACATCGGGATCGCGCTGAGCGAAGCCGTGCACGACGGCGTAGACGACGGACCACAGCCCGTCCATGGCGTGCGCCCCGCTTCCCCGGAGCCGGTTCTGGCGTGCCGCGACCGGTTCCAGGGCGGCGCGCAGGCCCGCCAGGTCGGCGCGGGCGTGTACCACGAGACCGTTGAGCACCCTCTCCTCCTGAGCGGGGGTGCCGCCGCTGTGCAGCACCACCGCCACGTCCTCGGCGAGTTCGGCGGCGGTGAGCGGAGGCGGCGCCAGACGCTCAGGCACCGGCGCGGGAGGCAACGGGGACTCCGCGGGCACCGGGACGCCGGCCGCCTCCGCCGTCGCGCCGGGTGGGGCGGTGCCGAACGCCTCCTCTGCCCGCCGGCGCAGGTCCGCGGCGAGCGGCCCGGCGCTCGCGGCCAGTTCGGCGAGGACGGCGGGGTCCGCGTGCCGGCGATGGCGCACCGCCAGGGCGAGGGCTCGCTCCTGGAGGCTGTGCTCCTCCTGACCGAACGCCTCGGCGGCCACGGGAAGCAGCGCATTCGTTCGCGACCGGTCGCGCTTCATCGCCGCGTCGAGCAGGGCCAGCTGCGCCCGCACGATCTTCTTCTCGGGCCGGACCAGGGCGGCCCGCGACGCCTCGACCAGGTGCTCGTCGGCCAACCGGCCGGCCTCGTCCAGCGCGGCCAGCGCCTGCTGGGCGCGCGCCGCCGTCTGCGGGTGCGCGTGGGGCAGCATGCCCACCCAGGTGAGGAGGTGCCGGGCGTGCTCGTCCTCGGTCGGGCAGAGCTCGTCCAGCAGGACGAGGAAGCCCCGCACCAGGCCGGGCCGGGTCTCGCGCAGCAGCCGCGACAGGCAGCCGTCGACCATCATCCCGCGGTCGAGCAACCCGTCCGCGGTGAGCGCGGCCAGCGCGGTGGCCCACGCCGACGGCTCCCCCGGCCAGGAGTCCACGAGACCCGATCCCCCCTCGGGGACCTCGAACAGCCGCGGCACCATCGCGGTCAGCAGCGGGTCGTCGCGGAGGCTGTCCTCGACCGGCCGGCGGCCCCGGCCCCAGACCTGCCGCTCCCAGCCGAGGACGATGCCGTCGGTCGTGGGGAGCTCGCAGCCCGCCGTGCGCGCCATAGCGGCGATGAGTGGATACTCATCCTGCGCCACCGTGCGGCGTTCCGCGAGCCGGCGGACGACCTGGGCCAGCCACTCCGGCCCGCGATGGGCGATCACGGAGACGACCAGCGCGTCGTCGCGGTTGCCGACCCAGCGCGGATCGGCACCGGCGATCCACTGTGCCGCGGCCGCCGCACCCGTGCTGCACCCCGCACCGGCGTACAGCAACGCCGCGCGCATGGCCCTGTGGCCGACGTCCCAGTTGTCGCGCGCGGCCCTGCGCCATGTCTTGAGTACCGGCAGGCACCGACGCCGCTCGGCGTCGGGGAGGGGGGCGAGCAGTGCGGGGACGGCCTGCCCGTGGCCCTCGCGCACGGCGTGCAGGAGGGCGCGCATGCCCGCGGTGGTGGCCTCGTCGGGGATGTCGTAGGTGGGGTCGTCGTTCATCGGGTGGCTCCGGTGGGAGGGTGGGGAGGGTGGTGGTCTTCGCGGTGTGCTGATCGTGCACTAAGGGCCGGCGGGGCGGCGGCCGGGCGATGGGCTTGGAGGGCGTCCTGAGCCCGGCCGCGTGCGGTCGCGTGATCTAGCCGGCGCGGCGGGCGATGCCGACGGCGAGGGCGTGCGTGCACGGGCCGCGTCCGCCGCGGTACTCGGCCCACCACCGGCAGGTGCACGTGAGGAGTCCTCCAGCGGACCGGACGCGGTGGACGTGGTCGTCGACGGTGACCGTGGCCGGTCCGTCTCCGTCGAGGCGGACCGCACCGGCCTCGACCAGCGCGCGGGCGGCACGCAAGCGGGGGTTGTCGCGCTCGGCCCGCTTGGTGTCGTAGGGCAGTTCGCGGTGGAAGTACGCCGCCTCGGCCACGTCGTAGCCGATGCGCCCGGCCGTGCCGAGCCGGGTGAGCGCCGCCCGCACGCGCTCGGCGGTGAGCCCGGACTGCGCGGCCAGCTCCGCGACGTCGACCGTGGGCTCCCAGGAGAGCAGCACCGACACCAGTTCGGCGTCGTCGGCCGACTCCTCCGACGCCAGGGCGTCGAGGACGCCGCCTTCGCCCGAGAAGCCGCGCGCTGCGTCCGGGGAGAGGGTGAGCGTGAGGCGCATCCCGGGAAGGAGGACCTCCCAGGCGCTGGCCACGGGGCCGCTGCCCGCGGTGACGGCGGGTCCATGGATCCGTAGGCCGGTGGCGTGGCGCAGTACCCGCGTCAGCACGGTGAGCCGTTCCGGGCCGGCCAGGCACACGGCCCCGGGCACCGCGCGGGCGGTGGTCCGCAGGGTGCGGCCGGCCGGCACCGCCCAGAGCGCTCCGCGTGACGCGCCCCGGGCGCCCGGGCGCGGCAGCGACCGCAGGAAGCGGACGGCGTCGGCGGGGGAGAGCTCGGCGCGCAGGTCGAACCCCGAGGCGACCACCTGCGTCTCGGCGAAGCCGCGCAGCCAGCGGTCGGGCAGCGGCACCTTCTTCTCCACCACCGGGCCGTCGAAGGTCGTGACGGTCAGGTCGTCGGGGCCGACCTCCAGGTGCAGCGGATCGCCCGGGCCCACGCGGTTCAGGGCGTCCGAAAGGGGGGTGTTCACGTCGACGTTGGTCGTGCCGTGCCCGATGTCGTCGCCGTCGAGCGCCTCGCCCAGCAGGTCGAGCCGCGCGTACACACCGCAGCAGCCGGAGAACGACTCGAACCGGAGCCGGTCGCCGTTCCCGGTGACCACCGGGTCGAGCGACGCGATGCGCTCCGGCCGGTAGTAGCGGGCCGCGGCGATGTCGGCGACGCACAGCAGCCCGGACGCCGCGATCCGGGGGGCCGTCAGGAAGCCCGTGAAGAAGCGGGGATGGGCGGCCCGCCCGGCCGGGGTGATGCCCCCGGAGGTCTGGAGGCTGAGCGTGTCGCCCGCCGCGGTGCCGTGCACGGCGGAGGGGCGGAGGTAGGCGTAGGTCTGCGCGGTGGGCGGCATGGGCGCAAGGCTAGTTCGCCCCACCGACAACGGTTCCCGGGCCGGACGGCCGCGCGGTCGGCGTCCGGTACGCCGTGGCGGCACCGGAGAACGGCGGCGGACCCGGGCCTCTTCGGCCGCCCGGGCCCACTGCCGGTCATGCCGCTACTCCTCCATTGCGAAGCTGGGATGCGGGGGCTGGTTGTAGGCGGTCTGCTGCCAGGCCAGGGCCAGGCGGTACTGGCGGTCCTGGGTCAGGGACGGGCGGGAGTGGTCGGTGGGGATGTCGGTGGAGTAGATCCGCAGGGCGGTGTTGTCCGACGTGCGCCAGATGACCTCCTCGCGCCAGTCGCCGAGGATGTCGCCGCTGAACACCGGGGTGGCCTTGGTCCCGTTGTTGGCGGCCACGCCGCTGCCGGTGAGCAGGCGGGTGTCGCCGTCGGGGCCGTACTTGTCGATCTGGGTGCGGTCGAGCAGCTCGCGGCTGAGGTCGCCGTCCCACCAGACCAGGAAGTTGATCGACCCCGGCTTGCGGCCCACCGATTCGCCTTCGGCGTTGAGCAGGTTCCCGCTGCCGTTGGACGACCAGAACTCCGCGCCCGGGTTGTCCGGGTAGATGTCGGCGGCCACGCCGCGGCCGTTGTCGCCGCCGTTGGACGGCGTGGTGAAGATCGTCTCGCCGGTGGCCCCGTCCACGAGCCAGGAGCTGGGCGAGCCGCCGTTCTCGGCGACCCCGTAGACCTGCACCCCGTCGCGGCCGGGCACGAACGCGCCCACGTGCAGGGCGTCGCCGTGGCCGTAGCCGGTGTTCCACAGGCCGTGGCCGTTGTCGTCGATGGCCATGGCGCCGTAGGCGATCTCGTCGCGGCCGTCGCCGTCGAGGTCGGCGACGGAGAGGCTGTGGAACCCCTGCCCCTCCCACTCGGGCCCGTTGGTGGAGCTGCGGCTGTCGAAGGTCCACTGCCGGCTGAGGGTGGAGCCGCTGAGCCGGTAGGCCGACACGACCGTGCGCGTGTAGTAGCCGCGCGCCATGATCAGGCTCGGGTTCTCGCCGTCGAGGTAGGCGACGCCGGCCAGGAACCGGTCGACGCGGTTGCCGTAGTCGTCGCCCCAGTCGGCGACGTTGCCGCGCGGGGGCACGTAGTCGACCGTGGTGCGCGCGGTGCCATCGCCGCCGTTGAACACGGTGAGGAACTCCGGCCCGGACAGGACGTAGCCCCCGGAGTTGCGGTGGTCGGCGCCGCCGTCCCCGATCACCGTCCCGCCCCCGTCGACGGTGCCGTCGGCGGTCTTGGCCGCGACCTCGGCGCTGCCGTCGTTGTCCAGGTCGTAGACGATGAACTGGGTGTAGTGCGCGCCCGAGCGGATGTTGCGGCCCATGTCGATCCGCCACAGCTGCGTGCCGTCGAGCTCGTAGGCGTCGATGAAGGTGTTGCCGGTGGCGCCCGACTGGGAGTTGTCCTTGGCGTTGGTGGGCTGCCACTTGAGCACGATCTCGTACTCGCCGTCGCCGTCGAGGTCGCCCACGCTGCCGTCGTTGGCCTCGTAGGTGTAGTCGCCGCCCGCCGGCGGCGGGGAGACGGGGATGTCCGTCGACCCGTTCTCCAGCCGCAGGGCGGGGTCGGATGCCGGGCTGCGCACCTCTTCGGAGCCGACCACCGGCGCGACGGTGTACTCGGCGTCGGCGGGCGCGCCTTCGTCGAGGTAGGAGGTGGTGCCGGTGATGGGCTCGTCGTTGACGCGGGTATCGCCCCGGTAGAGGTTGAAGCCGGTGTCCGCGGGGTCGCCGGCGAGCAGCCGCCAGCTCACCAGGTTGCCGTCGCCGGTGCCGACGCTGACCGCGCCGCGGCCCAGGTTCGCCGTCTCGGCGGGGACACCGGCCGGGGCGGGCGGGGCGTCGGTGGAGTCGGCGGCCGAGGAGGAGGCGTGCAGCCCGTAGGCGGCGGTCACCAGCGCCGCGAAGGTGGCGCCGGCGGCCAGCAGCGCCCGGTGCCTCCGGATTCGGCGCGCGGTGGGGGATGTATCGGATCGGCTCATTTCCGTGGTCACTCCTTGTCACCAGGAGGGCCCCGTGCGTGGGGGGTAGGGGCCGTGAGCCCCCGCGGACGTGGGGTATCCGTGGTGGGGACGGGGGCTCGGGGGGCCGTGATTGTCGCAGCGCCCTACCGCCTCCGGGGGTGGGGCGGGTGGAAACCGTGGTTTGTTGCCGCCGTGTTTCGCTGAGAGCGAAATCCGCTGACGGGCGGCTGTCCGAAATGCAAGGCGCCGGAGATCGCCGGTCGACCCTGCTGCCGAGGACACCGGCAGTGGCTTGGAAAGCGCTTACATTGCGTGGGCGGTTTCGGCGCGTGTCCGGTTTGGCCGAAACCTGGGGGAAGGGGCCGGGAGCACCGGCGACCGGGTGACCGGGCTCGGCGGACCGGTGGCCCGGCCCCGGCCCGGTGGCCTTACTCCCCGGACACTTATTGGGGCGCGGCCCAACGGCCGCGCCCCGCAGCGAACTGCCCCCGCCCCGGTCAGCCGGTGCGGGTGATGCGCCCCGCGCCGCCCTCGGGGTAGTCGGCCGCCGTGACCGCCCCGCCGAGGTCGTCGGAGAGGAAGGTGAGCAGCGCCTGCTGGTAGGTCACCCCCACCGACGTGAACGGCAGCCCGCGGAACGGGTACTGGTCGCCGCCGCGCGCCGAGAAGTCGTTGGTGGCCACGGAGATCCCCGCGCCCTCCACCACCCGGCCGTCCTCCACGATGACCGTGCCGTCGTCCAGGACCACCTCGCGCACGCGCTCGCCCGGCGTCTGCACCACGCCCTCATCGTCGACCACCTGCGCGGTGCGCGCCGGGTCGTAGGTGAAAGAGAACCCGGCCACCTGGGCGAACCGGCCGTCGGCACCCGGCGCCACCGACACCGCGTTCTCCAAGACCTCCTTCACCTGGTCACGCGGCACATCGGGCACCACCGCCACGAAGTTGGAGAACGGCGCCACCGCGTAGGTGTCCAGCTCGCTGACACCGCCGGCGGGCAGCAGCGAGTTGTTCCGGATCCCGCCGCTGTTCTGCAACGCGATCTGCGGGGCGGCGACGCCGTACTGTTCGGCGTTGTCCCGGCCCGCGTCCAGCAGCGCGTCGGCGAGCAGGTCGCCGAGGTTGGTCTCCTCGGTGCGCACGCCCGGGTCGCGTCGGCCCTCAAGGGCGACCTCGCTCTCGGCGACCACGTTGTCGGCCATGGCGTCGACGTAGGCCTGGACGGGCTCGACCACGTCGCTCTGCACGGCGGGGTCGGCCTCCACGGCGTCCTCGCCCGTGCCCGAGACCCGGACCAGGCCCGAGCGCTCGGGGACGGAGACGACGCCGCCGTCGCGGTCGAAGTTGACCACGATCCGGCCCACGTACTTGTAGTCGCCCGCGGTGGTGACGATGGGCACGTCGACCCCGTCGGCGTCGGGCACCCACAGCGGGTAGCGGTAGGGCTCGCCGGTCTCGGGGTCGGTGGTGATGGTGTCGCCGGGCACCAGCGGGACGTCGTCGTCGGCCTGGAGCTCGTCGCCGCCCCCGGCGATGACGACGTCGACGTCGCGCAGCTCGGCGGCCAGGGCCCGGTCCTCGGTCAGCCCCTGGAGGTGCGAGACCAGGACGATCTTGTCGATGCCGCGGCCGGTGAGCCGGTCGACCTCTTCCTGCACGGCCGCGCGCACGTCCTCGTCCACGACGACGTCGCGCGGGCTGGAGATGGACGCCAGCGCCGGGGTCGTCGCGCCGACGACCCCGATCCGCTCGCCCCTCTCGCGGATCACGGTGCTGGAGGCGATGCGGTCCCCCAGCTCGGCCAGGTCGGGTTCGGCCGAGACGTCCAGGTTGGCAGACAGGAACGGGGCGTCGCCGGGCACCCCGCTGATGAAGTCGCCGAGCGTCTCGGGGCCGAAGTCGAACTCGTGGTTGCCGATGGCCAGCGCGTCGTAGCCGATCTCCCCGGCGGCGAGGGAGTCGTAGAAGGGCACGCCGCGCTCCAGGCTCGCCGCGAACTGCGGGCCGGCCAGGTAGTTGTCGCCGGAGGAGAGCGTGAGCACGCCGCGGCGCGGCGACTCGTCCCCGGAGGCGGCGGTGGGCGAGGCCTCGGCGTCGCGCAGGTCGCCGACGAGCGTGGTGAAGCGCGCGACGCCCCCGTAGGCGGGGTCGGCGGGCGCGCCCAGCAGCTGGGACTCGCCGTCGTTGTTGTGGAGGATCGTGAGCGTGAAGTCGGTCGCGGAGGGCCGTCCGGGGCTCCCCGGGTTGCCGTCGGCGGCGGACTCGGCGGTGGCCGGAGCGGCGAACCCCGTGAGGAGGACGGCGGTGGCCAGCAGGGCGCCGCCGCGCCGGGCGGCGGAGGGGTGTCTGGGCATCAGGTTGCGGATCCTGTCGGGGGAGCGTGCGGGAACAGGCCGAGCGTACAGACGGCGGGGCCACCGGCGGGTGTGGGTTGGATAGCGATTGGGACACCGAAGCCTCCGGTGGCCTCGCGGTGACGGGCCTCCTCGCCGTCGCCTGAGAGCGCGTCCGGTCGGCGCGATCGGCCACCCGCCCGTTCTCGCGCAACTCTTACCCAGGCGCCCATTGCGCCCGTGTGCTCCGGTTTCGGCGGGACTGCCAGGGTTCTCCCAGGAATTTCCGCGGGCCTTCACGCACCTTTCGGCTTGAGTTTCCTCCGTAGACATCTCCGATGGAGGACCACCGCGTGACAGCAGCGAACACAGCACGAGGACAGACCGCCCCCGACAGAGCAGCGGCGGAGGCCGAGGACCGCGACACCGACGGCCAGAGGGGAGCGGCGGGCGACAGGTTGCGGGCGCCGAGCAGGCTGCACGCCTTCAACCGCTACGAGCTCAAGTACCTGCTGCCCGTCGCCCAGGTGGCGGACGTCCGCGCCGAACTCGCCGCCCGCATGGACACCGACGGCAACGCCGGCGCCGGCGGCTACGGGGTGTGGAGCCTCTACTACGACACCCAGCGGCTCCGGTTCTACTGGGAGAAGATCGAAGGGCTGAAGTTCCGCCGCAAACTGCGCATCCGGCGCTACGGCGAACTCGGAACCGGGGCCGACGACACCACGGTGTCGGTCGAGATCAAGCAGCGCGTCAACCGCGTGACCCAGAAACGGCGCGTGCTCCTGCCCTACGACCTCGCCCGGGACCTGTGCGACCGGCGCGTCCGGGTGGAACACCCCGACGCCGACCAGGGCTTCGTCGACGAGGTGCTCGACCTCGTCCACCGGCTGGACCTGCGACCGACCGCCATGACCGGCTACCGGCGCGAGCCCTACGTCGGGGTCGGCTCCGACCTGGGGCTGCGCGTGACGCTGGACCACCGGGTCCGCGGCCGCGACCGCGACTTCGACCTGCGCTCCGAAGCCGAGAGCCGCTACATCATCCACCCCGGGTTCGTGGTCATGGAGGTCAAGGCCAACGAGCGCGCGCCCTACTGGGTGACCGACATGGCCGCCCGCCGGGGGCTACAGGTGCAGCGCATCTCCAAGTACTGCCAGAGCGTCGAGGCGTTCGGCAAGGCGCCCCGTTCGGTCTTCCACGTCCCTGAGGACGACCCGGTGGCCGAGTCCCGCCCGCTGAGCGCCGAGGCGGCCCGGCCGGCCTGAGGCCCCGCGCCGGTCCGTGGCCGTGCCCGGCCGGCCCTCGCTCGACCCACCAATCACACCGCCCACACGAAAAGGCCCTGACCCCACCATGAACCTCGACTTCGGCATCACCGACCTGTCCGGCACCTTCAGCGTCATGGACGTGGTCCTGTCGCTCTCGCTGGCCTTCCTGACCAGCATCGTCGTGGCCTGGACCTACCGGGCCACCCACCGCAACATCTCCTACAGCCAGAGCTACGTGCACACCCTCGTCATCCTGGGCATGCTCATCGCGCTGATCATGCTGGTGGTGGGCTCCAACATCGCCCGGGCGTTCGCCCTGGTCGGCGCCTTGTCGGTGGTGCGCTTCCGCAACGCCATCAAGGAGACCCGCGACGTCGGCTTCATCTTCCTGGTGATGGGCGTGGGGATGGCCTGCGGTACCCGCTTCTACACCCTGGCGATCATCGCCACCGTCGTCATCTGCGTGGTCATCCTGCTCATGAACCGCTTCAACCTGTTCGCGCTCAATGTGCAGCGCCAGGTCGTCAAGGTCCAGGTGCCCGCCGACGAGGGCGACTACGGGCCCGCCATCGAGGACGTCCTCATCTCCGCCACCGACGAGTTCGAGCTCATCAGCACCGAGTCCGTGCGCGGCGGCTCCCTCCTCGAACTGGCCTACACCGCACGCCTGAAGAAGGGCGTCAAGCCCGGCGACCTGATCGGCCGGCTGCGCGACCTCAACGCCGGCCAGAAGGCGACCGTGCTCACCGGCTACGACCAGACGGACCTCTGATCCACATGGCGGACGCAGAGACGACGAAGCCGCGCACGACGCGCGCCCGGCTGCGGCACCGCATCCCCGTGCGCCTGCGCCACCACTGGAAGCCGGCCGCGGCCGCGTGCGCGGCGGTGCTGGCCGTGACGGTGGTCTTCGGGGAGGCGCGGGTGCGGCCCTACATCACCTCCGAACTGGTCTCCGACGACACGGTGACGCAGAACATCGCCGGTACCGGCGACCTGTTCGACGGGGGAGACCACTCCATCGAGGTGACGTTCAACGAATCCGAGTACGCCGACATGATGGCCACCTTCCGCAACGAGGGCGAGAAGCAGTTCATCCGGGCCGACATCACCATCGACGGGACCACCGTCAACGACGTCGGGCTGCGACTCAAGGGGAACTCCACCCTCATGAGCCTGCGCGGGGACGGTGCCGGGCCGGCCATGCCGATGCCAGGCCAGGACCAAGCCCAGGAGGGCGCGGGCCCGGAGGACACCGTCCAGGGACAGGCACCTCAGGACGGACAGGCACCCCAGGAGCAGGAGCAGGAGCAGGGAGAGGGGGCGGACTTCGAGTTCGGCATGGGAGGACCGGGCGGGGTCGCCCTCTCCGAGGACGAACCCGAGATGCTGCCGTGGCTGATCAGCTTCGAGGAGTTCTCCGAGGGGCGCGCCTACCAGGGGCACACGGAGATCGCGTTGCGCCCCGCGACGTCGGCGTCCGACACCGCGCTGAACGAGGCGCTGGCACTGGACCTCACCGCGGCCAGCGGGCAGACGACGCAGGACTACACGTTCACCTCCGTCACCGTCAACGGAGGCGACTCCGTCTCCCGCATCCTGCTGGACTCACCCGACGCGGCCTGGGCCGACGGGTACGGCGACGGCGTCCTGTACAAGGGCCGCGCGGGCGGCTCCTTCGACTACCTCGGCGACGACCCGACCGACTACGAGGAGGCGTTCCGCCAGGTCAACTCGGAGGGCGGCTACGACATGCAGCCGATCATGGACCTGCTCCGCTTCGTCGACGAATCCGACGACGAGACCTTCGCGAGCGAGCTGGACTCCCACCTGGACGTGGACTCCTTCGCCCGCTACCTGGCCCTCCAGGACCTGATGTCCAACGGCGACGGGATGGACGGCCCCGGCAACAACTACTACCTCTGGTACGACACCGGCGAGGGCCGGTTCACCGTTCTGTCGTGGGACCTGAACCTGTCGTTCTCGGGGATGGGCATGATGCTCGAAGGTATGGAGTTCCCAGAGGGCGGTGGGCCACCGGAAGGGATGGAGCTTCCCGAGGGCATGGAGATTCCTGAAGGGATGGAGATCCCGGAGGGCATGGAGCTTCCCGAAGGGATGCAGATGCCACAAGGCGGCGAGGGCGGACGCGGCGGGATGGGCGGCAGCGGGGCGCTCAAGGACCGGTTCCTCGACGACGACGGCTTCCGCGAGCTCTACGAACAGGCCTACACCGAGCTCTACGCCGACCTGGTCGACAGCGGAACCGCCGACTCCCTCCTCGAATCGGCCGTGTCGCGCGCGGAGGCGGCGGGCGACGACGGCGCCGCGGCCGCAGGAGAGGAGCTGGCGACCGCGATCGCCGACATCTCGCCGACCCCGCCGGACGAGGACGAACAGGGAGCAGGTCCGCAACGTCCGGCGGACACCGAGTAGCGGGGGAGCGGTCCCGGGCCGCTCTGCGTGCCCGGCGCGAGCCTTGGGGGCGGCGCCGGGCACACTGCCGTTCACCGGCCGTATCCGCCGCCGGGGAAGAGAACGGCATCCGCCGGGCGTTGCCCAGGGGGTGCCGTGGGACGGAGAACAGCCAGGTGGCAAGGTGTGGATGGACACCTGGACACCCCCGGACACCGGTCCGGCGCCCGAACGCCGTCCGGCCCGGACACCGGCGGTCGAGGGCCGGGGACACGCCGCGCCACCGCACCGCGACCGACGCGGAACCCGCCGGACCGCTGCGCTTCAAGCGCAGCGGTCCGGCCGCGTCCGCAGTGCGGATTCACGGCACACACGCCAAGCGGTGCAGATTGCGGCGCCCCTGACCGGGCCCCGATGCCCGACGTCCCACGACCCGACGAGAGAGGACCCCGTACATGGCCACCCCGATCGGCCCCACCGACTCCAGCCGCGTCCCCCGCTTCGCGGGCCCCGCCACGTTCGCGCGGCTGCCGCGGCTGGACCAGGTCGACCACGCCGACATCGCGGTCGTCGGCGTCCCCTTCGACACCGGGGTCTCCTACCGCCCCGGCGCCCGCTTCGGACCCGCCGCCATCCGCGAGGCCAGCCGGCTGCTGCGCCCCTACCATCCGGCGCTCGACGTCTCCCCGTTCGCCGAACTCCAGGTGGCCGACGCCGGGGACATCGCCGTCAACCCCTTCTCGGTGGGCGACGCCGTCGAGACCATCGACGAGGCGGCGACCGGGCTGGCCCGGCCCGGGACCCGCCTGGTCACCCTGGGCGGCGACCACACCATCGCGCTGCCGCTGCTGCGCGCCCTGCACCGCCGGCACGGCCCGATCGCCATGCTGCACTTCGACGCCCACCTGGACACCTGGGACACCTACTTCGGCGAGCCCTACACCCACGGCACCCCGTTCCGGCGGGCCGTGGAGGAGGGCATCCTCGACACCGAGGCGATAGCCCACGTGGGCACCCGCGGCCCGCTGTACGGCAAGAAGGACCTGGAGGACGACCGGCGCTTCGGGTTCGGCATCGTCACCTCCGCCGATGTCATGCGCAAGGGGGTCGACGAGATCACCGACGCCCTGCGGCAGCGGATCGGCGACCGCCCGCTCTACGTCTCCGTCGACATCGACGTGCTCGACCCCGCCCACGCGCCGGGCACCGGCACCCCCGAGGCCGGAGGGCTGACCAGCCGCGAACTCCTGGAGATCCTGCGCGGCCTGGCGGGCTGCCGCATCGTCGGCGCCGACGTGGTCGAGGTCGCTCCGGCCTACGACCACGCCCAGATCACCTCCACCGCCGCCTCGCACGTCGCCTACGACCTGGTCAGCGTGCTCGCGCTGAACGCCGCCGGTCGCTGACGGCGGCCCATGGCGGGCGTCGGGGCGGTCGTGGGACGGCCGGGGGACGGTCCACTGCCTTGCGAAGGAGTGGAAGACACAGCGGAGGGGCGGCCCAACGGGCCGCCCCTCCGCGTACGTCAGTCCCTCGGGCGACGGCAGGGCGCCCACGGGCGGACCCCTGCCGAGAGCGAGCCGCGTCGGACGGACGTCCGGCGCCTCGGCGACGCAGTGCGGATCCCCAGGTGGCACGGTGTCCGCGGGGAGTACGCCGAACGGGCGTCCGGCCGAGGCGGCACGGGGCCGCGCCCCGGCTCCGGCCGCGTCACGGGGTACCCGCCGGGGCGCCGTCTCCGGAGACCGGGCCCGATGCGGCACCGGCATCGCCCGGCGCGGCGGCGGGTGCGCGCCGCGCCCAGTACGTGGCGAGCAGCGCGCCGGAGAGGTTGTGCCACACCGAGAACAGCGCCGCGGGGAGCGCGGCGAGCGGGGCGAAGTGCCCGGCGGCCAAGGTGGCGGCCAGCCCGGAGTTCTGCATCCCCACCTCGACGCTGACCGCCCGCCGGGCGGTCTCCGGCAGGCCGGTGATCCGGGCGGCGCCATAGCCCAGGGCCAGGCCCAGCCCGTTGTGCAGGATGACGGCGAGCGCGACGAGCGGCCCGGCGCTCAGCACCGATTCGGAGTTGGCGCCCACCACGCCCGCCACGACCAGCACGATGCCGCCGACCGAGACCAGCGGCAGCAGCGGCAGCACCCGCTCCACGAACCGCCCGGCGACCAGGCGGACGATCACACCGGCCAGCACGGGGCCCAGCACGACCTGGAGGATCGACACGACCAGTCCGGTGGCGTCCACCGGCAGGGTCGACCCGGCCAGCCACAGCACAAGCAGCGGGGTGAGCACGGGGGCGAGGAGGGTCGAGATCGACGTCATCGCCACCGACAGCGCCACGTCGCCGCGCGCGAGGTAGACGATCACGTTGGACGCGGTCCCGCCGGGGGCGGCGCCCACGAGGATCATCCCCACGGTCAGCATCGCCGGCAGGCCCAGAGCCCAGGCCACCCCGAAGCCGAGCAGCGGCATGATCACATACTGGGCGACGATGCCCACCAGAACGGCCCGCGGGTGGGTGAGGACGATCGCGAAGTCGGACGGGCGCAGCGACAGCCCCATGCCGAACATGATCACGCCGAGCAGGACCGGGATCCACGGCGCGAGCTGCGCGGCCTGTCCGGGAACGACGAGCCCGGCCACCAGACCGATCAGGATCAGCGCGGCGAACCACCGGCCGGTGGCTTCCGCGATACGCGTCAGAAGCGCCATGGTGAATTCCTTTCGTCCGACCGTCCGCCGATCGAATGCGCTCCAGGATGACACCCTCAAGATTTCCGCGCGATGTCGCCCCTGCCCAGAGGGGGTGCTTTGGCGCGCTGGGGCCGCCGGAGGCCAGCCGAGGGACGTCCAAGGGGTGAAAGTCGTTCCGCAGGGCTACCTTGGGACCGGACCTGACACAGATCCAACCGAACGGTACCCGGGCGGTCGTAAATCCCCAGGTCAATTAGTGTCCGCCCCGCGCAGGCGGGGATGGCCCGCGGATCAGACGGCGCCGCACGACGACCGGATCGTCCGCCCCGCGCAGGCGGGGATGGCCCGGCCGTCGTCGGCGAATCGGGGGACAACGTGGAGTCCGCCCCGCGCATGCGGGGAACCCCGAGGACTTACTCGTGAGGGTGCACCCGGCTTCGCCGGGTGCACCCTCTGGCCGTCTCGGGAGGCCGTCCTTTCCCCCGAGACCTGGCACCGCGGTGGTCAGCGGATCCCGGCGGCGGCCGGGTCAGGGGGTAATGGGGCCCTTTCCGGCTCCCGTCGTCTTGAGGACGGTCGCGACCGTGGCGATGTCCTCGGGGGAGAGGGTGACCCGGTCGGCGCCCGCCCAGCCGTCGACCTGCTCAGGCGTCCGCGCGCCGACGATCGCGGCGGTGACTCCCGGCCACGCCAGCGCCCAGGCGATCGCCGCCGATCCGACCGTTGTGCCGTGGCGCTCGGCGACGGTGCGCAGGGCCTCCGCGACCTCCAGGTTGCGGTCGAGGTGGTCGGTGAAGTCCGGGCTGTTCCGGCGCCAGTCGTCTTCCGCCAGTGTGGCGATCCGCTGCCGGGAGAACGCCCCGGTGAGCAGGCCGGACTGCATGGGCGAATAGGCCAGGACGGCCGTACCGTTCTTGGCCGCCCACGCGATGTCGGGGGCCGCGGAGCGGTCGAGGGCGGAGAACGGCGGCTGGACGGCGTCGACGTGTGCGATCGCCTCGGCCGCGTCCAGCAGGTCCGGGCCGTGGTTGGACAGCCCGATGGCCCGCACCTTGCCCTCGGCCTTGAGGTCGGCCATCGCCTGCCAGTACTCCTCGACCGGTGTCACCCGCTCTGCCGGGACACCGGTGCGGGCGCCCGATGCCGCGCCGCCGTCGTCGGGCCAGTGCACCTGGTACAGGTCGATGGCCTCGACGTCGAGCCGCCGCAGGGACGCCTCGACCTCGCGGCGGACGGTGTCGGGCCGGATGATGCGCCGGGGCGGCGCGGACGGATGCTCTTCGTCCCACAGCAGGCCCGCCTTGGTGAAGACGTAGGGGCGCTCGCCCGCCGGGAGCCCGGCCAGGGCGCGGGCGACGACCTCCTCGGAGTGGCCGAGCCCGTAGACCGCTGCGGTGTCGATCCAGTTCACGCCGTGGCCGACCGCGCGGTGGATCGCGGCGACCGAATCGGTGTCGTCGGTGGTCCCCCACGTGGAAGCCCAGCCGTCGCCGCCGATCGCCCACGCGCCGAACCCGAGCCTGCTGATCTGCATGTCCGCGATGTCCATGCCGGAAACTATGCTCCGGGCCCGGGTTCCTTCCCAGGGGTGCGCCAGTCCTAGGTCCGGTGGCACCAGGATCGGCCGCGCACATCCCGCGTCGGCGGACCGCATGATACTGGAGGGATGCACAGCGGAATGGGCGATTTCCTCCGGTCCCGGCGCGCGCGGATCGGCCCCGGCGACGTCGGCCTGCCGACCTACGGCGGCCGGCGGCGTGTTCCGGGGCTGCGCCGTGAGGAGCTGGCGCATCTGGCCGGGGTGAGCGTCGACTACTACGTCCGGCTGGAGCAGGGCCGCACCGGCACGGTCTCCGATGAGGTGCTGGAGGCGCTGGCGCGGGTGCTGCGCCTGGACGACGACGAGCGCAGCTATCTGTTCAGCCTGGCCAAACCCGCGCGCCGTGCCCGGCCGTCGCGGCGGACGGTCAGCCCGCACCTGCGCTTCCTGCTGGACGCGATGGAGACGACGCCGGCCTACGTCATCGATCACCGGACCGACGTCCTCGCCTGGAACCCCCTTGTGGTGAAGCTGATCCTCGATTTCGGGGCCGTGCCGCCCGAGCGCCGCAACTGGGTGCGCCTCGCCTTCGAGGACCCGCGCTCGGAGCGGATCTTCCCGGACTGGACGGGCAAGGCCAGCGAGACCGTTGCGCACCTGCGGATGCAGGCGGCGCTGCACCCCGACGACGAGGGGCTCGCCGGGCTCGTCGCTGAGCTGTCGCGCACGAGCGAGCGGTTCCGCGGGATGTGGGAGGACCACAACGTGCGGGAGCGGAGCCGCGGCGCCATCCGCATCCGCAACGACGTCGTGGGCGAGGTGTCGCTGCACTTCCAGACGCTCAAGGTGGCCGGCGAAGCCGACCAGTGGCTCGTGGCCTACGCCGCCGAGCCCGGGTCGGAGGACGACAAGGCGCTGCGCGCGCTGGCGGCCTGGTCGCCGGGCGACGACGGCCCCGCGCCCGATGACGGCGGGGCCGGCTCCGTGTAGAGCGGCGACGGCCTCGGCCGCGCGCGGAGGCCATCGCCGCTCACCCCCGGTCCTCGCCGCCCTCGGGTGGTGCGGGGCCGGGCAGGGTGGCGCCCGACGCGATGTCGCGCAGCGCCCGGACGTGGCGGTCGAATGCGGCCCGTCCTTCGGGGGTCAGGGAGAGGTGGGTGCGCGGGCGCCGGCCGGCGAAGGACTTGCGTACGTGCACGTACCCGGCCTCCTCCAGTGTGGAGACCTGTTTGGACAGTGCGGAGTCGGTGATCTCGACGGTGTCGCGCACGAACCTGAACTCGGCGCTGTCGACCGCCGCCAAGGCGGCGACGATGGACAGCCGCACGGGCGCGTGGATCACGCCGTCGAGCCGCGAACGGGGGTGGCTCACCGCGCCGCCGCCACGCCCGCGGGGCGCCGCACCGCGACCGCGGCGGCCACCAGCGGCGGGACCGCGGTGAGCAGGGCGCCGGGCACCCACCAGGCGGGGTCGCCGCGGAAGCCGGTGGTGCCCCCGAACATGACCACCATGTAGATCACGCCCCACGCGACGATGGAGGACGTGTGCAGCAGGGCATACCGGCGCGGCGCGACCGGCCTGCGCAGGGCGTAGGTGGACAGCGCGCCGACGGCGATCAGCCAGAGGACGGTGCCGCCGCCGATCGTCCACACGCTCGGGGCGAGCCCCACCGCGAGGGTCAGCGCCACCGACATGGCCGCGTAGACCACCGAGTAGAGCGCGTACCAGCGCCCGCTGCGTGCGGCGGCCCCGCCGCTGGCCTCGGCCACGGCCAGGGCCTGCCGTGCCTGGTCGGCGTCGATCTGTTCGCTCATGGGGGGCGCCTCGCTCTCGTCCGGGGGGTGATGCTCTCCATGTTGGCAACTACTTTCCAAGTTGGCAAGTTGATTCGGGTATGGAAAGTCATCGGTCGAGGGAGTGCAGGGCGGAGCCCCCTGGTGTCCCAGCCGGTTCCTGCGCGGGCACGCGATCCCGAGGGGTGGTCAATGGGCGGGTCCGGCCACGGTGCGCAGGGTCACCGAAACCCGGCGGCCGCGCGGGACGCGCCCCGCCGGGCCGGGGTCGCTCTTGCGGGCGGCGATGGCGTGCCACCACTCGTACCGGGCGGGCCCGGACATGACGCACAGGCTCCCCGGAGGGGTGGGGGAACAGGTGTTCGGGGAATTCGGTCATGGGAGCAAAGTAGCGGCCGGCGCCTCCGCGGGCGCCGGCCGCCTTGTCCGAAAACCCCGGGGGCGTTCCTACGGCTTGCGGCCGACCGCGCAGTACTGGGCGACCGGGGCGACCGAGCCGATGTCGACCCCGTCGGGGCGCCACAGCGAGCACGAGGAGACGCCCGGGTCGACCAGTTCGAGCCCGTCGAACAGCCCGGCGAGCTGTTCGGTGTCGCGCAGCACCAGCGGGGTGGAGCCGCCCTCATTCCACAGCCGGGCGGCCTCCCGCATGGCCTCGCCGTGGACCTCGTCCGTGGAGTGGGAGACCACCAGGAAGCTGCCGGAGGGGACGGCGGCCAGGAGCCGGCCGATGATCGCGGACGCCTGGGCGGTGTCGGGGACGAACTCCAGGATCCCCAGGAGCATGATCGCCACCGGGCGGTCGAAGTCCAGGGTGCGCGCCGCCCCCTGGATGATGTCGTCCGGCGAGCGGAGGTCGGCGTCGATGTAGTCCGTGGCACCCATGTCGCCGCCCACCATGAGGGCGCGGGCGTGGGCGAGCACGATCGGGTCGTTGTCGACGTAGACGACGCGGCAGTCCGAGACGATCGACTGCGCCACCTCGTGGGTGTTGCCCGCGGCCGGGATGCCGGTCCCGATGTCCAGGAACTGGCGCACGCCCTCCTCGGTGACGAGGTGGCGGACGGCGCGGCCGAGGAACTCGCGGTCGGCGCGGGCGTTGGCGACCATGTCGGGGATGGCGGCGAGGATCTGGTCGCCGGTCTCGCGGTCGGCGGCGAAGTTGTCCCGGCCGCCGAGCCAGTAGTCCCAGATGCGCGCCGGATGGGCGACCGAGGTGTCGATGTCGCGGGGGACGGCGGTTTCTTCTTCAGGGGCGGGCTTCATCCACGCCGGTGTTTCGCTCATGAGGAGGGGGTCCCGCTTTCGGGGCTCGTGGTGCTGTCGATCACCCGAATCCTAGCGGCGGCCGATTTCGCGGCGTGTGTGGCCCGATGCCGGATTCCCCACGGGTACGGGCTTTCGCGGCCGGGGGCGGGGCCGCGGGGCGTGGGCCGCCGTCATTCCCCGATCTTGGGGGCCGGGGCGGAGGCGGAGGCCTCGGGATCGGGCGCGCTGTTGGCGGGGCGGCAGTTGAAGCAGTTCAGCCGGAAGACCTCTTCGCCCCCGACGGTGCCGAGGTAGGAGCCCGGCAGGCTCTCGTCGGCGGCGTCCTGGTCCGCCACGGCATCGTGGTCGATCCTGCCCTCGAAGCGGGCCTGGGCGTTGTCGCGGGTGGTCCCGTTGCATTCGACGGTGGCGGCCTCGTCGTCCTTCTGCGCGGCGCACTCCAGCCCGCCCTTGATCCGGTGCCCCTTGCGCTCGAACTCCGTCTCCACCTTGGGGCGCAGGAGGGCCGAGGACAGGTCGCCCACTGTCGCGCGCAACGCGGCGGCCTCGTCGGCCGCTCCGCCGGAGCAGCCCGTTGCCGCGAGGGCGACGGAGGCGAGGACGGCCGCCAGCGCGGCCCTGGATCGACCGGGCATCGTACGGCTCCGTTCGCTGTGCTGTTCCCTGCTCATCCGCACATGATCACTATCGCGCCGGGGTGGCTCGGCATCGAGGAGCGCCACGGGGGGCGGGGGCCAAAGAATGGGCATGATCCGGCAAACAGGCAGGTCAGAGCGCTGATGAGGTGGTGTGCGTGTGGCTCGAATGCGGATATTAAAGATCTACGATGTCAAGGTGGCCGTTGTGTTCCGCCCTTGTCCGACAACGGGGGCCACAGGTCCCGACACAGACAACGGGGCCCGGCTCAGTCCATGAGAAGAGCCTCCGCGTCGCCCAGCAGGGCCCCGATGCGCTCCGGCCAGTCGGGGGAGCGCGAGGCGAACGGCGCGTGGGCGATCCGCAGCAGGGCCCCCGCTGTTGCGCGGGACAGGGCCGGGCGCACGGCCTCGACGAACCCGGGATCGGCCGCCGCGCGGTAGCCCTCCCACAGCGGGCCCAGCGCGGCCTCCGCTCCGCCGCCCGCTGTCGCGGCCCCCGCGGCGATCCGGGCCGCCGCCGCCGCGGCCAGGTCGGTCGCCGGATGCGCCGCCCGCGCACGCCCGGGATGCAGCAGCGCGACACCTCGTGCGGTGGCGACGTACCCGCCCGGTGCGCCGCCAACGGACAGGACAGCGGGGCCGTCCTCGGGGCCGGGCGCGCACGCCCGGGCCAGGCCGGCGGCCCGTTGCGCCGCCTTCGGGAGGAGCCGCCCGACCGCCTGCGCAGCCCGTTCCGCCCCGGCGGCCTCACCCCGGCCCGGTGCGGGGAGTTCACGCGGGGGAGGGACGGCGTGGACGCGGGCGAGGAGCTCCCCGATCCCGGCCAGGACATCGTCGCCGTCCCTCGCTGTGGCGAGGTCCCCCTCCAGCCATGCGGTGGAGACGACCCCGAAGCGGTTGACCCGGATCAGGTCGGGCACCGCGATGCCCGCTGCGGCCAAAGCGATGTGCGCGGCCACGTTGACACCGCCCGGACGGCAGCGCACGGCGGCCAGCGGCCGCCCCTCCGCGTCGTCGATCCGGCCCGTCCAGCGCTCCCCCTGCCGGAAGCGCAGGGTGTGCAGCGTGGCGGCCCCGGGCCCGCCGTAGGCCGCCGGGGAGCCGGCCACGCGCAGGATCGCCGACAGCGCCGGGTCGTGGGTCGGCGCCGTCACCGTCACGCCCGAGCCGGGGTCGGACAGCAGGCCCGGCCAGCCCGGCGGCGCCAGCCCGGCGGTCGCGTCCGGGGCGGGCCCCTCCGCCCCGCCCGTGTCCGCCGGGTTCTCCCTGGTCGCCGCCGGGGCCCGCAGCCCCAGCACGTGGCGGCCCGCCGGGTGATCGACGGTGAGCTCGGCGGTGGCGCCGGCCGCGAGCCGCACGCGGGCGGCGCGTACCGCGGCCGGGCGCGGCAGGCCATCGGGGAGCAGCCCCGCCACCAGCTCGTCCAAGGCGGCGGGGTCGAGCACGGCACCCAGCTCCGGGACATCGGGGCGTCGCCGGACCAGTTCGGCATCAGCGGGCTGGAGCAACGGATGACCTCCTCGGGGGACCGGGTCGATTCTCCCCGTGGCGCCCGCTCGCCGACAGCCCCCGGCCCGGGTACGACCGGCCGCGGTGGCGCCGGGGTCAGTCCGGTGACGCCCCGGGGCGGGTGGCGATGATGACCGTGGCCTGGTGGTCGTCAGAGGCGGCGGCCCGGGCCGTCAGGCCGCTCCGGTCGCAGGCGGCCACGGCCGCCGGCGCTTGGTCGTCGCCGGTCTCGACCAGCAGGTGGCCGCCGGGTGCGAGCCACTCCGGTGCCCGCGCGGCCACCCGCCGCAGGAGGTCGAGCCCGTCGGCCCCGCCGTCGAGCGCCGTGCGCGGCTCGTGGAGGCGGGCCTCGGGCGGCAGGAGGGCGACCGCGGCGGTGGGCACGTAGGGCACGTTGGCGATCAGGACGTCGACGCGGCCGCGCAGCGTGGAGGGCAGCGCGTCGTAGAGGTCGCCCTCGTATACCCGGCCGCCGAGGGGGACGACGTTGCGGCGGGCGCATCGTACGGCGGCGGGGTCGATGTCGGCGGCGTGCAGCTCTGCCCGGCCCAGTTCCGTGGCGACGGTGACGCCCACCGCGCCCGACCCGCAGCACAGGTCGACGACGGCGGGCGCGCCCGATCGGGAGGGGATGGGGCGGCCATCGGGGGCAGCCGCCCGGCGCGCCAGGGAGACGGCCTGCCGGGCGAGGAATTCGGTGCGGCGGCGGGGGACGAACACGCCGGGGTCGACGGCGATGCGCAGGCCGCAGAATTCGGCCCGGCCGATGACGTGTTCGAGCGGGCGCCCGGAGACGCGCTGGGCGACCATGGCCGCGAGCCGGGCAGGTGTCCGCGCGGCGGCGGCGAGCAGCCGCGCCTCGTCTTCGGCGAAGACGCAGCCGGCGTCGCGGAGGGCCGCGGCGATGGCGGATGGGGAGAGCGCGTGGGAGCGCGGTGAAGGTGAGACCGGCATGGGTGCCTTTCGGGGGTTCCGTCGGGCGCCCATCCGGCCACCTAGACCCGGTGGGTCGCGTGGCAGCGAGGTGGGAGCGCCCGGGTCGGTCGTGCGTGAACGGGTCTCACCTCCTCGGCCGGTGCTGCTGGGAACGCCCACGTTACCGGACGTCGGGCCGGTGCCCGGGTACGGCGTCCGGGGCGGCCCCGTTGTGGCGGCACGTTGGCCGGCGCGGTCAGGGGGTGCGCCGACGCGGCCGGGCCAGGCCCGCGGTGCGGGGGCGCATGATGAGGGCGGCGACCGCGTAGCGGGCCGGTGTGGTGCCCGGGTTGGCGTAGCCGTGGACGGTGTCGGGGGAGAAGTACAGCGAGTCGCCCGCGGCCAGGTCGACCACGCGCTCGCCCAGCGTCATCCGCAGGGTGCCCTCGTCGACCGCGATGAAGATGTGGGAGCCGGGTGCGTAGGCGGGGAACTCCCCGGCGTCGCAGCCCGGCGGGAGCTCCGTGCGCACCCACTCGAAGTTGACCCCGGGCACGACGGGGGTCAGGACGGTGCGCCGCCAGCCGCCGGGTTCGTCGACGGTGTCCTGGTCGGCGGCGCGGCGCACGATCACGGAGTCGTCGGGGTCTCGGGTGACCAGCCGGTCCAGGGGCACGCCCAGCCCGCCTGCGATGCGGTCGAGGACGACGATGGTGGCGGCCTTCTCGCCCCGTTCGACGGCGGAGAGCATGCCGACGCTGACGCCGCAGGTGTCGGCGAGGCCGCGCAGGCTCAGTCCGCGGCCGGTCCGCAGCCGCTGGATGTGGGCCCCGAGAGCGGGAAGATCGAACATGTTCTCTATAATATCGGTCATGTTCACTATAGAGGAAAATGGAGGAGGGTCCGGGGTGCCGCCCGACGAGACCGTGATCCGTGCGGCGTGCGAGGCCGACGTGGCCGCCGTCGCCCGGATCTATGCCCACTACGCAGTGCACACCTGCGTCACGTTCGAGGAGCCCGCCCCCGATGCGCGGGAGTGGGGGCGGCGCTTCGCGGCGGTGACGGGTGCCGGGCTGCCGTTCCTCGTCGCCGAATCCGGCGGTGAGACCGTGGGGTATGCGTACTGCTCGCCCTGGAAGGCACGGCCCGCCTACCGGTTCACGGTGGAGAACTCCATCTACCTGGCGCCCGGCGCGGCCGGCCGGGGCATCGGCTCGGCACTGCTGGGCGCGCTGCTCGACGCCGCCGAGGCGGCCGGCGTGCGCCAGATGATCGCCGTTGTCGCGACCGACGCCGCCGACGCCGGCCTGGGCGCGGCGTCGAGGCGGCTGCACCGTGCATGGGGCTTCGCCGACACCGGGCACCTGGCGCGGGTCGGCTTCAAGCACGGCCGCTGGCTCGATACCGTCCTGCTGCAACGGGCCGTCGGACCCGCCGCCGACCCGGCCCCGCCGGGCGCCGCGCCCGCGATCGCGCCCGCCGCGGGCGGACCCGGGCACGCCGTCCGCGGTGTCCCGGAGGGGGCCCGGCCCTTCCCGAGCCGCCCGGCCACCCATGGAGCCGCCATGACCTTCTCCGCGCCGCCGCGCACCCCGTTGGCCCGGGCCCTGTACCGGGCGCCGATCCTGGTCTACCGGGTCGGCCTCGGCGGGCTGCTCGGGGGGCGGTTCGTGCTGCTGACCCACATCGGGCGCACGAGCGGCCGTGCCCGCCAGGTGGTGCTGGAGGTCGCCGGGCGCACCGGCGACGGCGCCTACCTGGTCGCCTCCGGCTACGGTGCCCGCTCCCAGTGGTTCCGCAACGTGCTGCGGCGGCCGCGCGTGCGCTTCCAGGTGGGGTGGCGCCGGTTCGAGGGCACCGCGATCCCCTTGGAGCCGGGGGAGTCGGGGCGCCGCCTCGCCGAGTACGCGCCCCGCCGCCCGCGCTCGGCGCGGTCGCTGATGCGCGCCCTCGGCCACGGCGACGACCCCACCCGCGATGACTACCTGCGGCTGGGTGCCGACCGCGACCGCGGGGTCCCCATCGTGGAGCTGCGCCCCGACCGGTGAACCGGCGCGTGGGCCTCGCTGGACGGCCGCAGAGTTCACTTTTGTTCGCCATGGGCGAAATGCCCCCGGGCGTGCCGCGGAGGCGTTCTGCCCGCCTGCAACGGGGCGGCCTGCCCCCGGGGCGGTGCGGGAGCGTAGACTGATCGGAGATCATCGGGGCGCCCGTACCCGGGCGGCCGTCGCGCGCCATCCGCGCCGACACCCACCGCGCGTGCCGCTTTCACCCGCAGCCTGCGCACCGCGGCCGGCCGTTGCGGTCCACGGGGCGCCCTTCACTCATACCGACCGCGGAGGTGGATCGTGACCGCTGATCCCCGAGAACCCCACCGGCAGCCCTCGTCCCAGGGCTCGCGCATCGACCCCTACGTCGGCGCCTACGCCGCACGCGCACAGGGGATGGTGGCCTCGGAGGTCCGCGCACTGTTCGCCGTCGCCTCCCGCCCCGAAGTGGTGTCCCTGGCGGGTGGGATGCCCAACGTCAGCGCCCTGCCGCTGGAGCACATCGGCGAGATCGTCCAGCAGGTGATCGCCGAGCAGGGCGCCACCGCCCTCCAGTACGGTTCCGCGCAGGGCGACCCCGTCCTGCGCGAGCAGATCTGCGACGTCATGGCCCTGGAGGGCATCGACGCCGGCGCCGACGACGTCATCGTGACCGTCGGCTCCCAGCAGGCCCTCGACCTCGTCACCCGCGTCTTCGTCGACCCCGGCGACGTCGTGCTGTGCGAGGCGCCCACCTATGTCACCGCCATCAACACCTTCGCCGCCTTCCAGGCCGACATCCGCCACGTCGCCATGGACGGCGACGGCGTGATCCCCGAGGCCCTGGAGGAGACGCTCACCCGCTTGGCCGCAGCGGGCCGCCCGGTGAAGTTCTTCTACACCGTGCCCAACTTCCAGAACCCCGCCGGCGTCACCCTCTCCGCCGAGCGCCGCCGCCGGGTGCTGGAGATCTGCCGCGCCCACAACCTGCTCGTCCTGGAGGACAACCCCTACGGCCTGCTGCGCTATGAGGGCGAGGCCGTGCGGGCGCTGCGTGCGGACGCCCCCGACAACGTCATCTACCTGGGGTCGTTCTCCAAGACCCTGTCGCCGGGCTTCCGTATCGGCTGGGCGCTGGCGCCCTCGGCGGTGCGTGCGAAATTGGTCCTGGCCGCGGAGTCGGCCATGCTCAGCCACTCCTCGTTCAACCAGATGGTGGTGGGCCGCTACCTGTCCACTCATCCGTGGCGGGAGCAGATCAAGGACTTCAACGAGATGTATCGCGAGCGGCGCGACACCATGCTCGCCTCGCTGGAGGCGATGATGCCGGCGGGCACCACGTGGACCCGGCCCGAGGGCGGCTTCTTCGTGTGGGTCACCCTGCCCGAGGGGCTCGACGCCAAGGCCATGCTGCCCCGCGCCGTGGGCAAGCGCGTGGCCTACGTCCCCGGCACCGGGTTCTACGCCTCCGACGAGGGCCGCCGCAACATGCGGCTGTCCTTCTGCTACCCCTCCCCGGATCAGATCAGCGAGGGCATCCGGCGCCTGGTCGGCGTCATGAAGAGCGAGATCTCGCTGCGTGATACGTTCGGCACCGCATCGGCCCGGCCCCCGGCCGGAAACGATGCACCCTCCCCCGACCTCCCCTAACTCCCACCAGGGGCGTACCGCGTGACATCAGTAGGACAGAAAGAAGGCAGGACCGTGGCCGATCTCGATCGGGTGCTCGTACTCGCGGGCGGAATGTCCCCCGAACACGAGGTGAGTGTGCGATCGGGACGGCGCGTCGCCGAATCGCTGCGGCGGCTCGACGTCGAGGTGCAGATCGCCGACGTCGACGCCACCCTGCTGGCGCGGCTGGCCGACGACCCGCCGCAGGTGGTCTTCCCCGTCCTGCACGGCGCCTCGGGTGAGGACGGGGCGATCCGGGAGATCCTGGAGCTGAGCGGGGTCCCCTATGTGGGGGCGGTGCCCAGCGCCTGCCGGGTGGCCTTCGCCAAGCCCACCGCCAAGGCGCTGGTCGCCCGCAACGGTGTGGCGGTGCCGCGCGGGGTCACCCTGCCCAAGGCGGCGTTCCACGACCTGGGCGCGCCGGCGCTGCTGGAGCGCATCGGTGCCGCCCTGGGGTTCCCGCTGTTCATCAAGCCCGACCAGGGCGGGTCGGCGTTCGGGGCGACCGCGGTCGACTCCGCCGAGGAGCTGTCGGCGGCGCTGGTGGGCTGCTTCGCCTACGGCGACGCCGCGCTCATCGAGGAGCGGGTGATGGGCACCGAGATCACGGTGGGGGTGCTGGACCTGGGCGATGGCCCGTTCGCGCTGCCGCCGGTGGAGATCGTGCCCGACGGCGGGGTCTATGACTACGCCGCCCGCTACACCGCGGGCCGCACCGAGTTCTTCAGCCCGGCGCGGCTGCCGGCCGACGTGGTCGAGGCGGCCACCTCGGCGGCGCTGACCGCCCACCGGGTGCTGGGGCTGCGTGATTTCTCGCGCGCCGACCTCATCGTCGACGGCCGGGGCGAGGTGCGGTTCCTGGAGGTGCAGGTCGCTCCGGGCATGACCGAGACCTCGACGTTCCCGCTGGGGGTCGACGCCGCCGAGCTCGACTTCGCGGTGGTCTGCCGTGAACTGGCCCACCAGGCGCTGCTGCGCGGATAAGAGCGCGTGCTTCGGCCCGGCATCCCCCACGGGGGTGCCGGGCCGTTTTGGTGCGGGGCTCCTGGCGCTCAGAGCCTGACCCGTTCATCGAGGTCGTCGTCCCCGCCCCCGTGCCGCGGCGTGCCCGTTGCGCTGTCCCGCGCCTCTCGGCCGTGGTCGGATCCCGTCGCGTCGCCGGCCTCGGCCGCCGCCTCGGTGCCCCGCATCTCCTTGGGGGCGACGTGGCGGGTTTTGTACAGGCTGGCGATGGTGGTGATGGCGAGGGTGGCGACGATGACGACGAGGCTGAGGGTGGTGGGGATTTCGGGGACGGGCAGGGTGGTGGTCTCGTGGATGGCGTGGAGGATGAGTTTGACGCCGATGAAGCCGAGGA
>NZ_JBHSBH010000009.1:0-69374 GCF_042650565.1 Nocardiopsis sediminis
TCCACCGCGGTGGGCATCGGCGGCGACCCGGTCATCGGGACCACCCACATCGATGCCCTGGCCGCGTTCGAGGCCGACCCGGGCACGGATGCGATCGTGATGATCGGCGAGATCGGCGGCGACGCCGAGGAGCGGGCGGCCGATTACATCCGCGAGCACGTGACCAAGCCCGTGGTGGGGTATGTGGCCGGGTTCACGGCTCCCGAGGGCAAGACGATGGGCCACGCGGGCGCGATCGTGTCGGGTTCGGCGGGTACGGCGGCGGCGAAGAAGGACGCGTTGGAGGCGGCCGGGGTGAAGGTCGGCAAGACCCCCACCGAAACCGCCCAACTCGCCCGCGCCCTGTTCTGACCCGCACCCGGTCCGACCCGGCCGGTCCGAACCGGATCCGGCCTGTTCAGGCGGCCACAGCCGCCTGAACGACCGGCCGGCCGCCGTCCCGAGGTGCCGCACGACCCGGGATGGCACCGGCCACCGCGCGACCCCGGCCCGGTCCGCCACCGATCCACCGGTGGCGGACCGGGCCGTCGGCGTCTCCGGGGACCGCCGCCCCCGGCGCCTGACCCGCCGTGGCGCCCCATGGACGGTGTTTTCGGGGGATCTCACCTACCATGTTCACCGACGCACCTCCGCAGGCGGCGCCCACCGCGACCGCAGACCAGGCAGGGTCCGACCGGACGCGGCGTCGCATCGGGAAGGCGGAGCGACATGGGCGGCACGCTGGTGGTCTTCGGCGCGAGCGGGGGGACCGGGCGTGCGCTCGTCGACCAGGCCCTCGCTCGCGGGCAGGACGTCACCGCAGTGGTGCGCGACCCCGCGCGGCTCGAGGTCGACCATGAGCGGCTGACCGTCGTGACCGCCGATGTGGCCGACCCCGGCGAGGTCGCCGACGCCATCCGCGGCGCCCGGGTCGTGGCCTCGGCGCTCGGGGGCGCCTCACGCGCGACCCCCGCGGTCTGCGCACCTGCCGTGGCCAACATGATCAAGGCCATGCGCGGCGGTGCGGCGCGCCGCCTCCTGGTGGTCAGCGCGGCCCCGGTCCAGCACGGCGGCGCGGGCGAGCGCCTGCTCTACCGGGCCACCGTCAAGCAGGTCCTGCGCGCCGTCCTGCGGCGGAACTACGCCGACCTCGCCGCCATGGAGCACGAGGTGCGCGCCAGCGGGCTGGACTGGACGATCTTCCGGCCGCCGCAGCTCACCGACGGCCCGGCGACCGGCCACTACCGGACCGCCGCCGACGCCAACGTCCCCGGCGGCTACGTCATCTCCCGTGCGGACCTGGCCGCCGAAATGCTCCGCGCCGCCGAGTCCCCCACCACCATGGGCCGCACGATCGGCATCGGCTACTGACTCTTGTCGGCCGGAACCCCCGCCGCCCCCTGTCGCCTGGATAGGCGCCCGCGGAATCGATCCGTGGGCGGCCGGTCAGACCGAAGGTGAGGGCCGGGCGGACGGTGAACCCGCCGGACCTGGGCGGCCTCCCGGGATGTGGGGGCGACCGCGTTAGCATCGCGGGCCGCCGGAGGGGAAGCGCGACACTCCGACACGCCTGGAGCAAAGCCCCGCGAGACGGTCATAAGGCTGGCAGCATGGGCGGGGTGAGCGCGCCCGCACAGCCTTCCCCACAGCCTTCCCCGAAAGGCGGCCCCGCCGCGCAGTCCGGCCGGTCGCGGCCCAACGGCCGCGGACGGCCCCCCGAGCGGTCCGACGCCGGTCCCCGCGACCGCCGTGCGGGGGAGGGCCGGCGTCCCGGGCGCGGCGGCGGGCCGCCGGTGCCGCCCCCGCCCGCCGATGGCGATCAGCCGCGTCCGCTCTACACCGCCGGGGGGATCGCCGCCGCCTGGGCGGCCGGGGTCGGGCTGGTCGTGATCATGACCCTGACCGTTGTGGGGTGGGTGGCAGCGCCGCACGGCGCCTTCGGCGAGGACTTCCTCGACGTCTTCCGCACCGCGGTCCAGGGCTGGCTGGTCGGGCACAACGTCGGGTTCGCCATCCCCGGCGGCCGGGTCACCATGCTCCCGCTGGGCCTGGTGGTCCTGCCCGGCCTGCTGCTGTACCGGGCCGGGCGCTGGCTGGCGCGCAGCTGTGAGCTGCCCCGGCTGCGCCACGTGTTCCGGGCCGCCCTGGCGATCGCCGGCCCCTACGCGGCCATCGCGGGCACCCTGGCGCTGATCGGCCAGACCGAGGTGATCCGGCCGAGCATGGTGCAGGCGCTGATCGCCGGGTTCGTCCTGGCGTTCCTGGCGGGCGGGCTGGGCGCCCTGGTCCAGCTCCTCAAGGACAAGGGCATCCCGCGGCGCCGGCTGCTGCGGCTGATGCCCGACCGCCCCCGTTCGCTGCTGGTGGGCACGGCCAGCGCCACCGGCCTCCTGCTGCTGACCGGCGCCGTGCTGTTCTGCGCGTCGCTCATCGCCGGGTTCGACGAGGCGGTGGCGACCACCCGCGAGCTGGAGCCGGGGATCATCGGGGGCGCGCTGCTGCTCATCATGCAGTTGGTCTACGTGCCCAACGCGGTCGTCTTCGGTGTCGCCTACGCGGTCGGCCCCGGCTTCGCGGTGGGGGCGGGCACGATGGTGGCGCCCACCGGGGTGGCGGTGGGTCCGCTGCCGCTGTTCCCGATGCTGGCCGCGCTGCCGGAGAACGGGCCCGCGCCCGCGCTGTCGATCATCGCGCTGGCGGCCCCGTTCGTCGCCGGGGGCGTGGCCGGCGTGCTGACCCAGCGCAGCGCGCCGACCGTGGTCAGCGAGGCGGCGCCGCTGTGGGGGTTCGTGTGCGGGGTGACCACCGGACTGGTGTGCGCGGCTCTGTCGATCCTGGCCGGCGGGCCGCTGGGGGCCGACCGGCTGGCGACGGTGGGGCCGTCGGCGTGGCAGGTCGGGCTGATCACGGCGCTGGAGGTGGGGGTCACCGCGGCGATCTCGGCGTGGGTGGCCAACTGGCGGCACTTCCGTGCGACCGGGGCCGAGGAGGGCGCGGGTCCCGATGACGACGCGGCCGGCGGCGACGGCGTGGACGGCGAGACGGGGTACCGGCCGCCCGCGGCGGCACCGGAGGCCGCGGTGGTCCGTCCGATCCGCCCCGCCGCGGCGGACGGCCCCCGAGCGAGGCGGACCGGCCCCGTTGTGCCCGTCCCCGCCCCCGTTGCGCCCGCACCCGCCCGGCCGGCGCGGCGGCCCGTTGCGCGGCCCGAGCCGGACCCGGACCCCGTTCCGGTGGCGGAGGGCGGAGAGCCGGAGGAGGCGGGTCCGCGCCCCGCGCGCCGGGGCCTGCGGCTGCCCGCGGCGCTGCGGTGGCCCGGCAGGCGCAGGGCCGGGGCGGCCGAGGATGAGGACGACGCCGAGGAGCTGTACGGCATCACCTACGAGGCCGGGCCGGATGTGCCCGACCCGGCGGGCGCCGATGCCCCGCAGGAGCGCGACGCCCCTGCCGGGTGAGACCGGCCAGGGCTCCCGCGCGGCCGCGGCCCGGGCAATCCCCCCCCGGCCCCGCGTCCGCCGTCGCTCCGGAAGAGCGCGACGCCCCGCCGGGTGAACCACGGCTCCGGCTCCCGCGCGACCGCGGCGGCGCGGTAGCGCGCACCGGCCCGTGCGTCCCGCGCAGCGGGCCCGGGGCCGGCCTGACGGGGGGCGAAGGCGGCTGTGGCCGTTCTCACGGCCGAGGCGGGCCGGGTCCCGGACCCCCGGCTCAGCCCCCCGCGGTGATCTGGGGGACGCTCTCGACGGGGACCCCGGCGCGTTCGGCGATGCCCTCGCGCAGGGCGAGGTCGCACGCCTGCTGGGAGCTCTCGGTGTGGGCGCGGGCCGTGCACGCGCGGTATTCGGTGTACTCCTGCCAGAAGACCGCGTAGCCGATGAGCGCGAGGATCGAGACGGCCACGCCGATCCACCCGAGGACCTGGCTCAGCAGCGCCCCGGGCGCCACGCCCTTGGCCTGCTTGGCGGCCTTGCGGGCCCGGTGCCCCTGGAAGATCCCCAGGACCGACAGCACGACGCCGAACGGGGGCAGCAGGAGCCCGGCGGCGGCGAAGAAGAGCCCCCACAGTCCGCCTCGTTCCACGGTGGGCTGCTGCCCGTCGGTGCGCGGCTCCGGCGGCTCGATGGTCACAAGGGCTCCTCGGGGAAAGTGCCTGTCGGCGGAAGCGGATCGAACGGCGACCCTAGCGGTGCCCCCGCGGGCCCGCGACACGGGTCTCTTCGAGTAGACGCTACCTGGCGAGATAGGCTGGCCACGCGGACGGGCCGAGGTGTCCTCGCCCGGTCCCGTTCCGGGGGCCGTCGACGGCCCGCCCACAGGCACACCCGGCCCGGATGCCGCGCGCCCGCTCGCGCCCCCGGGGCTGACGGGAACGCGCTGTTCCCGCTGGTTTTCCCATGAGGAGGAAGCACACTGTCGGCGCGAGTAGTCGTTCTCATCTCGGGCACGGGCAGCAACATGGCCGCCCTGCTCGACGCCGCGGCAGACCCGGACTACGGCGCGAGCATCGTCGCCGTCGGGGCCGACCGTGCCAGCGCGAAGGGCATCGTCGTGGCGCAGCAGGCCGGGACCCCGACCTTCGTCACCCCTTTCTCCGATTACGCCGACCGCGCCCGGTGGAACACCGCGCTGGCCGAGCGGATCGCCGAGCACCGGCCCGACCTGGTCGTCTCGGCCGGGTTCATGCGGATCCTGGGCCCCGAGGTCCTGGGCCGCTACCCGGTGATCAACATCCACCCCGCCCTGCTGCCGGCCTTCCCCGGCGCGCACGCCGTCCGCGATGCGCTGGCCTACGGGGTGAAGGTCACCGGCGCCACCGTGCACTTCGTCGACGAGGGCGTCGACACCGGGCCGGTCATCGAGCAGGTGACCGTCCGGGTGGAGCCCGGCGACGACGTGCACTCCCTGCACGAGCGCATCAAGGCGGTCGAGCGGAGCATGCTGGTCGGCGTCGTGGGCCGGCTGGCCCGCGAGGGCTGGACCCTGGAGGACCGTCACGTGCGGCTGGGCTCGGCCGAGCCCGGGCCGACCCCATCAACCGGCAATGTTGCAGAGGAGAACCGGTGAGCCAGCAGCCCATTCGGCGTGCGCTGATCAGCGTGTACGACAAGACCGGGCTGGAGGAGCTCGGATACGGCTTGGCGGAGGCCGGGGTGGAGATCGTGTCCACCGGCTCGACCGCGGCCCGCCTGGCGGCGGTCGACGTGCCCGTGACCCCCGTCGAGGAGGTCACCGGCTTCCCCGAGTGCCTGGAGGGACGGGTCAAGACCCTGCACCCCGCCGTGCACGCCGGAATCCTGGCCGACCGCACCAAGGAGGACCACCGGGCGACCCTGGAGGAGCTCGGCATCGCGCCGTTCGACCTGGTCGTGGTGAACCTCTACCCCTTCGCCGACACCGTCGCCTCGGGCGCCTCCCCCGAGGAGTGCATCGAGAAGATCGACATCGGCGGCCCCGCCATGGTGCGCTCCGCCGCCAAGAACCACGGCAGCGTCGCGGTTGTCGTGGACCCCGCCCGCTATGACGACGTGATCGAGGCCGCCCGCGGCGGCGGCTTCGCACTGGAGCAGCGCAAGCGCCTGGCGGCCCAGGCGTTCGCGCACACCGCGGCCTACGACGCGGCGGTGGCCGGCTGGTTCGCCTCGTCCTACGCGCCCGACGACGTCGCCGCCGAGACCGGCTGGCCGGCGTTCCACGCCACGGCCTACCGGCGGGCCGCGACGCTGCGCTACGGCGAGAACCCGCACCAGAAGGCCGCCCTGTACCGCACCGACGACCCGGCCGGGCCGGGCCTGGCCGGCGCGGAGCAGCTGCACGGCAAGGAGATGTCCTACAACAACTACGTCGACGGCGATTCCGCGCTGCGCGCGGCCTACGACTTCGCCGATCCGTGCGTGGCCATCATCAAGCACGCCAACCCCTGCGGGATCGCCGTCGGCGGCGACATCGCCGAGGCCCACGCCAAGGCGCACGCCTGCGACCCGGTGTCGGCGTTCGGCGGTGTCATCGCCGCCAACCGGCCCGTCAGCGCGGCCATGGCCGAGCAGGTCGCCGACGTGTTCACCGAGGTGCTGGTGGCGCCCGGGTTCGAGGCCGGCGCGGTCGACATCCTCACCCGCAAGAAGAACATCCGGCTGCTGGTGGTCTCCCCGCCCGACCGCGGTGCGCGCCCTGAGGCGCGCGCGATCAGCGGGGGCACGCTGCTCCAGAGCGCCGACGCGGTCGACGCCCCCGGCGACGACCCGGCCAACTGGGAGCTGCGCGCCGGTGCCGCCGCCGATGCGGCCACGCTGGCCGACCTGGAGTTCGCCTGGCGCGCGGTGCGCGCGGTGAAGTCCAACGCCATCCTGCTGGCCGCCGACCGCGCGACGGTCGGTGTGGGCATGGGGCAGGTCAACCGGGTCGACTCCGCGCGCCTGGCGGTCACCCGGGCCGGCGACCGGGTGGGCGGCGCGGTCGCGGCCAGCGACGCGTTCTTCCCGTTCCCCGACGGCCTGGAGGTCCTCACCGGCGCCGGTGTGCGCGCGGTGGTGCAGCCGGGCGGCTCGGTGCGCGACGAAGAGGTCATCGCCGCGGCGGAGCGGGCGGGCGCCACGCTCTACTTCACCGGGACCCGGCACTTCTTCCACTGACGGTTCCCGACACCCTTACATCTCTCCCCGGCACGGAAGGGACGCAACACATGAGCGCGCAGATCCTGGACGGCAAGGCCACCGCGGCGGCGATCCGGGCGGAGCTGGCCGACCGCGTGGCGGCGCTGCGGGCCAAGGGCGTCGTGCCCGGCCTGGGCACGGTGCTCGTCGGCGACGACCCGGGCAGCCACTCCTATGTGAAGGGCAAGCACCGCGACTGCGCCGAGGTCGGTATCGCGAGCCTGCGCCGCGACCTCCCGGCCTCGGCCACCCAGGCCGATGTCGAGGCCGCGGTGGCCGAGCTCAACGCCGACCCGGCGTGCACGGGCTACATCGTGCAGCTCCCGCTGCCCCGGGGGCTGGACGAGAACCGGGTGCTGGGCCTCATCGACCCGGCCAAGGACGCCGACGGCCTCCAGCCGCAGAACCTGGGCAAGCTGGTGCTGATGGAGGAGGCCCCGCTGCCGTGCACGCCGCGCGGCATCGTGGAGCTCCTGACGCGCTACGGGGTCGCGCTGAAGGGCGCCGAGGTCGTGGTGGTGGGCCGCGGGGTGACCGTGGGCCGCCCGCTGGGGCTGCTGCTGACCCGCCGCAGCGAGAACGCGACCGTGACCCTGTGCCACACCGGAACGCGCGACCTCGCCGAGCACACCCGCCGGGCCGACATCGTGGTGGCGGGGGCCGGGGTGCCGGGGCTGATCACCAAGGACATGGTGCGGCCGGGTGCGGCGGTGCTGGACGTCGGCGTCACCCGGACCGAGGAGGGCCTGGTCGGGGATGTGGCGCTGGACGTGCGCGAGGTGGCCGGGCACGTGGCGCCCAACCCGGGCGGTGTGGGGCCGATGACCCGCGCGATGCTGCTGGTCAACGTGGTGGAGGCCGCGGAGCGCCAGGCCGGGTGAGGTGCCGGGCGGGCCTGCGCGGTGTGCCGCCCGGCGCGGTGCGGCGCGGGCTCCGGCGGGGCGCGGGCTCCGGCGCGGCGGCGAAGTGGCAAGGGGCCTCTTCCGGGAGGAGGCCCCTTGTTCGGGGGGTCAGCTGGCTTTGCGTTCCCGGTCCAGCACGGGCATGGGGCGTACCAGGCCGAGGGCGACCACCTCGTTGGCGAGCCGCGTACGGCGGTTGGGGCCCTCGGGGATTCGGAACTTCTGGTAGAGGCGGAGCAGGTGCTGTTTCACAGCGGCCTCGGTCACGACCAGGTCTTCGGCGATCTCCCGGGCGGTGGCCGGGGAGACGAAGGCTTCGTCGGAGAGAGCGGGGCGGCAGAGCGACGTGAGGACGTCGAGCTCCCTCCGGGTGAGTTCGGGAGCGGCTCCCCTGCGCAGTTCCACGTCAGGGTTGAGCTCTTCCCGGGGCAGGCCGCCGATCTTGCAGCGCGCGCTCCCGAAGCTGACGACGTCGCCTTCTTCGAGGACCCGGCGTGCGATGGGGCGGCCGTTGACCCTGGTGCCGTTGCGTGAGAGGCCGAGGTCGACCACGTAGACGTACGGCCCGCGGCGCACCAGCTCGGCGTGGAGCTGGGAGACGCTGGGGTCGCTGAGGTGGATATCGGCTCCTTCGCCTCGTCCGACGGTGGTGACCTCTGTCTTGAGCTGCTGTACGTCCCCGCTTTCCTCGACCCGCATATAGGGCCCGTCCACGGTTGTTCCTCCCAGTGTGGGGCGCGGCCTGTGAGGGAGTGCACGATGGGGCGTGGCAGCGCGCCTTGCTGTGGAGACGGATGGGTCGGGTATCGCTGGTTGAGTGGGATTCATGGGGGGCTGTCCTCGCTCACCGTGGCACTCGTCTCCTCACTGGTTACCCGGGCTCCGGTCGTTCTACGCTCTTACTGCCGAGTTAGACAGGTATCTCAGCACGTTTACGGTATTTCCCGGGAATAGGGTCAGACGCGACAGAGCGGTGCCCGCGGCCGATACGGTGGGGCGTGAGGCGCGAGCGCCGCGGTCTCATTACAATGGGTCCCGCTGTGGCCAGTGACGATGGGTAATCGGACGAAGGCTGCTCCGCCGTCGGTTTCACGCGCGCCGTGATCCGGGTCGCGGCACCGCCGTCCGTGGTCGGTCCGCGCGAGGGCCGGTCCGGTCCGCGGGAGCCGTTTCCCGGATACGTGCGTGCGAGCGTGAGGTTTACGGTGGGCCAAAAAGCGGTGGAGGAAGCGGTAGCACCCGAGGCACACTCACCCCAGGAGGAGCCCGATCCGGCGGCCGCGCCCGAGGACGGGCGGCCCGGCAACGGTCCGGCACCCGGCCCCGGCGGCGAAGCGCCCGGATGGCTCTCCCAGGTCCCCTACTTCCTGGTGCTGGCGACCATGGCGGCGGGGATCGTCGTCGTGGCCGCCGCCTACTTCAAGCGCGGCCCGGCGCTGATCGCCGGCGCCCTGCTGCTGGCCGCGGCGTTCCGGTGGCTGCTGCCCCCCGAGAAGATCGGCATGCTGGCCGTGCGCAGCCGCTGGATCGACATCGCCACCGTCACCGGCCTGGCCTTCGCCCTGATCGTGCTTGCATGGGTAGCGCCGCAGCTGTCGGCGTAGGCGTCTAATAAGCTTGATATCGAGATACCGCATATGTTCGATCGACGGAGCCGCTGACAGGCCGGTGGGGCCGCTGTGCAGGCGTGCAGACCCGGTGCCGGCGCGGTCCACGGCTTTGCGGCCGTCTCACGAGGCACGGCGTGGGCCGCACGCCGGCGTCGCGCCGTGTGAACCCCGGTGCGACCCGCTGCGTCCGGGCCGGGCCTCCCGTCACACGACGGCCAACCGCAATGAAGGGACAGCCACGCAGCCATGGCCAAGATCAAGGTTGAGAACCCCGTAGTCGAGCTCGACGGCGACGAGATGACCCGCATCATCTGGTCGTTCATCAAGGAGCGGCTGATCCTGCCGTACCTGGACGTCGACCTGAAGTACTACGACCTCGGCATGGAGGAGCGCGACCGCACCGACGACCAGATCACGGTCGACGCCGCGAACGCGATCAAGGAGTTCGGGGTCGGCGTCAAGTGCGCGACCATCACCCCCGACGAGGCCCGGGTCGAGGAGTTCGGCCTCAAGAAGATGTGGCGCTCGCCCAACGGCACCATCCGCAACATCCTCGGCGGCGTCGTCTTCCGCGAGCCGATCATCTGTGAGAACGTCCCCCGGCTGGTCCCGGGCTGGACCAAGCCCATCATCATCGGCCGCCACGCCCACGGCGACCAGTACCGGGCCAGCGACTTCAAGGTGCCCGGCCCCGGCACGGTGACCATCACCTACACGCCCGAGGACGGCGGCGAGCCCATCGAGATGGAGGTCGCCAACTTCCCCGAGGGCGGCGGCATCGCCATGGGCATGTACAACTACCGCAGGTCCATCGAGGACTTCGCGCGCGCCAGCCTGAACTACGGCCTCGACCGCGGGTACCCCGTGTACCTGTCGACCAAGAACACCATCCTCAAGGCCTACGACGGCATGTTCAAGGACGTGTTCGCCGAGATCTTCGAGACCGAGTTCAAGGAGCGGTTCGACGCCGCCGGCATCACCTACGAGCACCGGCTGATCGACGACATGGTCGCCGCGGCGCTCAAGTGGGAGGGCGGCTACGTCTGGGCCACCAAGAACTACGACGGTGACGTGCAGTCCGACACCGTCGCGCAGGGCTTCGGGTCGCTGGGCCTGATGACCTCGGTGCTGCGCACCGCCGACGGCCGCACGGTCGAGGCCGAGGCCGCCCACGGCACGGTCACCCGCCACTACCGCCAGCACCAGCAGGGCAAGCCCACCTCCACCAACCCGATCGCGTCCATCTTCGCCTGGACACGCGGCCTGGAGCACCGCGGCAAGCTCGACGGCACCCCGGCGGTGACCGGGTTCGCCACCGCGCTGGAGGACGTCGTCATCAAGACCGTCGAGGGCGGCCAGATGACCAAGGACCTCGCGCTGCTGGTGGGGGCCGACCAGGAGTGGCTGACCACCGAGCAGTTCCTGGCCGCGCTGGACGAGAACCTCCAGAAGCGCCTCGCCTGATCCTCAGCGATCGCGCGCCTGCACGACCCGGGCCGCCCCGCCGCACCGCGGCGGGGCGGCCCCTTGCGTGGGCCCCGGGACGGCCGGCGGGGCTCCGCGGATTCCGGTCATGGGATTCCCGGTTTTCGCCCGCGCGGGCGCACGGGGTGCGAGAATGAATCACGTCGACACGGACGGTGAACGTTCCGGGGTGGTGCGTCGAACGCCACCCCTGTGCGATTCGCGCAGTTCGCGAACATTGCCCTATATTGGGACCATCGGCCCGTCGGCATGCCCGATGGTCCGTGGTCGCGGCCCCGTCTCAGACGAGGCCATCGCAGACCGACGTGCCGGCCACGCGCCCGCTGGGGGGTAGGCGCGCGCGGTGCGGAACGTCAAGGGAAGGGCCCGTCGCTTCGGCGACGGGCCCTTTCTCTTTTCCCGTGTGCTCTTCTCCCGCCGGCCGCGGTGCGCGCCCCGCCGGGGACGCGCACCGCGGCCGCGCGGATCAGTCCTGGAGCGCCGACTCCGGGATCTCGCGGCCCTCCCGCATGGCCGAGAACATCTCCTCCGACAGCGCCTCGTCCCACAGCACCACCGACCCGGCATCGGGCAGCGTGGGCGTGGAGCCCACGGGCACCGAGGTGGTCACCGGATCCTCGCGCATGGCCAGCGCCAGGCCGGCGAGGTCGCTGAGGTGGTCGTCCTGGCCGACCATGAAGGTCTCCGTGCCCTCGGTGACCAGCGGCACCGACTTGAACGGGTTGACCAGGGTCTCGGTGGCGGTGGACTGCTCGATCAGCGCGCTGAAGAACTCGCGCTGGCGCTGGATGCGGTCGAGGTCGGCGCGGATCGTGGCGCGCGTGCGCACGTAGCCCAGCGCGGTCTGCCCGTCCATCTGCTGGCAGCCCGCCTCGATGTCCAGCCCCGCCTTGGGGTCCTCCATCGCCTCCTCCGGGCACATCTCCACGCCGCCCACGGCGTCGACGATGTCGACGAACCCCGCGAAGCCGATCTCGACGTAGTGGTCGATGCGCACCCCGCTGGCGTCCTCGAACGCCTGCACCAGGGTGTCGGGGCCGCCGCCCAGGTCCTCGGAGAACGCGGCGTTGATCTTGTTCTCGCCGATCCCGGGGATGGGGACGTAGGAGTCGCGCGGGACGCTGATGATGGAGGGCCGGGCGCCCTCCTCCTCGGGCACGTACAGCACCATGATGGTGTCGGTGCGCTTGCCCTCGGCCTGGCCGGTGCGCAGGTTGTTCAGGTCGTCGTCGCTGAGGCCCTCGCGGCTGTCGGAGCCCACGATCATGTAGGTCGTGCCCGGCTGGTCGGCGGGGCGCGCCTCGGGCAGGGCGTCGAGCCGCACGAGCCGGGAGTCGGCCCAGAAGTAGAACGCCGCCGGGACCACGATGAGCACGACGAGCAGCACGACCAGGACGGTGGACAACGTCGAGCGGCGGCGACGGCGGCGGTGCTCGCGCTCGCGGCGCGCGCGCCCGGTGCCGTCGAATTCGCGCCCGCGCGGGGGCCGGGGCGTCCCGCCCCCGGACGGGGATCGTCGTTCCGGCCCGCCGGCCGAGCGCTGTCCGTACTCGCGGGGCCGGTACATGCGCTCGATCTCGTCGGCGCCGCCGTCGCCCCCGCGGCGGAACACCGCGGTGCGGTCGGCGTCGTTCCCGCTTCGGTCTCGCCTGCTCGGCCCGTCAGCCATCTCTTCGGTCGCCCATCTGTCGGTCCCCCATGTCGAGGCTTTCGTCCGGTAAGACTCGGCACATGGTAGTTCGGTTCAGAAGTGGCGTGACCAGGACGGGCGCCAGAGGGTGATCCAGGTCACCCGCAGTTGGTGCCGGCCTTGCCCGCCTGCCCGGTGCCGGTGATGCCGCTCCAGGTCACGCACTGTCCCCGGGCCTCCAGGTAGACCGGGCCCGCGTACTCGGTGAAGTCGCCGGTGTCCAGGGCGGCGGAGTCGGGGTCGTCGGAGCGCGCCAGCTGGACGTCCATCGGCAGCCGTTCGCCCGCATCGGCGCGGACGTTGACCGCGCAGTTGCGGCCGTTGGCGGCGTTGTAGGTGAGAAAGACCGTGCCGGCCCCGCCGGGCAGGTCGGCGGAGTTGACGACCCCGTACCCGGAGCCGCAGACGTCGTTGTATGAGGCGGCGGATGCGGGGGCCGCCAGGACGGCGGCCGTGGTGAGGGCCGCGGCCAGGGCCGCGCTCGCGGCGGCCGTCTTCATCGGGAATCGCACGTGGGGACCGGGTTTCGTCATTGCCGGAAGGGGCCGGACGGCGGAGGAGAGGGCCACGGCACCGGGCGGACCCGGCCGGGGCGGCGGGCCACCGATTCTAGGCCATACCCGCGCGGCCGCCCGGCCGGATCCGACCGCCACCGATCAGGCCGCCGGTCGGGCAGCAGGATCACGTATCGAGCAACGGATTCTCGATGAGAAGGCCGCCGAACCTTTGGCCGTGCTGTAGGTCTTCGGAGAGCAGCCTCACGGCTCCCGCCCCGAGTGCCGTCTCGACGGCACGGAGAGTGCGTCGGTCACCGGTCGTACAGCTCCCCGCGGGTCCAGTGAGGCGCCTGGCGCCCCGAGCCGGCGGCCTCGTTCATGGACTCCAGCGCTGCGAGCATCGCCTGGTTGCGTCGGCTCCGGGCCGCGATCCGGTCCCTCAGATTCCGCGCCACCATGGCGCTGACGGAGGTGCCTTCCTCAGCTGCCAGGATCTTCGCCTCGCGGACGAGTTCCTCATCGAGTTGGATGGTCACGTTTCTGGTCGCCATGGCCACAGTCTCGCGTGTGCTCCACCCGTTCGTGTGTTGGCCCGCGGCGTCGGGCGTCGGAGAGTAGCGTGTTCGCTCCCGCCCCGACGACCGCGGAGGCCCATTCGCGTATGAGCACCACGACCACCGCTACCGACCCGGCGGGCTACTGGGACCGCTATGCCTCCGGCGTCGCCGAGGCCACCCCCGAGGAGGCACTGAAGACGGCGTTCGGCTGGTGCCAGTACGACGGGCACGGCCCCGGTGACGAACTCCTCGGTGACCCGGCCACCGCCCTGGAGTTGGGTTCGGGGCGCGGCAACGCGGTCGCCGCCCTGGCCACCAAGGGGATCGCGGCAACCGGGGTCGACGTGTCACCGGCGCAGTGCGAGAAGGCGCATCAGCGGTGGGGGGACCTGCCCGGCGCCGAGTTCGTCGAGGCCGACGTGGTCGACTACCTGGCCGCGGCGGCCACGGCCGGGCGCAGGTGGGATGCGATCTACTCGATCTGGGCCGCCGCCTGGTTCACCGACCCCGAACAGCTTCTCCCGCTGGTCCTCGACCGGCTGGAGCCCGGCGGCCGGCTGGTGTTCTCCCATGCCCCGCCGGTACCCGGCTCCTACGGGGCGCAGGGGATGTACGCGCAGGGCTTCAAGGGCCGACGGGTGTGGATGTACCGGTGGGCCTACGAGCCCGAGGAGTGGACGGCGATCCTGCGCGGCCACGGGTTCGTTGACGTGGACGTGCGCGTCGTGGCGGCGCCCGATCCCGAGCTGGTGGGCACCCTGATCGGTACCGCTCACCGCGACGGCGCCAGGGGCGTTGTGGGCCTGTGAGGGGGTGTTCGACGAGGCCCGTGACCGGAGGGTGCTCTGGCCACGGGCCGAGGGTGAACGACGAGATCAGGTCTGGAAGCCGGTGTTGCCGTACACGGGGTGTTCGCAGAGGTAGTTCCGGAGTTCGGGTTCGGTCATCCGGGCGAGGGTTTCGCGGACGTGGGCGTCCCATTTCTCGCGGATGGCGACGGGCTCGTTCGGGGGGAGTTTGGCCACGCTGGCGTCCATGACTGACAAGGCATCGCCGACCGGGCCTACGGTGGCGCGCTGGATCCTGGCCCGGGAGCTGAGGCGGCTACGTGGCGATCGGGGGTTCACCGCGGTGGTGAAGGCGGCGCAGACGCAGCCGTCGTCGCTCTCGCGGTGGGAGTCAGGAAAAGCGGACGGGCAGGTTCCCGGCGTCCACAGCCTGGAACGGCTCCTTGCGCACTACGAGACCGGGCCGGAGGAGACGGCCCGGATCATGGAACTGCGCGAGGTGGCCAAGACTCCCGGGTGGTGGCAGGGCCACGACGTCGAAAAGCACTATGGCACGTTCATCGGACTGGAAGAGGCCGCGCGCGAGTTTTCAAGCTTTGAGGCGCAGATCGTCCCTGGACTGTTCCAGACGGAGGACTATGCCCGCGCGGTGATTCGCGCCGTCCGCGCCCCCGACCGCGTCAGTGCGGCTGAGGTGGATGACCTGGTCCAGGTGCGCATGCGTCGGCAAGCGGCCTGGATGGAACGTGGAACGCCCCACGTATGGGCGATCATCGGCGAGGCAGCTGTTCGTCAGCGGGTCGGAGGGCCCGCCGTCATGGGTGCCCAGGTTCAGCACCTTCTAGACTTGAGCGACAAGTCGGAACGCGTCACTTTGCAAGTGCTCCCTTTCGCTGCCGGTAGCCACAGCGCCATGGAAATGGCAGGTTTCACGGTCATCGACGTGGAAGACGCGGGGTTGGCGACGGTGTACGTCGAAGGGCCGACGGCGACCCTCTTCCTTGATTCGCCGTCGGATATGCAGCACTACCGGCGCGTTTTCGAACACCTGCGCAAAGCCGCGCTCAACACCCCTGACAGCCTGGCTCTCCTGACCAGCATCAAGGAAGGTCTCGCACATTGAGCACCCTGGAGTTCCGTAGATCGTCCTACAGCGGGGGGTCGGGCAACTGCGTGGAAGTCGCGGACACTCCGACCCTCCACGCCGTGCGCGACTCCAAGACGCCGGGGCAGCCGCCGCTTGCGTTCTCCCACGCGGAGTGGCAAGCATTCCTCACTGACATCGCCAGCCTGTAGGGACGCTCAGCAGACCGTCCGCACCCGCACCAGGCACGCCTGTTCGGGGTGGAGGGCGGGGAAGCGCAGACCCACCGCCGTGAGCACCCGCCCCGGAACGCGTATCGGGCCCTCCGTGCTCCACGGGGCGGCGGGGTGCGGGGGCGGGGGCCCGGCCGGGTCGAGGAGGGTGACCTCGTAGTCGCGCGCGGGGTCGAGTCCCGGCAGTGGGATCGGGTCGGGTGCGGCGGGTTCGGCCGAGGCGAGACGGGCCAGGCAGAACACCGCCTCGGAGCGGTCGGCGGCCACCGTGCCGTGCAGGACGTCCGAGGCGTCGGTCAGGTCGGCGTGGACGGCGTCGCCGCTGTGCAGCAGGGGCCGGAGCTCCTTGTAGAGGGCGATGGCGCCCGCCAGCCGCTCCAGTTCCTCGGGCGGGACCCGGGTGATGTCCCATTCGATGCCGAAGTGGCCGAAGAGCGCCGTCGCGACGCGGAAGGACAGGTCGTGGGTGCGCCCGGTGGTGTGCGAGCGCGCGGCGCCGACGTGGGCGCCGATGAGCTCCGGCGGCAGGAACAGCCCGGTCCACAGTTGCACGGTCTGGCGTTCGAGGGGGTCGATGCAGTCGCTGGCCCAGACGCGGTCGGTGCGCTCCAGGATCTCCAGGTCCACGCGGCCGCCGCCGGAGGAGCAGCTCTCGATCTCGACCCGCGGGTGGCGCGCCCGCAGCTCGTCCAGCAGCCGGTAGACCGCGGTGGTCTGGGCGTGGACGCCGGCGCGTCCTTGGTGGCCGGCCTCGATGAGGTCGCGGTTGTGGTCCCACTTGAGGTAGCCGATGGCGTACTCGCCCAGCAGGGCGTCGAGCCGGGACAGGATGTGGGCGTAGGCGCCGGGGTGGGCGAGGTCGAGCACCTGCTGGTGGCGCCAGGGCACGGGCAGTGCGCCGTCGGGGCGGCGCAGGACCCAGCCGGGGTGGGCGCGGTACAGGGCGGAGTCGGGGTTGGCCATCTCGGGTTCGACCCACAGCCCGAACTCCATGCCCAGGCCGCGCACGCCGTCGACGAGGGGGTGCAGCCCCTGCGGCCACACGTCGGGGTCGACGTGCCAGTCGCCGAGCCCGGCGGTGTCGTCGCGGCGGCCGCGGAACCAGCCGTCGTCGAGCACGAACCGCTCCACGCCGATGCGGGCGGCGGTGCGGGCGAGGCCGAGGAGCCGGCCGGGGTCGTGGTCGAAGTAGACGGCCTCCCAGGTGTTGAGGACGACCGGGCGCGGCCGGCCGGGGCCGGGGTGGCCGGGGCGGGCGCGCAGGCGGCGGTGGAAGGCGGCGGCGATGCCGTCGAGGCCGCGCGCGCTGTAGGCGGCGTGGATCCAGGGGGTGGTGTAGGTGTCGCCGGGGGCGAGGATCACCTCTCCGGGCAGGAGGAGTTCGCCGCCGCCCAGCGCGGCGCCGCCCTCGGGCAGGCGCTCGGCGTAGGTGACGTGGCCGCCGCTCCAGGCGGTGTGCACGCCCCACACCTCGCCGCTGCGGAAGCCGAACCCGGGGGTTCCGGCGAGCAGGCCGATGGTGGCGTCGTGTCCGGTGCGGCCGCGGCGGCTCTCGCGCACCCACGCCCCGGTGGGGAACGGGTGGCGCTGGGGGTGGCGCTCCCGGGACCAGCGGCCGGTGAAGTCCAGGAGCTCGGCGGCGCGCCGGGGGACGGGCAGGGCCGCCTCCAGGCCGTCGAGGACGTAGGGGGTGTCGCCGTCGTTGCGCAGGGTGTGGCGCAGCCGGAGCAGGCCGGAGGGGTCCAGGTGCAGTTCGCCGGTGAGGGTGAGCGCGGCGGAGGCATCGGTGGCGCGGTAGGCGGCCGAGGCGGTGTCGTGGGTGCGGGGGCCGTCGAGGGTGAACGACGCCGCCCAGTCGGTGCCGGAGCGGTGCCCGCGCAGCCCGGGGCGCCCGCTGTAGCCGGTGCCGGGGTCGGGCACCAGCCCGGGCGGTGTCCAGGTGTCGGGGGCGTTGCCGACCTGCGGTGGGGCGGTGGCGCGCAGCAGCGCGTCGGCGGCCGTGCCGTCGAGGTCGCCCAGCGGTGCGCCCCAGTGCGCGACGGCGGGCAGGCCGGGCCCGCGCGCGTCCAGGACGATGCAGGCCTCGTCGGTGCTCAGGTGCAGGATGCCGGAGGGGTGCATGGGGGTGCCGGCTTTCTGGACGGGGCGGATGCCCATTCGGATGCCGGGCGGTGGCCGTGGCGGCCGCCCGGGGCGCGGGGTCGGTGCGGACGGGGTGGCGTGGGCGGTGGCGGCTCGGTCCGGGGCGGCTTATCGGGGGCGGGCTGGTGGGGCCTGGTGGGCGGTGTGCCGCTTCAGCGGATGCGGCGGGCGCCGGGGGCGGCGGTGGCGGCGCGGATGTGCGGGGCCCGCCAGCCGCGGGCGGCGAACGCCTCGGTCACCGCGGTGCGGACCCGGTCGACGCGCTCCTCGGGGACCAGGGCGATGGCGCTGCCGCCGAAGCCGCCGCCGGTCATGCGCGCGCCGCGGGCGCCCGCGTGCACCGAGGCCTCCACAGCGGTGTCGAGTTCGGGGCAGGAGACCTCGAACTGGTCGCGCAGCGACAGGTGGGAGGCGGTGAACACCGGCCCCAGCTGGGCGGTGGCGCCCGCGCGCAGCAGGCCGACGGCGGCGTTGACCCGGTGGATCTCGGTGACCACGTGCTGGACGCGCTTGACCAGCACGGGGTCGCGCAGTTCGCGCAGCGCGGCGGCGAGGTCCTCGACGTCGCGCAGCGCGGCGACGCCCAGCCGCTGGGCGGCGCGCTCGCAGTCGGCGCGGCGGGCGGCGTAGCCGCTGTCGGGGTCGGCGAGCCGGTGCTGCACGCGGGTATCGATCACGAGCAGGCGCAGGCCGGCCTCGGCCAGCCGCAGGGGGACGTTGCGGGCGCCCTCGGTGCGGCAGTCGAGGAACAGCGCGTGGTCCTCCTTGCAGCGCAGCGACGCGCTCTGGTCGAGGATGCCGGTGGGTGCGCCGACGAAGGTGTTCTCGGCGCGGTGGGCGATGCGGACCATGGCCGGGAGGTCGCCCGCCAGGCCGGTCAGGCCGAACGCGTCGACCAGGGCCACCAGGGTGGCCGATTCCAGCGCGGCCGACGACGACAGGGCCGCCCCCACCGGCAGGTCGGAGTCGAGCAGGATGCGCGCCCCACTGTCGGGGTGCAGGTGGCCGGCGTCGCGCGCGGCCCAGAACACGCCCGCGACGTAGCCGGCCCAGCCGGTGACGGCGGGGCGCGCGGGGTCGAGGTCGGCGGTGCGGAAGACGGCGGTCTCGCCGGGGCGCTGGGCGCTGCGGACCTCGACGGTGGCGTCGTCGGCCGGCGACAGCGCCAGCGACACCCCCCAGGGCAGCGCCATGGGCAGCACCAGGCCGTCGTTGTAGTCGGTGTGCTCGCCGATGAGGTTGACGCGTCCCGGCGCCCGCCATACGCCCAGGGGCGGCGCGCCGTAGGCGGCCGCGAACGCCGCGGCCAGCTCACCGGCGTCGACGGTGTCCTTTACCGCCCACTCCTCGGGGGCGGCGGCCCCCGGTGCCGCGGGGCCGGAGGGGCGCCGGAAGGGCGAGAGCAGGCGGCGGATCCGGCTCATCTGATGACTCCTTGCTCAGGGACCCCGGCCCGGCCGGGGAGGAAGCGCGTCCGTGGCCATGGTGGCGTGCCGCAGCGGCACACCGGCAACCGGGCGGGGGGTCAGGCCGGTGCGGCTCCGGCGGCCGGTTCGGCGGAGGAGGTGGTGTGGAAGGCCCAGGCGTCGGCGATGATCTCGTGCAGGCCGGGGCGGGCGGGGGCCCAGCCGAGCCGGGAGCGGGCGAAATCGCTCGCGGCCACCAGGACGGCGGGGTCGCCGGGGCGGCGGGCGGCGTCGGTGTGGGGGATGGGGCGGCCGGTGACCTCGCGGCAGGCGTCGATGACCTCGCGCACCGAGAACCCGGCGCCGTTGCCCAGGTTGAACACCTGGTGTGCGCCGGGCGCGCAGTTCTCCAGGGCGAGCAGGTGGGCGTCGGCGAGGTCGGCGACGTGGATGTAGTCGCGCACGCAGGTGCCGTCGGCGGTGGGGTAGTCGGTGCCGTGGACGGCGACGTGGCCGCGCTCGCCCGCTGCCACCTGGAGGACGATGGGCACCAGGTGGGTCTCTGTGGTGTGGCGTTCGCCGCGCCCCCCGTAGGCACCGGCGACGTTGAAGTAGCGCAGGCTCACGGCGCCCAGGCCGTGCATGCGGGCGTGCTCGGCCAGAGCGGCGTCGATCGCGGCCTTGGAGGCGCCGTAGGGGTTCGTGGGGCGGACGGGGGCGTCCTCGCGGATGGGGACGGATTCGGGCTCGCCGTAGACGGCGGCGGTCGAGGAGAACACGATGCGGCCCACCCCGGCGGCGCGCATCGCCTCGAGCAGGGCGAGGGAGGCCCCGGTGTTGCCGCCCCAGTACAGATCGGGGCGGGCGACGGACTCGGCGACGAGGGACTTGGCGGCGAAGTGCAGGACGGCGTCGATGCCGGTGGCCAGGGCTGCGGCGGCGTGCTCGCGGATGCCGCCCTCGATGAAGGTGCAGCCCTCGGGGACGGCGTCGCGGTGCCCGGTGGAGAGGTCGTCGAGCACGACGACGCCGTGCCCGGCCTCGACCAGCCGGGCGGCCACGACCGAACCGATGTAGCCGGCGCCGCCGGTGACCAGGATCCTCACGCGTCGCTCCTTCCGTCGGCGCCGGAGGCGACCGCGGCGGCGGGCCGGTAGGCGGCGCGCAGCCGGCGGGCGGCGTCCTCGGGCGCGATGTCGTTGATCCAGGCGGCCATCCCGGACTCCGAGCCGGCCAGGTACTTCAGCTTGCCGGGCGCGCGCCTGAGCGTGAACAGCTGGAGGTGCGCGGCGAAGGCGGGGTCGGGCGCCCCGGAGCGGTCGACCGGTGCCTGGTGCCAGGCGGCGATGTAGGGGGCGGGGGTGGGGAAGAGGGTGTCGAAGGCGCGCAGGAGCCCGAGGAGGACCTCGGCGAGGTCGGCGCGCTGGTCGTCGTCGAGGCCGGGCAGCCAGGGGACGCGGCGCCGGGGGAACAGGCGCACCTCGTAGGGCCAGCGGGCGGCGGCGGGCACGTAGGCGGTCCAGTGGGCGGTCTCGGCGACGATGCGCACCCCGGCCGCGCGCTCGGCGGCGAGGACGTCGTCGAAGAGGTCGGTGCCGGTGCGGGCGCGGTGGGCGCGGGCGGAGTCGAGCATGCGCGCGATGCGCGGGGGCACGAACGGGTAGCCGTAGATCTGGCCGTGCGGGTGGTGCAGGGTGACGCCGATCTCCTCGCCGCGGTTCTCGAAGGGGTAGACGTGGGCGACGTCGGGCAGGGCGGCGAGCGCGGCGGTGCGATCGGCGATCGCTTCGATCACGGTGCGGGCCCGGCGCGGGGTGAGGTCGGCGAAGGAGGCGCCGTGGTCGGCGGTGAAGCAGACGACGTCGCACCGCCCGCCGCCGGGGCGCCGCGTGAGCGCGGGGTCGGCCGGGCCGGCGGGCGGCTCCCCGGGGGCCAGGGAGGGGAAGCGGTTCTCGAAGACCACGACGTCGTAGCCGGCCGCCGGGATCTCGGTGTGGCGGTCGGCGGTGCTGGGGTCGAGCGGGCACTGGTCGCTGGGCGGCAGGTGGGTGCGGTTCTGCCGGTGCGCCGCCAGCGCCACCCATTCGTCGAGCAGGGGGTCGTGGCGCAGCTCCGCGGTGGGGGAGAAGGCGTCGAGGGGGCGCCGGTCGGGGGTATCGGCCCTGTTCGTGCCGGGGGATTCGTCGTAGTAGATGATCTCCCGGCCATCGGCCAGCCGGCCGGACGATCGCCATATCTGTCGACTTCGCACAAATTCAGTCTAGTGCAGCTGAATTCCCGGGCGGAAGTGGCCGCAGTTGATCGGAAATGATCGATCGCGCGAGTTGAATGACAGCGGTCGACCGGGAGATCCCGGTCGGCGTGGCTCCGGGGGCCGGGCGGGCAGGTACACCGGGTCAGGGCGGGACAAAGGCCGCGGTGCACGGGCGCGCCCCCTTCTGGGATCGGGGAGTGGGGGCTACGGTCTCCACACCGGCCGGGCCCGGCGGTCGCGCCGGGGCGCCGGGTGCACGACGGGGACCGCTCGGCGGGGCGGACGTGACGACGCAGGAAGGGGGCGGTGCCGGTGGCCTCTCTCGGTGGCGTCAGGGACCGTGCGCGGCACTACGGCCGCCTGGCGATGGAGCGCTACTGGGCGGCCCGGCGCCGCCGCCCCGGGTTCGACCACCTCGTGCGCGCCTACGAGCGCTACGCCGACCAGCGGGGCACCCAGCTCGCCGCGGCCGTGACCTACTACGCCTTCCTCTCCTTCTTCCCGCTGGTGGCCATCGCCTTCGCGGCCGTGGGCTACCTCGCGGCGTTCGAGGCGCCCGCGCGCGCCTACCTGGAGCAGGCCATCACCGGCGCGCTCCCGGGCATCGCCCCCGGCCTGGGGGTGGACCAGATCGCCGGCGCGCGCACCGGCGCCGGGATCTTCGGCGCGGTCGGCCTGGTCTACGTCGGCCTGGCGGGTATCTCCGCCGTGCGCGAGGCGCTGCACCAGATCTGGCTGAAGCACCCCTCCGACGGGCCCAACGTCGTCTGGGCCAAGGTGCAGGACGTGGCGATCATGCTGGCCGTGGGCGTGGCCATGCTGGCGTCGGTCGCGCTCACCGGCACGGCGCAGGCGGCGACGCGGTGGCTGCTGTCGTGGGTGCACCTGGAGGGCTCCCTCGCCGCGGTGGCCGCCACCCGCCTGCTGGGCCCGCTGATCGCGATCGCGGTGAGCATGCTCGTCTTCCTGTTGCTGTTCGGGCGGCTGTCGGGCACCCGCCGGCCCCTGCGGCTGCTGTGGCGCGGGGCGCTGCTGGCGGCGGTGGCCTTCGAGGTCCTCAAGGCCGCCGGGGCGCTGCTCATCAGCGGCACCCTCGGCAACCCGGTCTATGCGTCCTTTGCGGTCCTGGTGGGGCTGCTCGTGTGGATCAACATCGTCATGCGGGTGGTGCTGTTCTGCGCCGCCTGGACCGCGACCTGGCTGCCGGTGCCGCCGCCCTACCAGGGGACGGTGCCGGTCCCGCTGGTCACGGGGCGCGCCGCGGCCGAACCGGTGCACCCCGCCGCCCATCCCGGCGTCGAGCGGGAGGCGCCCTCCGGGGGACGCGGCGCGGCGCTGCTGCGCGGCATCGGGGCCGCGGCCCGGCGGGCGGCGCTGCCCTCGGCCCTCGCCGGCGCCGTCGGGTATGCGGTCTGGGCCCGCCGCCGTTCGCTCCGGCACGGCCGGTCCGCGCGGTGAGTGTGTCCGGCCGGGAGCCGATATGGTGTCCGATACCGGACGCACGCACCGCCAAACATCACGTATTCGTCACTTCCCGGTAAGCCACTCGGATGTTGTGTACCGTGATACGTGATCACGGGGGGTGGCGTGTACCCGGCGTCCGGACGGGCCGACCGCCCACCGGCGCCTACCGGGTGCCCGCGAATCCGCGTCGGCGTGCGCGGATACAGGGGCGGGCCGGGCAGGGCCCGGCGACCGCCTTCCAACGGGGCTCATGGCGCGTCTGACATCCTCGGCCGCCCGATAGGCCGCCGCGCGTTTCCCAGGAGGCCGCAGGCGGCTCCGGCCGGGAGCCCGAGGGGGCGAATCCGCGATCGATCACACCGGGGGAGTGGAATCGGCGATGGCGCACACGGACACGCGGGGCAGCGCCTCGCCTATCGTGCGTCATGTGCCGGTGGGCGAGCCGGTCCGACGACTGTGCGGAGGTTGATCGTGGCCATCCAATTCAACGCATCCGAACGCGCCACCCTCGGAGTGGAGTGGGAACTCCAGCTCGTCGACCTCCACACCCGCCACCTGCGGCAAGAGGCCCAGCAGGTCTTGGGCGAGCTCCCCGACCTCAGCGAGACCCCCGCCCACCCGCCGCTGCGCCACGAGCTCATGCAGTGCACGGTCGAGGTGGTCACGGGCATCTGCGAGACCGTCGACGAGGCCAAGGCCGACCTCGCGCGCACCATCGGGCGGCTCGACGACGTCCTCGAGCCGCGCGGGGCGGGCCTGCTGTGCGCGGGCACCCACCCGCTCGACGACTGGCGCGACCAGACCCTGTCGCCGGTGCAGCGCTACGGCGAGCTCATCGACCAGATGCAGTGGCTGGCGCGGCGCATCCTCACGTTCGGCGTCCACGTCCACGTCGGTGTCCGCTCGCAGGAGAAAGCGGTCCCTATCCTCAACGCGCTCTCCAAGTACCTCCCCCACTTCCTCGCGCTCACGGCGTCCAGCCCCTTCTGGAGCGGCCACGACACCGGCCTGGCATCGAGCAGATCCATCATCTTCGGCGCCCTGCCCACGGCCGGCCCGCCGCCGCGCCTGTCCGACTGGGGCGCGTTCGAGGACTACATGGAGACCCTGCTGCGGGCCGACACCATCTCCAGCATCAAGGAGGTGTGGTGGGACGTCCGGCCGCACCCCGACTTCGGGACCATCGAGATCCGGATGTTCGACGGCATCCCCACACTGCGCGAGGTCGGCATGGCGGCGGCGCTCTCGCAGTCCCTGGTGAGCCTGTTCGACCAGCAGCTCGACCGCGGCTACGGCCTGCCCGCCCCGCCGCCCTGGGTGGTCGCCGACAACAAGTGGCGGGCCACCCGCTACGGACTCGACGCCCGCGTCATCACCGACGAGCACGGCACCACCGTGCCGCTGCGCGACGACCTCTATGAGCTGATCCGCGAACTCGAACCGGTGGCCGCCCGCTTGGGCTGCGCCGACGACCTCGACGTGGCCTCGGAGATCCTCGACAAGGGGGCCTCCTACGAGCGCCAGCGGGCCGTGATCGAGCAGGGCGGGACGCTCAACGACGTCGTCGACGCACTCACGGCCGAATTCCGCGCCGGGGGGATCGGCCCGTCCACGGGCGCCGACATCCCCCCTGGGCGCACAGCACCCGACGACGCCGGCGACGGCACAGGAGCCGGCCGGCACCATCCGCCGAGGAACAGGGGACCATCCCATGCAGGGGCGTGACCTGCGCGAACAGCTGACCGCGTTTCTGGCTCGCCGTGAGCGCGAGTTCATCGAATTCCGGCGCGATCTCCACATGCACCCCGAGCTGGCGTTCGCCGAGCATCGGACCACACAGAGACTGGCCGAGCGGCTGCGCGCCGCCGGCCTGGCGCCGCGGACCCTCCCGCAGGGGACCGGCCTGATCTGCGACATCGGATCGGGCGACGGCCCCACGGTCGCGCTGCGCGGCGACATCGACGCGCTTCCGCTCACCGACGAGAAGGACGTCCCCTACCGCTCCACCGTCCCGGGCGCCGCGCACGCCTGCGGCCACGACGTGCACACCACGGTCCTGCTGGCCACCGGGTTGTTCCTGGCCCAGCAGGCCAACGCCGGCGCGCTGCCCGGGCGGGTGCGGCTCATCTTCCAGCCCGCCGAGGAGCTGCCCGGCGGCGCCCGTGAGGTGATCGACGCCGGCGGGATCGAGGGCGTCGACCGGATCTTCGCGCTCCACTGCGACCCCCGCCTGCTGTGCGGGCAGGTGGGGCTGCGCACCGGCCCCATCACCGCCGCCTGCGACCAGCTGCTGGTGCGGCTCTCGGGGGCGGGCGGGCACACGGCCCGGCCGCACCTGACCACGGACCTGGTCTACGCGCTCGGCAAGATCGTCACCGAGCTGCCGGCGGCCCTGTCGCGGCGCGTCGACCCCCGCGCGAGCTTCAGCCTCGTCTGGGGCCGGGTCAGCGCCGGGTCGGCGCCCAACGCCATCCCCGACGACGGCGTGGCCGAGGGCACGGTGCGCTGCCTCGACGACGACGCCTGGCACGCCGCCCCCGACATCATCAAGGAACTCATCGACTCCGTGGCCTCGGCCTACGGCGCCGCCGCCGAGCTGGACTACCGGCGCGGCGTGCCGCCCACGGTCAACGAGGCCGGCAGCGTGCAGATGCTGCGCGACGCCTGCGCCCAGACCCTGGGGCCCGAGGCCATCGCCGCCACGCCGCAGAGCCTCGGCGGCGAGGACTTCGCCTGGTACCTCGAGCACGTTCCCGGTGCGCTGGCCCGGCTGGGCACGCACTCGCCCACCTCCGACGCGCCGATGCTGGACCTGCACCGGGGGACCTTCGACGTCGACGAGCGCGCGATCGGGGTCGGCGTCCAGGTCATGGCGGCCGCCGCGCTCACCTCCCTGTGGGAGGGCGCGCGCCCGGCCGGCGACCAGATGGAGGACGCCGCTCTGGCCTGACCTGGGGGTGGGAAGGGCGACGCACCGGGCCGCCGGTGGCATCCTGAACGCATGAGCCACGACGTGACCCTCGACCGGATCCGGCAGGCCCCCAAGGTGCTGCTGCACGACCACCTCGACGGCGGCCTGCGGCCGGCGACGATCGTCGACCTCGCCGACGCCGCCGGCTACGCCGAGCTGCCCACCAAGGACCCCGCCGAGCTGGGCGTGTGGTTCCGCGAGGCGTCGCACTCCGGCGCGCTGGAACGCTACCTGGAGACCTTCCGGCACACCGTGGGCGTCATGCAGACCCGCGAGGCCCTGGTGCGGGTGGCCGCCGAATGCGCCGAGGACCTCGCGGCCGACGGCGTGGTCTACGCGGAGGTCCGCTACGCACCCGAACAGCACCTGGAGGCCGGGCTCACCCTGGACCAGGTGATCGAGGCGGTGCAGGAGGGCTTCGAACTGGGCCGGGCGCGCGCGGCCGAGCAGGGGCACACCATCACGGTGGGCACGCTGCTCACCGCCATGCGCCACGCCGCGCGCTCGCGCGAGATCGCCGAGCTGGCCGTGCGCTACCGCGACTCCGGGGTGGCCGGGTTCGATATCGCCGGGGCCGAGGCCGGCCACCCGCCCACCCGCCACCTGGACGCCTTCGAGTACCTGCGCCGCGAGAACGCCCACTTCACCATCCACGCGGGCGAGGCGTTCGGGCTGCCGTCGATCTGGGAGGCGCTGCAATGGTGCGGTGCCGACCGGCTCGGGCACGGGGTGCGGATCGTCGACGACATCGAGCAGGCGCCCGGCGGCAAGGCCCGCCTGGGCCGGCTGGCGGGCTACGTCCGCGACAAGCGCGTGCCGCTGGAGATGTGCCCGACCTCCAACGTGCAGACGGGCGCGGCGCCCTCGATCGGAGAGCACCCGATCGGGCTGCTGCGCAGGCTGAACTTCCGGGTGACGGTGAACACCGACAACCGGCTCCAGAGCGGCACGACCCTGTCGGCGGAGTTCGCGAAGCTGTGCGAGGCTTTCGGCTACGACTGGGACGACCTCCAGTGGTTCACCGTCAACGCCATGAAGTCGGCGTTCCTGCCGTTCGACGAGCGGCTGGCGCTGATCAACGGGCGGATCAAGCCGGGGTTCGCGCAGCTGAAGTGGGCCTCCAGATGAAGCCGCTGACCGCGCCCGTGTCGCGGGTCATGGCGTGGGTCTGGGCCGGCATCGTGGTCGTGCTGCTGGGGGATCTCGCGCTCAACGGGTCGGGGCGCAGCTCGCTCGTCGCCGGCGCGGTGCTGCTGGTGAGCGTGGGCGCGGCCTACGTCCTGTGGATGCGGCCGCGCGTGGTGCCCACGCAGCGCGGCCTGCGGATCATCAACCCGATGCGCGAGACGTTCGTGCCGTGGTCGGCGTTCACCTGGGCCGACGTCACCGATGTGCTGCGGGTGCACGCCGGCGACCGGGTCGTGCGGGCGTGGCCGCTGCGCGAGACCAAGCGCGCGCAGGTCCGCGAGAACCTGCGCCGTGCGGGCGACGGGGTCGCGCTGGACGACGACGCCGACCCCCGTGAGCTGCGCCCCATGGACCTGGCGGCCCGGGAGCTGCGCCGTGAGGCCGAGCGCCGCAAGGCCGACCCGGCGCCCTCGGGGCCAGAGCCGGCGGGCGCCCCCGGTGTGACCGAGCCGACGACGGTGTGGTCGCCCGACTCCGTGGCGGCCCTGCTGATCCCACTGTTCCTGCTGGCCATGGCCCTTTTGGTCGGCTGACGAACGGGGGCGGTGCACACCGCGGGGGGCGTCCGGATGCCGGGCGTCCCCCGTTTTCGGTGCGGGCGGGGTTGACCCCGGCGATCAATGCTGATTAGGTAAGGCATGCCTAAGGAAATGGGCGCGGGGTTCCGGTGTCTGCGCGGATCACCGGAGCCCCGCTCGGCCGCTTCCGCGGGCATGCGGGTCTCAACTGAATAGCGGGCGCGTCGCAGGCACGGATCGCCACCCGTGCCGCCGGAACCGGGGGTCGCGGGGACCCGTCACCGGGCACCGGCACCGCGGCGCGCGAGATCGGACCGATCGACGACCGGCACGGCCCCACCCCTCGCCCCGCGAGGGGCGCGGCCCCGCCGGCCCGCCGCGGCCGGCCCCGGCGTTCACCATCCCCGGCCTCGGGATGCTGCTCGCCACGCAGGCGCCGGGCACCGGAAGCGGACGGGGTGCGATCACCCACGGGGGAGGAGCCCCGGAGCCCTGCGCGGATGAGCCCGGGGCTCTTCCCCCGAGCTTCTTGGCTTCTTCCGGATGGGCCCCCGCACCGCGGCCCGTCAGAGCCGCATGAGGACCTTGTTCAGCAGCTCGCCCAGGCGCAGTGCCCGCTGGCGGACCACGTCGAGCGCCTTCTCGGAGTCGAACGGGTCGAAGACCGCGCCCACGGCGTCGTTGCTCACCATGGCCAGCCCCAGCACATCGGCGCCCATCTCCACCGCGGCGATGGTCTCCAGCGCGATCGAGCGCCCCACCAGGTCGGCGCCGGCGTTGCGCAGCATCACCAGCTCGGCCTGGGTCTGGAACTGCGGGCCCAGCACCGCCGCGTAGACCCCCTCGGCCAGCGACGGGTCGGCGTCGCGCACGATATCGCGCAGCCGCCCGCTGTAGGCCCCCGTGAGGTCCACGAAGTCCGGCCCGGTCAGCGGGGACATCGAGGTCAGGTTGATGTGGTCGCGGATGACGATGGGCTGGCCCACCGAGAAGTCGGCGCGCAGAGACCCCGCCGTTCCGGTGAGCACGACGGTCGAGGCCCCGGCCGCGACACCGGTGCGCACCGCGTGCGCCACCCGCATCGGGTCGTGCTCCTCGTACAGGTGCGTGCGGCCCAGGAAGACGGCGACGCGCTTGGCGCCCACCCACATGCTGCGGACCTTGGTGGAGTGCCCGGCGGCCGTCGGCGGGGTGAACCCCGGCAGGTCGGCGACGTCGAGTTCGATGTCCGGCGTCCCCAGGGAGTCGGCGGCCCCCGACCACCCCGATCCGAGGACGACCATGGCGTCGTAGCCGTCGGCGCCGCTACGGTGTTTCAGCTCGTCCGCGGCGGCGTCGGCCAGCTCCTTCGCGTCGGCCGTCCGCATTTCAGGATGCGCTTGCGTGGATTCGCTCACACTTCCGGAGCGTACCTTTTCGTGACCGTTTCGTTCCGCAGCGTTATCGGTGTGTCCCCGTACCCGCCCGGCGCGGATCATCCCGCGGCCCCTCCCGGCGCGCCGGGCGTGGTCCGCAACGGGGCTCAGGCAGTGGGGCGCGACAGCAGGTCGGCGATGTAGGACGCGGGCGCGCCGGCCTTCCCGGCGGCGTCGGCCAGCCGCCCCAGCCGTTCCGGCGTGGGCAGGCCGCCCTCGTAGTCGTCGAGCACGTGGGCCCACGCGGTGGCGTCGCCGTCGAGCAGCGTGCGCACCCGCACCCGGATCCGCGTGTAGGCGGCCGATCCGGCCTCGTCACCCCCCGCCACGTGGGGTTCGTCCCATTCGCAGACGTCGTAGACGGCGACGAACACGCTGGAGCCCGGATGCTCCACCACGGTCGGCAGCGCCCCGCCGGGCCGGGCGTGCCCGCCGCCGAAGGTCAGCCGCCAGCCCTCCAGCCAGCCGGTACTCCACAGCGGTGATCGCGGCGCCCGCGCCCCCATCCGGTCGGGGTCAAGATTGGCGCTGTAAGCGGCGTACAGAGGCACGCGGGCCATCGTACGACGCCGCGGGTATCCCCGCTGCGTATTCCGCGACCCGGGATGGCGGAGAATGGATACGGCGAAAGAGGCGAAAGACCCAGGCGGAGGCCCATAGGGCCGGAGCCGCCCGCGGTGCGGGTGGCCGGTCCGCCAGAAGGAGTGAAGCAGTCGTGACGAAGGTCGTGATCATCGGTGGCGGTCCCGGGGGCTATGAGGCGGCACTGGTCGCAGCCCAGTTGGGAGCCGACGTGACGGTCGTGGACCGCGACGGCATCGGCGGCGCATCCGTGCTCACCGACTGCGTCCCCTCCAAGACGCTCATCGCCACCGCCGTCCGCAACGCCTACATCAAGGACGCCCCCAACCTGGGGATCCGCGTCGGCGGAGCCCCGGGCGACGACACGTGCAGCACCGCCGCCGACATGAAGCGGATCAACGAGCGGGTCAAGCGCCTGGCCGTGGCCCAGTCCGAGGACACCGCAGCGCGCCTGGTGAAAGAGGGGGTCGAGATCATCCCGGGCGAGGCGCGCCTGGTCGACCCCCGGATCGTCGCGGTCGGCGACCGCCGTATCACCGCCGACGTCGTCCTCATCGCCACCGGCGCCCACCCGCGCGAGCTGCCCAGCGCCCGGCCCGATGGCGAGCGCATCCTCACCTGGCGCCAGCTCTACGACCTGGAGTCGCTGCCCGAGGAGCTGATCGTGGTGGGGTCCGGCGTCACCGGCGCCGAGTTCGCCAACGCCTACCAGGGGCTGGGCTCCCGGGTCACCCTCGTCTCCTCGCGCGACCGCGTCATGCCCACCCAGGACGCCGACGCCGCCGAGGTCCTGGAGGGCGTCTTCCGCCGCCAGGGCATGCAGGTGCTGGGCAATACCCGCGCCGAATCCGTGGTCAGAACCGACGACGGCGTGCTGGTCACGCTCTCCGACGGCCGCACCGTCACGGGCACCCACTGCCTCATGACCGTCGGCATGATCCCCAACACCGACGGCCTGGGCTTCGAGGAGGCCGGCATCCGGCTCGACGGGGGCGGGTTCGTCCAGGTCGACCGGGTCTCGCGGACCTCGACCCCCGGGGTCTACGCCGCCGGCGACTGCACCGGCGTGAACATGCTGGCGTCGGTGGCCGCCATGCAGGGCCGCATCGCCATGTGGCACGCGCTGGGCGAGGCGGTGGCCCCGCTGAAGCTGTCCACCGTGGCCTCGACCGTGTTCACCCACCCCGAGCTCGCGGCGGTGGGGGTGAGCGAGGAGGACGTGCGCAGCGGCAAGGTCGACGCGCGCATCGTCAACCTCCCGCTCGACACCAACTCGCGGGCGAAGATGAACAACAGCAAGGACGGCTTCGTCAAGCTCATCTGCCGCCAGCACACGGGCATCGTCCTGGGCGGCGTCATCGTCGGCCCGCGCGCCAGCGAACTCATCCTGGGCGTGTCCATCGCCGTCCAGCAGCGCCTGACCGTCGACGAGATCGCCCACACCTTCGCGGTCTACCCGTCCCTGTCCGGCAGCGTCACCGAGGCCGCCCGCTCCCTCATGCTGGCCTCCCCGGAGTAGCCCCGCGCCGCGACGCGAAGGACCCCCGGCCCATTGGGGCCGGGGGTCCTTGTGCTCTGGGGCCGCTCAGCGGGGCGGGCTAGAAGTCGAAGCCTCCGAAGTCCCCGCCGCCGAAGTCGCCGCCTCCGAAATCGCCGCCGAAGTCGCCTCCGCCGGCGTCACCGGCGCCGATGTCGCCCATGCCGGCGCCCATCAGGCCGCCGCCCATCATGGACCCCATCATCGAGCCCATCATCATGCCGGTGAACATGCCCATCATCATGTCCATGCCGAAGTAGCCGCCCGCGTAGGGGGCGTAGGCCGGGCCGGCGTCGTAGTAGGGCCGGCGCTCGCCGTTGACCTCGACCAGCCGGACATCGGGGTCGTAGCCCGACAGGACCGCCTGGGAGCAGGCGGGGCAGGCCGGGACCGACCGCGCGGAGCCGCCGGGGGGCGCCCACTGGACGTCCTGCTGCGACGGGCCGTGCTGCGGGTTGAAGAAGCAGGGCTTGCGCCGCTCGGGCACGGTGTCGCCGTTCATCCGCGCCCGGGTGGCCACCATGTAGTAGCGGCCGTCCTCCAGGGCGTTGGTGACCTGCTGGATCTCCTCGGGGGAGCGGATGCCGTCGAGCGTGGCCTTGGCGCGGTCGTAGGAGTCCATGGCGTGGGTGTAGTCGGTGCGCGTGGGGTCGTCGACCTTGGCGAGGTCGATCTCCAGGCGCGCGATGTCCTCACCCAGGCGGACGACGTCCTCGGTGGCCATCTGCTTGATCTCGGCGAGCTCCTTGGCCTCCTTGGCCTCGCGCTTCTTCTTCGAGTTGTAGACGAAGAAGCCGCCGCCCGCGACCGCGAGCACCAGCAGGCCGACCAGCACGCCGCCGAAGACGCCGGAGGCGGCGTCGGCGGACTGCTCGGCCGCCGCGGCGTCGGGGATCGAGGCGAGGGTGTCGATCTGGTTGCCGCCGCCCTCGGCATAGGCGTCCTGCTGAATCGACTCCAGGGCGGAGGTGTCGAGGTCGGGCGAGCGGACGAAGTACCCCTCGGAGCCGACGAAGCCGGCGTAGACGCCGTCGCCGACGTCGCTCATGATCGGGTCGAGGTAGGCCTCCAGCGCGCTCTCGGAGGAGAAGGTGCCCTCGGGCAGCAGCACGTAGTAGACCGGGACCTCGGAGTTCTCCGCCGCCTGGACCAGGACGTCCTGTTCGGCCTGCGGGAACACGTCGGAGATGCTCTCTTCGATGAACACGTGGTCGTCGCGCAGGTCGCCGGCGACGTCACCGGCGGCGGGGGCATCGGCGAACGCCGGTGCGGCGGCCATGACCACGGAGAAGCCTGCGGTGAGCAGGGCGGGTATTACCAAGCGGCGCAACATGATCGTTCCTCTCGCCTCCCTCACCCACTTGTGACGAACGGTGGGAGGGGAAGGTTCCCGCCTGCGCCGTCCGCGTGGGGCCCGTGGCCACCCACACTACGGGCGGCCCGCCCCGTGGGACAGGCCGCCCGTACATGCTCTGCCGAAGGCGCCGCCGTCAGGAGGACGGCGGAGTTGGCGCGGAGCCGGCGGTGACCGTGTCGCCACCGGTGTCCGTGCCGGAGCCGTCGGCGTCGGCGTCGGTGCCGGACGCGGCGTCCGCCGCCGGCGCGTCCTTCGCGGCGGGCGTGTCCGCGTCGCCGGAGAACTCCGGGTCGACGAAGCCGTCGAGCCCGCGCGGGGCGTTGTAGCGCGCCAGGTCGAGGATGTTCTCGCGCTTGGCGACGATCGCGGGGATGAGCGCCTGGCCGGCGACGTTGGTGGCGGTGCGGCCCATGTCCAGGATCGGGTCGACGGCCAGCAGCAGGCCGACGCCTTCCAGCGGCAGCCCCACGGTCGACAGGGTCAGGGTCAGCATGACCGTGGCGCCGGTGGTGCCCGCGGTGGCGGCCGAGCCGATGACCGAGACGAACGTGATCAGCAGGTAGTCGGTGATGCCGAGCTGGATGCCGAAGAACTGGGCGACGAAGATCGCCGAGATCGCCGGGTAGATGGCCGCGCAGCCGTCCATCTTGGTGGTCGCGCCGAAGGGGACGGCGAAGGACGCGTAGTGGCGCGGGACGCCGAAGTTGGTCTCGGCGACGCGCTCGGTCACGGGCATGGTGCCCATCGAGGACCGCGAGACGAACCCGAGCTGCACCGCGGGCCAGGCGCCGGTGAGGTATTTGGTGACCGAGAGCCCGTGGACGCGGGCCAGGATCGGGTAGACCACGAACATCACCAGGACGAGGCCGATGTAGATGGCCGCGGTGAACCGGCCCAGGGCGCCGATGGTGGTCCAGCCGTAGCTGTAGACGGCGTTGCCCAGCAGGCCGACGGTGCCCAGCGGGGCGAGGCGGATGATCCACCACAGCACCTTCAGCACGATCTTCAGCGCCGACTGGGTGAAGGCCAGGAAGGGCTCGGCCGCCGCACCGACCCGCACGGCGGCGACCCCGACCGCGATCGCGATGACGATCAGCTGGAGCGCGTTGAAGTCCAGCGCCGTGGTGAGGGCGCCCGCGTCGTCGGCGGAGGTGCTCGCGGTCAGCCCCAGGAAGTTGGCGGGGACCAGGCTCTCCAGGAACGCGATCCAGGAGCCCTGGGTGTCGGGGACCTCCGCGCCGCCGGGGCTGACCCCGCTGTTGACGCCGGGGCGGATGATGAGCCCCAGCGCGATGCCGATCACGACCGAGACCAGCGCCGTGATGGCGAACCACAGCAGCGTCTGGCCGGCCAGCCGGGCGGCGTTGGAGACGTTGCGCAGGCTGGCGATGGAGGAGATGACGGCGAGCAGGATCAGGGGCGGGACGATCGTCCGCAGCAGTGTGACGAACGTGGAGCCGATGGTGTCGAGGGTGACGGCGAGCCAGTTGGGGTCATCGGCCGAACCGCCGAGCTGGCGGGCGACGACACCGAGGGCGACGCCCAGGACGAGGGCGGCCAGGACCTGGACGGCGAAGGGGATTCGGCGCAGTGCTGATGGCACGGTGGTGCTCCAAGCGAAAGGAGGATGCCGGGGTGCTCGCGGATGGGCGGGGCGGCCGGCGGACGAGGGAGCGGCGCCGCTCAGGGCGCGCGGTCACGGGGAACGGTGGGCGGAGGCGTCAGGAACGCCGACACGCCTGGCTGGCGACACGGCACAGGTCGATGTGCCGGCGCTCGGTGAGGCCCCAGATATTCGTCACGTTCCAGAACAATAGCCAGCACCACGCGGTTATTCCCTACGCGACGGAGTGACAATCCGGTCTCAATTGTCGCCCTTGTCGGGAATGACCGCTTTTAACGAGGTGGGGGTGCTCAGCCGTGGCGCAGATCTCCCCGGAGGACGCGCTGTACGAGGTCGTCGCTGAGGCTGCCGTACCCGGTGGCCGACCAGACGCTCTCATCGGCGGGGACCTCGTAGTAGGCGACTTGTTCACCGCCGCGCAGGTCCGGCAGCGCGACCGGCGCCCGGTGGCCGCGAACGGCCGCGGTGCAGTCGGCGCACGCGTGCACCCGGACCTTGCGGGAGGAGCCGAGCGCGCGCCAGTTCAGCGGCCGGGTGTCGGTGGCGTGCAGGGGGTCGAAGTAGCAGTGGCGGCGCGCGGCCGGTGGCCTGCGCCCCTGCTGGCGCGCCTCGGCGGCGCGCAGCGCGTCCTCGCTCATGTGCAGCAGGACCCGGGCCCCGGCGAGGTCGGCCATCCCATGGGCCGTGTCGAGGGCCTTGCCGGCCGCGTGCTGGGCGTCGAGCGCCGTCCTGTACTGTTCGGCGGCCTCTGCCGCCTGGGGCGCGTCCTCGGCCAGGGTGAACGCGCCCAGCCGCTCCGCCACCTCCACGAGTTCCCGTTCGACCTCAGCGCGCAGCCGGGCCAGCCGGGCGTCGTCGGCGTTGTCGAAGGCCACCAGGCGCGGGACGGCGGGCGTGCGCCTGCGGTACAGCAGCAGGCCGCCGACCGCGGCGGCCGCTACCAGCACCGCCGCCCCGGCGGCGAGCCACGGCGCCACTCCGGGGCCGGGGGCGGTGGCGTCCGGGGCCGCGGAGTCGTACCACAGGCTCTGGTCGAGCGCTTCGCTCGCGCGCTCATAGGCGGCGTCACCGGTTCCGGTGTCGATCAGCTCCACCGTGTCGCTGAACAGCGCGGACAGTGGGGCGTCGCGGTCGGCGTCGAGGCTCACGGCCATGGCGGCCTCGTGCGCCTGGTGCTCCCGGCCGGTGCCGAAGTCGGTGCCGGTGATCCAGGGGGTTCCGCCCAGCTCCGCGGTCAGGTAGGAGCCGTCCTCGCCGAGGCGGTCGTGCACGGCCCCGAGGAGCTGGTCGGGCTCCCCGTTCCAGGGATCGCCCGCTACCAACGGCACGACGACCACGTAGACCGGCTTGCCCGTCTGCGCGATCTGCTCGGCGAGCTCGATCCGGGCGTTCTCCGGCAGAGCGGACTCGATCGACGGGTCGACGTAGACGGGGGATTCCCGCAGCTCACCGGCGATCCGCTCGGCGGGGCTCACCGTGTCGGCCGCGGCGGCGGACCCAGCCGGGACGACCGTGCCCCCCACTATCCCGGTCGCGCACGCCATCACGGCGAGGATTCGCAGTCCCCGCACGAGGGACTGCGGCCACGGGTACCGGAAGCGGGCGGAGGACGGGAGTGCGAGCGGTCTAGTCGGCATCGAGTTCCTTGAGGACGCGCCGGGGCAGGTCGGGGATGCGGCGGCCGTACTGGGTGGCCGTCCAGAAGCCGTCGGCGAGGTAGTGGGGGCGCCATTCGCCGTCGGAGCGCAGCCGCAGTACCCGGCCGGTCAAGGGCCGGTCGAGGCCGGCCACCGCGTGGCAGGCGGCGCATACGGCGCCCTGCGGGCCCTTTGCGGGCAGGCGCACAGTCGGCTTGCCGTACCGGGTCGCGGCCCGGCCCTCCAGAGCGGCGCCGTGCAGGGGGTTGGCCAGGCAGAACGCGCGGCCGGAGTCGGGCTCGGGGGTCGTCAGCGCCGCACGGGCCGCCCGGACCATGACGATCCCGCCGACCAGCCACTGGTCGTCCCGCCCGCCGTTGCGGATCAGCATCGCGGCGTCGTAGGCGGCGACGGCCGCCGCATGGTCGGCATGCCCGTGGGGGGTGCCGGCGAGTTCGCGGGTGAGGCGGCGCAGCTCGGTGTCGAGCATGCGCACCAGGCGCCGGTGCGAGGGCCGGGTGGGCGCGCGGCGGGCGCGCAGGGATTCGGGCAGGTGGCGCTCCGCCTCTGGCGCGACAACCGGTCGCACCCTCAACCGCCGGCGCAGGAGCGCCGCAATGCCCGCCACGGCTCCCAGCAGGGCACCGCCGAGCAGCGCCCCCACGAACAGGCCCGGCCCGAGGTCAGTGGTGTAGTCGCCGGCGGCCGGCTCTTCGGGGACGAACCCGGAGTCGGTCGAGGGTTCGGGGGCGGCCAGGGGGACCGGGCTCTCGGCCGGCGCGGATGGCGCGGTGTCGACGCCCTCCAGCACCGTGGCGACCTGCTGGGCGAGCAGCCGGCCCTGCGCCGTGGGGATGTCGTCGGCGGGCGGGTCGGGGGCGTCTTCGGGGTACAGGGCGGCCCACTCATCGACCGGAACGCCGAACAGCACGGTCGTGAGGCGGTAGGGGCCGGTGCCGAGGTCCGGCGGGGCGGCCGCGATGTACACGCCGTCGCCGTCCTCGCCCATCGCGTGCCGGACGGCGTGCAGGAACAGCTCGCGATCGCCGCCCGACTCGTCATAGGGCGTGGAGGGCGCCACCACGACGTAGACGGGGTGGTCGGCCCCGGCGATCAGATCGGCGAGTTCGCCGCGCTCCTCGGCGCCGACGAATTCGGCCGCCTCGGGGTCGACGAACAGTGGGTCGCCGTGCAGGGCCTCGGCGATGCGTTCGGTGCGGGTGGTGTCGCCCACGTAGGGCGGGTTTGGCGAGGGCGAGGGAGCGAGCCCGTCGGCCGCAGCGGGAGCCGCGCTGGCGGCCGTCAGCGCGGCGGCGAACCAGAGGAGGGCGGTCGCGACCATGCCGGAACGGTTCACCGCGGCCCCCCGGGGAGCAGGCGCCCGGCGGCGCGCCGCAGCGCGCGGCGGGCGCAGTAGGCGGCGATCGCGAGGGTCGCCCCGATCAGAATGCCGGCCGAGAAGCCGATGTTGTTCCGGCCGACGACACTGTCGGGGTCGAGGTCGTCCGCCAGGTCCGACCACGCGCTCCCGGCGGGGTCGGGAGAGGCCGTGGCCTCGTAGAGGGCGGCGTCGCGTTCGATGCGTTCACGGGTGGCGTCCAGCCGTCCGGCGGCCTCGCCGGAGGAGATGTTGCCCACCGCGCGCTCGATGCAGGTGACCGGGGCGGTGCAGCTCTGGTGGAGGTCGGCCTCGGCGACGGAGTCGGCGAGGCCGGGGACGTGCACCCCGTAGGCGACCCCGGTCACGTTCAGCGCGGACCCGCCGCCCGTGACGGACAGGTACAGGCCGTCCTCGCCCAGCCGGTCGTGGACGGCGGCGAGCAGCGGTTCCTTGCTGTAGTCGCCGCCGGGCGCGGGCGCGGCGATGACGAACACGGGGACGTCGAGCGGCGCCACTGCCGCGGCCATCGCCTCACGGGTGGCGGGGAGGTCGCCGCCGGCCATGTGGTCACTGACGTAGACGGGGTCCTCGGCGAGCCGGCCGGCGAAGAGCTCGGCCTGCCCCAATGCGGCGGCGTCCCCGGACGCGGCGGCGGCCGGTCCGGGAGCGCAGGCGACGGCCGCGGCCACGGCCGCCACAACGGTCACCCGGGCGGCGTGCGGACTCAAGCGGATACGGACCACCGCAAAAGCGTACTGAACCCCCATCGGGCCGTGTTCGAGACCCCAACGGCGCTCGGCGGCAGTGTAGGAATCAGGGATGTTCCCGTACGAGAATCTTCCGGACATCCATCGGTTCTGCCATGAGCAGCTGGACGAGCTTCACCGGGAAGGCGGCGACGAGGCGCCTGAGCTGCGGGCGCGGCTGGAGACCGCCGTGCACGCCCTTCGCGCACTGGACCCCGAGACGTGGGGGCAGGCCGAGGAGGACGTCCGGCACGTGGCAGGCCGCTTCGCGGCGCACCCCGGGTACGCCGCGCTCGGGCTCGACGACGACGAGTGAGAGGGACCTCGCGCCATTCGGCCGGGTGGGCACATGCAGACGCCCCCCGGCCGGACCCGCCGGGAGGCGCCCGTGAACGCCGTCAGGCGTCCTTGATCTCGCAGACGACGCCGCCATTGGCGATGGTCGCGCCCGCCGCGATGACCAGGCCGGTCACCGTTCCGGCCTTGTGGGCGGTTAGGGGCTGCTCCATCTTCATCGCCTCGATGACGACCACCGTGTCGCCCGCGGCGACCAGGCCGCCGTCCTCGGCCACGACCTTGACGACCGTGCCCTGCATGGGCGACACCAGCGCGTCTCCGCCCGCCGCCGCGGCCGCCGCACCGGCGCCCCGCCGCGAGGGCTTCTTGGCGGCCTTGCGCGCGCCCGCGCCCGGGTCGGCACCCAGGCCGGCGGGCAGCACGACCTCCACGCGCTTGCCCCCGATCTCCACGGTCACGGAGTCGCGCCCGCCCGGCTCGACCTGGGTGACCGGGCCGGCGTAGGGGGCCACGGTGTTGTGGAACTCGGTCTCGATCCACCGCGTGTACACGCCGAACGGCTGCGCGGGGTCGGCCGGCGCGAACGCCGGGTCGTCGACCACCGCCTGGTGGAACGGGATGACGGTGGGCATCCCGCCGACCTCGAACTCGCCCAGCGCCCGCCGCGCCCGCTGAAGGGCCTCGACCCGGTCGCGCCCGGTGACGATGAGCTTGGCCACCATCGAGTCGAACGCCTGCGGGACGGTGAACCCGGCCTCGCAGCCGGTGTCGACCCGCACCCCCGGCCCGCCGGGCAGGGTGAAGGAGGTGATGGTGCCGGGAGCGGGCAGGAAGCCGCGGCCGGCGTCCTCGGCGTTGATGCGGAACTCGATGGAGTGCCCGCGCAGCACAGGGTCGGTGTAGCCGAGATCCTCGCCGTCGGCGATGCGGAACATCTCGCGCACCAGGTCGATGCCGGTCACCTCCTCGCTGACCGGGTGCTCCACCTGGAGCCGGGTGTTGACCTCCAGGAAGGAGACCGTGCCGTCCTGCCCCACCAGGAACTCGCAGGTGCCCGCCCCCACGTAGCCGGCCTCGCGCAGGATCGCCTTGGAGGAGGCGTACAGCAGTTCCTGCTGGTCCGCCGACAGGAACGGCGCGGGCGCCTCCTCCACCAGCTTCTGGTGGCGGCGCTGGAGGGAGCAGTCGCGGGTGGAGACCACGACGACGTTGCCGTGGGCGTCGGCCAGGCACTGGGTCTCGACGTGGCGCGGGCGGTCGAGGTAGCGCTCGACGAAGCACTCGCCCCGCCCGAACGCCGAGACGGCCTCGCGGACCGCGGACTCGTAGGCGTCGGCGACCTCGGCCAGGGTGCGGGCGACCTTGAGCCCGCGGCCGCCGCCGCCGAAGGCGGCCTTGATCGCGATCGGCAGCCCGTGCTCCTCGGCGAAGGCCACGACCTCGGCGGCGCCGGAGACCGGGTCGGCGGTGCCGGCCACCAGCGGGGCGCCGACCTTCTGCGCGATGTGGCGGGCCTGCACCTTGTCGCCGAGGGCGCGGATGGCGTCGGGCGGCGGGCCGATCCAGGTCAGCCCGGCGTCGATCACCGCCTGGGCGAAATCGGCGTTCTCGGCGAGGAACCCGTACCCCGGATGCACGGCATCGGCGCCGGACTGAGCGGCGACGGCCAGGATCTTGCCGGCGTCCAGGTAGCTGTCGGCGGGGGTCGCACCGCCGAGGGCGTAGGCCTCGTCGGTGACCTTGGCGTGGAGGGCGTCCAGGTCGGGTTCGGCGTAGATCGCCACGCTGCCCAGGCCGGCGTCGCGGCAGGCGCGCGCGAGCCGGACCGCGATCTCGCCCCGGTTGGCGATGAGAACTTTGCGCACGGTCGAAATTCCTCCTGGTACGGCGGTGGCTGGTCCCGCGCCTGGTCGTGAAGGGTCGTGAAGAGGGGTGATCACACGCGGCCCGGCGCGGGTCACCCCGGGTGGAAGCTGCGGCGCCACGCGCCGGCGCCGCGGGGCGGGTGCCCGCCCGCCGGGTGCGACGGGGCGCGCCAGGCGGAGCGCGGGGCGGGCGCGGCGGCCTCGGCGTCGCGCGCCGCCTGGACGGCCCGGGCGCGGGCGGTCAGCACGGCGACCAGCGCGGCGGCCTCCTCGGGTGTGGGGTTCCCGCGCACCAGGCGCAGGAAGGGGGCGGGGCTCTGCCGCTCACCGGATGCGTCGGACATCGGTGGTCCTCCTTCGCTCACCGCCGTAGACCCGCTTCCCCCCGGGGCGAAGGGGAGTCGCGGTCACAGCGGAATGTTCCCGTGCTTCTTGGGAGGCAGCCGCCGCCGCTTGTCGCGCAGCGACCGCAGCGCCTTGGCGACCGCGACCCGGGTCTCCGACGGCAGGATCACGCCGTCGACGTAGCCCCGTTCGGCCGCGAGGTAGGGGTTGAGGAGCGTGTCCTCGTACTCCTGGACCAGCCGGGCGCGCTCGGCCTCGACGTCGTCGGCGGCGGCCAGCGTGCGCCGGTGCAGGATGTTGACCGCGCCCTGGGCGCCCATGACCGCGATCTGCGCGGTCGGCCAGGCGAGGTTGATGTCGGCGCCCAGGTGCTTGGACCCCATGACGTCGTAGGCGCCGCCGAACGCCTTGCGGGTGATGACGGTGATCAGCGGGACCGTGGCCTCGGAGTAGGCGTAGATCAGCTTGGCGCCGCGGCGGATGATGCCGTTCCACTCCTGGTCGGTGCCGGGGAGGAACCCGGGGACGTCCACGAAGGTGAGAACGGGGACGTTGAAGGCGTCGCAGGTGCGCACGAACCGGGCGGCCTTCTCGGAGGCGTCGATGTCCAGGCACCCGGCGAAGCTCATCGGCTGGTTGGCGACCACGCCCACGGGGCGGCCCTCGACGCGCCCGTAGCCGACGATGATGTTGGTCGCGAACTGCGCCTGGACCTCCAGGAACTCGCCGTCGTCCAGCACGTGCCCGATGATGTCGTGCATGTCATAGGGCTGGTTGGCGGAGTCGGGGATGAAGGCGTCGAGTTCGAGGTCGGTGTCGCTGATCTCGCGGTCGGGCTCGACGGCCTCGGCCGGCGGATCCTCCATGTTGTTGGCCGGGAGGTAGGACAGCAGGTCGCGCACGTAGTCGAGCGCGTCCTGCTCGTCGGCTCCCATGTAGTGGGCCACGCCCGAGGTGGCGTTGTGGGTGCGCGCCCCGCCCAGGTCCTCCATGGAGACGTCCTCGCCGGTGACGGTCTTGATGACGTCGGGCCCGGTGATGAACATCTGCGAGGTCTGGTCGACCATGACGATGAAGTCGGTGAGCGCGGGCGAGTAGACGTGCCCGCCCGCTGCGGCCCCCATGATCAGCGAGATCTGCGGGACGACCCCGGAGGCGTGCACGTTGCGCCGGAAGATCTCGCCGTAGAGCCCCAGGGCGACCACGCCCTCCTGGATCCGTGCGCCGCCGCCCTCGTTGATCCCCACGACCGGGCAGCCGGTGGCCAGCGCGTGGTCGAGGACCTTGACGATCTTCTCGCCGTAGACCTCGCCGAGGGAGCCGCCGAACACCGTGACGTCCTGGCTGAAGACCGCGACCGGCCGGCCGTCGACGGTGCCGTGGCCGGTGACGACGCCGTCGCCGTAGGGCCGGTTGGCCTCCAGGCCGAAGCTCGTGGAGCGGTGCCGCGCCAGGGCCTCGAACTCGACGAACGACCCGGGGTCGAGGAGGGCGTCGATGCGCTCGCGGGCGGTCATCTTGCCCTTGGCGTGCTGCTTCTCGATCGCCCGCTCGGACCCCGCGTGGACGGCCTCGTAGCGGCGTCGCTGGAGGTCGGCGAGCTTGCCCGCGGTCGTGTGGATGTCGATCTCCGCCGAGGGAAGCGGTTCAGGGGCTTGTGTCGCCATAACGCTTCACGATAGTCGCGCCGGGCGGCGGCCACGGTCGGTGACCCCCGATACTCCGGATTCAGGGGGCGCACCCGCTGCGCGGACCGGCTTTCCGGCCGGCGGCAGGGGGGACATCGGGGTGGTCTCCGGAACAGTGGACAGGTCTCTGTGCCATCTCCGTGCCACCATTCGACACCCGTTTCGCCGCCCCCGTTTCCTAGAGGTACAGACCAATCTCGGTAGGCTCGGTCCCATGACAGCGGTTAGCGCGGAACGCGACAGTGCCCGCCAGGAGATCCCCGACCGGTTGCGCGGCGACGTCCGGCTGCTCGGGGAGATGCTCGGCACCGTCCTGGCCGAGAGCGGCGGGCAGGACCTGCTCGCCGACGTCGAGCGGCTGCGGCGGGCCGTCATCGGCGCGCGGGACGGTTCGGTCTCCGGCGATGAGATCACCCGTCTCGTCGCCTCGTGGCCCCTGGAACGGGCCAAGCAGGTGGCGCGCGCGTTCACCGTGTACTTCCACCTGGCCAACCTGGCCGAGGAGCACCAGCGGATGCGGGCCCTGCGCGAGCGCGACGACGCCGCGCACCCGCCGCGCGAGTCGCTGGCCGCGGCCGTGCGCCACATCCGCGAGACCGGCGGCGAGGACCGGCTGCGCGCGTTCGTCGGCAACATGGAGTTCCACCCCGTCCTGACCGCGCACCCCACCGAGGCGCGCCGCCGCGCGGTGTCGACCTCCATCCTGCGCATCAGCGAGCAGCTGGAGCGCTACCGCGACTCCCACCCCGGCAGCTCCGTCGAGGCCGAGGCGCGGCGCCGCCTCCTGGAGGAGATCGACCTCCTGTGGCGCACCTCTCAGCTGCGCTATACCCGGCTCGACCCGCTCGACGAGGTCCGCACGGCTCTGGCGGCCTTCGACGAGACCATCTTCCGGGTGGTCCCCGAGATCTACCGGTCGCTGGACGCCGCCATCGACCCCGAGGGCAGCGGCCGCGAGCCGGCCCGCGCCCCGGCGTTCGTCCGCTACGGCAGCTGGATCGGCGGCGACCGCGACGGCAACCCGTTCGTCACCCACGAGGTCACCCGCGAGGCGATCTCGATCCAGTCCGAGCACGTGCTGCGCGCCCTGGAGAACGCCTGCGGCCGGATCGGGCGCACGCTGACCGCCTACGCCAACCTGACGCCCGCCAGCAGCGACCTCGCGGCCACCCTCGCCGCGAACGAGGCCGGCTACCCGCAGGTGATGGCCCGGATCGCCAAGCGCTCGCCGAACGAGCCGCACCGCCAGCTCGTGCTGTTCGCCGCCGAACGCCTGCGCGCCACCCGCGAGCGCGACGCCGACCTCGCCTACCCCGGCCCCGACGCCTTCCTCGCCGACCTGCGCACGGTGCAGCGCTCGCTGGCCGACGCGGGAGCGGCCCGCCAGGCCAACGGGGAGCTCCAGCACCTGATCTGGCAGGCCGAGACGTTCGGCTTCCACCTGGCCGAACTGGAGATCCGCCAGCACAGCGAGGTGCACGCCGAAGCCCTGCGCGAGCTGCGCGCCGGTGCCGAGCCCTCCGAGCGGACCCGGGAGGTGCTGGCCACGTTGCGCGTGGTCGCCTGGATCCAGGAGCGGTTCGGGGTCGAGGCCTGCCACCGCTACATCGTCAGCTTCACCCGTTCCGCCGAGGACATCGCCGCGGTCCACGAGCTGGCCGGATACGCGCTGCCCGCGGGCAAGGAGCCCGCGCTCGACGTCATCCCGCTGTTCGAGACCGGCGCCGACCTCGAAGCCTCGCCCACCGTCCTTGACGGCATGCTGGAGCTGCCGCAGGTCCGCACGCGCCTGGAGCAGACCGGAGGGCGCCTGGAGGTCATGCTCGGCTACAGCGACTCCGCCAAGGACGTCGGGCCCGTGAGCGCCACCCTGCGGCTCTACGACGCCCAGGCGCAGCTCGCCGAGTGGGCGGAGCGCAACGGCGTCACGCTCACCCTGTTCCACGGCCGCGGCGGCTCCCTGGGCCGCGGCGGCGGCCCCGCCAGCCGCGCGCTGCTCGCCCAGGCACCCGGGTCGGTGGCGGGCCGGTTCAAGGTCACCGAGCAGGGCGAGGTCATCTTCGCCCGCTACGGCCAGCGCGCCATCGCCCACCGCCACATCGAGCAGGTCGGCCACGCGGTGCTCATGGCCTCCACCCAGGATGTGCAGGACCGCGCCCGCGCGGCGTCGTCGGCCTACCGCTCCCTGGCCGACGGTGTCGCCGAGGCCGCCCACACCGCCTATCGCGCGCTCATCGACACCGAGGGCTTCGCCGAGTGGTTCTCCCGGGTCAGCCCCTTGGAGGAGCTGGGCGACCTGCGCCTGGGCTCGCGCCCCTCCCGGCGCGGCGCGGCCAAGGGCCTGTCCGACCTGCGGGCCATCCCGTGGGTGTTCGCCTGGACCCAGACCCGCGTCAACCTGCCGGGCTGGTTCGGCCTGGGCACCGGCCTGGCCGCGGTCGACGACATCGGCGCGCTCCAGGCCGCCTATGAGGAGTGGCCGCTGTTCTCCTCGCTCCTGGACAACGCCGAGATGAGCCTGGCCAAGACCGACCGGTCGATCGCCGAGCGCTACCTGGCCCTGGGCGGGCGCCCCGAGCTGACGGAGCTGGTGCTCGCCGAGTACGACCTGACCCGCGACCTCGTCCTCAAGGTCACCGGGCACCGGCGGCTGCTGGAGAACCGGCGGGTGCTCTCCCGGGCGGTCGACCTGCGCAACCCCTACGTCGACGCGCTGTCGCACCTTCAGCTGCGCGCCCTCGAGGCGCTGCGCGGCCCCGAATCCGACGCGCTCTCAGAGGACGACGCCCGCCACTTGGAGCGGCTGCTGCTGCTGTCGGTCAACGGCGTGGCCGCCGGGTTGCAGAACACGGGCTGACGTCCGCGCCGGCCCCGGTGCTCCGGGGCCGGCGCCGGCGGCCGCGGGCGGGGCCGCCGCTCCGGTGCGGGCACGGTTGAATGGGGGGATGGCAGCCGACCCGTCCCGCTCCGCAGCGTCCCCCTACACCGATCTGGACCGGCCCCCGCTGCGCGCGGGCGCGCTGGAGCGGGCGCTCGTGCGCCCCGGGGGGCTCTGGCGCGCGATCGAGGTCGCGGCCGAGCTCCCGTCGACCAACACCGAACTCATCCGGCGCGCCCGCGAGGGCGCCCCCGGCGGCACGGTCCTGGTCACCGACCACCAGACCGCCGGCCGGGGAAGGCTGGACCGCGCATTCCACACCCCGCCGCGCGCCGCGCTGACCTTCTCCGTGCTGCTGCGCCCCGAGGTCCCCGCCCGCCGCCTGGGCTGGCTGCCACTGCTCATGGGGGTCGCCGCGGTGTCCGCGATCGAGCGGATCGCCGAGATCCCCGCCGGCCTGAAGTGGCCCAACGACGTGCTCACCCGCGCCGATGACGGACGCCCCGACCGCAAGCTCGCCGGGATCCTCTCGGAGGCGGCCTTCACCGACGGCGACCCGGGCGTCGTGATCGGCATGGGCCTCAACGTCGCGCAGACCCGCGCCGAGCTGCCCGTGGACACCGCCACCTCCCTGGCGGTGGAGGAGGCGGCCTGCACCGACCGCGACCCCCTGCTGCGCGCCGTCCTGCGCGGGCTGGCCGATCGGTTCGAGGCCTGGCAGGCGCACGGCGGCGACGCCGAGGCCAGCGGGCTGGCCGCCGAGTACCGCGGCCGGTGCACCACGATCGGCCGCCCGGTGCGCGCACACCTGCCCGGCGACCGCGTGCTGGAGGGCGAGGCGACCGGGGTGGACGCCGACGGCCGCCTCATCGTCCGCGGCCCGGGCGGCGAGGAGCCGCTGAGCGCCGGGGACGTCGTGCACCTGCGCCGCGCCGACGGCGGCTACTGACCGGCCGGTGCGCCCGCCGGGCCCGGCACAGCGGACCCCCGCGGGGTCGATCCGCGCCTTCCGCCGCGTCCGCCGATCGGCCAATGGAAACGCCGAATCGGACAAATATTACTTTGAGTATCCAACTGAATTCACAGCGTTATTCGCCATCTTTCCAGGTCAGATGAGGCGATGGCACCCACGGAGTTCTGGGCCTGGAGGGTCGGGACGCGGGCCGGGGGAGCCGCGGCCGGGCAGGGAGCCGGGCCACCTGGAAGGGGATTTCACTGATGAAGCGCACCTCAATTCGCCGCATTGCTTTCGTCTCGGTCGCCGCTCCGGCGCTGGTCGTGGGGGGACCCGCGCTCGCCATGGCCGACACCGTGTTCTCCAGCGAGACCGAAGCGGCCGGCCCGCACGGCGCGGCCTCGCACGAGATCTTCGCCGCGGCGTTCGAAAAGGAGCACGGCGAGGAGAAGGGCAAGGACGAGGGCCACCGCGAGGGCAAGGGCGAGGAGCACGGCGAGAAGGAGAAGGAAGGCGTGATCTTCAAGGAGAGCGCCGAGGCCGCCGGCAAGCACGGCGCCGTCTCCACGAGCACGATCAGCAAGGCGAACTGACCGAACGTGCGCCATCACGGGTGCCAACGGGTGGCCCACACGTCCCGCACCCGTGAAGGCGAGGGCGGCCGTCCATCGGGACGGCCGCCCTTTTCCCGGTCCGCACGCGCCCGGCCCGGAGCTCCGGGACCGGGCGGAAAGCGCCGGCCGCTCATGGGAGCGCCCGGCCACCGACGACCACCGATCCGCCGGTCCGCCGGCAGAGAGTGCAGGACGCCATGACCACCACGGTTCGCCGTCTGGCCTTCATCGCCGCGACGGTTCCCGCTCTGGCGCTGGGGGCGCCGATCGCCGCCATGGCCGACGCGAAGTTCGTCGACCAGCAGACCGCCGCAGGAAAGCACGGGGCATCGCTGACCGTCGTCCGCAGCGTCGCCGACGAGGACGGCAAGGTCTCGTTCAAGCACATCACCTACACCGTCGGCCCGAAGGGCGCCGCGATCACCGACACGCACAGCAGCGCACGGTGAGGCTGAGGCGGCCGCCGCCGCTCCGGCGCGGCGACTCCGGTGGCGGCCGCACCACATTCGTTGAAGCATTCCCCCCGAGGCCACGGCCAGGGGGTTCCCAGCCAAGGAGCATGGAATGATCCGCACGATCTTCACGACAGCGGCGGCCGCCGGAGCCTGTGCCGCCGCGGCCGTGTGCACCGCCTTCCCCGCTGCCGCCGCCGACGCGCCGCCTCCGCCGGAGCCCTGGCCTTTCGGCCCGGCGCAGCAGGAGCAGCAGGAGCAGCACGAACAGGAGGACCCTGCCGGTAACGGGCAGCCGGAGGGCACCGGAGACCAGGGCGGTACCGGCCCTGGCGACGAGACCGCGCAGGACGGAGAAGCCGGCCAGGGCGAAGGGACCGGGCAGGAGGACCCGGCCGGTGATGCGACCGGTTCCGGCGAGCCCCCCGCAGAGGACGGCACTGAGGAAGCGCCGGCGGGTGGCACCGAGGAGCCCCCGGCAGAGGACGGCACCGGGGAGAGCCCCGAATCCGGCGGGGAGGCCGCCGGTGAGGAGCCGGCCGGTGGTGAGGCGGGCAACGGGGACGCCGAAGAGGCGGCCGGCCCGAAGGAGCACGACTTCGACGTCTGGATCCCCGGCCGCCCCGACCTGGAGTGCAAGATGCGGGAGTCCGGGCTGTCGGGGCTGGAGCCGATGCTGGAGTCCGACGACGAGTTCACCTCAGAGGAGCTGTCCGGCGAGGTCGACCGCCCCGGGCTGATCTGCCGTCCCAAGCAGGGCGCGGAGCCGCCCCCGGCGGACGAGGAGCCCGAGGGCACCGAGGCCCCGGCCGAGGACAAGCCCCAAGAGGGCGGCGCGGGCACCGGCACGGAGGACTCCGGCGCTCCCGCGGCCGGGGACGGGTCCGAGGACGGGGCCGCCGCCCCGGAGGACGCCGAGCAGGCCGACCCCGCCGGGGAGGAAGAGGCGCCGATCACCGCCCTGCCCGTCGGCTGACGGGCGGGTGACGCTCCGGCCGCAGACGGCCGGACCGCGTCGTCTTTCCCTTCCGGGGATGCCCGGGCGGCACGCCCGGGGAGAACGGACCCCTGCGGAGCAGGGGAGGCACCGGCGGTCCGCCCAAGGGCGGGCCGCCGCCCTCATGCGCGGAGGGAACCGCCGGCCGCCGATCAGCAGGCCCCCATGGGCCGCGGATCGGGCGGGAAGGGCCCCATGCGACCGGCGTGCTCCCCGGGCCCGGCGGAGCCGGGCTGCTGCGACCGCAGGGGCGCGGCCGGGATGCGCCGTCGTGCCGCCCTGCGACCGGACGCCCGCGCCGGCACCGGCCCCGGAACGTGGTGACCGGTCCTGCCGCGCCGGATCACGGCGCCCGGGCGGAGGCCACCGCAGCGGTGGCGACACCCGCCGCGTTCGTACCGGTGCGTTTCCGGGCATTCCGGGGCGAGCCTTGGACTGGACCGGTATCCGTTCGTTCACCGCCGGGTGTGACCGGGGTCTCCTGTGCGAGGATCGCACCATGGCCCTCTGCGGACCGCCGTACCCGCTGCGCGCCGTGTGCGCTCGATCGGCCGGGGTCGCCCCCGTGGCCGGCCGCGCCGCCACGGGCGGTTACCGGGGTGTGCGGTGTCGCCGCAGGCCGGGGCCGCGGGATCGGGCTTTTCTTGACGCGCCCGCCCTCCACGTATTAAACCGACAGTGACACGCAGGTGACCGTGCCACCCACACCTGGACGGTGCCGCGCCTCCCCGCCGCCGCACCGGCCTCGAACACGAGAGAACGTATGTCGTCGCGTCCCGACCCCAAGGAGATCGAAGCCGTCCTGCTCGGAGGCGAAGCGCGCTATTCCCGCGACGAGGCGGTGCGGCTGGCGGGGGCGTCTCCCGAGTTCTCCGACCGTGTCTGGCGCGCCCTCGGCTTCGCCACCCGCGAGGACGGCCCCGCCTTCACCGACAGCGACGTCGAAGCGCTGCGCATCGCAACGGAGCTGCTGAAGAACGGCGTCGTCGACGAAGAGGCGGCGATCCGGCTGGCCCGCGCCATGGGCCAGACCATGGCCCGGCTGGCCGAATGGCAGACCAGCATCCTGTCGACCCTGTCCTACCCCCCCGACCAGGGGCCCGAGGAGACCGGCGTGGGCCCCCTCGTCGGTCTGGCCCAGGACCTGCTGCCCGACGTCGAGCGCCTGCTGGTGCACATCTGGCGGCGCCAGCTCGCGGCCTCGGCCGCGCGCCGGCTGGCGTTCATGGAGAGCAGCGAGGACGCCGCCCCCACCTACTTCCCGCTGGCCGTCGGCTTCGCCGACCTGGTGTCCTTCACGACGCTCAGCCGCGAACTCGACGAGGTCGAGCTCGCCGAGGTCGTCGAGGGCTTCGAGTCCACCGCCACCGACATCGTCGCCTCCGGCGGCGGCCGGGTCGTCAAGACCCTCGGCGACGAAATCCTCTACGTCGCCAACACCGCCCGCCAGGCCGCCGAGATCGCGCTCCAGCTGGCCGATGGCGTCAAGACCCACATCGAGGTCCCCGACGTCCGCGTGGGGCTGGCCTACGGCCCCGTCCTCGCGCTCCTGGGCGACGTCTTCGGCACCACCGTCAACCGCTCCAGCCGCCTGACCTCCTTCGCCCGCCCGGGGACCATCCTCATCGACGACGCCCTGGCCGGGCAGCTCCGCGACGAAGCATCCCTCCAGGTCGTCGCAGTGCGCCCCCGGCACGCGCACGGGCTGGGCCAGATCCAGCCCTATGCGCTGCGCCGCAGCTTCGAACCCGCCGGCCCGCAGAACTGACCCCCGCCGCCGCACCCCGGACCGGACCGCACGAAGGTGCCCTTGGGTCGCGCTCGTCGGCTCGCTCGGCTCCAACGGCCCCGCGAGGCGCGGCGCCGCCTCCGCTCGCTCGTCGGCTCGCCGCTCGGTGCTCCTGGGTCGCGCTCGCCTCCTCGCTCGGCTCCAACGGCCCAGCGGAGGGGCCTTCGGCGGTGGGCAGCGCCGCCTCCGCTCGCTCGTCGGCTCGCCGCGACGTATCCACAGTCGGGCAGAAAGTCCTTCCGTGCGGCACCGGGATCGGGCATGTTGGGAACCACGACCATCGTGACCCGTCACAAGGAGCCGCAATGGCGCATGAAGTCCAGGCCGTCGTCTCACGGAAGAAGGGCGACCCCGTGGGGGTCGAGACCGTCATCGTCCCCGACCCCGGGCCCGGGGAGGCGCTCGTCGAGGTCCGGGCGTGCGGTGTGTGCCACACCGACCTGCACTACAAGCAGGGCGGCATCAACAACGACTTCCCCTTCCTGCTCGGGCACGAGGCCGCGGGGGTGGTCGAGGCGGTCGGCGACGGCGTCACGGGAGTGGCGCCGGGCGACTTCGTGATCCTCAACTGGCGGGCCGTGTGCGGCCAGTGCCGGGCCTGCCTGCGCGGGCGCCCCCAATACTGTTTCGACACCGCCAACGCCACCCAGCCCATGACTTTGGCCGACGGCACCCCGCTCAGCCCCGCCCTGGGGATCGGCGCCTTCGCCGAGAAGACCCTCGTGGCCGCCGGCCAGTGCACCAAGGTCGATCCCGCCGCGGGCGCCGAGGTCGCCGGCCTGCTGGGGTGCGGTGTCATGGCCGGGCTGGGGGCGGCGATCAACACCGGCGGGGTCACCCGCGGCGACTCCGTCGCGGTGATCGGCTGCGGCGGCGTGGGCGACGCCGCGATCGCCGGGGCCCGGCTGGCCGGCGCCTCGACCATCGTCGCCGTCGACGTCGACGACCGCAAACTCCAGTGGGCGCGCGACTTCGGCGCCACGCACACCGTCAACTCGCGCGAGCGCTCCCCGGTCGAGGCGGTCCGCGACCTCACCGGCGGCAACGGGGCCGATGTCGTCATCGACGCCGTCGGCCGCCCCGAGACCTACCGCCAGGCGTTCTACGCGCGCGACCTCGCCGGTACCGTCGTCCTGGTGGGCGTGCCCACCCCCGATATGACCATCGACCTGCCCCTGGCCGATGTCTTCGGCCGCGGCGGCGCGCTGAAGTCGTCGTGGTACGGCGACTGCCTGCCCTCCCGCGACTTCCCCATGCTGATCGACCTGTACCTGCAAGGGCGGCTGGACCTGGACCGCTTCGTGTCCGAGCGCATCGCCCTGACCGACGTCGAGGAGGCGTTCGACAAGATGCACCGCGGTGATGTTCTCCGTTCGGTGGTGGTCCTCTAGATGCCCCCTGCCTCCGCCGCCCCCATCCACAAGGTCGTCACGTCGGGGAGCTTCCGCCTCGACGGCGGCTCGTGGGACGTCGACAACAACGTGTGGATCGTCGGCGACGAACGCTCCGCGATCGTGATCGACGCCGCCCACGACCACGAGGAGATCGCCCGCGCCCTGGGCGACCGCGAGCTGATGGCGATCGTGTGCACCCACGCGCACAACGACCACATCAACGCCGCGGCGGATCTGGCCGACCTCTCCGACACCCCGGTCCCGATCCTGCTCCACCCCGACGACGCCGAACTGTGGAGCCTGGTCTACCCCGACCGCGAGCCCGACGCCCCGCTCCTCAACGGCGAACGGCTCCAGGCGGGGGGCGTGGAGCTCGAGGTGATCCACACACCCGGGCACGCCCCGGGTGCGGTCTGCCTCTACGCGGCCGAACTGGGCGTGCTGTTCTCCGGCGACACCCTCTTCCAGGGCGGCCCGGGGGCCACCGGCCGGTCGTTCTCCGACTTCCCGACCATCATCGACTCCATCCGCCACCGGCTGCTGACCCTGCCCGGCGACACCGTCGTGCACACCGGGCACGGCGACTCCACCACCATCGGCGCCGAGCTGCCCCATCTCCAGGAGTGGATCGACCGCGGGCACTGACCCGCGGGGCCCGCGCGTGCGCGGGCGTGTGCTCAGAACGGGCCGGCGCCCTTCGACAGGCCGCCGGCCCGCGGGGGCAGGAACAGCGCGAACGTCGCGGGGCGCATCCGCACCAGCTCCACCCGTGCACCCTCCGACTCCGCGATGTGGCGGGCCAGGGCCAGCCCCAGGCCCGTGCCGTCGTTGCCGCTGACCTCGCGTTCGAAGATCCGGCCTGCGATCTCCTCGGGGATCCCCTCGCCCTCGTCGCTGACCTCGATGCGCACGGAGGTGCCGCCGTCGACCCGGCGCACGGTCACGGTGCCCGCGCCGTGCTTGTAGGCGTTCTCGACCAGGGTGGCCAGGATCTGTGCCAGGTCGTTGGGCACGGTCATGGCCGTGAGCCCCTTCTCACCGGTCAGCTTCAGCTGGCGGTCGGCCTTGCGGAACATCGGCGCCCACTCGGCGACGAACTGCTTGAGCACGTCGTCGACCGCCACCGGCTCGACCTCGGGGTTCTGGCTCTGGCGGGCGCGGCCCAGCAGGCTCTCGACGGTCTCGACCAGGCGTTCGGCCTGGGTGAGGGCGGCCTCGCCCTCCTCGCGCACCACGTCGGGGTTGTCGGCCTCGGCGATGATCTCCTCCAGCCGCATCGACAGCGCGGTCAGCGGGGTGCGGAGCTGGTGCGAGGCGTCGGTGGCGAAGTGCCGCTCGGTGGCGATGAGCCCGGCGATCCGCTCGGCGCTGCGGTCGAGCACCTCGGCCACCCGGTCGGCCTCGGGGATGCCGTAGCGGTGCCCCCACGGGGTCGTGACGCCCGATCCCAGCCGCTCGGCGGTCGCGGCGAGGTCGACGAGGGGGAGGGTGAGCCGGCGCGCCTGGAGCATCGCCAGGCCGACCGCCACGCCGATGGCCAGGAGCGACAGGGAGGCGATGCCGAGCCAGGCGTTGAGGACGCTCTCCTGGACGCGTGCGGTGTCGCGCCAGACCTCCACCCGGACCCCGCCGCCCGAGGTGGCGGAGGCGTGCAGGGTGGTGGTCGTGTGCTGCTTGTGGGGGTCGAACTTCCAGCCGCCCGCGTCGATGGTCCGGCTGGAGTTGGGCAGGGTGATCTCGATGTGCCGCGACGGGTAGGCGGAGGCGAGCTGGGCCCGGTCGATCTGACCGCCGCCGCGGATCTGGACGTCGGCCTCCGCGGCGATGATCCCGGCCTCCTGCTGCAACTGGCGCACGTTCTCTTCGTAGAGCGACGTGTAGGTGAGCGCGCCCAGCGGCAGGCCGAGGAGCATCACCGCGATGACGGTGACCACCAGGGTCGAGAACAGCATCCGCCGGCGCATGACACTCCTTGTCGCCGCGGGCCCCGGCCGGGCGGGTGCCCGCTACGGCGTGCAGGCCGCGCTAGTCGCGTTCGAACCGGAAGCCGACACCCCGCACCGTGGTGATGTACGACGGCTGGTTGGCATCGTCGCCCAGCTTGCGGCGCAGCCACGAGATGTGCATGTCGAGCGTCTTGGTGGACCCCCACCAGTTGGTGTCCCACACCTCGCGCATGATCTGCTCGCGGGTCACCACCTTGCCTGCGTCGCGCACCAGCACCCGCAGGAGGTCGAACTCCTTGGTGGTGAGCTGGAGCTCGCGGTCACCCAGCCACGCGCGGCGGGAGTCGTTGTCGATGCGCACCCCGTGCACCACGGGCACCTCGGCGCCGCCCCGGCGGAGTAAGGCGCGGACCCGGGCGAGGAGCTCGGCGAGCCGGAAGGGCTTGGTGACGTAGTCGTCGGCGCCCGCGTCGAGCCCCACGACGGTGTCGACCTCGTCGGCGCGCGCGGTGAGGATCAGGATCGGCGTTCCGTGGCCTTCGGCGCGCAGCCGCCGGGCCACTTCGAGGCCGTCCATTTCGGGCAATCCGAGATCAAGGACCATGAGGTCGATATCCCCGGCGCGGGCGCGGTCGAGAGTCTCGGTGCCATTGACGGTCACATCGACCGTATACCCTTCGCGGCGCAGTGCGCGGGCAAGCGGCTCGGAGATCGAAGTATCGTCTTCGGCCAGCAAAACGCAGGTCATGTACCCGATCGTAAGTCGAGTCGGGGGCATTTCCCTATTATGCGCGCCGTATGGACCCTGGTTGACCGAAAATACGCATCCCCCATTTCGGACAAAAATCGCCAACCGTTCTGCCGCGACCGGGATCTGTCCTTCCTTGACCGTAACTTGGCCGAAAGACCGGGGGCGGCGCGGCCATTACGGCGCCCCGCTCCGGAGCCGCAGCGGTGGACATCATGACGGCCGGCCGGCGGCGGGCGGGGGCGCCTCGGCGGGGCTCGGCGGGAACACCCACGTGCGGTAGGACCAGAAGCGGAACAGGGTGCCCAGGCCCACCCCGATCAGGTTGCCCGAGATGTTGCGTGAGAGCGGGTCGTCCAGGCCCAGCCCGTAGACCGCCACCCCCACGCAGGCGAGCTGGATGGCCAGTCCGATACCGTTCATCAGGAAGAAGAGCGCGTACTCCCGGCCCAGGCCGGTCCGCGCGCGGTGCCGGAACGTCCAGAACCGGTTGCCGAGGAACGCCACGAACGTCGCCACCACCACCCCCGCCGCCTGGCCCGCCAGCGCGGACACCCCGAGCGCCCAGAGCAGGTTGGTCGTGGCGAGCTGCACGACGTAGGCGATGCCCCCGACCGTCCCGAACTTCGCGATCTCGTGGATGAGGTGGGAGAAGCGCCGGTAGAGAGCTGTCAGCGTCCGCACAAGGGGTTTCCGATCCTTTGCCCAGGTGGTCACTACAATTTCGGGGATGCCCCGGCGGGTCCGCGGCGGCCCCGGCCGCCCCCGTCACGCGAGTCAACGAATGAGGCACTGTGAGCGAGAGTAATCGCCCCGTACCCCGCGTCGGTATGGTCGGCGGCGGGCAGCTGGCCCGGATGACCCACCAGGCCGGGATCTCCCTTGGGGTGGACTTCCGCGTCCTGGCGGCGTCGGCGGGCGACAGCGCGTCCCTGGTCACCGGCGGCGTCACCGTGGGCGACGAGCGCGGGGCGCCCGACCTGCTGGCCTTCGCCAAGTCCTGCGACGTCCTCACCTTCGACCACGAGCACGTGCCCGAGCCCGTGCTGCGCGAGCTGGAGGAGGCCGGCGCCGTCCTGCGGCCCGGCCGCGACGCGCTGGGCTTCGCCCAGGACAAGCTGCGCATGCGCACGCGCGCCGAGGAGCTGGGCGCCCCCTGCCCCCGCTGGCGCGCCGTCACGACCGCCTCCCACGTCGAGGCGTTCGCCGACCCCGCCCAGGGCGGGACCGGCTGGCCCGTGGTGCTCAAGGCGGCGCGCGGCGGCTACGACGGCAAGGGCGTGTGGGTCGTGCGCGACGCCGATGAGGCCGCCGGGGTGGTGGCCCGCGCGGCCGCCGCCGAGGTGCCGTTGCTCGTCGAAGAGCTGGTCGCCTTCGAGCGCGAGCTCGCCGTGCAGGTGGCGCGCTCGCCCTACGGCCAGATCGCGGTCTACCCGGTGGTCGAAACCGTCCAGCGCGACGGCATCTGCCACGAGGTCATCGCGCCCGCCCCCGGGCTCGACGAGGACAAGGCCGTCCGCGCCCAGGAGCTGGCGATCGAGCTGGCGCACGCCCTCGGCGTGGTCGGCATGCTCGCGGTGGAGCTGTTCGAGACCGCCGGCGGGGTCGTCGTCAACGAACTGGCCATGCGCCCGCACAACTCCGGCCACTGGACCATGGACGGCGCGGTCACCTCCCAGTTCGAGCAGCACCTGCGCGCGGTGCTCGACCTCCCGCTGGGCGCGCCGCGCACCACCGCGCCCTTCACCGTGATGGCCAACGTCCTCGGCGGCACCGACCCCGATGTGCACGGCCGCTACATTCATGTCATGGCCAAGGACCCCGCGCTGAAGGTGCACTTCTACGGCAAGGAGGTCCGTCCCGGCCGCAAGATCGGGCACGTCAACGTCGCCGGCGACGACTACCGCGACCTGCTCGAACGCGCCCGCGACGCCGCCGCCTACCTCAAGGGAGACCAGCAGTGACCGAGACCGCCCCCACCGTCGGCATCGTCATGGGCAGCGACTCCGACTGGCCCGTCATGCAGGACGCCGCCGCGGTCCTGGAGGAGTTCGGGGTCTCCTACGAGGCCGACGTCGTCTCCGCGCACCGGATGCCCCACGAGATGATCGCCTACGGCACCGAGGCGGCCGGCCGCGGGCTCAAGGCGGTCATCGCCGGCGCCGGGGGTGCGGCGCACCTGCCGGGGATGCTGGCCTCGGTGACCACGCTGCCGGTCATCGGCGTGCCGGTGCCGCTGCGCTACCTCGACGGCATGGACTCGCTGCTGTCGATCGTGCAGATGCCCGCCGGAGTGCCAGTGGCCACGGTCGCGGTCGGCGCGGCCCGCAACGCGGGCCTGCTGGCGGTGCGCATGCTCGCCGCCCACGACCCCGATCTCACCGAGCGCATGCGCGCCTTCCAGGAGGAACTCCGCTCCCAGGCCCACGCCAAGGGCGAGCGCCTCCGCTCTCAGGTCACCGGCGGCTCCCCGTCCATGGGCTTCGGCCTGGGCCGGTAGCGGAGCAGGTCGCCCGGCTGGCAGCCGAGCGCGTCGCACAGCCGGGTCAGGGTCGAGAACCGGATCGCCCTGGCCCGGCCGTTCTTCAGCACCGACAGGTTCACCACCGTGACCTGGACCCGCTGTGACAGCTCGGTGAGCGTCATGCCCCGTTCGCGCAGCAGTTCGTCCAGCCGCACTTCGATAACGGCGTCACCGGCGTCGTCGGCACCGGTCATCAGATCGTTGCCTCGGCGTCCTCGCGCAGGTCCACCCCGTGGTGCACGATCTCGGAGATCGCGAGTACCGCCAGGCCGAGGAGGACGACGGCCAACGGCACATCGACGATCGTGTAGAACGCGCCGTCCGCCAGGACGAGCGCGGTGAGGGCGGAGCCAACGCCCAGGTTCAGTACCGCCGTGCCCAGGCCGCCGAGCACGGCGAGCATCCCCAGGGCGCGCAGCCGCCGCGCGACGGTGCGGGTGAAGGGGCCCTCCCAGCGGGCCGAGCGGACGGTGCGGCTCAGCAGGACCGCCCCGGCCAGCCAGAGAGAGACCTCGGTCGCGTGCAGGACGAGCCACAGCGCCGCCTGCACGGGAGAGGGGTCGGCCACGACCACCTGCGTGTTCCCGTAGAGCTCCGTTCCCGGCGGCAGGAGGTCCGGGACCGTGCGCGCCGCCTCGGCGTCCAGCGGCACGTCGATCACGTGGTCCTGGAGCGCGAACGGGAACCCGAGGATGATGCCGACCCCGCTGATGAGCACCAGGCCCAGGATGATCGCGAGTCCGGCGACGAAGAACCGGACCGTTCCGTCGAGGAGGCCGATCCAGGAGGCCGGTCTGTGGGTGGGGGTCATGTGCGCCTCCATGGTATATCGTTCTTCGATAACATCGATAAACGATAAATATCGATATTCGATACGTCAACCCCTGGGTGGGCGGGCGGCCTGCGCGGTGGTCCGGGCGCTCCGGTTCGGGGTGCGGTGCCAGGGGTAGGTCTGCGGGCATGCGACGACGCCCGAACTTTCTGAGGCCGTCCGGCGATACCGCCGAGAGTGCGCCCCCGGCCGGGGGGAGCGCGGGCGGGCCGGCGCCCGGCGGCGGTCCCGCCGGACCCGCCGAGCGCGAACGGGCCGAGAGCCGGCGCGCTCTGGCGCGCGAGCACGGCTGGGCCTACACCGAGCAGCACCAGCGTGCCATCCACGGCTGGCCGCGCACCGCCCTGCCGCCCGGGCCGCTGGGCCGGGTGCGCAATGAGATCAGCGGGCGGCACCGGGGCCGCCCCTTCCGCATGTTCGACTACGTGCGCGGCGGTGAGCAGGGCGCCCCGGCCACGGCCCTGGTGGTCTACGCGATCGGCCTGCCGGTGCGGGTGCCCTACCTGTACGTGCAGGACCGGTCGGGCGGGGCGCACGACCTTTACGCGGAGAGCCCGGACCGCAGGTTCGCGACGGAGCTGCTGGCCGACGGGGTCCGCGAGGACATCCGCCGGTTCGCCTTCACCGACCTGGTGCTCGACGGCGACGTCCTCATCTGCACGGGCGACAGCGGAGCCCCGCCCGAAGGCAGGCCGTTCCTCGACGCCCTCGCCGACGTGGTCGCCCACGTCCCGGCCGACGTCTGGTCGCGGTGGGGTCGGCCCCGGACCCGGTGACCCCCGGGCCCGGTGACCCGCGGATCGGCCGGCCGCTGCCGCATCGCGCCGGCCGTTCCCGCGGCGTGCCCGGCCGGCCGGGGCGTCACCCCAGCAGCCGGGGCCACTCGATCGCGGGGCAGTGGTCCATGACCATGGTCCGCCCGGCCGCCCGCACGCGCTCGGCGGCGGCCTCGTCGACCACGCCGAGCTGGAACCACACGGTGCTGATGTCGTCCCGGGCCAGCGCCTCATCGGCGATGGCCCCGGCGTCCTCGGAGCGGCGGAACACGTCGGCGACGTCCACCGGGAACGGGATCTCGGCGAGGGTCCGGTAGCCCGGCTCCCCGTGCACCGTCGCCGCGCTCGGGTGGACGGGGACGATGCGCTTGCCCTGGGACTGGAGGAACCGCGCCACCCCGTAGGCGGGCCGGGCGGGGTTGTCGCCGAGCCCGACGACCGCCCACACCTCGCTCTCGCGCAGCACCTGGCGGATGTCGTCGTCGCTGATGTCGCTCATGACCCCATTGTGCTCCCCCGACCCGTCCCCGCCGCGGCCGCCGCTCCGACCCGGCGGGGGACCGGGGACGGCGGTGCGGTGGAGCGGGCGGCGGCTACGGGCGGCCGAGGGCGCGGTAGGTCCAGCCTCGGGCGCGCCAGTGCTCGGGGTCGAGGGCGTTGCGGCCGTCGACGATCTTGCGTTCGCGCACCATCTTCGCCAGCTCGTCGGGATCGGCGTCGCGGAACTCCGCCCACTCGGTGAGCAGCAGGACGACCTCGGCGTCGCGCACGGCCTCCAGCATGGAGTGCGCGTACCCCAGATCGGGGTGGGCGCGCTTGGCGTTCTCCAGCGCCTCGGGGTCGTAGACCGTGACGGCCGCGCCGAGCGAGGAGATCGTGGAGGCGACGTCCAGCGCGGGCGAGTCGCGGATGTCGTCGGAGTTCGGCTTGAACGCCGCCCCCAGGACGGCGACCGTGCGCCCGGCGAAGCTGCCGCCGATCAGCCCGCGCGCGATGTCGATGGTGCGCGCCCGGCGGCGCTGGTTGATGGCGTCGACCTCGCGCAGGAACGACAGCGCGGGCTCCACCCCCAGCTCGTCGGCGCGCGCCATGAACGCCCGGATGTCCTTGGGCAGGCAGCCGCCGCCGAAGCCGAGCCCCGGCCCCAGGAACTTGCCGCCGATCCGGTCGTCGTAGGACAGGGCTTTGGCGAGCTTGATCACGTCGGCGCCGGCGACCTCCGAGACCTCGGCCATGGCGTTGATGAAGGAGATCTTGGTGGCGAGGAACGCGTTGGCCGACACCTTCACCAGCTCGGCGGTCTGGAGGTCGGTGACCAGGAACGGGATGCCCTGCTCGATCTGCTGCCCGGACACCTCGCGCATCACCGCCTCGACCCGCTGGGAGCCGGGGGCGGCGCCGATGACGATCCGGTTGGGCCGCAGGGTGTCCTCCACCCCGAAGCCCTCGCGCAGGAACTCCGGGCTCCAGCCCAGCTCCACCTGGTCGCCCGCCGGCGCGAGGTCGGCGATGCGCGCCGCCGCGACGGCCGCCGTGCCGACCGGGACGGTGGACTTGCCGATGACCACGGCCGGGCGGGTGAGCAGCGGGGCCAGGGCGTCGATCGCGGCGTTGACGAAGGTCAGGTCCGCGGCGTTGGAGTCGGCGCGCTGGGGGGTGCCGACGCAGATGAAGTGCACGTCGGCGAAGTCCGCGACCTCTTGGTAGTCGGTGGTGAAGCGCAGTCGGCCGTTGGCCAGGTTGCGGCCCAGCACCTCTTCCAGCCCGGGCTCGTAGAAGGGGACCCGGCCCGCGGAGAGGCTGTCGACCTTGACCGAGTCGACGTCGAGGCCGAGGACCTCGAAACCGAGTTCGGCCATGCACGCGGCATGCGTCGCGCCCAGGTACCCGGTACCGATGACCGAGATCTTGCTGCGCTGCTGTGCGACCAATGCTCCGTCCGTCCTTCCTTGCTGCGCTGCCGCCGCCGACCGCATCGGCGCGCGTCGCCCCGCTGCCGCGGCCCTGGGATGCTACCGGCGCGTCACAAGGACGGGAGGTAGGTGTCCGCGATGCTGTACGGCCCCGGGTGGCGCGCGCCGCCGCGCTGCGCGACGAAGCCGTCTCCTGTGAAGATGTGTGTACCCGCTGAGTCTTCTATCGTGCGTCCCCCCGCGTCGGGTTCGCTAACACCCGAAACGCCGCGATCGTCCCGCGGGATGCGCACGGACGCCGTGCCGCGGCCCCCCGAGGGGACGCCGCGTGGCGCGGGGCGCCGGAGCACGCCGTGAGGGGAAGGACCCGGCCCGCCGGACGGTGTCCGCCGCCGAGGGTACCGGCGGATACCGGGTCGGATACAGCTCACCGGGTCGAGTCCGCCGCCAAGAGTACCCACCGGTACCGGATCGTCCGTCCGGACCCGGGGTGTTCGGGCGTGCCGCCGTGCGCGGCCGCGCACGCCCGGGCCGTGTGCTCGGTCCGCGGGTCAGGGGGAGGGGCGCCCCGGGCCGCCGTCGCCGCCACGCAGTCTACGGTGCCGCGGCTCGGTCCACGGCGGCTCGCCTGCCGGGCGGCCGGCGGCGGTGTTCCAGTCGCGGATCGGCGTCCCCTCGGCCGGGGTGTGCGATGCGCGCTGCTCCGGGCCCTGCCGGGCGGCAGCGGGCGGGTCGCCGTCGAACCGGCGGGCCGCGGGGTAGGGGGAGTCGTCGTCGCCGTCGTCGTCCCCGGCGAGGCCGGGGCGGTGGCGGGCGCGCCACCGCGACGGCGGCAGGGCGGAGGCGAACAGCAGGCCGCCCACCAGGATGAACAGCGGCCCCCAGGGGAACCACGGTGCGCCGCCGCCGGGCGGTTCCAAGTAGCCGGGCACGACCGGCACGGGCCACGGGGTGGCGTCGAGCACGCCCAGCGCGGCCAGCGCGAGCCCGGGCACCGCGGCGGCGAGCGGCGACAGCCGCGACCCTGTCAGGAACCCGATGACCACGGCGAGCACCCCGAGCGCGACCAGCGGCGGGACCGCCTCCGGTACCCGCGGGACGTCGTCGATGCCGACGCCGTAGACCGATGGCCAATGGGGCGCCCACGCCAGCCCGAACCCGGCCACGGGGACGGCGGCGATGCCGAGGAGGAATCCGAACAGGTGCCGTGAGCCGTTGGACATGGCGCGGTCTCCTCGTCGCCGGGCACTGCACTGGGGGGCTCCCACGCTAACCCGCGAGGGTGCCCGAAGACCAGAACGTGACGATGGGAACCGGAATGGGATGAGATGTGCCGGGACGGCGGGCCGGGGGGACGGGCGGCGTGCCGGTCCGCACCGGTCGTCCTCGGCGTGGGGCACGATGAGGGCCGGCGGCCTGCGAACCGGAACACAGGAGGGGCGGAGATGGCGGATCACGACGCCGCGGAGGACACGGAGTTCCCGCACGGAATCGGCAAGGTGGCCCGTCGCGAACTGGCGGCTCACGGCTACACGCGCTACGAGCAGCTGACGCGCGTCACGCCCGCGGACCTCCTTGCGATCCACGGTGTGGGCCCCAAAGCGGTGCGGATCCTCGGCGCGGAGCTCGCGGCGCGGGGCCTGTCCTTCGCCGCCGGCTGACCCTTAGCGCCGGCCGCGGCGGTGGAACTCCCGGGTATCGCTCTCCGGGGCGGGCGGGACCGGTTCCCAGCCGCCGGCGGGGTCGCGCTGGAACGGGGTGGTGGTCCGTTCGGGGTCGAGGTCGCCCCGGTGGGAGCCGCTCCGCGGGGCCGCGCCGGGGAGCGGCGCGTCGCCGGGGAGCGGCGAAGGGTGGGCGGCCGCCTCGGTGAGCGGCGGGGCGTAGGCGCGCGGGGTGCGCGACCAGCGCGACGGGATCACCGACGACACCAGCAGCAGCGTTCCGATCGGGAGCGCGACCGGCAGCGCCGGGCCGACCGGGTGGAACACCGATCCGGGGTCGATCCCGGACGGCAGCACCGCGTCCAGCGACCCCCGGTCGACCACCGGCCACAGGCACAGGGTGAGCAGCAGCGCGCCGGGGACGAACGCCGTCAGCGGCGAGATCCGCGCCCCGGCGAAGAACCCGCAGAGCAGCCCGACCGCCATGAGCACCCCCAGGGCGGTGGTCACCGCAGGGGCGCCGATACCGTTCCCGCCGTCGGCGAGGGCTCCCTGGACCTCGCCCGCCGGCCACGCGACGCCGATCCACAGCAGGGGTGCGACCGCCAGCCCGGCCAGCAGCCCGATGAGGTGCCGCAGCATTGTGCCCTCCTGTCGTCGTCGCCCTCGGTGTTCGGCTACCCGCGGACGCCCCCGTTCACGCGGCGCACACGTTGTCCCGGGCCGTGGTGGTCTCCGGCGCGTCCGTGCCGCCTCCGGTGTCCGGTGAGGTGGACGGGTCGGCGGCGGGGGCCGTTGCGGCGTCGACGCCGGTGTAGTTGAAGCCGAGGACCACCTGGAGCTCGTCGCTCAGCGTGGGGTCCTCCTCCGTGGTGGATCCGGGGACGGTGTCGGCGACCGTCTGCGCCGCGGCGGCCTCGCCGGGCCCGTAGCGGATGACCGTCTCGGGGACGCTGCGGCTGGACCAGTCCTGGGCCTGGCCCGGCACCTGGAACCCGGCGGTGGCGAGGTCGCTGCGGGCCTGCGCGCCGATCCCCGGGGTCCCCATCCCGTTGAAGACCTGGAGCCGGATGTCCTGCGGGGCGACCTCCGCGTCGGGGTCCCCGCCCGAGGGGGAGTCGCCGGGCCCGCCGTCGCCCCCCGACGCCTCGGCGTCGGCGCCGAGCGGCCGGTCCGCCGCGATGTCGGCGAACATCGCCCCCGCGGCGGCCTCGTCCCAGACGACGGCGACGTCGCCGCGCGGCGTCCAGAAGTCCATCTGCGCGATGGGGACCTGGGTGAACGAGACGTCGTCGAGCCCGATGGAGCGCAGCTGCCCGCCGAGCCGGTTGATGGTGGCGGTGTCGAGCCCTTCGTCGACCGTGATGGAGCCCAGAGCGGAGTCGAGGAACGCCGCGAACTTCTGCGGGTCGCCGAGCGTGTCGGAGCTGACCGCCTGGTCCAGCAGCGCCGCGATGACCTGCTGCTGGCGCTCGATGCGGTCCAGGTCGCCCTTTGTGGTCTGGCGGGTGCGCGCGAACGCCAGCGCCTCGCGCCCGTCGACCCGGTGCGTCCCCGCCGCCATGGTCAGGTTCGCCTTGGGGTCGTCGATGGCCTCGGGCAGGCACACCTCGATCCCACCCAGCGCGTCGACGACGTCGACGAAGCCGGTGAAGTTCACCTCGATGTAGTGGTCGATGCGCACGTTGGTGGCCGATTCCACCGTCTGCACGGCCAGCTGCGGCCCGCCGTAGGCGTAGGCGGCGTTGATCTTGTCGGTGCCGTGCCCGGGGATGTCCACCCAGGAGTCGCGGGGGATGCCGACCACGGTGACCCGGTCGCGCTCGTTGTTGAGGTGGACGAGCATCATGGTGTCGGAGCGCTGCCCGGGCGTGTGGCCTACGCCGAGGTCGTCCTGGGCGCCGCGTTCCATGTCGTCGCGCCCGTCGGAGCCGATCACCAGGATGTTGAGCGCGCCGCGGGGGCCGGCGTCGGGACGGTCGCCGTCGAGCAGCCCGCCGAAGACGTCGAACCGGTTGAGCTGGCCCGACGCCCAGCCGGTGATCGCCCACGCGGTCCCCGAGGCGAGGAGGACGAGCACCGACAGGGCGCCCGAGACCAGCACGGCCGCCCGCTTGCGGCGGACGCGCCGGCCGGGCAGGGCGGCGACACCGGTACGGCGCCCGGAACCCGTGCGCGGGCGCTGCGGGGAGGGGGAGGGCGGTGCCGGCGGGGTGGGGGCGGAGCGCATGCGGCGGAACTCGGGGTCGCCTTCGGGCCGGTCCGGACGCCGGCCGCCGTCTCCCGTGCGATCGCTCACTGGGTGGCCTCCCCTGTTCCGGATCGCCCGGGCGGGCCGGGTCCCTAGACTCCTAGGTTGTCACCCGACCCGTCATTGGGTCTCCGAAATGTCGCTCGTCGGCGTGTTGCACCAGGTTGGACGAACGGCGGCGCCGGTTGGTTCTCCGCCGCGGCGAGAACGGCCCTGGACTGCGGTGACGCCGAAACCGGATGCCGCGCCTGTCCGGACCCGGCCGGGGGGTGCAGTAGCGTTGCCCCTGCACCCCAGCCCTTTGTCACCCCTTGGATCGCCCGTGACCACCTGGCCGCCCGTTTCGGTAGTCATGCCCATCTTGAACGAGGAGCGCCACCTCGCCGCAGCCGTGCGGCACGTGCTCGCCCAGGAGTACCCGGGTGAGCTGGAGGTGGTCCTCGCGGTGGGCCCGTCCAAGGACCGCACCCGCGAGGTCGCCGACGAGCTCGCCGCCGCCGACCCCCGCATCAAGGTCGTGGACAACCCCACGGGCCGCACCCCGGCCGCGCTCAACGCCGCCATCCGCGCCTCCTCGCACTCCGTCGTGGCCCGCATCGACGGCCACGCCATGATGCCCTCGGACTACCTGCGGGTGGCCGTGGAGACCCTGGAGGAGACCGGGGCCGACAACGTCGGCGGCATCATGGCCGCCGAGGGCGAGACCGACTGGGAGAAGGCCGTGGCCGCCGCCATGACCTCCAAGGTCGGGGTGGGCAACGCCCGCTTCCACACCGGGGGCGAGGGCGGCCCCGCCGACACCGTCTACCTCGGCGTCTTCCGGCGTTCCGCGCTGGACCGGGTCGAGGGCTACGACGAGGCGTTCCTGCGCGCCCAGGACTGGGAGATGAACCACCGCATCCGCTCAACCGGCGGGGTGGTGTGGTTCCAGCCGCGCATGCGGGTCTCCTACCGCCCCCGCCCGAGCGTGGCGACGCTGGCCCGGCAGTACTTCCACTACGGCCGCTGGCGGCGCGTGGTGGCCCGCCAGCACAAGGGCACCATCAACCTGCGCTACCTCGCGCCGCCCGCAGCGGTGCTCGGCATCGCCGCAGGGCTGCTCGGGGGCATCGTGTTCTGGCCGGCGCTGCTGGTGCCCGCCGCCTACGTCGTGGCGATCCTGGCGGCGTCGGTGCCGCTGGGCCGCGGCCTCACCGTGAAGGGCCGGCTGAGCGTCCCTGTGGCCCTGGCCACCATGCACATGGCGTGGGGCACCGGGTTCCTGACCAGCCCGCCCGGCCTGGGCGCCGACTCCCGGAGCGCTCGAGCCCGCAACGCCGACGCCCACTGAGACGCCCCCCGACCTGGCAGCGCCCCCCGATCACGCCTGCTTGAGCGCGGCCACCGTTCCCGGGACGTCGTCGACCACGACCGCGTCGACCCCGGCGTCGGCGAACCGGGCGGCATCGACCGGGTCGGGGCACCAGGAGACCACCTCCAGGCCCGCGCGGTGGGCGACGCCGACCGTGTACTCCACCGAGCGCCGACCCGGGCGCGGCGCATCGCCGGTCAGCCCGAACGAGCGGGCGTCGATCGCGACGATCGCGCAGCCCATCCCGGCCGCCCCCGCGACCGCCTGGTCCAGCGGGTTGCGGACGAACGGCATCCACGCGGTCGGCACGTCCGGAGCCTCGCGGCCCACCGCCAGCAGGACCCCCGGGTCGAAGGAGCACACGAAGACCCGGCGGCGCGCCGCCTCGCGGCGCAGCACCGGCAGCAGCAGCGCCACCGTGCGCCGCGCCGGCGGGTCGGTGGCGTCCTCCATCACCGTCTTGACGTCGACGTCCAGCCCGATGTGGCCGGGCAGGCGGTCGAGCGCCTCCTCCAGGGTGAGCAGGCCCTGCGCCGCGCACTCGCGTGCGGGCAGGTCCACGATCGCCCGGCCGTCGGGCAGCGCGGCGTCATGGTTGACGACCAGCACGTCGTCGGCGCTGCGGCGGACGTCGACCTCGATCCACGACGCGCCGTCTCGGACCGCCGCCTCATAGGAGCCGGCGGTGTTCTCCCGGTGCCCGCCGACGATGCCCCGCCCGGCCCCGCGGTGCCCGATGACCTCGGGCGCGGTGAAGACCCCCATCGCCCCGCCTCACTCCGCCCCGGTCCGGCGGCGCAGCAGCGCCTCGGCGACCTCGATGTCACCGGGGTTGGTGACCTTGATGTTGGACTCGGCGCCGGGGATGACGCGGACCTCTTCCTCGGGGACGTAGCGCAGCACGACACCGCAGTCGTCGGTGGCGACCAGCCCGGGGTCGGCCAGCGCGCGGGCATAGGCGAGCCGGACCACGCCGAGCCGGAACCCCTGGGGCGTCTGCATGCGGCGCAGGCGGGAGCGGGGCGGCACGCTGCGGATCACCTCGGCGCCCCCCGGGGCCTGGGTGACCTCCACCACGGTGTCGGCGGAGGGGACGGCCACCCCCACGGCGCCCGCCTCGCCCAGCGCGGCGACGCACTCGGCGATGGTGCGCCGGTCCACCAGCGGGCGCACGGCGTCGTGCAGCAGCACGAGGTCGCCGTCGTCGCGGTGGGCGAGGGCGTCGAGCGCGGCCACCGAGGTCGCGGTGCGCGTGGCACCGCCGGGCAGCACGGCGGACACCTTGGCGTGGCCGCCGGCCGCGACGATCTTCTCGACCTCGGCGATGTGGTCGGCGACCATCAGCACGATCACGTCGTCGACCTCGGGCGCGGCGCAGAACGCGGCGATGGAGTGCTCGATGACCGACCGGCCGTCCAGCGCCAGCAGCTGCTTGGGCCGTGGGCCGCCCATGCGCACCCCGACCCCGCCGGCAAGGACGGCGGCGGTCACGTGCGGGCGGCCGGGCCGGCCCGGCGCGGGGGCGGAGGGGGCCGGGTCCAGGGGCATGTCCAACATCTCTCCTCGGGTCGTCCACGCCGAGGCTAGCGGACCAGGGCGCACGGGCCCGGGGTGAACAGGCCCGGGCCGCGGGACGGTGGCGCGCGGCGCCTGGGGGACCGGCGTGCGTGCCCGGGGCGCGCGGCCGGCGGGTATCGCGGTCGGCCAACAATGAGGGAACAATAGGGTCCGGTGGGGCCGGGCCCTCCGACGCACCGGTAATGTGAACGCCGGAATGGTCTCCCGGTCCGCACATATGGCAGGATCGGGCCGCCGAGCCCAGGAGTGGTCTCCCCTCAACGAGAGTCCCGGCTCGTTCGATCTCCTGGTCAGCCGATCCCCAGAACCATTGGCCACCGCCCGTCGCCGGCGGTGGTGGGCTTCGCCATTCGCCTCCCCCGCGGGCCCGTGCCCGGCCGGGGAGGGCTGCTCGGCCCGCACCGCGCGGCGTGCGCCGCCGGCGCGGTCGCGGAGGTTTGAAACTTCACCCCGGAGGAGGTGGCGGTGGCGTCAAGGGCGCTGGCCGTCTGGCAGAACCGGAAGGTCGTCAGTCTTCTGGTCCGTCGTGACCTGAAGGTCAAATACCAGAAGTCGATCCTCGGCTACGCGTGGTCCATGCTGGAACCGCTGGCCATGGCAGGGGTCTACTTCTTCGTCTTCGGGCTGGTGTTCAACACCAACCGGGGTGTGCCCGGCGGCGACGACGCTCCGGGCGGCTACATGCTGTTCCTGATCTCGGGGCTGCTGCCGTGGCTGTGGTTCAGCGTGGCGCTGAACGAGGCGCCCAAGGCGCTCATCTCGCACGCCAAGCTCATCACCACGATGAAGGTGCCGCGGGAGATCTTCCCGGTGGCGGTGGTGTCGAGCAAGTTCGTCGACTACCTCTTCACCTGGCCGGTCCTGCTGATGTTCGTGTTCGCGCTGGGCGGACGCACCTCGGCCATGGGCCTGCTGGTGTGGCTGCCGCTGGCGCTGCTGGTGCAGTTCGCGTTCTCCCTGGGTATCACCCTGCTGCTGGCATCGGTCAACGTGCTGGTGCGCGACGTCGAGCGCATCGTGCGTATCCTGAACCGGGTCCTGTTCTACGCGTCGGCCATCATCATCCCGTCGTCGCTGGTACTCGACTCGGAGACGTTCCCGGACTGGTTCAAGACGGTGTTCCAGCTGAACCCGCTCCTGGGGATCTTCAAGATGCACCATGCGGTCTGGTACCCGGCCGATGCCCCGAACGGCTTTACCCTGGTGGCGTCGATCGGGGGGGCCGTCCTGACACTCATCATCGGTTACGCGACGTTCCGCCGACTGGAAACGTCCGTCCTGAAGGAGTTGTAATGGCGGAGCCGGTCATCGAGGCCAGGGGGCTCGGCATCAAGTTCGCGATGAACCGCCGGCGCAAGCGGAGCCTGCGCGAGATGTTCATCCACGGCAACAAGCGCGACCCCAACCCCACCGGCAGCGACTTCTGGCCGCTGCGCGACATCTCCTTCGAGATCGGCCAGGGCGAGTGCGTGGGCATCGTCGGCAAGAACGGCACCGGCAAGTCCACCCTGCTGAAGATGATCGCCGGCGTCCTCATCCCCGATGAGGGCAGCGTCGAGGTGCGGGGCAAGGTGGCGCCGCTCCTGGAACTCCGGGCGGGCTTCAACGACCAGCTCACCGGGCGCGAGAACGTCCAGCTGGTGGGTTCGCTGCACGGCATGAGCCCCAAGATGATCGAGGAGAAGTTCGACGAGATCGTCGAGTTCGCCAACATCCGCGAGGGCTACATCGACATGCCGGTGCGGCACTACTCCAGCGGCATGAAGGTGCGGCTGGGGTTCGCGCTGATCTCCCAGCTCCAGCACCCCATCATGCTGGTCGACGAAGTGCTCGCGGTCGGCGACAAGGCGTTCAAGAAGAAGTGCTACGACGCCATCAAGCGGATGCTGGCCGACAACCGCACCATGGTGCTGGTGTCGCACAGCGAGTCCGACCTCAAGCGCTTCTGCAACCGCGGCCTCTACGTCCGCGACGGCGCGCTGGTCCTGGACTCCGACATCCAGAGCGCGCTGGACGCCTACAACGCCGACGTCAAGGCCGAGCAGGAGGCCAAGACCGCCAAGCCGGCCGAGGAGAAGAAGAAGCCCACCGGCGAGGACGGCAACGGCAAGGCCGCCTGACCGCGCCCTTCCCCCCTTTCAACCCCGCTGTACCGCCGCCCGGCCGCTCCCCGGCCGGGCGGACGCGTGTCCGCCCCCTTCCGGCGGCGCCGCCCACCCCATAGGGTCTGTGGCGGCCGGGCCGCCGGCCGCGGGGCGGGGACCGCCCGCCCCGGCCGTCTCACGGGATCGGTGTGTCGGTGGTTGCCGTGCGCGCCGTCCTGGGTGAACGTTCAATACAGGGCGCGTGGGAGGGGCACGGCCGTGGCGGATGTCGGCGCACTCACCGATCAGGGTGCCGGGCGGTGGGTCCGGCCGGTCCTGGACTGGGCGCAGCGCCGCGGGGTCACCCCGGCGAGCCTCACCCGGGTGGCGCTCTTCCTTGCGGTGTCGGCCGCCGTGTGGTTCACGGAGAGCGGGCTGCGCGGCTCCCTCGTCGGCTCACTGCTGCTGGCCCTCATGCTGCTCACCGACGTCGCCGCGGCGCGGCTGCGCGCCGGCCGCCCCGATGCCCTCGACACCTGGCTGCGGGCGGTGCTGGGCCGGCTGCGCGAGTACACGGTCTACGCGGGCGTGGCCATCGGCGGCGCGGTCTCGGGGGTGCCCGACGCGTGGGCGTGGGCGGCCGGGGCGCTCGTCGCCCTGGCGCTGTTCGACACGGTCGTGGAGGCCCGCCGGGCCGCCCCCGATACCGCTCCGGCGCAGGACGGCGCGGCGCGCGGCCGCC
>NZ_JBHSBH010000009.1:69383-126089 GCF_042650565.1 Nocardiopsis sediminis
CGGGTCGCCCATCGACGCCGTCGACCCCGGCCGCCCCGACCGCACCCCCAGCGACCCCTCCCTGACCGCCGAGCTGTTCGGCACACCCGCTCCGGAGCCGCGCGCACCGGAGCCGGGCCCCAGCCGTCCGGCGGACCCGGGTGCGCCGCCGCCCGGTATCGGCGGCCGCAGCGACCCGATCCGCATCCGCACCGTGCCCGCGAGCCGCATCAGCGCCGAGTGGGAAGAGGGGCGGCTGCGCGCCATCCGCAGCGTGCGCGCCGCGCGGGAGACCGGCGGGGTGGGCGGACAGGCGAGCGGAGGCGGCGCCGCACCCGGCCGAAGGTCCTCGCGCGGGGCCGTCGGAGCGGAGCGAGGAGGCGGGCGCGACCGGAGATCAGCGCCTCCGGCGCCGCCGTGGGTACGCACGGCGCTGTCCTTCCCCCAGGCCGGACGCCTCACTGTGGTGGCGCTGACGATAACGATTTGGGACGCCCGGGTGACGTTTATCGCACTGATCGTCGGTTGCGCCATCGCCATCACCCGGGAGCTCACCGAGCAGCCGGCCCGAGACGCCGCGAGGTAGAGCATGGGCGCGCCCCGATCGGACCCCGACACGCACCGTCCTGACCTGCGTTTTCTCCGTGATGATGGTCACTTGAGTACCGGTCTGGGCCGGTTCGCCCCCGGTGCGCTGCCGCCGTTGCTGCCCGCGCTGGCCGGGGCGATGGTCACGGGCGTCCTCCTGGTGGCCGGGATCGGCCACGCGTCAGGCATTACCCTGTTCGCACCGGTTGCGGCCCTCCTGCTCTCGGGGGTGGCTTCAGGGCATCCGCACGACGGACGGTTTGATTGGATGGTCCCGCCGGTCCTTCGCGGAACGGAGTACCTTTACCTACTCGCGCTCGGCTATGGATCGGGCGTACCGGGCCCGCTGGTCTTCGTACTCTTGACAGCGGTCGTGCTGCACCACCGCGACACCGTCCACCGGGCACGGTGCGGGACCCGTCCGCCCGGCTGGGCCGTCCGGGCCATGCTCGGATGGGACGGCCGGATGCTGCTCGTCGCCCTCGGCGGCGCGCTGGGCTGGCTGCCGTTCACCTACGGTGTGCTCACCGGCCACCTCGTGGTCCTGCTCGTCTGGGAGACCACGGCGAGCTGGTCGGCGACCCCGGTCACACCCTACGAGGGCCCGCCGCGAAACGAACGGGGAGGCATGGACGCCTCCACGACCTAAGGAGGAAGGCGCCTACATGCTCGGGATGGTACTTGCCGCGGGAGCGGGCCGCCGACTGCGCCCGTACACCGACACCCTGCCCAAGGCACTGGTGCCGGTCGATGGTGACACCACCATCATGGACATCTCCCTGCGCAACCTCGCCGCGGTCGGACTGACCGACGTCGTGGTCGTCGTGGGATACAAGTCCGAGGCGGTCGAGGAGCGCAAGGAGCTCCTGGAGAGCCGCCACGGCGTCAAGCTCACCCTGGCCTACAACGACAAGGCCGAGGAGTGGAACAACGCCTACTCCCTGTGGACCGCCCGCGAGTACTTCTCCGAGGGCGTGCTGCTGGTCAACGGCGACACCGTCCACCCGGTCAGCGTCGAGGAAACGCTACTCGCCGCACGGGGACCGGAACTGCTCCTCGCGGTGGACGACGCCAAAACGCTGGCGGACGAGGAGATGAAGGTGACCCTGGACGCCTCCGGGCACCTGGCCACCATCACCAAGCTCATGGACCCCGCCACCGCCGCGGGCGAGTACATCGGCGCCACCCTCATCGAGGGCACCCTGGCCGACCGCCTCGCCGACGCGCTGAAGGCCACCTGGGAGCGCGACCCCCAGCTGTACTACGAGGACGGCTACCAGGAGCTGGTGAACCGCGGCGGCAAGGTCGCCGTCGCCCCGATCGGCAAGGTCGACTGGGTCGAGGTGGACAACCACGACGACCTGAACCGCGCTCGGGAGATCGCATGCCGCTACTAGCCCGCATGCTCCCTTCCCCCCTGACGATCGACGTCCGGCGCGGCGCCATCTCCTCCCTGGGATCGGTGCTGGCCGACCGGCGGATCGCCACCGAGGGCCGCATCGCCGTCGCGGTGGGCCCGGGGCAGGGCGCCCAGATCGGCGCCGACCTCGACCTGCCCAACTGCGAGGTGTTCCGGGTCGAGGGCGGCAGCGTCGACGTCGCGACGGAGCTGGGCAAGAAGCTGCGCTCCGGCGCCTACGAGGCCGTGGCCGGCATCGGCGGCGGCAAGACGATCGACGTCACCAAGTTCGCCGCCTCCATGGCGGGCATCCCCATGGTCGCGGTGGCCACCAACCTGGCCCACGACGGCATCGCCTCGCCGACCGCGTCGCTGGAGCACGAGAGCGGCAAGGGCTCCTACGGGGTCTCCATGCCGATCGCCGTGGTCATCGACGTCGACTACGTCCAGGCCGCCCCGCAGCGCCTGGTCCGGTCCGGGATCGGCGACGTCGTCAGCAACCTGTCGGCCATCGCCGACTGGGAGCTGGCAGGCCGCGAGCAGGGCGAGCCGGTCGACGGCATGGCCGTCACCTTCGCCCGGGTCGCCGCGGCGGCCGTGCTGCACCGGCCCGACTCCATCGAGTCCGAGGAGTTCCTGACCGTGCTGGCCGAGGCGCTGGTGCTGTCGGGCATGGCGATGTCGGTGGCCGGCTCCAGCCGCCCGGCGAGCGGAGCCTGCCACGAGATCCTGCACGCCATCACCCACCTCTACCCCGGCGTGAGCAACCACGGCGAGCTGGCCGGAGTGGGCGCCCTCTTCGCGTTCTACCTGCGCAACCGCTACCGGGGCGAGGGCGAGGCCACCATGCAGGACATCCGCGCCTGCCTACTCCGCCACGAGCTGCCCGTGGTCCCCGCCGAGATCGGCCTCGACGACGACCAGTTCGCGCGGGCCGTGGTCTACGCGCCCGAGACCCGCCCGGGCCGGTACACGGTCCTGGAGCACCTTGCCCTATCCGAGGACGAGATTCGGCGGAGTGTCGGTGAATATGTCAAGACCGTCGGTCGCTGAGGTCCGCGCGGGAGGCCAGCCCGAGGGCATCAAGGAGCGCGTCAACGAGGAGCACTGGGCCGGCCGCCTCTACATGCGCGACATCTCCCCCTACGTGAGCGCGGTGTTCATCCGCCTCGGCGTCGCGCCGAACCCCATCACCTACCTCATGATGGCGTTCGGCGTGCTGTCCGGGGTGGTCCTGGCATTCGGCGGCCTGTGGTCGGCGCTGCTCGCCCTCGTGCTCATCCAGATCTACCTGCTGCTGGACTGCTCCGACGGCGAGGTGGCCCGCTACACCGGCCGCACCAGCGTCGCGGGCATCTACCTCGACCGCATCGGCCACTACCTCTCCGAGATCGCCCTGCTGATCGGGCTCGGTATCCGCGCCCAAGGGGAGTTCGCGGCCGGCGGCTGGGTGATCGCGGGGATGGCCGCCGCCCTGGGCGCCGCGCTGATCAAGGTCGAGACCGACAACGTGGTGGTCGCCCGCGCCAAGGCGGGGCTGCCCGAGAAGATCGCCGACTCCGCCATGGCGCCGCGCTCCGCGGGGCTGGGCCTGGCCCGCAAGGCGGCGGCGGCGCTGCGGTTCCACCGCATCATCCAGGCCGTGGAGCTGTCCATCATCGTCGCGGCCGTCGCGGTCGTCGACGCCGTGCGCGGCGACCTGCTCGCCACGCAGGCGCTCGTGGTCGTGTGCGTGGCCGTCGCGGCGCTCCAGACCGTGCTGCACCTGGTCAGCGTGCTGGCCTCGCGGCGCCTGGAGTAGCGCCCGCCGTCCGGCACACCGCACGAACATCAGCGGTGCCGGTCCCTTGCAACGGGGACCGCACCGCTTCCCCGGGCCGTGGCGTTCGCAAACGCGGGTTTATGCTTCCGTTAGCCTGGACATGCGATCGTCGACTCCCGTCCATTCCGTCGCCACGTTTGAACGGTGCTCATGACCAGTCCCGTATCCCCGGATCTGCCCGCGACCGAGCCGCAGGGCACGGACACCCGGCTCTCCGGCGCGACCGGCGACCCCGGTGCCTCCGAGCACGCCGAGCATGCGGCGACCCTCAGCGGCGCGCAGCGGCTGAAGATCTCCTGCGTGCTGCTCACCATGGGAAACCGCCCCGCCGAGCTGCGCCGCGCCATCACCAGCGTCTTCGAGCAGGAGGACGCCGACGTCGAGGTCATCGTCGTGGGCAACGGCGCCGACCTCCCGGAACTGCCCGACGGCGTCGTCACCGTGCGGCTGCCCGAGAACGTCGGTATCCCCGAAGGCCGCAACCACGGGGTCAAGGCGGCCACCGGCGACATCATCCTGTTCCTGGACGACGACGGCTGGTACCGCTCGCGTGACCTCGCCCACCACGTCGTCGCCCGCTTCACCGGCGAACCCGCCCTGGGCGCGCTGTCCTTCCGCATCGCCGACCCCGACGGCGGCCCCGACCAGCGCCGGCACGTGCCGCGGCTGCGCGCCGGCGACCCGCAGCGCTCCAGCCGGGTCACGACCTTCCTGGGCGGCGCCTGCGCGATCCGCCGCGAGGCCTTCGAGAAGGGCGGCGGGCTGCCCGGCGGGTTCTTCTACGCCCACGAGGAGACCGACCTCGCCTGGCGGATCCTCGACTCCGGGTACGAGATCGAATACGACGCCGACGCCGTCATGTACCACCCGGCCGTCGCCCCCACCCGCCACGCCGACTTCTACCGGCTCAACGCCCGCAACCGGGTCTGGCTGGCGCGGCGCAACCTGCCGTGGCCGCTCGTCGTCGCCTACCTGGGCACGTGGGTGGGGATCACGCTGCTGCGCGAGCGGTCCCGCTCCGCGCTGCGCGCCTGGTTCCAGGGCTTCCGCGAGGGCTGGCGCGAGGACCCCGGTCCGCGCGCGCCCATCTCGTGGCGGACCGCCTGGCGCATGACCCGCATCGGGCGCCCGCCGATCATCTGACCCGCCGGCCGCACGGCCCGGGGCGCCGGTCCGGCGGCCCCGGGTCAGCGCTCGGATGTGGCGGGGCCCACCAGCGGGAAAGGCCCCTGCGTGCGCTGGGGCGTCCCCGCGGGGCCCGTCGGCATCTGGCGCGGCAGCCGCACCCCGGCCACGCCCTCGGCCTCGCTGCCCCGGGCGGCCTGGGCCCACTCCTCGAGCTGCTGGACGAACTGCGTGGCCTGCGTGGGCCAGTGGTAGGCCGACCGTGCGATGGCGTGCCCGGCCTGGGCCAGCCGGTTGCGCAGCGGCGGGTCCGAGCGCAGCCGCAGGACGGCGTCGGCCGCCGCCGCTGCGTCGCCGTAGGGCACGACCAGGCCGGAGTCGCCCTCGGGGCGCCCGTTGACCAGCCGGGCCGCCACCGGGGTGGGCGAGGTGATGACGGGCAGCCCGTGGGCCATGTACTCGATCACCTTGGTCGGCATGGAGTGCCGGTAGTTCGGGGTGTCGTGGAGCAGGCTGACACCGGCCAGCGCCCCGCTGATCATCCGCAGCGCCTGGTCGTTGGGGACGAACCCGTACCAGCGGACCGCCCCTTCCTGCTGGGCTTCGCGCAGCAGCGGCTTGGTCTCGCCGTCGGCGGCGCCGATGACCTCCACCTTCACGCCGTGCGGCTGGAGGATCCGGCCCAGCTCGACCAGCTCGCGGGCGCCGCGGGCGGTGGAGAGGTGGCCGAGGTAGACGACCCGGTCGGTGCCGGGGCGGCGGGCCGGCTGCTCGGGAACGTAGGTGGTGTTGGGGACCACGGGGTGGCCGTACTCGAAGCGGTCCCGGTAGCCCTCTTCGGCCAGCAGCAGGTGCATGTGCTTCTCGGCGCGGCGCTCGAAGCCGCGCACGATCGGCGCGAGCGGGCGGCGCAGCGCCTTGGGCAGCCACGGCTTGGTGAGCAGCGCGGCGGCGGCGTCCTCGTGCACGTCCCAGATGGTCACGGGCCGCTTGCGCGGGAGCGCCAGCATCAGCTCGGGGTCGTGGAAGAGGAGCACGTCGGCGTCCGGGGCGTGCTCGGCCAGTGCGGCGCGGGCGGCGCGCAGCGCGCGCAGGCGCCGCCGGCCGGCCGCCCGGGGCACGTCGACCACGTTGAGCTCGGGCCAGGGCGTCACGCCGCGCTCACGGAAGGGTGCGACGTAGGTGACGGTGTGTCCGGCGTCGAGGAGGGCGCGGATCTGGCGGTGCAGGATGCGCGCGTCCTCGGGGTGGTGGACCACCGTCGCGACGAGAGCGTGCATGTGCAGTTTCACCCACTTCCGACTACTACGTCCCAGTTTGGCCGAATGACGGCATATGGCCTGGACAGGACGGTAAATGCTTCCGGAAACATCAGGTGAATCAGCGAGTGACGGAAGGGGGTTCTCCCGGTGAATCCAGAGGTCGGATCGCCGGATTCCGGGCAAAGGCCGACCGCCGCGGCCCCTTGGGCCACGGCGGTCGCGGGTAAATCGCCGGACCGCGGTCAGCGGGTCAAAGGACCTCGACGCCTCGCGGTGACGGGTGGGTTGATCCGGCACTCCCTACGGAGCGCCGGAACTGCTCAAAGGACCTCGACGCCCTCGCGGGTGATGGGCGCGGTGATGCGGCGCTCCGCGCCCGGAACCGGCGCCGCGCCGTCGGCCCGGCGCATCACGCCCCGGGTGTCCAGCAGCAGCCGGGCGTGCTCGGCGAGCAGCTTGGGCCGGTAGTCGCTGTGGTCGGTGAGCAGGACCGTGAGGTCGGCCTCCTGGAGCGCCTGCTCCAGGTCGTCGATCCGCGGCACGTCGGTGCCGTTGACCGACCACTCCGCCACCCGCGGGTCGTGGTAGACCAGCGTGGCGCCCTTCTCGGCGAGCTTGCGCGCCACCGGGCGGGCGGGCGATTCGCGCTGGTCGGCGATGTTGGCCTTGTAGGTCACGCCCAGCAGCAGCACCTTGGACCGCGACAGCGCCAGCCCGGCGTCGTTCAGCAGCTCCTGGGCGCGCTGGAGCACGTAGGCGGGCATGCGGTTGTTGATCTCCTGGGCCAGCTCGACGAACCGGAACGGGTAGCCCAGCGTCTTGACCTTGTAGGAGAGGTAGTTCGGGTCGATCGGGATGCAGTGCCCGCCCACGCCCGGCCCGGGGTAGAACGCCTGGAAGCCGAACGGCTTGGTCGCCGCGCAGGCGATGGCGTCCCACAGGTCGACGTCCAGCTCGCGGCAGAAGATCGCCATCTCGTTGACCAGGGCGATGTTGACGTGCCGGTAGGTGTTCTCCAGCAGCTTGGCCATCTCGGCCTCGCGGGTGCCCCGCGCCTTGACGACCTCGCCGACGAACTTGCCGTAGAACTCCGCGGCCAGCTCGCCGCAGCGGTCGGTCAGGCCGCCCACCACCTTGGGGGTGTTGGCCACGCCGAACGCGGTGTTGCCCGGGTCGATGCGCTCGGGCGAGAACGCCAGGTGGAAGTCGGCGCCGGCGACCAGGCCGGACTCCTCCAGGATCGGCCGCACGACCTCCTCGGTGGTGCCCGGGTAGGTCGTGGACTCCAGCACCACGAGCGTGCCCGGCCGCAGGTGCCCGGCGATGGAGCGGGCCGCGGAGGTGACGGCGCCCAGGTCGGGGCCGCCCTCGGCGGACAGCGGCGTGGGCACGCAGATCACGATCGTGCGGGCCGAGCCCAGCACAGCGGGGTCGGTGGTGGCCGTGAAGCCGGCGGCGCGCATCTCGGCGAGATCGTCGCCGCTGAGGTCGTCGACGTGCGAGGTGCCCGAGGTGAGACCGTCGACGACCCGGGAGCTGACATCGAGCCCGGTCACGCGCAGCCCGGAACGGGACGCCTCCTGGGCCAGCGGTAGACCGACGTAACCCAGGCCGACGACGACCAGATCGGTGGTTGAGGTGACGACGTCCACAGGGGTTCCCCCTCGTGATTCATGGCTCGGGTGTGGGAAATCGATCGAGGAACAGACTTTCCGCGTGAACTGGACGCCCGAGTGGTGTTCTCAGTTGCCGCAGCCGGTGCGGCTCCGCGGTTATGGCCTGCTCCGGACAGTCTTCGCAATAGGGGTGCTCGACCCCTGCCGACGCGGTAGGGCGCGCGCTCGTGTTCACCGCCGGTTCACCGCCGGCGGCCGTTCGACCTGCGACGGCGCGGTCCCATCGCGTTTTTCGACTGTAAGCCCCGATTCAGGGCTAATGGGCGATCATTTCCGATCCTTGTGGAGGAATTAACTCACCGGCCACTTCCGGTTCCGGTGGCCTCCCCGATCACACCGGACGATCGGGCGCGATTCCGCTCCGCGGCCCGCCACCACCGGTGAAAGTGCCGTTCCATCCCCGGCAAACGCCTTCTGTTCCCCCGAGATCACATTCAGGTCCGCGTGCGGTGATCGGCCGGTGAATACGCGGTGGCGGGAATACGGCCGGACGGCGGGCCCGCCCGCCGTGCCCCGGCCCGCCCGCTCCGCCCCGAGCCGCCGCTCCCGTGCCGTTCAGCCCGCCGCCGGGCGGCCCTGGAGCAGCGCCGTGTAGGCGTCCAGATAGCGGTGCGCCGCCGCCGTCCACGTCCGGTCGGCGCCCACCTGCTCGCGCGCCGCGCGCCCGTAGTCCGCCCGCATGTCGGGGCTCGCCCCCAGCTTCTCCAGGCACGCCGCCAGGGCGGCGGCGTCGCCGGGCGGCACCAGGTCGCCCGTGACCCCGGGCCGGACGATCTCCCGCAGCGCCTCGACATCGGAGGCCACCACCGGCAGCCCGCCCGCCATGGCCTCCACCGGCTTGAGCGGGGTGACCAGCCGGCTCACGCGCTCGTCGCGCCGCGGCACCGCGAACACGTCCAGCGCCGCGTGGTAGCGGCGCACCTGGTCGGCCGGCACCCGGCCGGGGAAGTGCGCGGCCCCCGCGAGCCCGGCCTCCTCGGCGCGGCGGCGCAGCGCCCCCAGCTCCGGGCCGTCGCCGACGATCAGCGCGTGGGCCGCGACCCCGCGCCGGCGCAGCTCCGCCACCGCGTCCACCAGCGTGTCCAGGCCCTCGTAGCCGTAGCAGCTCGTGGTCGTCCCCGCCACGAGGTCGCCGGGGCCGATCCCCAGCTCGCGGCGGATCCCCGCGCCGTCGGGCAGCGGCTCCAGGAACGCCTCGTCGACCGCGTTGGGCACCACCACGACCTTCTCGGCCGCCACCCCGCGCGCGACGATGTCGGCGCGCATGGTCGCCCCCAGCGTCACCACCGCGTCGGCCGCCAGCATGCAGGCGGTCTCCCGCTCGCGCTCGGCGGTGTAGTAGGCGTCGGAGGTGCTGCGCGAGGGGTCCCGCGACAACCAGGACTCCTCCAGGAACCCGCGCACCTCGTAGACCACCGGCAGGCCGAAGCGCCGCCCCAGCTCCAGGGCCAGGTGCGCGTTGCGGTGGTTGCTCGCCGCGTGCAGCACATCGGGGCGGACCCGCTCCACCAGGGCGCTCGCCAGGCGCAGCCCGGCGCGCAGCTCCTGCTCCGGCCCCGCCGGGGCGGTCCACGGCAGCAGCCGGTGGTAGGGGATGCCGTCGACCTCCACCCGCGTGCGGGTGTCGGGCACGCCGATGGTCATCGGGTACCCGAGGCGGGTCACCACGTGGGGGTCCAGCCCGGCCGCGCGCTGGCCCAGGGCGATGCGGTGCGTCCGCTGCGTGTAGCCGGCGTTGGTCAGCGGCAGCGCGTTGGTGACCAGGTGCAGTACCCGCAGCGGACCGCCGCCGGATATCCGATCGTTCATCGCCTCGTAGCGCTTCGTTCTCTCCCCCGGCGTTACGGTAATGGCGTGCCACTGGCCAGGCGCTTCCTCGGGGACCGCGCGACCCGTCGTGAGCGCGAGCCGGTGCTCCAGATGTGTCCGGCGCCGATCTCGGGGCAGTCGTTCCAGGAGTTCTCCGGCGATCGCGGGCTGCTCGATGGCCAGCGAGAACGCGGTCAGACGGGCCAGGTGACGAGGGGAGGCGCCATGGGCAGCGCTGCGGACCGCCTCCAGGGTCTCCGTGCGGTGCCCGGCGTCCCACAGCGCGTACGCACGGGGCAGCGCCCCCGCGCGGCCCAGGGCGCCCCGCGCCCCGGCGCGCACCCGGCCCGGGAGCAGCCGCAGGCCCAGCAGTGGCAGCCGCGCCGGCTGCGCCCGCAGATGCCGCCAGGTCAGAGTGGTGGTGAAGGAAGCCGCTTTCACGATGTTGCGCACGGTCGGGTATCCAACCACGTCAGGGTGGCCGTCCGGTGACGCCACGGCGTCTTGCACGGGTCGTGATCGCACGTCGGTTCATGCGAAGGGAAGAAGATGTCGTCAGCATCGGCCGAGCGCCGGCCCGCATCCGCCGCCTCCGGGGCAGCGCCTGAGGCCGAGATCGTGCACATCGTCGGGGCCCGCCCCAACTTCGTGAAGGCCGCCCCGGTGGTGGCCGCACTGGAGGCCAGGGGGGTCCGCCAGGCCGTCGTGCACACCGGCCAGCACTACGACGACCGCATGTCCGCGGTCTTCTTCCGCGAACTGGGCCTGCCGCGGCCCGATGTGGACCTGGGCGTGGGGTCCGGATCGCACGCCGAGCAGACCGCCGCCCTCATGGTCGGCCTCGAACGCGAGTTCACCGAGCGGGCGCCCGGCCTGGTCATCGTCTACGGCGACGTGAACTCCACCCTCGCCGCCGGGCTGGTCGCCGCCAAGCTGCACATCCCCGTGGCCCACGTCGAGGCCGGGCTGCGCTCCTTCGACTGGAGCATGCCCGAGGAGGTCAACCGCCGCGTCACCGACCAGCTCTCCGACATCCTCTTCGCCACCAGCCCCGAGGCCGTCGGCCACCTGGCGCACGAGGGCGTCGACGTCGACCGGATCCACCTCGTGGGCAACCCGATGATCGACACCCTGCTCGGCAACCTCGACCGGTTCGACGTCGCGGCCCTGCGCTCCCAGTTGGAGCTGCCGGCGAAGTACGTGGCCGCCACGCTGCACCGCCCCGCCAACGTCGACGACCCCGCCACCGTCGCCCGGCTCGCCGCACGCCTGCACGAGGTCGCCGACCAGGTCGACGTCGTCATGCCGGTGCACCCGCGCGGCGCCGCCGCGTTCGAGAAGGCCGGGCTGGCCGACCACCCGCGGATGCGGCTACTGGAGCCGCTGGGCTACATCGACTTCGTCACCCTGGTGCGCGGGTCCACGGCCGTGGTCACCGACTCCGGCGGCGTGCAGGAGGAGACCACCATCCTCGGCGTGCCCTGCCTGACCCTGCGCCCCAACACCGAGCGCCCGGTGACCATCACCCACGGGACCAACCGGCTGGTGGTCGACTCCGAGCTGCCCGGGCTGGTCTCCAAGATCCTCGCCGGGGAGACCCCCGGCACGCCCGCCATCGCCGACGTGCCCCCGCTGTGGGACGGGCACGCCGGGGAGCGCATCGCCACCATCCTGGCGGACCGGTGAGGTTTTCACGCCGCTCCGCCGCGTCGCCGGACCCCGTTCAACCCCGCAAGGTAGGAATGTTGCTGTGAAACGGCGTGAACAGAGCCAGACCGAACAGCTACGGCAGGCCCTCTCCGAGCGGGAGGCCCAGCTCCAAGAGGCGCAGACCCGTCTGGCCGCCCTGGAAGGGTCGACCTCCCTCCAGGTCGGGCGCGCGCTGACCGCCGCCGCCAAACGGCCCGGGCGCGGCCTCATCAAGCTGCCCCGCGACCTGTTCCGGCTATGGCGCCGCAGCGGCACCAGCGCCCAGGGCACCGGCCGCCGGCGCCGCAGCGAGCCGGTGCGCTCCTACGACGCCGAGCGGCAGGAGGCGCGGCTGCTCTCGGGCACCATCGGGGTGCGCGAGGACAAGCTCGTCGTGGCCGGCGTCCTCTCCCCCGAGGTGCAGGCGGCCCTGGAGCCCTACGTGCGGGTGATCCCCCTGCGCCCGCAGGACGCACAGGTGGTCCTCGACTCGGTGGACGTCGACGTCGTGTGCGTCGCCGCCTCCGCGACCGCCCCCGGCTCGCTGTGGGCGCACGCGGGCGACCCGGCGGTGGCCGACCGCACCCGGACCCTCAACTGGGTCGTGGAGTCCGCGGCCGGCCGCGGCACCCCCACCGTCCTGCTCGCCGACGCCCCCGCGCCCCCGGCGCTGCGCACCCTCGCCTTCGACCACATCCACGAGGGCGACACCGGGGTGCCGCTGCACCGCTTCAACCCGATCGCGGCCGAGCCCGAGCGCGAGCCCGAGCCCGCCTACCTGCCGTCGGCCGGCCACGAAGGCCCGGTCGTCCACCGCCTGGTGGAGACCCTCGACGGCGTCCGCCGCCTCGACCCCCGCTGGGACGACCTGCCCGGCGTCCTGCGCGCGGCCACGGGGGTCGTCGTCGACGACGCCGGGCTCGCCGACCGCGCGCTGGTGTGCGGCGCGCGGGCGCTGCTGATCGGCGACCGCCGCACCGGCCGCAACCCGGCCGGCGGGCCGTCGCTGCACTCGGTCCCGGCCGACGCCGGGGCGCTGCGCTCGGGCGACGCCGCCCGCGAGCTGGCCCGGATGCGCGAGTCCGGCCAGCTCACCGCGGAGGAGCTGCGGCTCGCGCTGCGCTCGGTGTTCCTCACCGACGCCACGCCGGTCCGGCTCGCCGAGATCCTCGGCAAGGTCGCGTTCGCGCCCGGATCGGGCAGCGCGTCCCTGCCGCTGCGCGGCCGCGAGAGCGCCATCGTCGCCTGCCCGGCCGACGACAACGCCTCGCTGGCGCTGGCGGGCGACGTCCTCGGCCAGGTGCACGCGCCCGTGGAGGTGGTCGTGCCCGAGGCCGCCGCGCACTTCGCCGGCGTCGAGCGGCTGCGCTCGCACGGGCTCCCGCTGCGCATCGCCGACGGCATGGCCGCCGTCGCCGCCCCGGGACCCGCCGACTGGGCGCGGCTGGCGCAGGCCGCCACAGCGCCGTGGGCGGCCCTGTGGCGGGGGTCCCGGGGCGAGGCGTTCCTCGCCGACCTGCTGTGCGCCGCCGAGTGCTCGGGGGCCGACGCCGTGGGCCCGGCGATCTCCGCCTGGCGCGGCGACGGCGCCCCGGAAGGCGACCCGGTCGACCGGGCCATCGCCGACCAGGAGTACGTGTTCGTCAGCGCCATCCAGCCCCACCTGGCCCGCCGCGAGCTGCTCGCCCGCGGCATCCAGCCGGGCGTGTGGAACCGGCACGGTGCGCGGCTCCTCGCGCTCGGCCCGGTCGGCGACCACCGCGAGCCCGCCGACCACGCGCGGACCGCGCCCAATGTTCAGCCGTGACAATCGAGCGCTGCCGCCGGTGCGCCGCGACGCGGCGGCAGCGCGCACGTCCCCCGGGGTGTGGCCCCGGCGGATCGGTTTCGAAGGGAAGCACGTGACCAACCACCGAGCGGACACTCAGGCAGGGCCGGAGGGCGGCGGGGGAACGCCGCTCCCGGCGACGGGGCGGCACCGCATCGCGGCCGACACGAGCGGGCGGGGAGCATGAGCGTGCAGGGCGACGGAACACGGCTACGGGCGCTCGTCTACGGCGACGTCGACCTCAACATCATCGACGGGTCGGCCATCTGGGCCCAGTCCATGACCCAGGGGCTGGCCGCCGCCGGATGCGATGTCACGCTGCTGCTGAAGGCCCCGGTGACCACCGACCGGCTGGTGGCGCCGCTGCTCGACACCGAGCACGTCACGGTGCGCCGCCCCTACGAGGAGCGGCTGCTGGCGGACCTGGGCCCGCGAGGGCTCACCCCCGACCAGGCGGTCTCCCTGATGACCCGGCTCGACACCGAGCGCCGCTACGACCTGGTGGTCGTGCGCGGCAGCCGGCTGGCGGGCGTCGCGGCGCAGGCCGAGCAGCTGACCGGCCGGCTGTGGACCTACCTCACCGACGTGCCGCAGAACGTCGCCGAGATGACCTCCACCGCCGCCTCCGAGCTCACCGACATCGCGGTGGCCTCGCGCTACCTGCTGTGCCAGACCGAGGAGCTGCGCGGCTTCCTGGAGGCGTTCATCCCGGCGGCGTGCGGCAAGAGCGTGCTGTTCCCGCCGGTCGTGGTCACGCCCGAGGGCGTCGCCGGCGAGGGCACGCCGCACACCCCGCTCAAGCTCGTCTACACCGGGAAGTTCGCCCAGCGCTGGAACACCCTGGAGATGACCGAGCTGCCGGCGGCGCTGGCCGCGCGCGGGGTCGCCGCCGAGCTGCACATGATCGGCGACAAGGTGCACCGCGACTCCGCCGAATGGGCCCGGCGCATGACGCGGGCGCTGGAGTCGACCCCCGATGTCGTCTGGCACGGCGGCAAGCCGCGCGCCGAGGCGCTGCGCCTGTCCGCCGCCTGCGACGTCGGCCTGTCCTGGCGCGACCCCGAGATGGACGCCAGCCTGGAGCTGTCGACGAAGGTGCTGGAGCTGGGGGCACTGGGGCTGCCGGTGGTGCTCAACCGCACCCCGATGCACGAGGAGCTGCTCGGCGCCGACTACCCGCTCTACGCGGGCCAGGACCTGGACTCCGTCGCCGACACCCTCACCCTCGCCGCCGAACCCGACATCTACCGCGAGGCCGCCGAGCGGTGCCGTCGGGCGTCGGAGCGCTTCTCCCTGGAGCGCGCGGCGGCCCGGCTGCGCGAGTACCTCACCGCGGCCTGCCCGTCGGCCCCCTCGGGCACCGACCCCGAGCGCCCGCTGAAGGTCGTCATCGCAGGGCACGACCTGAAGTTCTTCACCCGGCTCGCCGACTTCCTGATGTCGCTGCCCGGGCTGGACGTGCGGCTGGACGAGTGGGAGTCGCTGCGCGCCCACGACCAGTACCGCAGCAAGGAGCTCGCCGCCTGGGCCGACGTCGTCATCTGCGAGTGGTGCGGGCCCAACGCCCTGTTCTACTCGCAGAACAAGCGCCCCGGCCAGCGCCTGGTGGTGCGGCTGCACCGGTTCGAGCTGTACGCGGAGTGGCCGCGCAAGCTCGACATCGACAAGGTCGACGCGGTGATCTGCGTCAGCCCCTACTACGCCTCGCTCACGCGCGAACTCGCCGGGTGGCCCGCCGACAAGGTCATCGTCCTGCCCAACTGGGTCGACGACGCCCAGCTCGACCGGCCGAAACTGCCCGGCGCGGAGTTCACGCTCGGCATGATCGGGATCGCGCCCTCGCGCAAGCGCCTGGACCGCGGCTTGGACGTGCTGGCGGAGCTGCGCCGCCGCGACCCCCGCTACACCCTCGCGGTCAAGTCCAAGCAGCCCTGGGACTACTGGTGGATCTGGAACCGGCCCGAGGAGCGCGAATACTACGAGCGCACCTACCGGCGCATCCAGCGCAGTGACCTGCTCGCCGACGGGGTCGTCTTCGACGGGTTCGGGCCCGACGTCCCCGCCTGGCTGCGCAGGGTCGGGTTCATGCTCTCCACCAGCGACGACGAGAGCTTCCACCTGGCCCCCGCCGAGTGCGCCGCATCGGGCGGTGTGCCCGCGGTGCTGGCCTGGCCGGGCGCCGACACGATCTACTCGGCGCGCTGGCTGCACGAGGACACCGCGGCCATGGCCGACGCGATCCACACGATCGTCACCGAGGGCCGCTTCGACGCCGCGCGCCGGGCCGCCCAGGCGGAGATCAACGGGAACTACGCCCTGCGCCGGGTCTGCGACATGTGGGCCGACCTGATCGTGCACGGCAAGGTGCCCGAGCCGCTCGACCTGCGCGGCGCGGTCTCGGCCTAGCCCCGCATACGAGAACCGCCCCGCACCGGAGGCGCGGGGCGGTTCTCACGTGTCCGGGCCCGCGCGGCGGGCGGGCCCGGGGGCTCAGGGGGCGGTCAGCACTCGGACCGGGCGTCGGCCGCGCTGGTGCTGTCGGTCCCGCCGTTTCCGCCGCTGATCTTGACGCCCGCCCAGTCGGCGGCCATCACCAGCTCGACCGCGGGGCCGGCCAGAGCGGGGTCCTCCTCGGTGGTGCCGACCTCCAGCTTGTCGGCCAGCGCCTGGGCGTGGGCCTCCTGGCCGGGGGCGTAGTAGACGGTGGTGGTCGCCGGGACCGGGCGGTCGGGGTTGCCGGTGTCGGCGACCTGGAAGCCCTCGTTGGCCAGGACCGTGCCGACCTGGTCGGCGGCGCCGGTGACCCCGGTGCCGTTGCGGATGTCGACGCTGACGTCGCCGGGGCCGACACTCGGCTCCTCGTCGCCGCCGGAGTCCGAGCCGCCCCCGCCGTCGCCGCCGCTGGACTCCTCTTCCTCTTCGCCGGGGAGCGCTTCGTCGGCGGCGATGGCCTGGAACAGCTCGCCGGCGTCGGGCTCGCTGAGGACCAGCCGGTTCTCGTCGGTCGGGTCGGCGCCGTTGGGGGCGGTGACGAACTTGACGTCGGACATGTCGACCTCGCGCATGGCGATGGCGATGTCGGCCATGGTGTCGACCGTGAGCTCGTCGTCGGTGGTGATCGTGTTGGTCACCGACCCCAGGAAGTCGTAGAGGTTGGTCGGGCTGCGCAGGATCTCGCCGCTCATGACCTGGCTGAACATGGCGCCCAGGAACTCCTGCTGGCGGCCGATCCGCGAGGTGTCGCTGCCGTCGCCCTGGCCGTAGCGGGAGCGCATGTAGCCCAGCGCATCGGTGCCGTTGAGGGTCTGCTGGCCGGCGTCGAGCTGGAGGTGCGCCTTGTCGTCGTCAATGGGCTCGGGGATGCACATCTCCACCCCGCCGATGGAGTCGACGATGTCGCGGAAGCCGGTGAAGTCCACACTGACGAAGTGGTCGATGTGGATCCCGGTGATCTGCTCCACCACGGCCCACTGGCACTGCACGCCGCCGAACGTCATGGCGGAGTTGATCATGCCGCGCTGGGCGTCCATGCCCTGGTACTCGCCGTCGTCGGTGGCCGGGCAGCCGGGCAGGTCGACCATGGTGTCGCGCGGCAGGTTGATGAGGGTGGCGCTGCCGCGGTCGGGCGAGACGTGGGCGATGATCAGCGAGTCGGGGCGCTCGCCCTCGGCCTCGCCGCCGAGGTCGGCGTTCTCGCCCGTGCGGACGTCGGAGCCGATCACCATGATGTTCAGCGCGCCGTCGACTCGGCTCGGGCGGTCGCCGAAGGCGTCGGTGTCGATGCTCTGCTGGCTGATGTTGCCGTAGATGTCGTAGTAGGCGCCGTAGGCCGTCAGGCTGCTGCAAATGACGAGCCCGGTCGTGATGACGGCGGCCCAGCCGCCGCGCGACAGGTTCGTCCGCGCCGCGCGCGCCTTGGCAGAGCCTCGGGAGGAACGATTTCTGGGCATCGGGCACCAAACGGACGGAGGTCAGGGAAGATGGCGGATACCGCTCGGGATCTCGAAGAAGCGATCCTCCAGGCCCACGTACGCGGTGACGCGCTCCATGCGGAGCTGGGATTGCAGGCGGGCCGAATCCCTTTCGTGGCTGAGGACCAGAGGGAGGCCACCGGCCACGGGGCACAGGAGATCGGAGAGGTCCGATCCCAGGACGGCAAGGGCTTCCGATTCATCGGTGATGATAGCCACGCGATCAGTGGATGTCAGCTCCGACTTCGCAAATCGGTCCTCTGCACGGGCTGCGAGATCGGCTCCGCTGTAGGTGCCGGGATACGACGACAGTGCCGCGGCGTCCGGGTCGACCGGGGCACCAGGTACGAACCGGTCGCCGTACCCGCGGACCTCCACCGTGTAGTCCAGGACCGAAGGAGGGCAGGTCGGCAGCGGGGCACCCAGCGGATGCAGCGAGGTGGCGACCACTTCTTCAGCCCCGCTGGCGAGCGCGGCGTCCATGCCGTCGGGGCCGGTGACCACGATGTCGGGGTCGTCCTCACCGAGGGTCGCGACCGTGGCGGGGATCACGTTCAGCCCGGCGGTCCAGGAGGCGATCAGCCAGACGAAGCCCTGCCAGTGCACCGGCAGCGCCAGCGCGATCTTCGCCCCGGGTTCGGCGGCCAGGCCGTCGACGATCATGTTCGCCGTCTTGGCCACCCAGTTGTCGAAGGTCGCGAACGACAGCTCCACCCGGCCGCCCGCGGCGTCGTAGGCCGTGACGAAGGGGCGCGCGGGGTCGGCGGCGACGGCCGACCGCCACAGGTCCCCAGGGGTCTTCGCGGGCACCGCCGCTCCTTCCTCACCGCGCCGGTTCGGGCCGGCGGCACCGCCCGCCGATTCGGGCGGGTCGGCCCAGGTTACCCCGTCTGTCCGGTACCGCCGCTGCGGCCAGAGCGGCCGGGGAAGGCCGCAGCGGCGGTACCGGGCCGTGTTCCCGGGGGCACAAGGGCCTCCACGGGATCAATCGGACTCCGACGAACACACGGCTCATCCGGGCGGATGGTTCACGGCGGGCTTCCCGGCGCCCGCGCCGAGGCGACGGAGGGGGGTGGGGTCCGGCCGTCACGGCCCGTTATCCCCGAGTTCGGTGGTGCGCCGCTGTGGGCTTCGGTAGGTTCGGCCGGGTGGCGTCACCGGAGCGTGGCGGCGACGCGACACCGTGCAGCCGCCTCCTTCACGCCGATCACAGCCCCCGATAGAGACACTTTCCGCCATGCCCCCGAGCCCCGGACGCCTCTTCGCCCGCGTCACCGCCCTGCCGGCCATCGCCTTGGGCGCGTGGCTGCTGGTGGCGTTCCCGCTGCTGCTCCTCGGCCTGTTCACGCCGCTCGCCGGGGCGCTGGCCGGGATCCCGGCGGTGGCGGCGGCGGTCGTGCTGCTGCCCCGGCTGCTGCCGGACCTGCCCGAGGAGGACGTCCCGTGGTGGCCTCTCGCGGCCACGGCGCTGATCACCCTCGCGTTCGCGGCGGTCCAGGTCGCCTACCACGCCGAGGCGCTGGTGATCCGGCGCGACCCGTCCTCCTACGCCCAGTTCACCGCGTGGATCGCGCAGAACGGGTCGCTGCCCATCCCGCAGCAGCGCGACCTGATCGCCGGCGACGACCCGGCGCTGATCTACGGCAGCCTCGCCTTCTACCAGGTCGGCGACGTCGTCTGGCCGCAGTTCCTCGCGGGCGCGCCGCTCGTGCTGTCCATCGGCTACTGGATCGGCGGGCTGACCGGTATGGTCGTCGTCCCGCCCCTGCTGGGCGCGCTGGGCGTGCTCACCTTCGCCGGGCTGGCCGCGCGGCTGATCGGGGCGCGGTGGGCCCCGCTCGCGGCGCTGCTGCTGGCGGTCTGCCTGCCCGAGCAGTGGGTGAGCCGGTCCACCTACAGCGAACCCCTCGCGCAGGTGCTCCTGCTGGGCGCGCTCGTGCTCGCCTACGACGCGCTGTCGACGCGGACGGACCTGCGCGGGCGCTGGGGCGCGCCGCACGCGCTGTCGGCCGCCGCCGGGCTCGTGTTCGGGCTCGGCCTGGTGGTGCGCATCGACGCCATCCGCGACCTGCTGCCCGTGGTCGCCTTCATCGGCCTGCTGCTCCTGGCCCGCCGCGGCCAGGCGGTCCCGCTGCTCGCCGGGCTGGCGGTGGGGCTGGGCTACGGGTTCACCGCGGGCTTCGGGCTCTCGGCCCCCTACCTCGACTACCTGTCGGCGTCGCTGGACCCCCTGCTGCTGCTCAGCGCGGGCGTGGTCGTCCTGACCGCCGTCCTGACCGCCGTCCTGTGGCGCCGCGGCGTGCCGCGCACGGACCGGCCCGGGTGGCTGCCCACCGCCGCGGCCCTGCTGTCGATCGCGGTGGTGGCGGCCCTGGCGGCCCGGCCCCTGGTCTACGTCGCGCGCGGCCACGGTGACGACGCCACCGGCGTCTTCGTCGGGCAGGTGCAGCAGGCCGAAGGGCTGCCGGTCGACCCCGACCGCACCTACGACGAGATGAGCCTGTACTGGGTCGGGTGGTACCTGGGGCTGGGCACGGTGCTCTTCGCCACCCTCGGCGTGGCCCTCGTGGTGCGCCGGATCCTCCAGCGCCGCGACCCCCAGTGGGTGCTGCCCGCGATGGTGTTCATCTGGACGGTCGCCACCACCCTCGCCCGCCCCGCCATCACCCCCGACCACCCGTGGGCCGCCCGCCGCCTGGTGGTCCTGGTGCTGCCCGCGTTCGTGCTGTTCGCGGTCTGGTTCGCGGCCTGGCTCATCCGGCGCCTGCGCGAGATCCGGCCCGCACCGGGGCCGTGGGCCGCGGCAGGGGCGGCGGCGTTCTGCTCCGCCGTGCTCCTGGCGCCCACCGCGATCACCGCCGCCGGGGTGATGACCTACCGTTCCGATGTGGGCAGCATCCGCGGCGCCGAGGCGCTGTGCCGCGAGATCCCGGACGACGCGAGCGTCGTCATCGTCGACGGCCTCTACTACGCCTACATGCCGCTCATCCGCGGGGTCTGCGGGGTGCCGACCGCCGCCGTGTCCGGCACCGACACCGTCGCCGACGTCCAGCGGGTCGTCGGCGAGATCGAGGAGCGGGGCCGCACGCCCGTCCTCGCGGCGTCGGAGCCCGACGCGATCTTCGCGGCCGAGCCGTCGGTCAAAGCGGTCTCCCACCCCTTCGACGTGCAGAGCGACCAGGATATGAGCACACTCATGGAGCCGCCGGCCGGCTCCTGGCCCTTCACCGGCGACGTGTGGATCGCCGTGCTGTCCTGACCATGGGCCGCCACCCCACCCCACAACGGCGGCCCACGACCCCACCCCACGACCCCGCTACCCCGTGAGCCCACCGTGAACGAGACACCCCAGTCACCCGACGGGGCGCAGGAACCGCGCCCCCACGTCAGCATCGTGCTGCCCTGCTACAACGAGCAGGACCACGTGGTCCAGGAGGTCGAGCGGATCTGCGCCGCGATGGACGCCTCCGGGCACGCCTACGAGCTGCTGGCCGTCGACGACGCCTCCACCGACGACACCCTGCTCCGGCTGCGCAGCGCCGAGCCCGGCCACCCGCACCTGCGCGTCATCGCCTTCGGGCACAACGGCGGGGCCGGCACGGTGCGCCGGATCGGCACCCAGCGGGCGCGCGGCGAGATCGTCGTGTGGACCGACGCCGACATGAGCTACCCCAACGAGCGGATCCCCGACCTGGTGGCCCTGCTCGACGAGAACCCCGACATCGACCAGGTCGTGGGCGCCCGCACGCACGAGGCCGGCTCGCACAAGCTGCTCCGCGTCCCCACCAAGTGGCTGATCCGCAAACTCGCCGAGCGGCTGACCAATACCCGCATCCCCGACCTCAACTCCGGGCTGCGGGCGTTCCGCCGCGAGGTGTCCCTGCCCTACCTGCGCCTGCTGCCACCCGGGTTCTCCTGCGTCACCACCATCACCCTGGCGTTCCTGTCCAACCAGCACCAGGTGCACTACACGCCCATCGACTACGCCACGCGGGCGGGCACGTCCAAGTTCCACTTCGTGCGCGACGCCTACCGCTACATCCTCCAGGTGCTGCGGATGGTCATGTACTTCAACCCGCTCAACGTGCTCATGCCGCTCGCCCTGTGGCTGCTGGGGATCGGGGCGGGCAAATTCGTGTTCGACATGGTCCGCCAGCCGCTCTACGTACCCAACAACACGATCATGCTGTTCATGACCGGGCTGATGGTGGCGTCCATGGCGCTCCTGGCCGACCTCATCGTCCGATCACGCAACGGGAGCTGAGGGGGGAGGGGCGGCGGCGATGCGGATCACGCTGATCGGCCCGGCCCACCCCTACAAGGGGGGCGGGGCGCGGCACACCACCGAACTCGCGCACCGGCTTGCGGCGCGCGGCCACGACGTCGTCATCGAGTCCTGGCGGGCGCAGTACCCGGCGGCCCTGTACCCGGGGCGGCAGACCATCGACGTGCCCGAGGCCGACCTGTTCGCGGGCACCCGGCACGACCTGGCGTGGTACCGGCCCGACGGGTGGCACCGCATCGGGCGGCGGGCGGGGCGCGGCGCCGACCTGGTGGTCGTGACCGTGTTCTCGCCGGTGCAGGTGGTGCCCTACCTCGGGATCCTCGGCGGGGTCGGGGGGCGGGCGCGCACGGTCGCCCTCTGCCACAACGTGCTGCCGCACGAGCGGCGCGCCGTCGACGTGGCGCTCACCCGGGCCCTCCTACGCCGCGTCGGCACCGTCCTCACCCACTCCCCGGCACAGGCGCGCCTGGCCGGCGCCCTGGTCCGGGGGACCGGGACGGAGGTGCGCACGGCGGCCCTGCCGCCCCACCTGCCGGATATGGGAGGGGCCGCCAAGGGAGGGGGAGCCCGGAGCGAGGGGGCGGCAAGGGAACCCGTCCGTGACCACCTGCTCTTCTTCGGCATCGTGCGTCCCTACAAGGGGGTCGACGTCCTTCTGCGTGCGCTGGCCGCCGGAGCACCGCCCTCGGTCACGCTGACGGTCGCCGGGGAGGTCTGGGGCGGATCCGAGGGGCTGCGGTCGCTCGCCGCCGAGCTGGGGATCGCCGACCGGGTGGAATTCCGCGAGGGCTACGTCGCCTCGTCGGACCTGCCGGAGCTGTTCGGCGCCGCCGACGCGCTCGTCCTGCCCTACCGGTCGGCGACCGCCACGCAGAACGTCTGGCTCGCCCACGAGCACGGCCTCCCGGTGATCGCCACCCGAGCGGGCACCCTGGCCGGCCAGGTCCGCGACGGCATCGACGGCCTCCTGTGCACCCCGGGCGACCCCGGCGACCTCGCACGGGCGCTCGCGGACTTCTACACCGAGGGAACCCCCGAGCGCCTGCGGGCGAGCGTGCGCCCGGTGGACCCGGGCCCGTACTGGGACACCTACATCGACGCACTGACGACCTGAGAGGAGGGGCGACCGGGAGGCGCGGGGCCCGTCAAGGGAACCGACCCGTCGGCCTCAACGACGCCATTAGTGTGGGGCGCATGACGTTCGACGGGTTTGAGACGCTGGCCATTCACGCCGGTCAGGAGGCCGACGCCGAGACGGGCGCGGTCGTTGTCCCCATCTACCAGACGAGCACCTACGCCCAGGACGGTGTCGGCGGCCTGCGCGGCGGGTTCGAGTACTCCCGCACCGCCAATCCCACCCGCGTCGCTCTGGAGGAGTGCCTGGCGGCCCTGGAGTCCGGGATCCGCGGGCTGGCGTTCGCGTCGGGCATGGCGGCCGAGGACACCCTGCTGCGCACGGTGCTCAACCCCGGCGACCACGTGATCATCCCCGGCGACGCCTACGGCGGCACGTTCCGGCTGTTCGCCAAGGTGCTGGAGCGGTGGGGGGTGCGCTGGGAGGCGGTGCCGCAGTCCGACCTCGCCGCGGTGCGCGCGGCGGTGCGGCCCGAGACCGCGCTGATCTGGACCGAGACCCCCACCAACCCGCTGCTGAACATCACCGACATCGAGGCACTGGCCGAGATCGCCCACGACGCGGGCGCGCTGCTCGTGGTCGACAACACCTTCGCCTCGCCCTACCTCCAGCAGCCGCTGCCGCTCGGCGCCGACGTCGTCGTCCACTCCACCACCAAGTACCTGGGCGGGCACTCCGACGTGGTGGGCGGCGCCCTCGTCGTCGCCGACCCTGAGCTGGGGGAGCGGCTGGCGTTCCACCAGAACACCATGGGCGCGGTGGCGGGGCCGTTCGACGCGTGGCTGACCCTGCGGGGGATCAAGACGCTGGGCGTGCGGATGGACCGGCACAGCGCGAACGCGGAGCGCATCGTGGCGGAACTGGAGGGCCACCCCGCGGTAGCGGAGGTCTTCTACCCGGGCCTCGCCGACCACCCGGGCCACAAGGTCGCCGAACGCCAGATGCGCGCCTTCGGGGGCATGGTCTCCTTCCGCCTGACGGGCGGCGAGCCCGCAGCGCTGCGCGTGTGCGAGCAGACCAGGGTCTTCACCCTGGGGGAGTCGCTGGGCGGAGTCGAGTCGCTGATCGAACACCCGGGCCGCATGACCCACGCCTCGACAGCCGGCTCCCCATTGGAGGTCCCGGCGGACCTGGTCCGCCTCTCGGTAGGCATCGAATCGGCCGACGACCTGGTGGCGGACCTCAGGGCGGCCCTGGAGCCGTGAGGAACCGGCGGGGCNNNCCCCCCCGTCGGCTGTCAGAGAGCGTCGATGTCGTCGAGAAGAGCCCGCCACTCGCCGAAGGGGAAGGCGAGGGTGGCCAGGCCCCGGTTCTGGGTGTCCCGCATGAAGATGGTCCGTCCTTCGGCGACCTCGACGCAGTCGCCTCCGTTGCCGTCGCTGTAGCTGGACTTATGCCAGGTCACTTCATATATCCCTTCAGCTGAGCTCGCGGATGTCGGCGATCAACGCCCACCATTCACGCGCAGGGAAGGCCAGGGCACCGCGTTCCTGGTTCTGACTGTCACGTACGAGGGTGACGCACCCTTCCGACACTTCGACACAAGAGCCGCTGGAACCGCTGTAACTCGACGTGTGCCAGGCCTTGTCAATCATCGATCGAGAACCCGTCGATTTCGGCGAGCAGAGCCCGCCACTCGCTGGAGGGGAAGGCGAGGGTGGCGAGGTCCCGGTTCTGTGTGTCGCGGACGAAGGTCGTGCGGCCCTCAGCCACTTCGATGCAGTTGCCACCGTTGCCGTCGCTGTAGCTTGACTTGTGCCAGTCGTTGCGTGCATAGCTCACGACAAGTCTCCCTAGCGGACTTGTTTCCCAGATTTATCCATCGGGGGTCGCTCTTCAACTTGACAGTCCAGCATAGCCTCTTGCCTGGCATCGACATTTATCGATTTTCTCGTGCGCATGAGTGCAAGGTCTAGAGGATCGTCACCCCGAACGTCGCGCAATGTTGTCCTCAGGGAAGAGGCGGAGTCAAGTCGGGGAACCCTGCTCTGCGGTCCTCCAGCGGCACAAATCGACGAGGACCACGAAGACGAGCATTATCGGTACGCAATCCCGATCGGGATATCTCCGACGGCACCGAGCGCGGCGGTTCGCCCCTATCTGTCCGAAACCGAATGCCGGCGCTCGTACATCGTCATGGGGCGGTGATGGGGATGTCCTATACGCGTGAATTCCCCGGATGGGCCGAGCGGGTCCGCGAGGCTCGCATCTGGGCCGACCAGGTCATGGCCGTCCACTCCGGATACGCCATCCCGGACGACACGGCCGCCGCTGCCGTCCTGTGCCTGTCGGAAGCGGTGACCAACAGTCTGCGCTACTCGGCTTCCGGCCGCGGCGGCGTCTTCAAGGTGACAATCAAGCTGGACCGCCGCCGGGCAACCTTCGAGGTAGACGACGAAGGGTGTCCCGCCGGCGGGACGCTTCCCTTCATCCGTCCCCTCACCCCCATGGCCCAGCACGGGCGCGGTCTTGCGCTGATCGACCACTTCGCCGACTCCTGGGCACCCCTCGCCCACCCGCGCACCGGCGTCACCTTCACGCTCACCTGGCAGCGCACCTCTGCCAGAGCAGCCGAAGCCTCCTGAACCCCCGCGTGCCGGTGCCTCCACCGAGGAGAGGAAGGCACCGGCACGCGGACCAGTGTCTTGGGGCCGTGCTAAACCGGATGATCGACGGTTCCGCTCCACCGAAGGGACACCGTGGGCGACACACGCGACGAGAGCTCCGACGAACTGCGCCGCATCCCACTGATCATCGACACCGACATCGGTGGCGACGCCGACGACGCGCTGGCGGTGACGATCGCCGCTCGCTGTGTCCCGGACCTGGCACTGGTGGTCACCACCGACGAGACGGGCCCAGATCACGGGCCGCGACAACGTGCCCGGTTCGCCCGCCACCTGCTGGACGCCATCGGCAGGCACGAAGTGCCCGTCGTGGCGGGCGCCTGCTTGGGGGAAACGCGGTACTACTGCGTGGACAGCCTGGTCCCGGCCGACGTCCCCGACCAGAAGACCGACGTCGTCGGCGCGGTGCGCGCGGTCGCCGCGGCTCATCCGGGACCGATCCGCTGGGTCGGCATGGGGCCGATGACGAACCTCGCCCGGGTGGTCGAGGAGGCGCCGGAGGCCGCGGCGCGGCTACGGGTGACCCAGATGGGCGGCGCCCTGCGCTACCGCGACCCGGAACGCGCCGAGCACAACTTCCGCCTGGACGTCCCCGCGGTGCACGCGGTGTTCGCGGCCGTCGCCGAAGGCCGGCTGCCGCCCCCGGAGTTCGTCACCTCAGAGGTCACCTTCGTGCCGGCCATCAAGGTGACCCCGGATCACCCCGTCACCCGGCGCCTCGCCGCCCCGGACGCACCGCCCTGGGCCCACCTGCTCCACGCCCACCTGGACCGCTGGTTCGCCGGATCCGGCGGCTTCCGGATCCCCGGCACCCTCCAACACGACGGCCTTACCCTGAGCGCCGCCTTGGGACTGCCCTACGTGGACTCCACGCCCATGCCGCTCGCCGTCGACGCCATCGGCCGCACCACCGAATCCCCCGACGGAACCGTCGTCCAAGTCAGCGTCAGTGCCCGCTACCAGGCGTTCATGACCTGGCTGGAAACCAACCTCGACCCCGCCGCCATCCCCTCAGGCCCCTTCATGTCGTGACCCGGGAGGGGGCCGATGAAGCCGTCCGGCGTTGGTCAGATGGCGTGCGCTTCCACCTTGCGGCCTTCCGGGGCCGGTCACCACGTGCCGCCCTTCATTCCGGAATCGAGCCCGGTTGCCGGTCACCGACCGAGTTCGGGGCCGGGGTCGCGCCTTTGATCACGAAAGTGTTCGGGCGGGGGTTTCCTGCCGGCGGGTGGAGCGGGTTTCTGGGCGAGGGAGGCCCTGCCCTGCATGAGATTGGCGACGCGCAGGGCCTCGTTGGTCCTCATCCTGCCTGCTCCGATCGCAGGTTCGGCCCGGCTATCGAGGTCGGCGAGCCTGTCGGGCCAGTCGGGTCCCAGCGCGGCCTTCACTTCCGGATCACGCTGGTTCTTCATCGAGTTCTGCTTGGTGAGGAAGTCAGTGATGTCGCCTTCGGTCCACGTCTCGCGCCCGCTCACCAGAGCTTCGTGTAAGGCGGGGGCGGTGCTCCAGCGGCCGGAGGAGCCCAAGGTGTTCTCGTATCGGGGGGCCGCCTCACCGCGGCGGAAGAGTCGTACTCTGTCAGCCAGATGATCGCGGTCGATCAGGGCAGCGATCTCTTCGACGTCCTCATAGGATCGATCGGCACTGCTTCCGATGGCCGCAAGCTCGGGGTCCTTGGTGGTCGCGCGTTCGTGATCGCGCCAGGCCGTCTCCTGATCCCCGCCGACCTTGGGCACGCCCATTAACACGGCCTCGACCCGAAAGCCCGCGTCCTGGTAAGCGCGCATCGTGGCGGCGGTGGCCTGGGGGTCCTGCGGCGTCGTATGGACGATCGCGCCGGTGTCTCTCTCACGGTCGGCAGCCGCCGACCCTCGGAGGCTCTCCTCGGCCCCGGGCTGTGCGATGAGGAACACGGCAGAGGGCGCCTCGCCTTCATCCGACCCTGGATCGTCGATCGCATTGGAAGTTCCCATGGCCGCGATGAATTCGGTCTGCTTCGCGGTATCCGCCGCATAGAAGTCGGCCGGAGTGCGAGGGAGGTCGGCGTTGGGCGCTCCTCGCCGGGCGGCGGTGAATACGGTCTTCTGCACGGCCTGCCACCGCGTGTGCTGCTCCAGTGCGGCGGGATCATGGGTGTACGCGACGGAGGCGACTCGGTCGGCGTCCTGATGCAGCCGCAGCATCGTGGGAGCGGTGGTGGCGTTCAGCTCCTCGCGCTCAAGAAGCTTTTGGGCGTGTTTCCAGTAGGAGGACAGCCACTGTTGTGCCTCGGACTGGTCGAAGGGGACCCGGCCCTCATTGCGTATGCTTCGAAGCGCCTCTGACGCGCGACGCGGGTCGCCCCTCCAATCGCCGGTGCCGGGATCGCGGACATTGTCGTAGAGGTGGTCGCCACTGCGATCGGTGATGATGATGCGCTTGACCGCCGGGCTGGCTTCGAGCGTGTCGAGTGTTCCAGGGAGATTGTCGTACGCCAGGTCATGAGGTTCCGTACCGGACCAGCGTCCCTCGCCTGGGGGCTGTGCAAGGTAGCGTCCGACCAAGTCGATCCGACTGCGCATGTCATTGACCGCAAGAGCCACGACTTCGGATGAGAAGCCCTTGTGGAGCTTGTGAGGTGCTGTGCCGGGCTCAGGCTCGGTTGCGAGACGTTCGGCGATGCCGAGGGGCTTCCCGGCCTTGATGAAGGTGCCTTCGATTACCAGTGAATGGCCTTGCTGGTAAGCGTATTTCTCACACAAGTCGGTCCATGCGCGCATGGCCTGGGCGGTGAGCCGAGGCATGTCATGGGGTCGCTCGGCCATGATCTTTTTGAACTTGGGGTGATACCGGCGGAACTCATCCGGCTGAATCTCAACGATTCCCTTGTGGCGCGTGGTGATCGTTCTCATCGCCGTCGATTTACCGGCGGCCAGTTGGCCGCCCAACAGGACCACGGTCGATGGCGTTTTGGTGGGGGAAGAAGTTCCTGAAGCCTCAACTTCTCCGAATACAAAGTCCTTGACATCAGAGTCGAATAGGGCCTTTAGCGTCTCCGTGTCGACGTCATAGGAATCGTCCGTCACTGGTTAGACGCCCCGCAACGCGTCGCGTTCTTGCTCCAGTCGCCGGACTTCAGTGATTAGCGCCTCTCGGTCATCGGGATCGACGTTTCGTTTGGCTTGCCGTACTTTGATTGCCTTCGCCTTGGCGTCCGACTTGATAGCAGGGTCGTCGGTCTCGACAGAGATCTGTATGTATTCCCCGATGACGTCGGTGGCGACATCGCTAAGAACGTCATAGATCACCGCATTCGGTGTCTCAGGGTCGAACGAGATGCGCCCCTTCGGCTTTCGCTCCGCAGGGGTGGAGTCATCGGCGTCGTCTGTCATGGTGGCGTCCTTGCTGTCATGTTCGCGCCAGGGGTCGCGTTCGGTTGACTCTGGATATCCTCGTCCGGCCTGGTCCGCCGTCTGTAACGCCGCCTAGAGGTTGCTACCCCGCCCTCCTGCGGCGGGATAGGAAGTCGCGGACCACGTAGCCGCCCAACCGGTTGGTGTCCGGGCGGACGACTCTGCCGCCGTTGCGGCGGGCTACCTCGTCGACAAAGCGCTCTAGGCGGGGGTCGTCGGCGAGGAGGAAGATGTTGAGGGCCGCTCCGCGGCGGGTCATGCGGTCGACCTCGGCGAGGGTGGCGGTGGTGGTGTCCTGGGATGGCGGCCAGGCGAAGGTGGCCTCGCCGGTGCGGCCGAGGTGGGCCGTCGGCTCGCCGTCGGTGACGATGAGGACGATGGGCTCGAAGTCGGAGTGCCGGTCGAGGTGGCGGCCGGCGAGCATCAGGGCGTGCTGGAGGTTGGTGCCCTGCACCGGCTCCCACGTGAGCTCGGCGAGCCCCGATGGGGGGAGTTCGCGGGCGTAGTCGCTGAACCCGATGATCTGCACCGCGTCCTGCGGGAACCGGGTGGTGACCAGGGAGTGGAGCGCCATCGCGGTCTGCTTGGCGCTGCCCCACAGGTCGCGCAGGGCCATCGAATACGACAGGTCGACGAGCAGGCACACGGCCGCGGCGTCGCGCCGCTCGGTCTCGGCGACCTCGAAGTCCTCGGGCGCCATCCGGATGGCGCGGCCCGAGCCCACCCCGTCGCCCCCAGGCTCTACCCCGCCGCCCCCGGGCTCCACCGCGCCGCGCGCGATCGCGTTGGCCAGGGTCCGTACGACGTCCAGCGGCTGTTCGTCGCCGAACTCCCACGGCCGGGCGGCCCCTGTGGGCTCGCCGGAGGACCCGGCCGCGGCCTGGGCGTGCGAGCCCGGCCGCCCGTGCTGGGCGGTGTCGGTGAACACCTCGCGCAGCGCGGTCTCGCCGAGCCGGCGCACCGCCTTGGGGGTGAGCCGCATCTTGTTGCGGGCGCCCTCCAGGTACCCCTGGTCGCGCAGCTCGCGTTCGAGCGCCCGCAGCCGGGCGAGGTCGTCGACCGCCGGCCGGCCCAGGGCGCGGCGCACGGCGTCCTCGTCGATGTCGTCGAGCCCCGCCCCCGCATACCCCTGCCCGAGCGCCGCCTCCAGCTCGGCGAGGTCGGCGAGGTCCTGCACGGCGCTCGTGGCGTCGCCCATGCCCAGCCCCTCGGGGCCGTCGATGTCCTCGCCCCCCGACCACGCGAGGTCGGGACGGCGCGACCGCAGCGCCCCGGCGAGCCGGTCGAGCGCGTCGCCCATCCCGGCCTCGGCGGTGGCCTGCTGCATCAGCGAGCTCAGCTCGGCCCGCTGCTCCGGGGTGAGCGAGTCCATCATCCGCTGCGCCGCGGCGGACCGCCGCGCCAGGGTGTCGACCAGCTCCTCGAGGTTGCGCGGGCGCGGCTCCTCGGGGAAGAAGTCGCCGTAGGCGTCCATGAACCGGTCGAAGTCGGCCTGGGTGTGCTCGCCCCGCTGGTCGGCGTCGAGCATGTCGTTGAGGGCGTCGATCATTTCCCGCACCCGCCGCATGTCCTCGGGCGAGCCGTCCTGCAACGCCTGCTTCATGCCGCGGAACTGGGTGTCGAGGACTTCGCGCCGGAGCAGGTCGCGCAGCTCGGCGAAGGAGCGGGCGGCGTCGGCCGACCGCCACTGGTAGTCGGAGAGGCGGCGCACGGCGGCGGCGGTGACGGCGGGCAGCGAGTCGAGCTCGGTCTCGCGCAGGCGGGCGTCGTCGGAGGGGTCGGGGAACAGCTCGGCCCGCTCCTGGCCGATGGCGCGGTCCAGCAGCGACCGCACCTGGTCCAGGGTGCCGTCGAGCCGGCCCTGCGACCGGAGCCGCTCGCGGCGCTCGCGCGCCCGGCGCAGGAGGTCGTCGAGCCCGCTGATGCCCTGGGTGCCGCGGCGCAGCAGGTCGCGCAGCGCCCGCAGCGGCTTGGTGCCGGCCATGATGTCGCGGCCCAGCTCGTCGAGCGCCGCGCGGACGTCGTAGGGCGGCGCCAGGGGGTCGGGTCCATCGTGAAATTCGCCGTACCGGAAACGGTCCATCGGGGTCTGCCCTCCCCTGGCGTCGATGTCGTGTGGCCGCCGGGTCAGGTCCGGTAGACGGTGCGGTCGTCCACGGTGTCCTTGGACAGCCGCCGGTTGAGGTACAGGCCCTCCAGCGCGAACTCCACCGCCGAGGCCGCGAAGCCGGGGGTCTCGCCCGCGCCCTCCTCGGGCGACAGCCGGGCGATGAGGTCGGCGAGGCCAGGCAGCGGCCCGACCCCCTGCAACAGTTCGGCGGACGCCACCAGCTCGCCCGACTCCACCGTTCCGCCATCGGCGAACAGGTCGGTCAGCGCCGTGAGGTCGGCGCCGCCCAGGGTCTGCCGGAAGGTCTCGGCCGTGGCCCGGCGCAGCAGGTGCGCCAGGACCTCGCCCTCGCGCCCTTCCTCGCCGACCTCGAACTCCACCTTCCCCTGAAGGGTGTCGACGATCGGCGGGAGGTCGCACACCCGCGCCACCGCGTGCTCCTCGCCGCTGAGCGCCGCGCGGCGCACGGCCGATGCGGCGGCGGTCTCGATCCCGGCGATGGCGAACCGCGCGGACACCCCGGAGCGGTCGTCGACCGACGCGGAGTCGCGCACCAGCCGGGTGAAGCGGGCGACGATGTCGATGAGGTACCCCGGCACCGTGGGCCCGGCGGCGAGGTCGGCCTCCTGGCGGATCAGCGCGACCTCGTGGTCGAGGGCGGGCGGGTAGTGGGTGCGGATCTCGGCGCCGAAGCGGTCCTTGAGCGGGGTGATGATCCGGCCGCGGTTGGTGTAGTCCTCGGGGTTGGCGCTGGCGACGAGCAGCACGTCAAGCGGCAGCCGCAGCGCGTACCCGCGGATCTGGACGTCGCGCTCCTCGAGCACGTTGAGCAGGGCGACCTGGATGCGCGCGGCGAGGTCGGGCAGCTCGTTGAGGCAGAACACCCCACGGTTGGACCGCGGCACCAGCCCGTAGTGCACGGTTTCGGGATCGCCGAGGCTGCGGCCCTCGGCCAGGCGCACGGGGTCGATGTCGCCGATGAGGTCGCCCACGCCGGTGTCGGGGGTGGCGAGCTTCTCGCCGTAGCGGTCATCGCGATGCCACCAGGTGACGGCGAGCCCGTCGCCCTCTTCGTCGGCGAGGCGGCGGCAGCGCGCGCACACCGGCGCGTAGGGGTGGTCGTTGATCGGGCAGCCCGCGACCACCGGTGTCCACTCGTCGAGCAGGCCGGCGATGGTGCGGATCAGCCGGGTCTTGCCCTGGCCGCGCTCGCCCAGGAGGACGGAGTCGTGGCCGGCGAGCAGCGCGCGCTCCAACCGGGGCAGCACCGTGTGGTCGAAGCCGACGATGCCCGGGAAGCGCGGTTCGCCGGAGCGCATGCGGGCCAGCAGGTTCGCGCGGACCTCGGCTTTGACGGTGCGGTGCGTGTGTCCTGAGGCGCGCAGGGCGCCCAGGGTGGTCGGGAGGCGGGTGGGGGGCGTGTGGCCGGATGTCGGGGCAGGCACAGGGTTGAGTCTATGCACCCTCCGCGATTTGGCCAGTGGCGAAGCGCACACCTGTGGACGGTTCTCACGTCGACGTGAAAAATGCCGGGATCCGGGAAGGTTCACCCGTCAAGGGAAGGGAGTAGGGTCCAGGCAAGATCGAGTCCGTGGGCGAGGCGGGGGTGGCGACGGGTGGCCAGGTTCGGTGACGCGCTGGCGACAGGCGCGGACCTCGTGAGCGCGGCCGAAAGAGCGGTGCTCCAGGCCTTGAGCCCTCTCGACGGCGACGCCGATCTCATCTGCTTCTTCGTCTGCGGCGCCGACCCCGAAGAGGTCACCCTCGCCGGCGAGCGTGTAATGGCCCACGCGGGCGAGGCGCTGTCCATCGGGTGCAGCGCCACCGGCGTGATCGGCGGCGGGCGCGGCGTCGAGGGCCAGGGCGCGGTCAGCGTCTGGGCGGCGCGGATGCCCGATGTCACTCTGACCCCCTTCCGGCTCGACGTTGTCCCCGAGGGCGACCACCTCGCCGTTGTGGGCATGACCGAGCCCGAGCCCACCGACCAGGTCGCGCTGCTGCTCGCCAACCCCTACGAGTTCCCCGCGCAGTCCTTTGTCGAGCGCTCCACCGACGCGCTGGGCGGTCTGCCCCTGATCGGCGGCCTGGCCGACGGCATGCGCGGGCAGGAGTCCGTGCGGCTGTTCTTCGAGGGCGGGGTCGCCGACGCCGGCGCCGTCGGCCTGCTGCTCGGCGGTCCGGGCATCGTGGGCACGGCGGTGAGCCAGGGCTGCCGGCCGATCGGCCCGGCCATGGCGGTCACCAAGGCCGAAGGCAACATGATCGTGGAGCTGGCGGGCGTCTCCGCCTACGAGAGGCTCGAATCCCTGGTCAACGCCCTGCCCCCGGAGGAGCAGGAGCTCGCCGCGGTGGGCCTGCACATCGGCATCGCCATGGACGAATACGCCGACCGGCACGAGCGCGGGGACTTCCTGGTGCGCTCCATCGTCGCCGCCGACCCCGAGATGGGCGCGCTGACCATCGGCGACATGGTGGAGGTCGGCCAGACCGTCCGCTTCCAGGTGCGCGACCAGGAGAGCGCGAGCTCCGACCTGCTGGACCGGCTCCAGAGCTTCGACGCCGACGCCGCCGGGCGCACCGCCGCGGCCCTGCTGTTCTCGTGCAACGGGCGGGGCGCGGCCATGTTCGACGCCCCCGAGCACGACGTCCGCTCCGTGCAGCGGACCCTCGGCGCCGACACGGTCGGCGGCTTCTTCGCCGCCGGTGAGATCGGCCCGGTCGCCGGACGCAACCACGTGCACAGCTTCACCGCCTGCCTGCTGGCCTTCGAGGGGTGACCGGCGGGGCCGTCCTGCCCTCGATCGAGGGGTGTGGGCTGTCGGCACCGCACCCTATCCTTGCGCTCGCAATGACGCCCCGACCGTAAGAACAGGACCCCCCATGAGTGACGGCGTTACGGCCAAGCGGAGACCCTCCTCACCTGAGGAGTGGAGCGCCTATCTTCGCGTGTACAGCAAGATCTACCTCCGCGACGTCGACGAGGAAGACCCCCACGTCACGGATGAGCAGCTGGAGACGCGCTGGATGGGCCGTGAGCCCGCAACAGAGGAGGCCGTCGCGGCGGCCGAACGGCGGCTCGGCGTGCGGTTCCCGCCGAGCCTGCGCGGCTTCCTGCTCACCAGCGACGGCTGGCTCGGCGTCGGCGGGTGGGTCGACCGCGTCTACGGGTGCGCGGAGATCGGCTGGATGCGCGAGAGCGCCGCCGGGAGCGATTTTCCCCGGCTCTACCGCGATATGGACAATCCGGACTATGCGGAGTTGTTCGAACGCGTCGTGGAGGTCGCCTCCGGCGAGGACTTCTGGCTGCTCGATCCCACACAGCCGGGGCCGGACGGCGAGTGGCCCGCCTACCTGTTCGAGCCCAAGTACGGCGAGCTCGAGGAGTTCCCCGACTTCGCGGCGCTCTTCGACGAAAGCCGCGACGACCTGGACTGACGGACAGCCCACCCATCCGGGCGGGCCTGCTGCGGGAGCGCGGGGCGGACGTCCCCGCTCCCGTCAGCGCACGACGACGACGGTCGCCGAGGCCTTGTCATGCAGCGCCGTGCCGCCCTTGTCGGCGTCGAGGGCCACGAGGCAGTCGACCAGGTTGATGAGGTGGCCGAAGCACGGCAGTGACTGCGGGAGCCCGTAGATCGCCGCGCGGCCCACGGCCTGCCCCTGGGTGATGGGCCCGCCGTCGTAGGCGCGGACGACCTGGATGCCCAGCAGCATTTTGCCGGGCGTGCGCCCGCGGCCGACGTGGAACACCCAGTCGTAAAGGAACTGGGACAGCCCCCAGCCGAACAGGAACAGCCAGGCCCACGCCTCGTAGTACTCGTCCGTCAGGTCGGTTCCGTTGGGGTTGTCGATCGCGGAGACGAACGACGCCACGATGAAGAACAGGAAGCAGAAGGCGGCCAGGATGAAGCCGTCGATCAGGCGGGCCACCACGCGCGTTCCGAAGCGCGCGCGGATCCGGCCCTCGGGGATGGGGTCGCGCTTGGAGGCGTCGAACCCGGGGTCGGGACCGGGGCCGGGGTAGGGGGGCGGTCCGCCGGGCTGTGGAGGGTACCAGGGCTGACTCACCCGGCGATTGTGTCACTTACCCACGGATCGGCCGAATCGGACATCAGGGTGGAAACATCTCCGGCGGGCCGCCGTTCGCGCTTCGCGCAGGCCGTGGCCTCCGGGCCTCAGACCCTGATCACGAGCGTGTCGCCGGCCTTGTCGTGGATCGTCTGGCGCCGGCCGTCCCATAGGGGCCAGAGGACGTCGATGAATCCGACGCAGGTCTGGGCGAAGACGACGTAGACGACCTCCCGGAGGAACGAGCGCACCTTGGTGGGCGGACGCCCTGTCTCGCGCGAGATCACCTTGATCCCCAGCCACCGCTTGGCCGGGGTCTGCCCGCTGCGGGCGTGCGGCAGCCACCGGTAGCAGAAGGCCGCCGCCAGGCCGAGCAGGATCGAGGGGATGAACAGGACGAGGAAGATCGGCGGCATCTCCGCGCCGGCGTCGAACGATCCGGGCGCCACGAGGTAGGTGACCCCGAACGCGACCGCCGCCCCGGCTCCTGCGACCGCCAGGTACACGAGGGCGATCAGCACGCCGTCGATCAGGTACGCGGCGGCCCGGCGCCCCCAGCCCGCCAGGGGCTCCCCGCCGGGGGCCACAGCGGTACCCGGCGGATACCCGGGGACCGCGGGAACGGGCGGTCGGGGCGGGGGAGGGTACGGGGGCAGGCTCATGGGGCGATTGTGGCACGCCCGGTCTCCGGCGCGGCGGCGGACGGCAGGACCGGGGCCCGTTGCCTGCGGCTACACCGCGGCCTGGGCGTGCGGCGCGGCCGGAGGCGGGAGCACCGTGACCACCACGGTCGAGCCCACCTTGTCGTGGATGGTCTGCCGCTGGTCGTCCCACAGGGGCCACAGGATGTCCAGCAGGCCGATGACGCTGATCTGCCCGAGGACGGCGTACAACAGTTCACGCAGGAACGAGCGCCCCTTGGTGGGCGGCAGCCCGGTTTCGAGCGACACCACCTGGATCTTCATCCAGCGCTTTCCGGGTGTCTGGCCGGTCCGGGCGTGGTGGAGCCACCGGTAGCAGAGGCCGAACGCGAAGGCGGCGAGGAACGACACGATGCTGCCGATGATGAAGAGGACGGGCGGCCGCTCGGCGAACCCCACCGGGTCGATGAGGTAGGCCAGCCCGGCCGAACCCCCCATCCCGACAGCGAGGATGGCGAGGATCACGAGGAAGACGATGAGGGCGTCGAGCAGCGCGGCGCCGGCGCGCGACGGCCAGTCCGCCAAGAGCCGGCCGTGGGGTGACATCGGCGGTCCCGGCGGTGCGTAGCCGGTGTAGGGGCCGTACCCGGGCGCCGCGGCGTACCCCGGTGCGTGACCGTATTCGGGTTGGCCCCCATATCCGTATTGGGGCTGGCCGTAGCCGGCCTGGGGGTCGTTCCACGCGGGGGTGCTCATTGGGTCTCTTCTTCTCTGTGGCGGTCGGGCCCGAAGGGGCGGGCACCACCCATTCTCGGGCGCGGTGACCTGGCGGTCCAGCCCGGGGCCGCCTCCGGCCGTCCGGCCCGGCACGAGGAGGCATCGGCCCGCCCCGCACAACGCGGAAGGGGTGGCTCCCGGCCACCCCTTCCGCGTCGTGTTGGGAGGGGTTATGCCCCGTAAGGTACGGCGTCGATGATCTCCACCCCTAGGCTGCGCCCGTTGGGCAGCTGGTAGCTGGTGGAATCGCCGATCTTCTTGCCGTTGATGGCACTGCCGAGCGGCGACTTGGGGGAGTAGACGTCGATCGGCGCCCCGCTCTCCTCGCGCGATGCGAGCAGGAAGGTCACCTCTTCGTCGTCGCCTTCGAACTTGATCGTCACGGTCATCCCCGGGCCGACGACCCCGGCCTTGCGCGGCGCCTCACCGACCCGCGCGTTGCGCAGGATGGTCTGGAGCTGGACGATCCGGGCCTCGATCTTGCCCTGTTCCTCCTTGGCGGCGTGGTAGCCGCCGTTCTCCTTGAGGTCGCCCTCCTCGCGGGCGGCTTCGATCTTCTCGGCGATCTCGATGCGACCAGGTCCCGTCAGGTGCTCCAGCTCCGCATTGAGCCGGTCATACGCCTCCTGGGTCAGCCAGGTGACGTTGTCATCGCGGGTCTCGGTCACGGGAACTCCCTCGGTGCGTCTAGTGCCCGCGGCCATCAGGCGGCCGCGGATGAACTTACGAGAATATCACCGAGCCCTTTTGACGGTACTGCCATGAAACCCGGTCCTCCCAGGCCGGACGCCCTGTGGGCGCGGGCGTGGCGGGGGCCGGGCTGCGGTGGCGGCCGTCGGGCTGCGGTACGTGGCGGTAGGGGGAGGGCCCTTGTCGGGCCCGGGCTCGGCTGGACTTCCGGAACTACTTTGTCGAACCTTGTTCCCTGCACGAGGCCACTTGTACCGCCGAAGCCTCACGAATCGTCTCTACGGATGTCGTGACGTCCTGGATGCCCGCCTCGACCTCGACGCTCGTCTGGCCGACCTCGACGTGCTGGGCGTCGGTCGCGGTCACCAGGCACTCGACCGGCTCGCGGCTGTTGACCTGGAAGGTGATGGTGGCCTCGGCGTCGGAGAGCACCCGCCAGGCGACCGTCTGCATGGAGACGCCGCCCGCCCCGCCGTAGCTCAGCAGCGCCGACCCCCAGCCGATGGCGACGACACCGGCGACCAGGACGCCGATGATGAAGATGACCGGCTTGTTCCCGTGGCGGCGCTTCGCGCCCGGCGCCTGCTCCACGACGGGGGGCGGGACATCGGAAGGGCTCTCGGGCATGCGGGAATCTCCGAACGTGGTGGCTATGTTGTCTAAGATAGCTCCGTCCCGAGCGACCGCCGTTCCACCCCCGACCCTGTGGATGAGCCCAGGCAGGCGGCGCGGCGCTGACGCCGGAGCGGTCGAGTGCACATCCGTGACTATCCAAGGGGATCTGTCCGTTGTCCGAGCGCTTGCGGCTGATGGCCGTGCATGCCCACCCCGATGACGAATCCAGCAAGGGCGCAGCCACCATGGTGCGCTACGTGAGCGAAGGCGCCGACGTGCTCGTCGTCACGCTGACCGGCGGCGAGGCCGGGTCGATCCTCAACCCCGCGATGGACCGGCCCGAGATCCTGGAGAACATCGCCGAGGTCCGCCGCAAGGAGATGGACGCCGCCCGCCGGATCCTGGGCGTCCGCCAGGAGTTCAGCGGCTTCGTCGACTCCGGCCTGCCCGAGGGCGACCCGCTGCCCCCGCTGCCCGACGGCTGCTTCGCCGTCCAGCCCCTCGACATCGCCTCGGAGCCGCTGGTCCGCTCGGTGCGGTCGTTCCGGCCGCACGTCATGCTCACCTACGACGAGCAGGGCGGCTACCCCCACCCTGACCACATCATGACCCACAAGGTCTCCGTCGAGGCGTTCGAGGCCGCGGGCGACCCCGAGCGCTACCCCGGCACCGGCGAGCCCTGGCAGCCCCTCAAGCTCTACTACCACGTGTCCTTCACGCGCGAGCGGTTCGACGCGATCGCCGCCCTGCTGGAGGAGCGCGACCTGGAGAACCCCTACGCCGAGTGGATCGAGCGGATGGGGGACCGTGAGCCCCCCAAGTGGGAGATCACCACCCGGGTCCGCTGCGACGAGCACTTCGAGACCCGCGACCGCGCCCTCATCGCCCACGCCACCCAGATCGACCCCAACGGCTTCTGGTTCGCCGTCCCCATGGACATCCAGCGCGAGGCGTGGCCCACCGAGGACTACCACCTCGCCCGCTCGGTGATCGACACCGAGCTCCCTGAGGACGACCTCTTCGCGGGTATCCGCGAGACGGTGAGAGCATGAGTGGTATGAACGCCGCTCTCGTCCTCGCCAACGCCGAGATCGCGACCGACACCGTGACCCCGGGGGTCCTGGGGTTCATAGTCGTCGCGCTCATCGGCTACGCCCTCTATCTGCTGATGAAGAACATGGGCAAGCACCTGGCCGCCGTGAAGGAACGCGATTTCGACGGTGCGGGCACCGGCACCACCACGGCCGCCGCCACCGGCACCGACACCCGCGACGAGTGAGGACCGGCGGACCGCACGCCGCCGTGTCCCCGTCGCGGGCCCGCCCGCCCGCAACCGAGCCCCGGCACCGGGTTCCCGCCCCGGCCGGGGCTCCGTGGCGTCCGCGCCGGCCACCCACTGGGGCGGAGGGGCGCTTCAGCCTGTGAGCATCGTCGTGGGTTGCCCGGTATGCCGTGCGACCGTCTCGAAGTCACGGTCGCAGTGCAGCAGGCTGAGCCCTGACAGTTCGGCGACCGCGGCGACGAGAAGGTCGACCGGACCGGCGCTGCGGTGCTCGCCGTGATCGACAAGGGCCTGCTGGCCCTGGAGCGCTCGGCGGAAGGTGGTGTCCGGGATCGGAGCCCAGGCGTAGAAGCCGCTCAGGTACTGGTGCATCTGTTTGTGGTGCGCAGATGACCGTGCCGAGCGCAGGACCTCGATCTCTGTGATCTCGCACATGCCGACGAGCCCGGCGTCCAGCGCTTCGCCCCAGCCCCAGGTGTCCGCGCCGTGTTGCAAAAAGCGAGCCACCACTGAAGTGTCCGCCAGGTACTTCACGCAGCCCCACCCTGGTCGTCAACGGCGGTGGGGCCAGGGCGATACACGGCCTTGTCCGTCAGAGCGTCGAGGTCCAGGGCTTCGGCGGCGATGCCTTCTGCGGCCATGCGTGCTTCGTGGCGCTTGACACGGTCGCTGACCTCGCGCAGGGCCCGGTTGATGGTGTCCTTCTTCGTCTTGGTGCCGAACACATCCTGTGCTATGGCGAGTGCGTCTTCGTCGATCTCGACCAGCGTTTTGCCCATGAGGCCTCCCCGTGTGTATATCCAAAATCTATCATGGATATATAGAGTGATGGCCTGCGGCGGGTGCGCATCGGCGGTCAGAACCGCTCCGCCGTCTCGTGCTCCGTCGCGCGCGCACGGAAGTGCGGTAGCCCCCGGGAGAGGGAGCCACCGCACGAGCCGGCTCCGGGACGACCCGCGGGAGGGGCGCCCGCAGGTCGTCCGGGGAACGGCCTCAGGCTCAGCCGGTCGCGACCGGGGTCAGGGTGAACCCGTCGTTGGGCTGGCCCGCGAGGAGGTCGGCCAGGCCGCCGCTGAGCGCGTAGGTGTCCCCGTCCGGTCCCGCGGTCACGTCGCTGGTGACGGGGTCCTCGACGGTACCGGTGGCCTCCACCGTGGCCTCGGTCCAGCCGTCGCCGGGCTCCACACGCTGGATCTGAGCGGGCTCACCGGAGAGCAGGCCGCTGCTGACCGCCGCGAGCGAGCCGTCCTCGAGTACCCGCACGCCGGCCATGGGGGCCGTCAGGGGCTCGGAGAGCTCCACCGGCTGCGCCTCCTCGGGGCTGTCGACGGGCACCCGCACCAGGGAGCCGTCGCCCATGCCGATGATCAGCTGGTCGCCCTCCACGTAGTCCACCGTGGACATGCCCACGCCGTCCAGGAAGTCGGGGATGTCCAGCGTGCCTTTGAGCAGGTCGCTCTGGAGGAAGATCTCGGCGCTGCCGTCGGGCGCGACGGCGAACACCGTCGGGGTCAGCTGGTCGACGGCGTAGACGGTGCCGTCGGGCGCCACCGTCACGTCGGCGATCAGGTGCTTCGTGCCGTCCTCGAAGAGCGGTCGCAGGTCGACGCACCAGTCCTGCTCCCCGGTCTCCAGGTCGTAGCTGCCCACACCGGCGTAGCCGAAGGGGTTGTCCTTGTCCGAACGGTCGGAGGTGCCGTAGTCCACATTGCTGACCAGGATGCGGTCGCGCTCGGAGTCGACCTGGACGGCCTGCGCCGACACCAGCAGCGGGTCGTCGATGTGGGTGCGCACCTCTCCGTCCGGGCCGAAGGCGAAGACCTTGCCCTGGCTCAGCGAGCCGGCGTAGAACGTGTCCGACTCCGGGTCGTAGTCCAGCGAGTGCGGGAAGACGTTCGCGCCGTCGACCGCGATGGGGTCGGCCGTGGGCGTGTCCTCCTTGGGCTGCACGGTCGCGGGCTGCTCGGAGCCGGATCCGGCGGGGAGCATGGTCGCGGCCATCGCCGTCCCGGTGGCCACGGCGGCGACGGACACCGCACCGGCGATGACGAACTTCAGCTTCGGCTTCTTCATGGTCCTTGTTCCTCAGGGGTAGTGGGGGTGGCGTGTACTGCGGTCAGCCGTGGGGGGCTACTCGGTGGCGTCGCGTCCGAGCAGGGCGGCCAGCCGGTCGATCGCGGGGGCGCCTTCCGGAGCGGGGTCGGCGTCGAGTGCCGGCAGGGACGGCTCGGCCCCCATCACGACGGTGAAGGTGCGCTGCGCCGTCATCAGGTGGTCGACCAGCTGCCGGACGTTCCAGTCCGTGCAGGGCGTGGGTGCGCTCCACTGCCCGTCCTCCACGGCTTCGACCAGGTGGCCGATGGTGTCGATGACCTCGGTGAAAGCCGTGACGGGTGTGGTGGGCATGGGAAACCTCCAGTGGGAGTGAAAGGGGATGCTCATTCGCCCGCGTGCGGGCACCGGACGGGCGGTGCCGGCGGGCGGGGACACATGGGGGAGCAGGCATGGGTGACCGCGTCATCGGCGGCAGGAGGGCGCGCGTGACGAGACCCGTGGCGCTCCCTGCCGGCCTCGGGCCAGGGGCGCCGGGTTGGTGTTCAGGCGTGGTGCTGTGAGCGGACGGGGGTACTGCGGCGGCCGGACGGCCGGATCAGCGGTGCACGGGCGGGACGCCGCACGCGGGCGTGTCGACGGCGGGGCGGTCGGTCGCGGGCGTGTCCGCAGCGGGCTCGAGGGGCTGGTTGAGCAGCCGTAGTGCCGCCTGGGCGGGGGAGCCGGGCTCCGCCGTCGTCACCACCAGCCGGACCCCCGGCTCCCGGGGCACCGGGATCGAGTGCTGGAGCACGTCCAGCTCCCCGACCATCGGATGGCGCATCCGGTACTCGGCCATGTCCCAGCCGCGCACCCGGTGCTCGGCCCACAGTTTGGCGAACTGCGGGCTGTGCATCGTCAACTCGCCGATGAGGGAGGCCAGCCGGGGGTCGTCCGGATATTCGCCGACCGCCTGCCGCAGCTTGCCCACCACGTCCCGTGCCTTCCTGGGCCAGTCCACGTACAGGTCCCGCGTGTGGGCGTCCAGGAACACCAGCCGGGCGGTGTTGGGCCGCGTGGCCTTGCGATCCGGGCTGTCCGGGGCCAGGTGCCCGGCGAACAGCGCATGCCCGGCGCGGTTCCACCCCAGGACGTCCGAGCGCCGGCCGAGGACGACCACCGGTGAGTCCCCCATGGCGTCCACCAGCTGGCGCACCGCCGGGGTGACGCGCTCGGCGGGGAGCCTGCGGCGGCTCTGCCGGGCGTCACCGGACAGGGTGTGCAGGTGGCGCCGCTCCGCGTCGTCCAGCCGCAGAGCCGCGGCCAGCGCGTCGAGGACCTGCGGCGAGGCGTTGAGCGACTGCCCCTGCTCCAGCCGGATGTAGTAGGCCACGCTGACACCGGCCAGCCGGGCCAGTTCCTCGCGCCGCAGCCCCGGCACCCGGCGCCGGTCGCCGTAGTCCCGCAGCCCCACGTCCGCCGGCTTCAGCTGTGCCCGGCGCGTGGACAGGAACTCGCCGAGGAGGGACTTTCCGTGCGTTGTCTCGTCCATGCGACCGATTATGGTCAGGCCCGCCGGGTTTAGCCTGTCCCTGCGAGTAGCAGACACGGAAGCGGTCCCGCCTCCACACCGGCCTGCGGAGGCACGAAGCGCCCGCGGCCGTCCGGGTCCCGGTTGTCCACAGCCCGTGGATCGGCTGGTGTCAGGCAGGTGCGCTCGGGCAGAGTGGTGGTATGCCCAACCGCCTCGCAGACGCCACCAGCCCCTACCTGCTCCAGCACGCCGGGAACCCCGTCGACTGGCACCCGTGGGACCCCGCGGCGTTCGCCGAGGCGCGCGACCGCGATGTCCCGGTGCTGCTGTCGGTGGGGTACGCGGCCTGCCACTGGTGCCATGTCATGGCCCACGAGTCGTTCGAGGACCCCGCCACCGCCCAGCTCATGAACTCCGCGTTCGTCAACATCAAGGTCGACCGCGAGGAACGCCCCGACATCGACGCCGTCTACATGGAGGCCACCCAGGCCATGACCGGCCAGGGCGGCTGGCCCATGACCGTCTTCCTGACCCCCGACGGCGCCCCGTTCTACTGCGGCACCTATTTCCCCCGCGAGCACTTCCAGCGGCTGCTGATCGGGGTCTCCCGGGCCTGGGGCGAGGAGCGCCACGACGTCGTCGAACAGGGCCGGCGGGTCGTCGACGCCCTCAGCGCCCCCCGCCGCCTGGGCGGCACCGCCGCCCCGGGCGCCGATGCGCTCGACTCCGCCGTCACCGTGCTCGCCCGCGACTACGACTCCGCCCACGGCGGATTCGGCGGCGCCCCGAAGTTCCCGCCGTCCATGCTGCTGTCCTTCCTGCTCGCCCAGCACGCCCGCACGGGCGACCCCCGCAGCCGCGACATGGCCGTCGGCACGGCCGCAGCCATGGCCCGCGGGGGGATGTACGACCAGATCGGCGGCGGCTTCGCCCGCTACTGCGTCGATGCCGAATGGGTCGTCCCGCACTTCGAGAAAATGCTCTACGACAACGCCCTCCTGCTGCGCGCCTATACCCGGCTCTGGCTGGCCACCGGCGACCCCCTGGCGCGGCGGGTGGCCCTGGAGACCGCCGACTGGATGGTCGCCGGGCTGGGCACCGCCGAAGGCGGCTTCGCCTCGGCCCTCGACGCCGACAGCGAGGGCGTGGAGGGGCGGTACTACGTCTGGACCCCTGAACAGCTCGCCGACGTCCTCGGCGCCGACGACGCCGCCTGGGCCGCCCGCCTGTTCGGCGTCACCGAGACCGGCACGTTCGAGCACGGCAGCTCCGTGCTCCAGCTGCCCGCCGACCCCGACGACCCCGCCCGCTACGCACGCGTCCGCGCCGCCCTGCTGGCGGAGCGCGCCACCCGGGTGCCGCCGGCGCGCGACGACAAGGTCGTCGCCGCCTGGAACGGCCTGGCCATCGCCGCGCTGGCCGAATCCGGGGCGCTGTTCGAGCGGCCCGACCTCGTCGAACGCGCCCGCGAGGCCGCCGATCTCCTGGAGCGGGTGCACATCGGCGACGGCCGCATCCTGCGCACCTCCCGCGACGGAGCGGCCGGCACCGGCGCGGGCGTCCTGGAGGACTATGCCGACGTCGCCGAGGGCCTGCTCGCCCTGCACGCGGTCACCGGCGAACCTCAATGGGTCGCCACCGCCGGCTCCCTGCTCGACTCCGTCCTGGACCGCTTCGCCGACGACGACGGCGGGTTCTACGACACCGCAGACGACGCCGAATCACTCTTCACCCGGCCGCAGGACCCCACCGACAACGCCACCCCCTCCGGCCGCTTCGCGGCGGCCGGCGCGCTGCTGGGCTATGCCGGGCTCACCGGGTCGCAGCGCCATCGCGAGGCCGCCGAACGCGCCCTCGCTCCGGTGGAGCCGCTGGCCCGCAAGGCCCCGCGGTTCGCGGGGTGGGGGCTGACCGTCGCCGAATCCCTGCTCGCCGGCCCGCTGGAGATCGCCGTCGTCGGCCCCGAGGGCGACCCCGCCACCGATGCCCTGCACCGCGAGGCGCTGCGCTCGGCCCCGTTCGGCACCGCCATCACCCGGGGGGACGGCCGCGGCCACCACGGGATCCCGCTCCTCGCCGACCGCCCGATGCTCGACGGCGCCCCGGCCGCCTATGTCTGCCGGGGGTTCACCTGCAAGCTCCCCGTCTCCACCCCCGAGGCCCTGCGTGAGCACATAGCAGCCATCTGACCCCGGGGCGGTGGCCGAGGCGGCCCCTGGGCGGGCGAGGGACGGCCGCCGCATCCGGCGGCGCCCCTCCTCGGCCCGGGGAAGCCGCCGCCTCCGCCCGGAGCCCTTCACCCCCCGCCGGGGCCGGTCAGACGAGCCGGGTCCCCGCGATGATCCGGTTCACCACCTCGGGGCGCCGGTCCGGCTGGCGGACCTCCAGATAGAGCGTGCGGTCGGCGGTGGTCGAGCGCAGGGCCGCCATGGTGAGGGCGCCCCCGCAGTCGGGCCAGTACCACACCTCGCCGCGCCAGCGCCGGTCGGCGAACGTCCGCCGCTCCACGCGGCCCGCGCAGGGTACGGCGCCCACCGTCGGCGTCAGCCCGTCGGCTCCGCCGGCCCCCCTCTCGCGGGGGAGCAGCGCGGCGAACACACCCGACACCGCACCGTCCCCGTCGCCCCACGCATCGATGTCGGTGGCCACCAGCAGGCCGTCGTCCACCGCGTCGGGCTCCCCGTCCACGCCGGGCGACAGCCCGCTGTGGAACTGTTGCGCCCAGGCGCCCGGGACCGCCAGGTGGAGGTCGCCGGCCGCGGCCCGCACCGCGGTGAACTCCAGCCCTGGTGAACCCGCCGCGGCGGTGGTCCCGAACGCCAGCGCGGTCACCGCGGCGGCCACGGCCGCGGTGCGCCGCCCCACCGGGCGCAGCCGCGACGCCCAGGTCCTCCGGCGCGATCCCGGGCTCATCCGGATGGCGCGGATCCGGTCGGTGAACGCCTTGGCGTCGGGCGGGCGCTGGCCTCGGTCGGCCGAGAGCGCCGACATGATCAGCGCGTCGAGCTCGCGGGGCAGCCCGGGGCGCAGCCGGCTGGGCGGCACCCGGACCGGCGGTTGCGGCGGGCGGCGGCCGGTGAGCAGCTCATAGGCGACCGCCCCCAGGGAGTAGACGTCGGCCCGCACGTCGAGGTCGCCGGCGGGGCTGCCCTGCTCGGGCGACATGTACCCCGGCGTGCCCGCCGCCTGGGTGAACCCCGACGCCCCGTCGATGGCCTTGGCGAACCCGAGGTCGGCCACGAGCACACGCTGCCCGACCGGCGACGACTGCAACAGCACATTGGACGGCTTGATGTCCCGGTGAATGGTGCCGTGCCGGTGCAGTACCGTGACACCCTGGCCGATTTCGGTCAGGAGTCGCAGGGCTTCGTCGAGTTGCAGCCGTTTCCGTGCGATCAGGTCGGCGACGCTGCCCTGGTCGGCGTAGGGCATGACGAAGTAGGGCCGGTCATCGGGGAGGGTGCCGATGTCGTGCACACGCACGAGCCAGGCGGAGTCCGCCTGTCGCAGTATTCGCGCCTCCTCGAGGAACCGCTGGTGGATGTCGAGCTGGTGGGTCCAGTTCTCGGCGAGGACCTTGACGGCCACGGGGGTGTCGAGCCGGTCGTCGTGCGCGAGCCAGACCGTTGCGAACGAGCCCGATCCCAAGTGTCGTATGACGCGGTATCGGCCGAACGTGTCCGGTTGTGCCACAGGTACTGCTTTTACCAGAGCCGGGCGGGGCAAACGTCCGCCAGCGTGCGGGAGCCGGGCGTCCGATCTTCCGGATCGCGTAGAGAACCGACCATGGTGTGAACCTCGTAAGTATGTAAGTAGCGGATGGGCGTGTGACAACTAAGACGGCATGTGCGTCTTTTCGACAGCAGGGAGTTACCAGCCGTGCGAAAAATTGACAAGGGCTCGGGATCCCGACGTTCGGCCGCCAAGGTCGACGATTCCCTCGAAGAGCTGGCGCGACGTGCGCGCGACGGCGACTCCGACGCCATCAACGATCTCCTCCGCAGGATCCAGCCCGAAGTGCTGCGCCGGTGCGCCCGCTTCCTGCCCTACCGCCAGGACGCCGAGGAGGCGTGCCAGGACGCCCTGCTGAGGGTGGCGCGCAACATCGGCTCATTCAAGGGCGATTCGCTGTTCACCACGTGGCTGTATACGGTGGTGTCGAATTCGGCGCGGCAGACCTACCGGTCGATGAAGCGACGCTCCGCAGAGCTTCCGACCGAGGCCGACCGCATACCGCAGCAGCGCGACCCGCGCACCACGAGCGTCATCGCCGGGTCTCGGATCGATCTGCTGGAGGCCCTCGACCAGCTCGAACGCGACCGCCCCAACCTGGTCGCCCCGCTGGTCCTGCGCGACCTCTGCCAGATGGATTACAACGAGATCGCCGCTGAACTCGACCTGGCCCTTGGGACCGTCAAGTCCCGGATCCACGAGGGCCGCAAGCACGTGCGCAAGTCGCTGGCCGTGACGTAACGGACTCAAGCCGCTTACTCTGATGTGTGGAAACGCGCATCACCAGGCTTGGGGCGCCGCGCCGGGTCCTGTGATGAGGGAACCCGGAACCGTTCCGTGGGTCCCCTTCGACGGCGGCGAAAGGGAGCAACGTCCATGGGGTTCCGTGATCCCCTGTACTGGCTGTACGAGCGTCGGCTGGAGCGCAAGCTCGGCAGCTACGAGATCCCCCGGCACGTCGGGGTGATCCTCGACGGCAACCGCCGCTGGGCCAAGGCCAGCGGTCTGGCCAGTGTGGAGCAGGGGCACCGCGCCGGCTCCGACAAGATCTTCGAGCTGCTGGGCTGGTGCGACGAAGTCGGTGTGCAGGTGGTCACCCTGTGGCTGCTGTCCACCGACAACCTCGCCCGCCCCCCTGAACAGCTCGAACCCCTCTTGCAGATCATCGAGGACACCGTCACCCGGCTGCGCCGCGAGGGCTGGAACGTCAACCCCGTGGGCGCGCTCGACCTGCTGCCCGATTCCACCGGCCGTGTGCTGAAAGAGGCCGCCGCGGCCACATCCGGCGGTTCCGGCCTGATTGTGAATGTTGCGGTCGGGTATGGAGGAAGGCGTGAGATCGCTGATGCGGTTCGGTCGCTCCTCCTCGCGGAGGCGGCCAAGGGCACCTCTATCGAGGAGCTGGCCGAACGCCTCGACCTGGAGCACATCTCCGAGCATCTCTACACCCGCGGCCAGCCCGACCCCGAGCTCCTCATCCGGACCTCGGGGGAGCAGCGGCTCTCCGGCTTCCTGCTCTGGCAGAGCGCGCATTCGGAGTTCTACTTCTGCGAGGTCTTCTGGCCTGCCTTCCGCAGAGTCGACTTCCTGCGCGCGCTCCGGTCCTACGGCGCGCGGAACCGACGGTTCGGCTCCTGAGCACCGCCACCCCAGTCCACACCACCGCACAGATCGGAGGAAAACCCCCGTAACCGGGTGTTCACACGCCATGCGACCTGGGGGTCTTGCTCTTTTGGCGCAGCCGGGTACCGTCGAAACCAGTGGATGGTGCGCATCCGTCCACTCGGGAGGCCCCGATCGTTTGAGGTCCTGGTCATTGAAGGAGCTCATGGTGACGAGGGCCGGTCCCGGCCCTCATGGGGCTGGTCCCGGTCCTTGGATTCCCGTGAGACCAGGGCACCCCGGTGCCCAAGGGGAGAACGAGTGGCTAGTTCCTCGACCTACCGCCGTGACCTTGACGCCCCTGCCGCCCGCGGGGAGGTGAGCCAACGGCGGATCTACGTGCTCGACACCAGCGTCCTGCTGGCCGACCCGATGTCGATCACCCGGTTCGCCGAGCACGAGGTGGTCCTGCCGATCGTGGTGATCACCGAGCTGGAGAGCAAGCGGCACCACCCCGAACTCGGGTACTTCGCCCGCGAGGCGCTGCGCCGGCTCGACGACCTCCGGGTCGCCCACGGCAGCCTCCACGACGACGTCCCGGTCAACGAGCACGGCGGCACGCTGCGGGTGGAACTCAACCACAGCGACCCCTCCGTCCTTCCCGCCGGGTTCCGGCAGGGCGACAACGACACCCGCATCCTCACCGTCGCGTGCAACCTGCGCGATGACGGTGGCGACGCCGGCGTCGTCCTGGTCAGCAAGGACCTGCCGATGCGCATCAAGGCGTCGTCCATCGGCCTGGACGCCGACGAGTACCGCGCCGAGCTCGCCATCGAGCACGGCTGGACCGGCATGGCCGAGCTCGAAGTGCCCGCTCACGAGATCGCCGAGCTGTTCGACGGCGGCACCGCCGACATCGAGGCCGCACGCGACCTCCCCTGCCACACCGGCCTGGTCCTGGTCTCCGAACGCGGCAAGGCCCTGGGCCGGGTCCTGCCCGACAAGTCGGTGAAGGTCGTCAAGGGCGACCGCGACGTCTTCGGGCTCCACGGGCGCAGCGCCGAGCAGCGCATCGCGCTCGACCTGCTCACCGACCCCGACGTCGGCATCGTGTCGCTGGGCGGCCGGGCCGGCACCGGGAAGTCGGCCCTCGCCCTGTGCGCGGGGCTCGACGCCGTGCTCGAACGCGGGCTGTACCGCAAGGTCATGGTCTTCCGGCCGCTGTACGCGGTGGGCGGCCAGGAGCTCGGCTACCTGCCCGGCACCGAGAACGAGAAGATGACGCCGTGGTCGCAGGCGGTCCACGACACCCTTTCCGCCGTCACCACGCCCGAGGTCATCGACGAGGTCGTGGAGCGCGGGATGCTGGAGGTCCTCCCGCTCACCCACATCCGCGGCCGGTCGCTGCACGACGCCTTCGTGATCGTCGACGAGGCGCAGTCGCTGGAGCGCGGGGTGCTGCTGACCGTGCTCTCGCGCCTCGGCGAGAACTCCCGCGTGGTCCTCACCCACGACGTCGCCCAGCGCGACAACCTCCGGGTGGGCAGGTACGACGGCGTCGTCGCCGTGGTCGAGAAGCTCAAGGGCCACCCGCTGTTCTCGCACATCACCCTCACCCGCTCTGAGCGCTCGCCCATCGCGGCGCTGGTCACCGAGATGCTGGAGGGCTGACAGGGCAGGGCCGTCGTGCTGTCTCCATGACGGCCGGTCCACCGCACCGCTTTCACGCCGCCGGGCGGGCCCGCGGGCCCGCCCGGCGGCGGTGTTTCCCCAGGCCCCAGGCGCCTGCGCGTTCACGGCGGCGTCGGCGGCCGTTGGGCCGCAGGTCGCGGCCGGGGTGTAGAAACCACGGTGCGCCCCCCGCACCCGCGCACCGCCACGACGAGGAGACCGCGCCCGTGACCGTCCCACCTTCCCCCGCAACCCCGCCCCCTCCCCGGCCCCTGCTGTCCCGCCGCTCCCTCCTGCGCTACGGGGCCGTGGGGATCGGGGCCGCCACCGCAGGCTCGATCGCCGGCGCCCCCGCGCTCGCCCAGGGCCGCAACCGCCCCGTTCTCACCCACGGCATCCAGCTGGGCGACCCGCGCGGCGACGGCGCCGTGGTGTGGACGCGCGCCGACCGCGCCGCCCGCATGGTGATCGAGGTCGCGACCCGGCCCGACTTCGCCGATGCCCGCACCGTCCGGGGTCCCCTGCTCACCCCTGAGAGCGACGGCACCGGACGCCTGCGGATCACCGGGGTCGAGCCCGGCCGCGAGGTGTTCGTCCGCGTTAGCGCGGAGTCCGGCCGTGCGTCCAGCGAGGCCGTCGAGGGGTCCTTCCGCACCCCCGGCGGCGGTGACCGCCCCATCCGCTTCGTGTGGTCGGGCGACGTGGCGGGCCAGGGCTGGGGCATCAACCCCGACATCGGGGGGATGCCGATCTTCCGGGCCATGGCCGAACGCGACCCCGACTTCTTCCTGCACAGCGGCGACGTCTGCTACGCCGACGGCCCCATCGAGGAGCAGGTCGCCCTGCCCGACGGCCGGACCTGGCGCAACCTGGTCACCCCGGAGAAGACCAAGGTCGCCGAGACCCTGGCGGAGTTCCGCGGCCAGTACGCCTACAACCTGCTCGACGACAACCTGCGCGGCCTCACGGCCCGCGTCCCGCAGATCGTCCAGTGGGACGACCACGAGGTCACCAACAACTGGTACCCGGGCGAGATCCTCCAGGACGACCGCTACACCGAGACCCGCGTGGACGTGCTGGCCCGGCGCGCGCACCGCGCGTTCCACGAGTGGCAGCCGATCGTCCCCACCGAGGCGGTCGACGGGCGCATCCACCGCCGGATCGGCTACGGCCCCGACCTCGACGTCTTCGTGATCGACATGCGCCCCTACCGCGACGCCAACTCGCCGGGCGAGGAGCCGCTGGAGCGCATCCTCGGCCGGCGGCAGGCCGACTGGCTGGTGCGCTCGCTGAGCGAGTCGACGGCCACCTGGAAGGTCGTCGCGGCGGACATGCCCATCGGCGTGGTGGTGCCCGACGGCGACGAGGACATCGAGGCCGTGGCCAACGGCCTGCCCGGCGCCCCCCGCGGCCGCGAGGCCGAGATCGCCGACGTGCTCCAGCGGATCCACCGCAACGGCGTGCGCGACGTGGTGTGGCTGACCGCCGACGTGCACTACTCCGCCGCGCACCACTACTCCCCGGACCGCGCCGCCTCCGGCACCGAGTTCTCCCCGTTCTGGGAGTTCGTCTCGGGCCCGCTGCACGCGGGGGCGTTCGGACCCAACGAGCTCGACCCGACCTTCGGCCCCGAGGCCGTGTTCGTGTCCGCGCCGCCCGAACCGAACACCTCCCCGCTGGACGGGTTCCAGCACTTCGGCGAGGTCGAGATCGACCCGGAGAGCAAGGAGTTCACCGTCCACCTGCGCGACATCGCCGGCGAGAGCCTGTGGTCGCGCACCCTCACCCCCGAGGGCAACGCCTCCTGACGGACGCCGTCGGCACCGCGGGCCCACACGCCGAGTGCGGGCCCGCGTCGCATATGCCACACTCGGCACCCCCTCACCCTCAGTGTGTTCGCCCTGGTATCGGCCGTTTCGCCCCTAACTGTCGGTAATGTGATTCAGGCCATATTTCAAAGGGTGTTACGGGGTCGTGATCATGCGGCATGGTTGGTCCCGTTTCTGAAGGAGCCCCTTGGGACGCGCGTGGCGCATCGTCGAGATGCCCCCCGATCACCCGCGCGCGTGACCTCCAGCGACGACGGCGGCCAGCCAGCGATCACTGCGCGCCACGTCACGTCCGTCGCCTGCACCCCGATGACAGCATCTGCGAGCCCAGGGGCCGTGGTCGATCGTGCGCGTATCGCTGGGCGCACGGCTGACGAAAGGGCGATTCTTGCTACTCAACCGGATCTCGCTGCGGGTCGCCACGGCGGTCGGCTCGGCCGCGATGGTCGCCGGGGCCACGTTCGCCGTGTCCGCCTTCGCGGACAGCGGCGAAGAGCCCGGCGACACCGCGGCCTCCGCCGTCGTGCCGCCCCAAGCCGATGACACCGGGGCCGACTTCTTCGCCGACGCCCCCCAGATCTCCGAAGAAGAGCTCGCCGAGCAGCGCGCGGGCGTCCAGAACCTCATCGAGGAGGCGGGCGGGACGGCCAGCGGCTCGGCCACCGCCACCGAGGAGCAGGAGGAGGAAGAAGAGGAGGAGTCCGACTCCGGTTCCTCGATCCCCTCGGGCGACCCCAAGGAGATCGCCCAGGCGATGCTCGCCGACTTCGGGTGGAGCGCCGACGAGTTCAGCTGCCTGGAACCCCTGTGGGAGAAGGAGAGCAACTGGAACCCCTCCGCGGAGAACCCCAGCTCCGGCGCCTACGGCATCCCGCAGGCGCTGCCCGGTAACAAGATGGCGACCGCCGGCAGCGACTGGCAGACCAACCCGGCCACCCAGATCACCTGGGGCCTGGGCTACATCGAGGACCGCTACGGTTCGCCGTGCGAGGCCTGGGACCACTCCGAGGCCAACGGCTGGTACTGACGGCCCGGCCGGCCCGGCACCGGACCGCATCGGCGGGAACGGTGCCGGCGGGCGCCGAGGACGGCCCCCGCGATCACGTCGATCGCGGGGGCCGTCCGTGTTCCCGGTACCGTTCGCGGCGGCCGATCCCGACTAGACCGGCTCGAAGGAGTCCAGGACGCTCTCGTACATCCGGCGGTGGTCGCCGGCCTCGTCGGCCGGTACGTTCATGGTCACCGCGAACGCCTCCTCGCCGATCATGATGATGTGGGAGGTGAAGTGCCGCGCGGGGGTGGTCCATCCGCCGGTCTGGAACTCCGCCTCCAGCGTCGCGACGTCCCAGTCCGCCGGGAAGCCGGAGTCGACCGCGGCCATCTCCAGGGTCCGGTACTCCGTGACCTCGCCGTCCTCGCGGAAGCCGTTGTCGTCGAACTCCACCCACCCGTAGCTGGTGCGGGGGTCGGACGGGCCGTTGTCCCAGGCGTTGACGTAGATCGCGACGTCCCGGTCGGCGCGGCGGAAGTAGACGTAGGTCTGGGCGGCCTCCGTGGTGTCGTCGACCTCCCAGCCCTGGGGGTAGTCGACGTTGAAGCGGTCGGATTCGAAGCGCTCGTAGGTCGTGGTGTCCATGCGCACCAGCGAGACCACCGCCACCACGACGATCACCAGGCCCAGCATGCCCACGCCCATCATGGCGGGGATGAGGACGCTGCCGCGGCGCCGGTCGTCGCCCGGGGGGCGCGCGGGAGGCGCCGGCGGCGACGGGGCGGCGCCCCAGGGCGGCACCGTGCCGCCACCGCCGGGCCCGGGGCCGGAGAAGGCGCCGTGGGCGGGCCGGGGGCCCGAGGGGAACGGCGTGTGCGGGCCCGGGGCCGATGGGTGCGGGGTGTTCGGGCCGGGGGCGGTGTGCCCGGCGCCGGGATGCGGGGCGCCGACGTGCCCGGTGCGGCCCGGGTGCCCGCCGGTGACGGCCCCGGGGAAGGGGGTGGGCGGCGCGGCCGGGTGCGGGGTGTGCGGCGCGGGACCGGAGAAGGCCTGGGCGGCCGGGTGGCCGCCCGTCGCCCCCGGGCCGGGGCCCGCGGTCTCCAGGTCGCCGAGGAGCGCCAGGGCGGCGTCGGCGGTGAGGCGGCGGGCGGGGTCGCGCTCCAGGAGCCCGTTGATGAGCGGGGCGAGCGGGCCGGCGCGGTCGGGGCGGGGGATGGGGGCCGACAGGACGGCGGCGATGGCGGCGGTGATGCCGTCGCGCTGGAACGGGGAGCGGCCCTGGAGGGCGGTGTGCAGGGTGACGCCCACGCTCCACAGGTCCGAGGCGGGGGTGGCCGCCTCGCTCTGGAGCCGTTCGGGCGACATGTACTCGGGCGAGCCGATGAGGGTGCCGGTGCGGGTGATGGTCGAGGAGCCTTCGACGGTCGCGATCCCGAAGTCGGTGAGGACGATGCGGGAGTCATCGCAGACCATGACGTTGCCGGGCTTGATGTCGCGGTGGACGACGCCCGCGGCGTGGGCGGCGCGCACGGCCTCCAGGAGCGCGGCGGCGACCTTGGCGGCCGCAGCGGGGGTCAGGGTGCCGCGTTCGGCGAGCTCCTCCTGGAGGGAGCGGCCCCGGATCAGCTCCATGACCACCCAGGGGTGGCCTTCGGCGTCGAAGACGTCGTGGACGGTGATGACGCTGGGGTGGGCGATGCGGGCGGCGGACTGGGCCTCGCGACGGACGCGCGCGTTGGCCTCGACCTTCTCGTCGTCGGTGAGGTGGCCGGGGAGCAGGACCTCCTTGACCGCGACGTCGCGGTCGAGCTGGGAGTCCCATGCGGCCCAGACGACGCCCATGCCGCCGCGGCCGAGTTCGCGGCGGAGCTCGTAGCGTCCGGCGATCACGCGGGTGCCGTCGCCGTTGTCCACTGACATGTATCGCCTCTCGGGGGGAGCGGGCGTGAGAAGGTCATCAAGCAGGTTACTTCGACCGCCGGAAGGGTCGGCGATGTCGGTCGATGCACCGATATGCCGGGAACGGTAGCGGCCGGCACCGACGCAAAAGGGCCGGCGCGCGGGTGGCCCCGCACACCGGCCCAGGCCCCGGCGCGGCGCCGGGGGTGCGCGCTAGTCCCTGTTTTTCGGATCATTCCGGGCTCGCGACCACCAGACGCCGCCTCGCTGCGCCGATTGCGCTCGGACAGCCAACCAGGCTGACCTTCGCGAATCGGCTTGCGACGCGACGCCTGGACGGCCGCTCGCTATTCCGAAAGCATCCAAAAAACAGGGCCTAGGCGCGCTGGGAGTTCGTCATGCTCAGCACGTCGAGCGCGTCGTCGAGCTGGGCCTCCGTCAGCTTGCCCGCCTCGATGTAGCCGCGCTCCAGGACCACCTGCCGGATGGTCTTGCGCTCGGCCAGCGACTGCTTGGCGACCTTGGCGGCCTCCTCGTAGCCGATGTAACGATTCAGCGGCGTCACGATCGAAGGGCTGGACTCCGCGTACTCGCGGCAGCGCTCCTCGTTGGCCTCGATGCCCGCGATGCAGCGGTCGGCGAAGACCCGCGACACGTTCGCCAGCAGCCGGATCGACTCCAGGACGTTGCGCGCGATCAGCGGCAGCTGCACGTTGAGCTCGAAGTTGCCGGAGGCGCCGCCGAAGGCGACCGCGGCGTCGTTGCCGACCACCTGCGAGGCCACCTGGAGCACCGCCTCGCACAGCACCGGGTTGACCTTGCCCGGCATGATCGAGGAGCCCGGCTGGAGGTCGGGCAGGAAGATCTCGGTCAGGCCGGTGCGCGGGCCCGAGCCCATCCACCGGATGTCGTTGGCGATCTTGGTGTGGCCGACGGCGATCGTCCGCAGCTGGCCGGAGAGCTCCACCAGGCCGTCGCGCGCGCCCTGCGCCTCGAAGTGGTCGCGCGCCTCGGTCAGCGGCAGCCCCGTGGCCGCGGCGATCTCGGCGATCACCCGCGCGGAGAACCCCTCGGGAGTGTTGATGCCGGTCCCGACGGCGGTGCCGCCGAGGGGCAGCTCGGCGACGCGGGGCAGCGACGCCTCCAGGCGCTCCACCCCGTAGCGCACCTGCGCCGCGTAGCCCGCGAACTCCTGGCCCAGGGTCACCGGGGTGGCGTCCATCAGGTGCGTGCGCCCGCTCTTGACCACCGAGGCGAACTGCTCCGCCTTACGGGACAGCTCGCCCTCCAGGTGGCGCAGCGCCGGGATGAGGTCGTTGACGACCGCCGAGGTGGCCGCGATGTGGATCGACGACGGGAACACGTCGTTGGACGACTGCGACGCGTTGACGTGGTCGTTGGGGTGCACGGGCAGCCCGGAACGGGCGGTGGCCAGGGTCGCGACGACCTCGTTGGTGTTCATGTTGCTCGACGTGCCCGATCCGGTCTGGAACACGTCGATCGGGAACTCGTCGTTCCACTTGCCCTCGGCGACCTCCAGAGCGGCGTCGCGCACCGCCTTGGCGAGGTCCTCGGGGACCACCCCCAGCTCGGCGTTGACCTTGGCGGCGGCGGCCTTGATGTGCCCCAGCGCCGCGATGTGCGCGTGCTCCAGGCCCTGGCCGGAGATGGGGAAGTTCTCCACCGCCCGCTGGGTCTGCGCCCGCCACTTGGCGTCGGCGGGGACCTTGACCTCGCCCATCGAGTCGTGCTCGATGCGGAATTCACTCATTGTTCGAAGACACCTCCAGGAAACTGCGTCCAAGACTGCCAGATTCCCCGGTCAGCGGGCCCGGCGGCCCCGTGTGACCCGTGCGGGCTTCGGTGGGGCCCGGCGGTCACTCCAGCGAGCGGCGCTCGCGCCGCCGGGGCAGCCAGGCGCGCCGTCTTCGCGGGGCGCGTACCGCGAGCGAGCCGAGCACGCTGAACCCGTCGATCTCCACAACGGGGGCGTCGCCGCGCCGCGGACGCCGGGCCGTGGTGATCCGGCGGCCGAGGAAGGACCAGCCGCGCAGCCGGACCTCGACGCCGTCGGGCACCTCGATGTCGACCCGGCCCAAGACCGCCCAGGCGCCGATCCGCACGTGGTTGCGCATGAGCAGCGCGTCGCGCAGGTCCAGCCGGACGGTGCCGCCGATGGCGATCACGGTCTCGCGCGCCTGCACCACCCACCGGCCCGAGCGTTCGGTATTGGTGAAGAACACGCCGAGCGGCTCGGTGGGCAGCCGGATCGGCTGGGCCTCGGGAGGGACGAGGTCGGCGGTCACCGGGGGGAGGTCGCCCAGGGTGCGCGCCCGGTAGACGTGTTCGGCGCGGCCCTCGAACTCGGTGATGTCCAGCCGGCCGTCCTCCACCGCCGAGCGCAGCACGGCGATCACGCGCTCCCGGTCGATGTGGGAGGCCCGCAGCCGGTCGGGGGTGACACCGTCGCTCACGAGAACTCACGTTAGCCGCACCCGCGGGTGGGGGCGTCCGGGGCAAGCCTGCCCGGCGGTGCCGTGTGCGGTGCGGGGTGGCTCGGTAAAAGGGGCGGTGCCCCGGCCGGATGGGGACCGGGGCACCGCGTGCGGGGCGGAGCGGGGGCGCCCCGCGGCTGGGGGCACGGGCC
>NZ_JBHSBH010000009.1:126102-140950 GCF_042650565.1 Nocardiopsis sediminis
CCCCCGCCGGGGGGTGGCTAGGAGCGCCGCTCGGTACGGCGGCGGTGCAGCCAGATGGCGCCCGATGCGGCGGTCATCGCCGCGAAGGCGGCGAGGAACAGGCCGGTGACGGCCGTCCCGCCCGTGGCCGGGTCGCCGGAGGCGCCGGCCGTCCCGGTGTGCCCGCTGTGGGCGCCACTGGAGGCGGCCGTGAGCCGGGCCGTCGCGTCGTCGCCGGCCTCCTCCGCGGCGGTGCCGTCGGCGTCGGCGTGGCCGGCGTGCTGCGCGGCGTCCCCGTAGTCGGCCGGGGTCGCCTCGAACGTCTCGGCGGCCCCTTCGGCGCCGCCGAACGTCACGTCCGAGCAGCTGTAGAACGCCTCGGGGCTGTCGGTGCGCTGCCAGACGGCGTAGATGAGGTGCTGCCCGGTCTTGCCCTCGGGCAGGTCGCCGGTCAGCTCGTAGTTGCCGTCGACCACCTGCGGGTCGTCGACCCGCAGGAACGGCTCGGCTTCGAGGTCGTCCCACGCGAGGGAGCGGCTCTGGTCCCAGCCGTCCTTGGTCACGTACAGCTCGAAGTAGCCGCGGTGGGGGACGGCTGCGGTGTAGGTGAAGGTGAACTCCCCGCTGGCGGGCAGGGCGGTGGTCTGCCAGTCGCCGGGGGCGTCCAGGCCGGAGTACTTGTCCCGGCCGGCGCTGCACAGTTCCCCGTCGGGGATGATCTCGCGGTGCCGGCCGTCGGCGTTGGCGATGTTGACCTCGTGCCAGTCGTAGAGCGGCTGGGTGCCGTTCTCGGCGACGAGGGCGCGGCAGACGTCGGACGTGGGGGTTTCGGGGCCTTCGGCGTAGCAGGCGGCGATCCGGCTGATGGGGCCGCCCATGGTGCCGTGGGCGTTGGCGGTGCCGGGGGCCAGGAGGGCGACGGCGATCGGGATGCCGGCCAGAACGGCGGCGGTGCGTGTGAGGCGTCCCAGGTGCATGAGTGGGGGTCTCCTCGGGTCAGACGAGCGGGGGAGCGATGCGGCTCGCGACACCGCACCGCCGTCGGCTGGAGAAGAAGGCCGTCCGGACCGGTTCTCCGGCCCGTCCGGGCGACCGTTGCACGGGACTATACACAGCCCCGGACCATATTGGAAAGAATCCTTCCAATTTTTTTCCCTGTCACACCCGGTGCCCTACGCGAACGGCTCCGGCCGGGCACCTGGAACAAGGTGCTCGGCCGGAGCCGTCGTGCGGGTGCGGGGGAGCGGGTCAGCCGCCGCCGTTGGGGGCCCAGCGGGCCAGGATCGAGGCGTCGTTCTCGTTGACCGTGAGCGACCCGCCCAGCGAACCCCACTGCTCGGGGCCGCTCTCGCCCGCCTCTTCCGCGAACGGGCGCAGGTCCATGTACACCCCCGCGCTGGCGTCCTCCATCCCCTGCATCGTCCGCTGGTAGACGGCGTCGTCGCCGAGCCGCCCGGTGCCGCTGGTGCCCGATGACACCACCACCGCGTCGCCGTCGGTGCTCACGCCCGGCGGGGTCTCATAGCTGCTCGTCGACGACTGCTCGACGATGTCCTCCAGCGCCGCGGCGTCGGCCCCCAGGGCCCGGAGCTGCATCGACGGGGTGGAGGAGGGGCCGGTGCCGCCGAAGTCCATGAAGTCGCTCAGCAGGCCCTGCGGGTCGGTGAGCCCCACGGCGGTCCGGGTACCCAGCAGCTGGGTCAGGCCGTCGGGGTAGGTCAGGCCGAGTTCGGACATGCCGGCCTCGACGTCGCCGAAGTCGCCGGGGTTCTCGTCGACCACCTGCTGCACGATCGAGTCGAGCCCGTTGACGCCCACGGCCATGGCGGTGCCGTCGGGCAGGTCGCCCATCAGCTCCAGGCCGCGGTCCTCGGTGGCGTAGTCGCCCAGGGAGACGCCGTCGACGCTCACGTCGAACATGTCCCCGCGCAGCTCCGCGTACTCCGCCTCGATGTTCAGGCCGATGGCGACCCGCCCGGTGGCGTCCGTGGCCTGCCCGAGTTCCGGCGACGCGAGGCCGGCCGCCGCGTCCAGGTTCATCCACGCGGCCGCGATGCTGTCGCCGCCCACGACCTCCATGTCCTGGGTGAACGCGTCGTCGTCGGCGAGCGGGGCGTTGTCGACCTCGCCGCGCAGCTCGGCGAGGGCGGCGTCGTTGGGCGCCAGGAGCGCGAAGTCGTCGCGGACCTCGAAGGTGAACCCGCCGGCCTCGTCCTCCAGCTGGCCCAGCGCGGCGGTGGCGGCGTCCTCGTCCTCGACCGCCAGCGCGAAGGCGACGGCCAGGCCGTCCGACACCGCAGCGGCGGAATCGGCGGCCGGCCAGCCCGCGACGCCGAAGCGCCGCCCGAGCCACGGTTCGAAGTCCTGCTCGTAGTCCATGTCGACGCCCAGCTCGTCGACCATGGCGGAGACGATCTCCTCGGCGGGGTCGGCCTCGGGGTCGATCTCGTCCTGCATCGAGTCCGGCAGCCGCCCCACGAACTGCGCATAGTTCGCGAGCTGGCCGCCGCTCGGCTTCAGGTCGACCTTGGCGAACACCACGGCCGATGCCGGGAGCACGGTCTCGGGCTGCGGGCCGCCGAAGAGGTCCGACACCATGGAGGTCGACGCCCACACCGTGGTCGCCAGCAGCGCGACGCCCAGTCCCGCCGCCACCGGGACCATCCACAGCCGGTTCTTGCGGGGAGGCGCGGCGTAGGGCGGCTGCTGCGGGTACCCCATGCCCATTCCCATGGGCTGCCCCACGGGCGGCTGCGGCGGCTGCCCGCCGGCGGGATGGCCGGGCGGCCCCCAGGGCGGCTGTTGGGGGGGATCAGGGTAGGACATCGAACCTCCGGGGGAAATGCGCGTATCCGTACGAAGGTACCAACGCCGAAATGCGCGACTCCCCTGATCCCGGGCCCGGATGCGGTCAATTGCCCGTTGCGAAATCGATTCCGCTATAGGTGGCGAGCTTCGAAAGGCGGTGCTCGCTGAGCACCTTGCGGACCGTGCCGCTGCGCCCGCGCATCACCAGCGAGTCGGTGATCGCCCCGCCGGACTCGTAGCGCACGCCCCCGACCAGCTCACCGTCGGTGATACCGGTCGCCGCGAAGAACACGTCCTCCGACGACACCAGGTCGTCCGTCGACAGCACGCGATCGAGGTCATGCCCGGCGTCGAGCGCCTTGCGCCGCTCCTGCTCGTCCTGTGGCCACAACCGGCCCTGGATCACCCCGCCGAGGCACTTCATGGCACACGCCGCGATGATGCCCTCAGGGGTGCCCCCGATCCCCAGGAGGAGGTCCACGCCCGTTCCCGGGCGGGCCGCCATGATCGCGCCGGCCACGTCGCCGTCGGTGATGAACTTGATCCGCGCGCCCGCCTCGCGGACCTCGCGCACGATCCCCTCGTGCCGCGGGCGGTCCAGGATGACCACCGTGACGTCCTGCGGCGATCCGCCCTTGGCGCGCGCCACCGCGCGGATGTTCTCCTTGATGGGCGCGGTGATGTCGACGACCCCGGCCGCCTCGGGGCCCGTGGCCAGCTTCTCCATGTAGAACACGGCGGAGGGGTCGAACATCGAGCCCCGCGGGCTCACCGCGAGCACCGCGATCGCGTTGGGCATGCCCATGGCGGTCAGCCGGGTGCCGTCGATCGGGTCGACGGCGACGTCGCACTCCGGCCCGCTGCCGTCGCCCACCCGCTCCCCGTTGAACAGCATCGGGGCGTTGTCCTTCTCGCCCTCGCCGATGACGACGGTGCCGTTCATCGCCACCGTGCTGATGAGGTGGCGCATGCCGCGCACCGCGACACCGTCGGCGCCGTTCTTGTCGCCCCTGCCCACCCAGCGCGCGGCCGCCAGGGCCGCGGCCTCGGTGACCCGGACCAGCTCCAGCGCAAGGTTGCGGTCGGGCGCACCGGGGGACGCCGGCACGGTGGAGGAGGATTCGGTCATGGTCGGCCTTTCCTAGCGGGCTCTGCCGGACGGGCTCCGCCCCGCACGGGCCTGGGCGGATCCGCGATCGGTCGGTGCGGTCGGCCCCCCTTTCGGGCGGCTGGGACCAGCGTAGTCAGCGTGGCGTAACCTCGACTGAGGCGGGCCGACCCTACGCCTGGCGACTAAGGACGGTATGCGGACGTGACTCCGGAGAACGCACGGAAACCGGTGCGGGGCTCGAACCGCGGGGCGGCCACGCGCGGCGCGCTCCTCGACGCCGCGGCCCACGTCTTCCGGACGGTGGGCTTCTCCCGGGCGGGCGTCAGCGAGGTCGTCAACCACGCCGGAGCCAGCGTGGGCAGCCTCTACCACCACTTCAGCGGCAAGGCCGACCTCTACATGGCGCTCTACGAGGACTTCCAGCAACGCCAGCAGGACCGCACGCACAACGCGGTGAGCGCGGCCCGCTCCCACGGCGAGACCGACCCCACCCGCCTCATGTACACCGCGGCCCGCGCCTACCTCGACGGCTGCATCGAGGAACGGCACACCACCCTCCTCTTCTTCAGCGGCGACGGCCCCCCGGGCTTCGACTCCCAGCTGCGCGACCGGCTGCGCGAATGGACCGACCGCAACGTGGCCCTGTTCCGCAAGGCCGACGAACCCGTCGACGAAGCCCTGCTGATGGTGGTCAGCGGCGCGATGCTGGTCGCCGTGGGCGAGGTCGTCCGCCGCGATGACGACGACGCCCGCGAACTCGCCGACGGCATCACCGAGCTGCTCTCGCGGCTGGAACCCCGCAGCCGCGCCCGCTGATCCCGCCGGCGACCCCGGGTACGGACCCGCCCGGGGGTGCGGCAAGCTGGAACCATCATGAGCACGTACAACCGGTCCGACGCGACCTTCGGCTCCCTGGCCGCGGCGCTCGGCCTCATCGTCGCGATCCTGCTCGTCATGGCCTGGGTGGTCAACGGACGCTCGGGCGAGCACATCCCCAGCGTCGACTACGGCCCCGACGCCACCGCCCTGCGCGAGGGCGCGGAGTTCACCGCCTACGCGCCCGAGGGCCTGCCCGGCGAATGGGTGCCCACCAGCACCCGGCTCGACACCGGCGACCCGATGACCTGGGTCCTCGGGTTCGCCACCCCCGCCGACCGGCACGCGGAGTTCGCGATCGGCGACGCCGGGGACGACGCGCTCATCGCCGAGATCACCGAGGACGGCGAACCCGACGGCAGCACCGAGATCGGCGGCCGGACCTGGGAGCGGTATTACAACGAGGCCGAAATACGGCGTTCCCTGGTGCTCCAGGAGGGTGATACGCGCCTCATCGTCGCGGGCAGCGCCGACTACGAGGAGCTGGGCGTTCTCGCCGGGTCGCTGCGCGCGCAGGGCTGACCGCGGGATCCGGAGACGGACATCACGTGCACCACGACGGTGGTCCCGGTGTCCTTTAACCGTAGCTGAGGCGTCACAGGGTACACATGAACACGTAGATCCATGATGCCAGGCGCCCCCGCGCCCCACCACGGAGTTGATGACTGTGCTCAGCGATATTCTCGACTGGTTCAAGGGCTTGATCGGCGACACCGCCGGCGCCGCGGTCGACGAGGCCACCGGGACCGTCCAGGACGCGGCCGGAGGGTTCGGCGACGTCGCGGCCGACCAGCTGGGCGGTGTCCAAGAGCAGGCCGCTGCGGCCCAGGAGGTGGTCGCCGACCCCGCCGCAGCCGTGCAGGAACAGGCCGGTGCCGCGGCCGAAGGCTACGCCGACCAGGCCCAGGACCTCGGCGCCCAGGCGCAGGACGCCGCCGGCGGCTACGCCGACGCCGCGGGCGACATCGCGCAGGACCCTGCGGGCGCGGCCACCGACGCGCTGCGCGACCGGCTGACGGGCGAGAACTGACCCACGCGCTCGGCCCGGTGCCGGACCCCACCGAACGCACGAAGAGAGCCGCCGCCCCAAGGGGCGGCGGCTCTCTCGCGTTTGCGCGCGCCGCCGGGCGGGGCGGCGCCGCGGCGGCGGTCAGGCGGAAGTCGCCCGCAGGTCCTTGCGCAGCTCCTTGGGCAGGGAGAACGTCAGGCTCTCCTGGGCGGTCTCGACCCCGTCGACGGTGTCGAACCCGTGCTCGGCGAGGCGGGACAGCAGGTCCTGCACCAGGATGTCGGGGACGGACGCGCCGCTGGTGACGCCGACCGTGGTGACACCGTCGAGCCACTCGGCCTGCATCAGCGCGGCGTTGTCGATCAGGTGCGCGGCGTCGGCCCCGGCCTCCAGGGCGACCTCGACCAGCCGCACCGAGTTGGAGGAGTTGTCCGAGCCCACGACGATGACGAGCTCGCACTCCGGCGCCATGGCCTTGACGGCGTCCTGGCGGTTGGAGGTGGCGTAGCAGATGTCATCGCTGGGCGGGTCGAGCAGGTTGGGGAAGCGCTCGCGCAGCGCGTCGACCGTGGCATTGGTCTCGTCGACCGATAGCGTGGTCTGCGACAGCCACGAGACGTTGTCGGGGTTGCGGACCCGCACCTTGTCGACCTCATCGGGGCCGTCGACGATCTGGATGTGATCGGGCGCCTCACCGCTGGTGCCCTCGACCTCCTCGTGGCCGGTGTGGCCGATGAGGATGATGTCGCGGTCCTCGGCGGCGAAGCGCTTGGCCTCCTTGTGGACCTTGGTCACCAGGGGGCACGTGGCGTCGATCGTCTTGAGCTGCCGGCGGTGGGCCTCTTCGTGCACCATGGGCGAGACCCCGTGGGCGGAGAACACCACGATGGCGCCTTCGGGCACCTGGTCGGTCTCCTCGACGAAGATCGCGCCGCGCTGCTCCAGCGTGCTCACGACGTGGGTGTTGTGCACGATCTGCTTGCGGACGTAGATGGGGGCGCCGTACTGCTCAAGGGCTTTTTCGACCGTGACGACAGCGCGGTCCACCCCGGCGCAGTAGCCCCGGGGCTTGGCGAGCAGGACACGGCGGCGATTCGTCGCAGTCATGATCCCATCCTACGGGGGCGGTGCAATGGTGAGGGCGGTTGTGACCGAATGGCCCCTCCCTGTGACGGGGCGCACCGCCCGCTGTCCGGCGCCGGGAAGGTGGCGTTGGATGACTTCGTGATAACGGTCCGCGCTCGTTTCCGTCGCGGGAGGGCGAAACCATTCACATCCGGCGCACTTCAGGCGACCCTTACTCCCCTATTCTGGTTCACCTGCGTAGCCGAATAGCGCCGTGGCAGCGGTTCGCAGGCGCGGGACGGCGCGCTCCCGCCCGACGTCTCGGAAGTGCACCGCCACGCCATCTCCGCCGATAGCTCAGGAGCCCCCAGTCCCATGTCGAATCCGTCCATCGCCAGCAAGCTGATCTCCGCGGTCAAGGGCATCTTCGGGCCGAAGGAGGCCAAGGAGGGCGCTGCCGCCGGCACCGCCGCGTCCGGCACGGCCGCGCCCGCCGCCACCACCGACGAAGCGGCCGTGAAGACCTCCGCTCCGGCCGAGGCCGAGACCGCCGCGGCCACGACCGAAACCGCCACCGCTCCGGCGCCGCGGAAGGCCGGTGACGACACCCCGGCCCCCGCTGAAGGCGAGACCGCGGTGAAGGAGCCCGTCAGCGCCGCCCCGGCCGACGCCAAGGCCGATGCCGAGCCCGCGGCCGTCCCCGGGCAGGACGACTCCGACCCGGAGCTCGTCGCCCCGGAGGAGAAGGCCGCGATCGCCGACGAGCTGGAGGCCGCCTCCGCCGCCACCCAGATCGCCAGCGACGAGGTGCTGGAAAAGGTCCGCAAGGAGGCCTCCCCCGCTGCCGAGGACCTCGCCGTCCCCGGCTACGACGGGCTGTCCCTGCCCTCCATCCGCGCCCGCCTGCGCAAGCTCACCCTCGAAGAGGTCCGCGAGCTGCGCGCCTACGAGGTCGCCCACGGCGAGCGCCCGGAGTTCATCAAGATGTACGACAACCGCATCGCCAAGCTCCAGTCCGAGCCCGCTGCGGAATAGGGGACCGGGCCCGGACGGCGCGACCGCGCGCGCCGTTCGCCGCTCGCGTCCCTCGGGAGCGGGCCCCGGGTTCCCCGCACACCCACGGCCCGCAGCGGGGTGAGCATCCCCGCCCGCCGGGCCGGTGCCTGGGAGCTGGAGGGTTTTCGTACCTGCTCTCCTCTACCCTCATGGCCATGGGGATGGAGAGTTCCGCCGAGGCGCCGCAGCCCGTCCGCGTCGTGATGCAGGCCGTCGGGGGCTGGATCGGCCGCCTGGGACGCATCTGGGTCGAGGGCCAGATCGCCGAGCTGAACCGGCGCGGGGGCACGGCGTTCATCACGCTGCGCGACCCCGTGGCCAACGTCTCGGCGCGCGTGGTGTGCCCGGTGCGTGTGCTGGAGGCCGCCGCCCCCGCGCCGCAGCCCGGCGCGCGCGTCGTGATCCACGCCAAGCCCGACTTCTACGCCGCCCGCGGCACGTTCTCCCTGCTGGCGCTGGAGGTCCGGCATGTGGGCCTGGGCGAGCTGCTGGCCCGCCTGGAGCAGCTGCGCGCGACCCTCGCCGCCGAAGGCGTGTTCGCCGACAGCCGCAAGCGGCGGCTGCCGTTCCTGCCCGGCACCGTCGGGCTGATCTGCGGGCGCGGCTCGGCCGCCGAACGCGACGTCCTGGAGAACGGGCGGCGCCGCTGGCCGGCCGTCCGATTCGAGGTCCGCGAGGTCGCGGTGCAGGGGGACCGCGCCGTCGGCGAGGTGATGAACGCCCTCAAGGAGCTCGACGGGCAGCCGGGGATCGACGTCATCGTCATCGCGCGCGGCGGCGGGTCGCTGGAGGACCTCCTCCCGTTCTCCGACGAAGCGCTGGTCCGGGCCGTCGCCGCCACCCGCACCCCGGTGGTGAGCGCCATCGGCCACGAGCAGGACAGCCCGCTGCTCGACCTCGTCGCCGACCTGCGGGCCTCCACCCCCACGGACGCCGCGAAGAAGGTCGTGCCCGATGTCGGCGAACAGCTCCGGCTGGTGCGCCAGCTGCGCGACCGCGGGCGCCGGGTCATCCAGGGCGGCATCGCCCGCGAGCAGGCGTGGCTGGACGGGATGCGGTCGCGCCCCGTGCTCGCCAGCCCGCTGCGCGAGATGGACCGGCTCACCGAGCACATCGCCGGCCTGCGCGACCGTGCCCGCCGGTGCGTGGCCGTCTCCCTGGACCGGGCGGGCGACGACCTCACCCATACCCGCGCCCGCCTGCACGCGCTCTCCCCGGCCACCACCCTGGCCCGCGGCTATGCGATCGTGCAGCGGGGCGACGGCGCGGTGGTCCGCTCGGCCGCCGAGGTCGCCGAGGGCGACCCGCTGCGCCTGCGCTTCGCCGAGGACAGCATGGCCGCCACGGCCGGGGCGGCCGACGACCCGGACGCGACGACAGACGACAGCGACGACTGACCGATCACGGAGACGACCGAGGGGGCCCATTGGCCGGCAAGGGCAGTGCGACGGCGTCCGGCGCCAAGGACAACGGCGACGGCGGGAACGGCGGCGCCTCCGCTGAGCCCGAGCTGGGCTACGAGGAGGCGCGCGAAGAGCTCGACTCCGTTGTCCGGCGGCTGGAGTCGGGCGGGCTGACGCTCAAGGAGTCGCTGGCGCTGTGGGAGCGCGGCGAGGAGCTGGCGCGCGTCTGCGAGCAGTGGCTCGAAGGGGCCCGCGCGAAGCTGGCCGTGGCGATGGAGGAGAAGACGGGCGGCTCGGCCGACCCCGACGCGCCGTTCTGAGCCGCGGACCGCGCGCGCACCGCGCGCACCGCGCGGCTGGGCCGGGCGCGACAGCCGCCTTCGGCATGGGCGCGGCCGGTCAGCGCGCCGGCCGCCCGCTCTTGGCGGGGACCCGCGGCCGGCGGCCGTTGACCTCGTCGCTGAAGTCGCGCACGGTGCCCGGCAACCCCCGGAACACCGCGATGACCAGGACCAGCGCGGTCCCCAGGAACAGCCACGGGGCGACGTCGGCCAGCCGGGTCGCCATGCCGATCGCCACGCCGCGGGAGAACCCGGGGCTGCCCAGCGTCAGCACCGTCTCGGCGGCGAGCGCGGCGACGAAGTAGGCCAGAGGCGGGCTCACGGTCAGCGACAGCAGGTCGGTGGGGCGCACCACCAGCGCGGTCGCGATGCACACCGCCACGAACACACCGCCGTTGATGCCCGCGACGCCTGTGACGTGGGCGAGCAGCGCCGCCGCGAAGCTGAGGGCCACGATCGCGAGGATGCCGCCGCGGGCGGTCAGGCGCAGGCCGCGGGGTGACGCGGGTGGCGCCGGAGCGGTCCGGGACCGGGGCGCGCGTCCACGGGGTGGTGGACGCTCGACGATGAACGGGGTCGGCGCCGTCGACGGGCCCTCCGCCTTGCGTGTCACCATCTCCGCACGCTCCCTAGTGTGACTCACGGTGTTCAGTGTGTCACTCTCAGTGAAAATTCCATGGCTTCCCGAGGGCCCGTGTCGGTGATCGTCCCCTCGATCGGCGTGCGCCGGCGGCTACAGTCCGACGCGGGCATCCCCCGATCTCGTTCCCTCTCGCTCCTCCCCGTTATGCCCGTTTTCCTCTGCGATGATCCGGGTGTCCTCCGTGAGTTCCGCCGCGGTCAGCGGACGCGCCTGCTCGTCGACGCCCTTCGGCGGGTCCAGTGCGCCGTCGACCAGGCCCAGCCGCTCGAACTCCCTGGCGGTGACCAGGACCCGGCTCTCCAGCGACCCCACGGCCTGGTTGTAGGCGGCAACGGTGCGCGAGAGCGACCGGCCCAGCCCGTCGACGTGCCCGCCGAGAGTGGCGAGCCGGGAATGGAGCCGCTTGCCCAGCTCGAAGACGGCGCGGGCGTTCTCGCTCAGCGCCTCCTGCTGCCAGGCGTACTGGGCGGTGCGCAGCAGCGAGATCAGGGTGGTGGGGGTGGCGATGTGTACCCGCCGGCCCATGGCGTGCTCCAGCAGCCCGGGGTCGTTCTCCAGAGCGGGGGCGAGGAAAGCCTCGCCCGGGATGAACAGCACCACGAACTCCGGCGCGGGGCTGAAAGCCGCCCAGTAGGACTTGGCGGCGAGCTGGTCGACATGGGTGCGCAGGTGCCGGGCGTGGGCGCGCAGCCGGTCGGCGCGCACGTCGGCATCGTCGGTCTCGACCGCCTCCAGGTAGGCGGCCAGCGACACCTTGGAGTCGACCACGATGTTCTTGCCGCCCGCCAGCCGCACCACCATGTCGGGGCGCTGGACCCCGCCGTCGGTTCCGGCCGACGCCTGCTCCTCGAAGTCGCAGTAGGCGTTCATGCCGGCCAGCTCGGCGACCCGCCGCAGTTGCAGCTCGCCCCACCGGCCCCGTGCCTCGGGGCGGCGCAGGGCGGTCACCAGCGACTGGGTCTGGTCGCGCAGGCGCTCGGAGCCCTCACGCACGTAGTCGACCTGTTTGGCCAGCGCCGCGTGCGCGGCGCGGCGGCCGGCGTCGACCTCGCGCAGCTGGCCCTCGACCCGCGTCAGAGTCTCGGTGAGCGGGGCGACGAGCTGCTCCACCGCCTGGCGCCGCCGGTCCATGTCCTGGCCGGCCTCCAGGCCCACGGCGCGCAGCCGCCCCTCGGCGAGTTCGAGGAAACGCTGGTTGGTGGCGTCGAGCGCCTGCGCCGACAGCGCGCGGAAGCGGTCGCCGAGCTGCTCCTCGATGTAGGCCGCGCGCTCCTCCGCGGCGTCGGCCCGCGCCCGCGACTCCGCGGTGCGGCCCCTCGCGAGCGACCACCCCAGCGCGGTGCCGATCGCGACGCCCGCCAGCAGCACCAAGATCACGTCAAGACCGTCCATAGCCGCCCATGCTCTCAACCCCCGGCCGCCCTCGGGACGCGCCACGCGCGCGAGGGTGGACATGGGGCGATAAGTCGCATGCCGCCCAGGGGGCGCAGCGGTGTGCTGCGTCGTTCATGAGGGGGGAGTTGCGAGCGTGACCAGGAGCGGGCCCCTGTGGACGGCTGGACCGGCCGGGCCGGGGGAGCGCCTAGACTTCCCTCCTGTGAGCCTGTCCATCGGAATCGTCGGCCTGCCGAACGTCGGCAAGTCCACCCTCTTCAATGCCCTGACCAAGAACGACGCCCTGGCCGCGAACTACCCGTTCGCGACCATCGAGCCCAATGTCGGTGTGGTCGGGGTCCCCGACTCCCGGCTGAAGAAGCTGGCCGAGATCTACGGGTCCGCCAAGATCCTTCCGGCGACCGTCGACTTCGTGGACATCGCCGGCATCGTCCGCGGCGCCTCGGTCGGCGAGGGCCTGGGCAACCAGTTCCTCGCCAACATCCGCGAGAGCGACGCGATCTGCCAGGTCATCCGGGCGTTCAACGACCCCGACGTCACCCACGTCGACGGCGACATCGAGCCCGCGCGCGACATCGAGACCATCGACACCGAGCTGATCCTCGCCGACCTCCAGACCCTCGAGAAAGCGCTGCCGCGGCTGGAGAAGGACGCCAAGCGCAACGCCAAGGACAAGTCCGCCCAGGACCTCCTCGCCGCGGCCCAGGCCGCGCAGGGCGTCCTCAACGGCGGCCAGCGGCTGTTCACCGGCGGCCCCGCGGCCGGCATCGACCTCGCGCTGATGCGCGAGCTGAACCTGCTCACCATCAAGCCGTTCATCTACGTCTTCAACCTCGACACCGACGAGCTGGCCGACGACTCCCTGCGCGAGAAGCTGTCCGGTCTGGTGGCCCCGGCCGAGGCGATCTTCCTCGACGCCAAGATCGAATCGGAGCTCGCCGAGCTCGACGACGACGAAGCGGCCGAGCTCTTGGAGTCCATGGGACAGACCGAATCCGGTCTCGCGCAGCTCGCCCGTGTTGGATTCGCCACTCTCGGGCTCCAGACCTACCTAACGGCCGGCCCGAAAGAGACCCGCGCCTGGACCATTAAGAAGGGCGCCACGGCGCCCGAGGCGGCGGGGGTCATCCACACCGACTTCCAGCGCGGGTTCATCAAGGCCGAGGTCGTCTCCTTCGACGACCTCGTCGCCGCGGGTTCCCCGCAGGCCGCCAAGGCCGCAGGCAAGGCCCGCATCGAAGGCAAGGACTACGTCATGGCCGACGGCGACGTCGTGGAGTTCCGCTTCAACGTCTGACCCGCACCGGCGGTGTCCGAACCGCCAGACACACCTTTCCGAACAGCCCTACCTTCCTTTCCGGCCCGTCCGCAAATGCGGAGTTGACCCCGCCCGATTCTTGGGATTCGCTGGCAATGCCCCACTTGGGGGTTATCGGTCCTTTGGGGACCGGGTACACCCGGCGGTTGGGGAGGGAAACACGGACGCGTATAGGCGGCCGAGATCCTGAACAATGCCTCACCATGGATGGGGTAGACATGGCTCCGGGACGCGGCAACGGCGGCCCTGCCCGGACTCCGACGGATGGGGAGGCGTGATGGCGCGCAGGTCGACGCGGCGCGGCGGTGCACCCGATGAGGACACCGCCGCCGCGACCGACCCCTACGACTACGACACCCCGCCCGACCCCGCACCCAAGCGCTCGCGGCGCCCGAGGTCGGGGGCCGGCGGGCGCTGGTGGGTCTGGGTCGGCCGGGCCGTCCTGTGGGCGTTCATCATCGTCGTCCTGTTCAACGGCATCTGGATGCCGCTGCGCGACGGCATCGCCCAGCCCACCGACGACCGGCCGGCGGCCGAGGAGGAGCCGGCCTTCCCCGAGTCCGCGGCCGCGGCCTTCGCCACGCGCTTCGCCGAGACCTACCTCAACACCGCCGAAGGCGAGGGCCAGGACCGCGCCGACTCCCTCGCCGCGTTCGTCCCCGAAGGCCGCGCTACCGCCTTCAACGTCGACGGCTCCCTCACGGGCCGCGACATCAGCCTGGTCACGGTCGACGTCCGCGACGACAACAACGCCGTCGTCACCCTCACCGCCGACGTCAACGGCCAGCCGATGAGCCTGGACGTCCCCGTCTACGCCGACGGCCCCTCCTCGCTCGTCGTCTCAGGCCAGCCCGCCCTGCTGGCGGCGCCGGGCCGCGCCGAGCTTCCCGGCACCGCCTCGGTCGAGAACGACACCGACGCCCGCGACGAGCTCACCCCGCGCCTCGAAGGCTTCTTCGGCGCCTACGCCGAGGACCCCGACTACCTCTCCAGCTTCCTGGAGCCCGGGGCCGGGATCTCCCCCCTTCCCGAGGGCACGCTGGAGTTCGCCGAACTCGATGAGTTGACCGTGCCCGTGCGCGCAGCGGGAGAGGATGATGTACGGCAGGCGATGGCCACGGTGGTGTGGCGGCTCTCGGGCGGAGACGAGGACTCCCGGGCCGACCTCACCCAGAGCTACCTGCTGACCGTCGTCAAGGACGGCGAGAACTGGTACGTGCGCGACATTCAAGGAGCCCCCCAGTCGTTCGGCGAGTGAGGGCCGCGGATGGCCGCCCTCCCGGGGGGCGCAGGAGCAAGGAGACGAAGAACCATGCAGCTCAGATGTGAGACACAGGAGGACGGCGCCTAACATGTTCCCCCTGGTTTCCGATGCCGCCCACGCGGCATTCGAGGTCGCGGGCCCGATTGCGCTCGCAGCAACGGAAGACGCCCCCGATACATCGGGCCTGGCCGATTTCCTCCGTGGTTTCTTCGGTCCCCTCTTCCTGGTCATCGTGTCCGTCGTCGCGATCTTTTTCCTGTTCACACGTGAGATCACCCGATTCGCCCAGTTCATCATTCTGGCGATCTTCATCGGAATCGTGTTCTACGTGCCCGGGATCATCGAGGTTACGGCGCGGGCCATCGCACGAGCCATGGGCGTGCCGACCGAGTAGGAGGCCGGGGACGTGGACCTGCCCACGTACACCAATATCTGGCGCATCGAGAAGCGGCTGTACAAGCTCTACGATTTCCGGCTGCCGCAGCCGCTTCCCGTCGTCACGCTCGGTGTGTTCCTGGGCGTCTGTGCCGTGTGGGTCGCCCTGATGAGCCTCATCGGGGTCCCCTTCGTCACACCGTGG
>NZ_JBHSBH010000009.1:140997-181183 GCF_042650565.1 Nocardiopsis sediminis
CGCGACCCGACCGGTCATCGAGGGCAAACGCCTGACCGAACTGCTGCTGTCCTATGGCCGCTACTTCACCGAGGCACGCGTCTACACCCGCCTCACCCCTGAGCACGAGCCGGCCGAGATCCGGGTCACGGTGCGCGTCTGGCACCGCGACCCGGCGGCCGGCCCGCTGCCGGCCGTCGGCCGCGCGACCACCGAACGGCGCGGACGCCCGCGCTCCGCGAGCACAGGGGCCGCCCGGACGGCGGCGCCCGCCGGGCCGGAGCCCCTGCGCCTCGACCCCTCCAGCGGCGCCCCGTCCCTGCTGTGGACCGCCACCGACAGCGTCGAGGTCCTCCCGGCCCCGCGCGCCGGCTCCGAGCCCGCGGAAAGCGGGCGCGCCCCCGAGCCCGTCGCTCCCGGCGACCGGAACCACAGCGCCGCGGCCGGCGGGCCCGGCGTCCCGGCGGCCCGGGAGACCGACGACGAGCGCCCCGCGGCACCGGCCGTCCGGGGCGCCGGCGGCGAGCCGTCCGAGGCACCTGCCACGCGTGTCCCGAGGCCGACCGGAACCGGTGCGCACGCGCCCGATGAGGAGGAGACGGAGCGTTTCGCGGAGCCCGCGGCTCCCACCCTCCCGGCCGCCGTCGCACCCCCCGAAACCACGCAGACCACCGAACCCGCCGCGCCCGCTGCCGCCGCCTCCCCCCGTGCTGCCCGCGGAGCGGCCCCGGCCGCAGAGCCGACGACCACCGCGGCCCGTTCCGAGGCCGCCGAAGACGTCCGGCGCCCCGGCCGCCAGGCGGGGGAGCGCAGAGTAGGGATCAAGGTCCTCAACTACTTCGGCTGGGCCCTGCCGAAGGACGTCCCGAGCCGGCCGGAGCGCACGGCGACCCCGTCGTCCGGACTGCCCGCCGCCGAACGCACCGAGCTGGCCACCGCCAAGCACAAGGACGACGCCCCTTCCCCGCTGGCCTCCGGACACCGCGACCACGGGTTCGCCACCGGCCCGCGCGCGGCCATGGACAACCGCCGCGAACGCTCCTGGTTCAGCGAGCTCAGCGCCTCCGCCGAGCCCCCGCGTCCCTTCGTCGCCAGGGGGAGCGCCGACCCGGGCCGCCCAGCGCCCGACAGCGTCGCCACCCCCGGCACCGCCGCCCCGCACCACCCCGGACACGTTGACGCCGCGGAGCCCCCGGCCGCGCCCGGGCACGCACAGGCGGCCGCGCCCGGCGACTCAGCTGCCCGGCGGCGCGCCGAGGAGATGATGTCGGCCCCTCTCCCCCCGGCCGCCGACGACGGCCGGTCGACGATCGCGCACCGGCCGGGCCCCTCGTTCTCCGACCAGGCAGGCCCGGAGCCGATGCAGGCGCCGCCGCGTGAGCGGAGCCGGGCACCGTGGCAGGAGCACCCCGCCGCCGCGCCCGTCCCCCCGTTCCGGCCGGGAGCCGATACCGCTCCAGCAGGCGACGATGATGGGCGCCGGCACACGGCCGACGACGACACGCGTTGGCCCGGCGACGAGCGCCGAGGCGCGGCCGGCGACGGCTCCGGTCGGCCCGGCGCCGGCGACGACCCGCACCGGCACGTGGCCTCTGCGCGTCCCGAAGGCCGCCCGAACCGGCGGCTGCGCGCCCGGATCCAGGGCATCGAAGCCGTCCGCCGCGTCCAGCGCAGGCACGCCACCCGCGATGTACCGACCCAACCGCAGCGCCGCCTGGATAGCACCCCGCCCGCCGACCGCCACGAGGCAGCGGGCCTCCGGCCCCTGGACCACACCGGCCGCGAGGCGGAGCGCACATCCGCCTCCGCGACACCGCACGAACACCGGGGCCCGGAACCGGCCGACACCCAGCAGAGCACGCACGCGCCCTCGCGGGCACCGGAGCACCCGCAGGAGCCGGCCGCTCAGGAGCGGCTGCGCGAGCGGGTCCTGCCGCCGGAGCCCGTCGAACGCGCCCACGGCCTCGGCGCCCCGGCGGACCCGGCCTTTCCGGCGGATCCGACGGCCTCGGCCCCTCCCGGGGACGACCCGGAGTCCGCCCGCTCCCAACGCCGACGCCGCCGCCCGCACGCCGCCCCGTGGGACCTCCCCGTCCCGCTCACCGGCACCGAGACCGAATCCGCCCCCGCAACGCACCCGAGCGCACACGACGCCGTGGTTCACCCGGACGGCCTCGAGTCCACCGGTTCTGCGTCCCACCCGGTGGCCCCCGATGCCCCGGCGCACCAGGCGGACGCCGACCCGGGGGGTACCCCCGGGACACAGGCCCGGGCCCGGTCCGACGCCGCGGTCCACCCGGACCGCCTCGACGCCACCGGCCCCGCGTCCCACCTGGCCGCCTCCGATGCCCCGGCCGGCCCGGCCACCGCCGCCGACCCGGCCGGCGCCCCCGGAACACAAGCCTGGGGCCGGTCCGACGCCGCCACCGTCCGGCCCGGCACCGCTACCGGGGCATCCCAAGCCGACGCGTCCACGGCCCGGACCGGGACCTCCGGAACGGAAGCGCCGCAGGCCGACGCCCCCATCACTCGATCCGCCACCTCCGGAACCGGAGCGCCGTCCCGGACCGAGACGCCCACCGCCGGTCGGCCCACCGCCGGTCGGCCCGGCGGCGGTCCGGCCGAGCCTCCGCCCCAAGCCCCGGGAACCCGCCCAGCGGCCCCTTCGACAACGGATCCGAACAACGCGGCCGAACCCCCGACGGCATCGGCCGGCCCGGCCGTTCCTCGCGGAGCGGCGAAGCCGCCGCTCCAGCTCGACCACGGTACGGGCGAGCACGAGAGCATGTCGGAGGTCCTGCGGGTCTTCTCCGTCCCGGCGGGCACCTCACCGGCCACGCCCCGCCGTTCGGCCGACGCCACCCCCGGGAACGGGGGAGAGGACAGCGGCGAGGCCGCCTCGGCATCCGCCGCCACTCCGGCCACCGGTCCCGACCCTCGCACGGCGACCACCGGAACGCCGTCGCCAGGACGGGAGTCCGCCGCCTCCGGCAGGGCCGCATCCACCGCGGACGCCACAGCGGACCCCGCGGCGGCCGAGCCGGCCGCCTCCGCAGCGTCCGCATCGATACCGGATGCGCCTGCGACCGGCACCGGCCACCGCGACCGGACCGCCCCGCCCAGCGGGGCAGGGGCCGCGCGGGAGAGTTCCCTCCCACACGGCTCTCACGGGCCCGGCCCCTCGCACACCCCGGTGCCCGAGTACGACGACTCCATCGAATACGTCCGCATCGTCCCCGCCCCGAAGCGCCCAACAGCGGCCGCCGACATCGGTCCAGACGCGACCATGCCTCTCGCCGAGCCGCAGCCAAGCCCAGGATCCGAGGACCCGCAGGCGCCACCGGCCCCTGGATCCGCGAACACGCCGACTGCCAGCGCCGCCCCCGGCAGTGGCGACCCCGATTCCGCGACATCGCCCGCGGACCCAGCCCTCCGCCCGGAGAGCCCGGCCGGGCCTGCGGATTCCGTAGCGCCCGAAACGGTCACCGGCGCTCCGTCGGCCCCCGCCACGGGCGCCCCGGAGCACCCGGCCGCCGCCTCCACACCGAGCACCGCCGACCCGGAGGAGGGGACGAACACCCCATCATCTGCCAGGGACGAACGCCTCGACGTCCTGAACCGCTACCTCAGCCACGCCGACACCCCCGCCCCGCCCCCGCCCCGGTTCGCCGAGGCAGGCGAAGACGCCCGGCGCAGGCAGAGAGGCTGGTTCACCGACACCGCCGCCACCTTCCCCGAAACAGCAGCCGACAGCCCCGGCACGGCCGCCCGCCGTGCCGCGGACGCGGACGCAGGCGCGGACGCGGAGGCACGAGAGCGCGTCGCCTCCCGCAGTGCGCCCGTGAACGGTGACGCCCCGGAGAGGCAGAGCCCCGACGGCTCCCCGTCCCGGCACAGTGGAGCCGTCACAGAGGACGACGGGCGAGCCCCGTCTGCGCCCGCCGAGCCGGCGGACACCGAACTTCAAGGGCCCGCGGTCGGCAGTGGCCGCGAACACGCCGCTGTCGAGCACCCGGACGGCCACGCGTCGTCCGCGGGCGACACAGGCACCCCCCGCGAACCCGCACCGCAAGAGGCGCCGGACACCCGGGAACAGACGGCGACCGGCGATCCCCGGCCCGGGGCCCCGGAGAGGCCGTCGGCTCCCTCGGCCGACACCCACGCCCGGCCATCCGCCCCCGCCGGCCAGGAAATCCGTGCCGGTCGCCCCGGTCGACCGGCGAACGGAGCATCGGACACCCGCGACCGACGGGGATCCGACGCAGGTCCGTCCCAGCCCTTCGAAGAGGCGCCAGCAGCGCCCGCTGCGGAGTCCGGCTCCCAGGAATCCACGGCCGTTGGCAGCGCCGATCGTTCCGGCGCGGCGGCGAGTGGGGGAGCGCACGTTCCGGCCCAAGGGCACGAGGTCGGTGGGGACAGGCTCACGCCGAGAGAGGCGTCGGACGTCGACGGTCATCGGGAAGCCGATGCCGCGTCCTCCCCGGCCTCTCACGGGGCAGCTGCCGCCCTGGCCGATGCTCGGCCGTCCACGCCCGGCACGGTGGACCCCCACTCGCAGGGAGCCCCGGCCACGGACGGTGCCGGCCGCCCCGGCACCCCGGCGAGTGGTGGCCCGAGCGCCCAGGCTGGGCAGGCCGCCGATGCCGACGACGCACCGGCGCCGGGTGAGGCGCCGGGCTCCCACGCCCCGCAGGGCCGTCCGGCCCATGACGCCGAGACGGCGTCGGCTGCGAGAGACGGTGACCCTCGCGTCCCCGAGCCGGAAGGGGCGGAACGCCGTCCCCAGGGACCCGCGGACGGAATGCCCGCCGCCCCCGCGGTGCGGACTGACGCCGGCGCGTCCGATGTCGCGCAGAGCAAACCGGCGCTCGAACTCGACCACGGGACCGGGGAACACGAAAGCTTCAGCGAGGTCGACTCGCCGCAGCGGCGCACCACGGCGGCGGACCTGGAAGCCGCCGAAGCCGCCGCCATCCGCGCCCGCCTGAACCGGCCCGCGTCCGCGCCGGGTAGCGCGGCGCGGTCCTCGGCCACGCCCCCCGCGGCCTCCGCGCCGCCGGCGGCCCCGGTCGCCCCATCCACCCCGGAAACGGACGGACGGCGGGGCGCCACCGAGCCCTCCGCCGCCCGGCCCGAGAACTCGGCCCGCCCCGCCCGCCCACCGCGGGCGAACCCGGCCGGAGACCACCACCCAACCCGCGACGCCACCCCGCGCACGGGCCAAGGCGGTGCCGACAGCGCCCCCGCACCCTCCCACAGCGAGCAGGGAGGGCCGGCCGGCGACGACGGCGTCTTCAGCCGGGTGGCCCAGAACGCACGCCGCCTCAGCCACCTCTTCGGCCAGAACCCGCCGGGCGGCCCGCCCTCCGGCGACCAGCGCGCCCCCGGCGCCGCCCCCCGCAGCGGACCTGTCGACCCCGACCCGGACCCCGGCAAGCCGTCGCTCCAGCTCGACCACGGCACCGGCGAGCAGCAGCGCCTCACCGACACCCCCGCCGGCCCACCCGCCGCCCGCCGCACCCACGAGACCCCCGCCCACACAGCGGACACCCCGGGCAGCGGGGGCACCCGCGGCTGGCGCCGCCTGGCCCGCGTGGTCACCGGCGGCTCGGCCGCCCCGGCGAAGTCCGACCTCCCGGCGGGCGACCTCGAGCGCCTGCGCGCCCCGCTCGGCGGCGCGCGCAGCGTCGTCGTCCTCGGCTGCACCGGGGGCGCCGGCCAGACCATCACCACCCTGATGCTCGGCCACACCCTCGCCGCCCACCGCGACCACCGCGTGGTGGCCGTCGACGTCAACCCGAGCACGAGCGGGCTGTCGCGCCGCGTGCGCGCCGAAACGCCCGAGACCCTCACGTCCCTGCTGGCCAACTCCGACTCCGTCAACGGCTACCTCGGCATGCGCCGTTACACCTCGCAGTCCGGCACCGGCCTGGAGGTCGTCTCCACCCTCGACGACCCCTACGTGCAGACCCTCGACGACCGCGACTACGCCGGGCTCGCGGGGCTGCTCGAAGGGTTCTACGAGATCACCCTCCTCGACCCGGCCGCCACCGGCGTCGCCCGGGCACTGCCCGTGGTCGACGGCCTCGTCCTCGTCGCCCCGGCCAGCGAGGACGCCGCCCGCTCGGTGGCCATGACCTTCGAATGGCTCGACGGCCACGGCTACGCGTCGCTGCGGGCCAAGGCGATCGTCGTCATCAACGGGGTGAGCAAGCGCAGCCTCGGCGACGTCGACGAGGCCGAGAAGGTCGCCCGCGGACGCTGCCGGGCCATCGTGCGCGTGCCCTGGGACGACCACCTCGCCGCGGGCAAGATCGTGGACGTCGACGCGCTGCGCGCGACCACCCGCCGGGCGCACGCCGCCCTCGGCGGCGTGCTCGTCCACGGGCTGGCCGGCGGCACCGGGGCGGGCCCCGTCCCGCCCGGCGCGGGCGCAGGCAACGGATCGGAGGCACACCGGTGACCATCGCCCACCCGCCGCCCGTCCGCGGAGACCACCGCCGGCCGCATACCACGCACGACACCACCCGGGAGGGCACCCGATGAACGGCAGCAGGGGCGGCAGCCGCCTGGCGGTCCGCTACTTCGACGACCGCATCCTGCTCAGCGACGCCGAAGCGTGGGCCTACTTCCGGCTGCCGACGGTGTCCTACGAGTTCTCCACCCCCGACGACCGCGAGGCGCTGGCCACCAACATCACCATCGCGCTGGCGGCCATCCGGATGAACGACGCCGAGGTGCACCTGCGCATCGCCCACCGCACCTACCCCGCCGCGGAATGGGCGACCCGGCTCGACGGCACCTCCGACTCCGGGCCCGGCTGGTACGAGTACCTCGACGAGATGTACCGGCACGTGTGGGCCAAGGACTTCTGGACCAAGGAGATCTACCTCGGGGTCCGGCTCGGGCAGCGGGGCGGGGTCGCGGGACAGTTCTCGCAAGGGATGTTCGGCGGGCTGCTCTCCGCCTATCAGCGCACCGAACAGGTCCTCGGCATGGAGGACGACGCGATCGACGCCAAGGAGATCGCCCGCTGGTCCGGGCAGGCCGAGCGGCTGGGCCGCGCCCTGGCGGCCAGCTCCCTGCACGCCCACCACGCCACCTCCGACCAGCTGGCCTGGCTGTTCCGGCACGCGGTCGCGGGGACCGTCGAGGAGCCGCGCGCCTCCGCCGCCGGCCGCCGCACCTGGGGCAAGGGGGAGATCGAGCAGCTCGTCGACGGGGTCATCCACAACGGGCGGTCGATGCTGCGCCTGGAGCAGCCGCAGGGCTCCACCTACGTCGCCTACCTCTCCTTCTCGCGGTTCCCCGACCTCATGCCGTTCCCCGACGGCGAACCGTGGCTGCACTACGCCGACTCGCTGCCGTTCCCGGTCGAGGTGTCGCTGCGGATGAAGCTCATCCCGCCGGCCAAGGCCAGCAAGGACGTCGGGCGCAAGCTCGCCCACGCCCGCGACATGGACGCCCACATCCGCGAAGCGGGGGTGGAGGCGCCCATCGCGCTGGCCGAGCAGATCGACGCCGCCCGCATGCTGGAGCACGGCATCACCAAGGAACGGCTCCCGTTCGTCTACGGGTGGCACCGGCTCATGGTGTCCGCGCCCACCGAGGACCTGCTCGTGCAGCGGGTCGAGGCCGTGGTCGAGCACTACCGCGACATCGGGATCGACGTCACCAACTCCACCGGCGACCAATTCTCCCTGTTCTCGGAGTCGCTTCCGGGCGACCGGATCCGGCTCAACGCCTACGCCCAGCGCCAGCCGCTGCGCACCATCGCCGGCGGGATGCCCACCGCCACCGTCGACCTCGGCGACCGCCGCGACACCGGCACGGGCGGCGGCGGGTGGACCGGGCCCTACATCGGGGAGACCCTGGGCCGGGCGCGGTCCATCGTGCACTTCGACCCCATGGTCGCCGCGGCCCGCAACCGGCCCACAGCCATCGCGATCACGGGCGAGCCGGGCGGCGGCAAGACCACCCTCGCGCTCCTCCTCATCCACCAGCTGGCGCTGCGCGGGGTCACGGTCGTCGCCATCGACCCCAAGGGCGACGCCGAATCCCTGGTGGAGCTGTTGCAGCGGCGCGGACGCAAGGCGCGCATCATGTCGCTGGGCTCCGCCGAGCCGGGGCTCCTCGACCCGTTCGGGTTCGGCGACGACCTGCCCACCAAGAAGACCATGGCGACCGAGACCCTGAGACTGCTCCTGCCCCGGATGAGCGAGGAGCGCGAGTCCGCCATGATCCAGGCGGTCGCGGCGGTGGCCAACCAGCCGCGGCCCAGCCTCGCCAAGGTCATCACCTACCTGGAGAACTCCCACGACGCCGCGTCGCGCAACCTCGGCGCGGTCCTGCAATCGATGTCGGACATGCGGCTCGCCAGCCTGTGCTTCGACCCCCAGGGTGAAGCGCAGATCGACACCGAGGGATGGACCACCGTGTTCACCCTGGGCGGGCTGACCCTGCCCGACTCCACGATCGGGCGCGACGACTACTCCTACGAGCAGCGGCTCTCCGTGGCCCTGCTCTACCTGGTCAGCCAGTTCGCCCGGCGGCTCATGAACGGGCTCGACCGCCACCTGCCGAAGGCCATCTTCCTGGACGAGGCGTGGGCGGTGACCTCCACACCCGAGGGCGCCAAGCTGGTGCCCGAGGTGTCGCGGATGGGACGGTCGCGCAACACCGCGCTGATCCTGGTCAGCCAGAACGCGGGCGACCTCCTCAACGAGCAGGTCACCAACTGCCTGTCCAGCGTGTTCGCCTTCCGCTCCAGCGAGCGGTTCGAGGTCGAGAGCGTGATGGCCCTGCTGGGCGTGGAGCCGTCCGAAGACCACATGGCCATGCTGCGCAACCTCGGCAACGGCGAGTGCATCTTCCGCGACCTCGACGGCCGGGCCGGACGCATCGCCGTAGACCTGGTGTCCGACGAACTGCTGCGGTGGCTCGACACCAACCCGACCCGGCAACGGCCCGACGAAGACGACGACCACCACAGGGCCGCCGACGGCGCCCTCGTGGGCACCGGCGGCATCGGAACCATGGGAACCATGAGGCAGGAGCGCTGAGGATGAGCCCGAGGTCGACACCCTTGCACCGGTGGTCACCCCGGTCGGCGGGGGGCCGGCACCTGAAACGCTACGTGACAACGGCCATGCTGGTCCTGGCCTTCCTCCTCATCCCCCTCAGCACCGGTACCGCCCAGGCGGCCCCCGTATGCGAGGGCGAGCCCGCCCCGCAGCCGGAGGCTGCGGGGAGCGGGGCGGATGGGTTGCTGGTGCCGCCGCAGTCGCAGTCGTCGATTGTCGGCTCCCCGGACGGGCTCCCCCCTGACGCAAGCCTTTACGGGCAGTACGGGACGTCGGGCCAGCAGTGGCATGTGATCCGGGAATCGTGTGTCGACAAGATGGGGTCGAGCGCGGTCGCGACCCTGAGCAACACGGCGTGGGACCTCTCCAAGACGATCAACCAGTCGACCATCACCGTTTATCAGGCCGCGACGTCGGATGGACTGCTGGCCAGCTTCAACTCGCTCGTTGAAAGCGTCATCAATCAGCTGCGAGAAGGAATCTGGCGTCCGCTGCTTCCCACGGTCGTCATCTTGGGGGCCGTCTGGCTCGGCTGGTACGGGCTGATCCGCAAACGCGTGACACTCACCATCGAAAGCACCGTATGGATGGTGCTGGCGACCGCGATCGGGATCTGGATTCTCGTCAATCCAGGCCAGATTCTCAGTATGGCCGGAACCCTCGTCAATTCCGGAAATCAATTGGTGAACTCGGCGGTATCTCGGGTCACGGCAACCGGAGGGTCGAATAATTGCCCTGGCGGTGCTCCGGAGATTGAGCAGGCGTCGTGGGAGTCCGACGGTGACTTCGCCGTTCGGCAGAACGCCGACATGCTGTGGGGCAGCCTGGTCTGTCAACCATGGGTCGCCGGGCAGTTCGGCTCCGGGGACGTGGCTGACAGTGCTGCCGCGCTGCATGCCGTTGACCTCATGGCGGCGCAGGGGATCAGCAGGATCGAGCAGCAGCAGATCGCCGATGGCGAGGTGGATGCGCGCGAGCTGATGGACGAAAAGCAGGATCAATACCAGGAGATCGCTCAGAACGTAGAATCGTCGTACCCCGGCGTTTATCCGCTGTTCGAAGGGGACCAACAAGGAAGTCGCCTGGGTGTCGCGACCCTTGCCCTGTTTGCGGCGGTGTTCGCCGGAGGGCTGATTCTTGCGGGATCGGTCGCGCTCATCGTCCTGAAGATCGGTTTTCTTCTCCTTCTGCTCCTGTCTCCGATATTCCTGCTCATCGGAATCCATCCAGGATACGGTCGGACCGTACTCCTCCGATGGTTCGAGATGTTGCTCGGACTGCTGCTCAAGCAGATCTTCGTCGTCCTGCTGATCTCCCTGCTCGTGATGTGCTACGGGATGGTAATGGCGACGAACCTCGGCTGGGGTCTTCAGATGATCCTGCTGGCGCTCTTCACACTGGCGCTGTTCGTCTACCGCAAGCCGTTCGCGCACCTCTTCGCCTCGGTGAACGCGAATACGTTCACCTCGCGCATGGTCAGCGATGCTGTGACCAGCAGTGCTCTCAGTCGCAGTGCGAACGTCCTCCCGCCCGTCGCCTACATGCGCGCCCAGCGGTGGGGCCTCCGGCGTGCGCCGCAGCTTGCAGCCGTGGCCGGAGCCGTTCCGGCGGGTCCCGGTGCCGCCGGTGCGGCAGAAGCGGCGGACGCCGTCCGCGGTACTGCCGCGGGCGACCCGGGCGAGAGCGACGCATCCACCACCCGCGGCGACTCCGGTCGCGCCCGCGGGACCGCCGGCTACGGGCGGGTCCGGGACACGTCCGCTCCACCACCCTTGCATCTCGGTCAGTCGGGTCCCGCAGATAGCGGCCGGACACACCAGGGCGCCACCACACAACGAAGCTCGGCGCAGGCGCCGCGCTTGAGCGAGGCTGCGTCAGCGGGTCTCGGCACCGGAGCGGCCGCCCGTGGCCCCATCCCGCAACGCCCGGCTGGCGGATACACGGGGACGGGCGATACCGGATGGGCGTCGGTGTTCGGCACCGGGTCCGGCACCGGCCAGCGTGCCGCGCCGCCGCGAGGCGGCGACGCCGGCGGGGCGGCAGCGGCCGCCGACCGTCCGGCGCCCAGCTCGGGGCAGGGCATCTTCCGCGGCCGGTCGGCCGCCCCGTTGATGGGCGACACGTCCAGCGGCTCGCGCTGGGGTGGTCCGCGCACCCGGCAGGACCGGCCGGTGCCCCCGGCGCGTGCACCCCGTCCCGCGCCCGCTCCACCTGCGCGGGGTGAAGGCGGCAACTGGATCACCGGTTCCGGCAAACCGAAGAACGATGCGCCGATCAGCCCGTTCTGGACCGGCTCGGATGGCCAAGGCCGCCGCAACCAGCAGCGGAGGGACATCCCGTTCTGGCTTCGCGGCGATGACTGACCCACGCCTGTCGGCCCGTGCCCGCACGTCCCAGTCGGGTGCGGGCACCGGCCGACGGCACGTGCTCCGTCCCCCGAACCCTCCGACCCAGTCCGTCCGCTCGCCGTAGGGAACGCCCAGCCATGCCCAAGTCGCTCTCCGAGGGGCAGCAGCGCCTCGTGTTCGGCCTCCTCGTCGCCGTCCTGGTCGTCTTCGGTATCTACCTGAGCATGGGCGGCTTCTCGGGTGGGGACGACGAGGCCGAGGGAAATCAGCAAGGCGATCAGCAACCCTCAGGGGAGGGACAGGGGAGTGGGGCCGACCAGCCCGCAGCGGCCCCTCCCAGCCCGATCCCCACCACGGCCGTCGATGACATGCAGGTGCTCGACTGGTTGCCGTTCCCCGAGGAGGAGATGAAGGGCGCCGCGGCCACCGCTCAGGCGTTCGCCACCGCCTACGGCACCATCGACTACACGCGTTCCCCCGAGCAGTACTACGCGGCCATGGAGGCCCTGGCCACCCGCGATTACGCCCGAACACTGGCCCAGAGTTCGGGTGCCGGGGCCATGTGGGCCGAGATGGGCGAGCAGGAGGCGGTCGCGGAGGGACGCGCCGATGTGGAGTCCATCCGCAGCTTCGATGACGAGTCGATCGTGTTCGTCGTCCAGGCCCAGTCCATCACCGAGGACGACAGCGGGGCGTCGGAGGACCTGGGCGACTTCGCGATCACGGTGGTGCAGGAGCGTGGCGAGTGGCGCGTCTTCGACTTCCAGCCGGCCGACGCAGGAAACTTCGGGGAAGGGTGATGACGGTGAGCAGCACCGGTCCGTTCGCGGCATCTTCAGCCCACTACGCCCTCCGCACGACCTCCGGGAGATGATGACGCCATGATCCCCCTCTTCGTGCGAGCCGTCCCCAACGACCGCGGCTCCGCGGCGACCCGGCTCGCGATCGCCCTCGGGCTGGTGATCGCGGGGGTGATCGCCTTGGCCGTCGTCATCCTCCCCCTGGCAACGATGAACCCGGGCATCCTCAACGCAGCCGGAGGGCTGCGCTGCACGTCCGAGGACAGTGCCGCGCAGGCCGACAGCAGCGGATATGCGGAAGATTCCATTCCGGCGAACTACCTGGAGATCTACCGGGAGGTCGGGGAGGACAAGGGGCTTCCCTGGAACATCCTCGCCGGAATCGGGCAGGTCGAGACCCAGCACGGCCGCTGGGAGGGGCCAGGCGTGAGCGAGGGGCACAACGACTGGGGGGCGGCCGGCCCCATGCAGTTCGGTGCCCTCGACGGTTCTGCGGCCGGCAACAGCTGGGGCGGCGAGCCCATCATGGACGCCGACGACCGGCCCGACGAGGGGTATGGCCAGGACGGCAACGATGACGGTGTCGTGAACGTCTACGACCCCGCCGACGCGATCCCCGCCTCCGCGGACTACCTCATCGCCCACGGCGCGCAGGACGACATGCGGCAGGCGATCTTCGGCTACAACCACGCGTGGTGGTACGTCGACGACGTCATGGAATGGGCCGAGAGGTACGCCGACGGCGACTTCGACACCAGTGGGTCGATCGATACCGCGGTGAACTGCGAGGTCAACGAGGACGGTATCCCCGTCGGGCGCGCGTCGAGCGAAGCGGCGCAAAGCGTCGTGGACTGGGCCATGGATCAGCGGGGGAAGCCCTACATCTGGGGCGGGACGGGGCCGGTCGGCTACGACTGCTCGGGGCTGCTGCTCAAGGCATACGAGAGCATCGGGGTGACGATTCCGCGGATCTCCCAGGACCAGTGGAGTTTTGGGCCGGAGATCCCCCAGGGTGAGGAGCAGCCGGGCGACTTCGTTTTCTTCGACGTCCAGCGCCCTGGCGAGCCCCCGGGACCGGGGCACGTCGGCATGGTGATCGGTGACGGGCTCATGGTCGAGGCGTGGTGCACCAGTTGCGGTCCTATCGCCACGCGTGAGTACGATGACCCGAGCCGCGCCGACATCCTGGGATTCACCCGCCCCCTCGAACACCCCGACGTCAGGGCGCAGCTGGATGCGCAGGAGTGAATACGCGAGGCTCCAGTGGAACTCGTGCTTCTAATATCCGCCGCCGACTTGAGGATCCACGATGCCTGAGCGAGGCCCCGATTCCAGGAGTAACCAGGGCATCCGCGGCTGGCGAGCCGGACTGACGATGCTCGGCTGCGGGACCATTGCCGGGCTTTCCGTCGTCGGCTTGGTGGTCGGGGGTATTCAGGCGCTCGCCGGAATCGCCGCGTCCCCGTCAGGTGCCGACAATCCGAGTGTGGGGGCAGGGGCGACGGGGGAGCCGCAGGAGACCTTGGACCCGGGAACCCTGGATCTCTGCTCGACGACTCTTCCCACGACGTCGACCATCAACGTCACGCGAACTGACTCGGACGAGGATTATGTCGACACCGCTGAGGACGAAGGATCAGCGGTAGCGGATCGGACTGTATCGGATAGCTGCCAGTGGACCCTCATCCCTGACTACCAGTACATCGACCCTTGGGAATTGGATTTTTCCTATCGGGCCAATATTCCATCGGAAGATGGTGGAGACCCCGTTGAATTGGCGTCCGCGGAGTTCGAAGATCGACAGAACACCATAGGCGACGCTGTCTCGACCGTGGAGAGCGAAGGCGATGGGGCGCTCGCGGACCGGTCGAGCTATGTTTACGGTGCCTCGGCGGATGACCCCGATCTCACCTCGTACGCTGTCGTGGCTCAGACCAGGAGCGCTGTGTACGAGATCCGGCTTACAGCCGCTCCAGTTGCCGACGATGGGGAGCTCGTCCCTCAAGCGGCCTTCGAGCACGAGGTCGACAAGATGATCACGCGATTGGAGATCGACCTCGGGCTGTGGATACCTGAAGATTGACCAACCTGGTCGCTGCACTGGCCTGAAGGAGGCAGGGGCACCTTCCGCCGGGGTATATGGATCATGGTGAGCACGCGCCTTCCCGTTCCCCGTTGCGTCGAAGGAGCCCTCGTTGCATGCGATCCTTGCTGTCCTCATCATCGTGCTCGGTTCGGCCCTCGCCTCCATGGTCGCGCTGTTGGTCTGCTACGCAGCCCGGCAGACGTGGAGTGAGTCCGCGATCATGGCGTCGCGCACGTTCGCGGGCGTGGTCGGGGTGGTGACGGCGCTCGCCGGCTTCCTGCTCCTCGCGTTATGACGGTTGCTCCGGATGTCATCCGCGGGAATCGTCACGCTGGCGTGATACGGCTACACGGCAAGGCCGTACCACGGAAAGGGATCCGGGATGACCCCCGAGCAGCTGGTCGACGTCCTACTGTGGTTCCCGGAAGCGGAGGAGACGTACCCGTTCCCGTCGGGGATGCCGGTCTACCAGGTGGCGGGGAAGATGTTCGCGATCCTCTCGCATGACAAGGAGGGGGCACCGCGGGTCTCCCTCAAATGTGAGCCGTCCTTGGCGCTGGAACTGCGCGCGCAGTACATCTCGGTGATCCCCGGCTACCACCTGAACAAGCGGCACTGGAACACGGTCATGCTCGACGGCGACGTGCCGGACGACGAACTGGTGGAGATGGTGTGGCACTCCTACCGCCAGGTCGCCAAGGGGTTGCGGAAGGCGGACCGTGACCGGGTTCTGGCGGTGCTCGGCGAGGACATGCCGCCCACGCCGCCGTCCGGTCCCTGATCCCCGCACCCGGTGCCGGCCGCCGAGCCGAACGGCAGCCCACGGCGACATCGATCCCTACATCTCAGATTTCGGCCCCAAGATCCCACCCCAGCTACGTGCGGGCTGCGGCAACTTGACGGCCACGTCCGTCCATGTCTTCTTGAGCAGGCCCCGCACGGCCACGGCCCGCTGCGCACTCGTGGGGCGAGGGGGATCGTCGACGGAATCACCCGCCGCCAGTGCGAGGGCGCGGTCGAGGAGCACACCGGAGTCCGGGCGGTCAGCGGGATTCTTGGCCATAGCTGCAAGGACCAGCTTCTCCATAGCGGGGGTGAGCCCCGCGAGGTCGGGGGCCTCGGTCACCACGCGCCGGGCCATTTCCTTCGGGTGCCCGTGTCCGAACGGGTCGTGGGCCGCAGCGGCGAAGGCCACCAGGCAGCCCCACAGGAAGATGTCGGAGCGATCGGTGGCGGGCAGCCCGCGGTACTGCTCGGGGCTGATCCACCCGGGCGTCCCGACACGGTCGCGCACCGGCTGAGCCGAGTCGTCGGTCCCGCTGACGTCGGGCTGGGGAGCGCTGCCGAGCGTCTGGAGGGCCCGGCGAAGCCGTCGTACGCGCCGCCACCGGGTCGGATCTTCTCCACCGGTGGGGCGAGCGATCCCGAAGTCGAGCACCTTGGGGCCGGTGGGGGAGATGACGACGTTGCTGGGCTTGAGGTCACGGTGCACAATGCCGGCCGCGTGAATGGCACGCAGCGCGTCGGCCGCGCCCACAGCCAATCCCACCAGCATCCCGCCACGGAGCGGGCCGTGCCGCTCAACGTGGTGCCGCACAGTGGGCCCAGGAACGTACTCGGTGGCAAGCCAGGGAGGGTCGGCCTCGACATCGGCCTGGACAAACCTGGCCACACACGGACTGTTCACCCGCGCCAACAGCCGCGCTTCGTGCGCGAAGTTCCGCCGGAACTCGGCCCTGGCGGCGTGCTCGGCATGGATGACCTTGATGGCCAGATACCCATTGACCCCATCGACGGTCCCGGCGTACACGACGCCCATCCCCCCGGAACCGATCCTCCCGACTAGCCGATACTGCCCGACCTCGGTCGGGTCCCCATCGACCAGCCGCCCCAATCGGCGAACTCCGCGTGCCTTCATAGGGGGTCTCCGTCAGCTCCTAGTCGCCCGCAACGGTCCACTGGCGACAAGATCTCCAAATATGACTGAGCGTTAGCACGCGAGCGTGTACGCACTCACGCTGGGAAGCCTTGTAGTACTGAGTGACGTGGTGTTCAGCTACTGAACGAAGATGATAACAGTGTTGTGCGCCCCCATAGCAGAGAGTGATATTCAACTCCAAGGATCCCACGGTGCTCTGAAGGGCCGTCGATCCGCCCTGTGTGGCATGGATTCATGGACGAAACTCTGGCAAAATCCGTCGTTGCGAGGGGTCTAGTTGAAGGCGTCTAACCTCTCAAATTTCAGCTGAGATATCTTTTCTTGGAGGAATGATGATTGGAAATATCGACGGAATATTCCCAGGGGATCATTTCGATAGCTATGCGGAGATGAATAAAAAAGGAGTTCATCGTGACGCGCAGGCTGGTATCTGTTGGCGGAAGGACACTGCTGCTGAGTCCGTAGTCCTGTCAGGAGGCTACGTTGATGACGAGGATCATCTGACCAAGATCTTGTATACGGGTCATGGTGGCAGGGATGATAGTACTGGGCGCCAGGTGGCGGATCAGAAGATGGCCATGGGGAATATGGCACTGACGATCAACCAAGAGCGTGGATGGCCTGTACGGGTAATTCGAGGTGTGAGTAAGAAGCGAAAGCGGGCCCACCATAGTCCGTACGCACCGAGCTCGGGGTACCGATACGACGGTCTATTCTATGTCGCGGATCACTGGTCGGAAATCGGAAGAGACGGGTACACTATTTTCCGCTACTGGCTTGTGGCTGTTGATTCAACTGACATCTTCAGGCCGCGGGTCGACATTGTGGTGCCGCTGGATGGGAAAATGCACGGCGATGTTCCCCAGCCTTCAGAGGTGGAGGTCGGCGATGGTGACGTCCCCGAGACGAAGGTGGGATACGCCAGGAAGCTGATGCGCGACGGAAAGCTTGGGATACGTATAAAAGCGATCCATGAGTTCAGGTGTCAATTTTGTGGCGCCGTCCTTCTGACCCGGAGAGGGCACTATGCCGAAGCCGCCCATATCCAGGCCCTAGGAAGCCCTCATCATGGTCCGGACGTTCTTAATAACATGCTCTGCCTCTGTTCCGATGATCATGTAAGATTTGATACCGGGACTGTCGTAGTGAATGAAAATAGGCAAGTCTTCAACATTCTCGACGGTGCAGAGGTCGGTCCCCTGCGGGAGGTTACTGGCCACCATCCCAGTGACGAGTACTTCTCCTATCACCGAGAGCACTTTGCAACCTGACGTCATCCCCGATGGGATGAAGCCAGACCTGTCGAAGGGGGCACATGACCGGCGGACGAGTGGCGCACGGCGCTCATCAGATGGCCGTCCTCGAAGGTGTCCTCGAACGCGTCACCTACGCCAATGAAGACACCGGCTACACCGTTGCCAAGGTCGACAACGGGCGTGGTGGGGAGTTGACCACCGTCGTGGGGGCGTTGCTCGGGGCGCAGCCGGGGGAGTCGTTGCGGATGCGGGGGCGGTGGGGGTCGCATCCGCAGTATGGGCGGCAGTTCTTGGTCGAGGATTACAGCACCGTGCTGCCCGCGACCGTTCAAGGGGTGCGGCGGTATCTCGGGTCGGGGCTGGTCAAGGGGATCGGGCCGCGGTTGGCCGAGCGGATTGTGGAGTACTTCGGGGTCGAGGCGCTCGATGTCATCGAGAAGACGCCCGAGCGTCTGATCGAGGTCCCCAAGCTCGGGCCGAAGCGCACCAAGCTGATCGCCGATGCGTGGGAGGAGCAGAAGGCCATCAAGGAGGTCATGGTCTTCCTCCAGGGGATCGAGGTCTCCACGTCGCTGGCCGTGCGCATCTACAAGAAGTACGGCGACGACTCCATCCGGGTCGTCCGCGAGGAGCCCTACAAGCTCGCCTCCGACGTGTGGGGCATCGGCTTCAAGACCGCCGACACCATCGCGCGCGCCGTCGGGATCCCCCACGACAGCCCCCAGCGGGTCATGGCCGGCATCCAGTTCACGCTGTCGGAGTCGACCTCCGACGGCCATTGCTACCTCCCCGAGGAGCGCCTGATCGCCGACGCCGTGAAGATCCTCCAGGTCGACTCCGGCCTGGTGATCGACTGCCTCGCCGACCTGGTGGCCGACGAGGGCGTGGTGTCGGAGAGGATCCCCGGCCCCGACGGCGCCCCCGTCACCGCCGTCTACCTCGTGCCCTTCCAACGGGCCGAGGTTGCCCTCGCCGCTCAGTTGCGGACCCTCCTCCGCCACCCCGACGACCGGCTGGGCGCCTTCGCTGGCGTCGACTGGGACAAGGCGCTCTCCTGGCTGCGCACCCGCACCGGAGCCGACCTCGCGCCCGAGCAGGAGGCCGCAGTCCGCCTGGCCCTCACCCGCAAGGTCGCGGTCCTCACCGGAGGCCCCGGGTGCGGCAAGTCGTTCACGGTGGCGTCGGTCATCACCCTCGCCGCCGCCAAGCGGGCGAAGATCATCCTCGCCGCGCCCACCGGCCGGGCCGCCAAGCGCATGACCGAGCTGACCGGCCACGACGCCTCGACGGTCCACCGGCTGCTGGAGCTCAAGCCCGGCGGCGACGCCTCCTTCGACCGCGACCGCCCCCTCGACTGCGACCTGCTGGTCGTGGACGAGGCGTCGATGCTGGACCTGCTGCTCGCCAACAAGCTCGCGAAGGCCGTCCCGCCCGGGGCGCACCTGCTGCTGGTGGGCGATGTCGACCAGCTGCCGTCGGTCGGGGCGGGGCAGGTGCTCCGCGATTTGCTGGCGCACGGTGAGAGCCGGGATGATCCTGCCGGTACCCCCGGTCTCCCTGATCCCCCCGCTCTCCCCGATCCCGATCCCGACTCCGACTCTGATCCCGGTCCCTCCGCTGTGGGCTCGCCGATCCCCAGTGTCCGGCTGACCCATGTCTTCCGGCAGGCGCAGCAGTCCGGGGTCGTCGTCAACGCCCACCGGATCAACCGCGGTAAGCCGCCGGAGCTCGACGGCATGACCGACTTCTTCCTCTTCCCGTGCGACGACACCGACGAGGCCGCCGCCCTCACCGTCGACGTCGTGGCCCGCCGGATCCCCCGGAAGTTCGGCCTGGACCCGCGGCGCGACATCCAGGTGCTCACCCCCATGCACCGCGGCCCGGCCGGCGCGGGCAACCTGAACACGCAGCTCCAGGCCGCCCTCACCCCGCCGGGCGACGGGGTGGCCGAGCGCCGGTTCGGCGGCCGGGTCTTCCGGGTCGGCGACAAGGTCACCCAGATCAGGAACAACTATGACAAGGGCGCCAACGGCGTCTTCAACGGCACGCTGGGCGTGGTCACCGGGATCGATTCCGACGCGCAGGAGCTGACCGTGCGCACCGACGAGGACGAGGACATCGCCTATGACTTCGGCGAGCTCGACGAGCTGACCCACGCCTACGCCGTCACCGTGCACCGGTCCCAGGGCAGCGAGTACCCCGCCGTCGTCATCCCGGTCACGACGAGCGCGTGGATGATGCTCCAGCGCAACCTCCTCTACACCGCCATCACCCGCGCGAAGAAGCTGGTCGTCCTGGTGGGTTCGCGCAAGGCCATCGCCCAGGCGGTGCGCAACGCGAGCGCGGGCCGCCGCCACACCGCCCTGGCGCACCGCCTGTCGGGTGCCTGACCGGGACCGGGATCCGTCATCCGGCACGAACATCGCTCATCCCGGGCGTTCGCGACGAAGATCGTGAAAGGTGATGAAAGGTGGTGGAAGGTGGCGAAAGGTGGAAACCGCTCTTTTTTAAGATGGAGATCACGTCCATTAGCCCGCCATAGGTGACTTTTCGGACTGCCATTCGACCCGGTCACGCGAAAATAGTTCACATTCATTCCCTGATTGCAATCAACCGCGTCCCTTTGTCCCCTAACGTGGAGCCAGCGAACCTGCGGGCCGACCCTCCCTCTCCCGGTCCGCCGGTGTCGCCCCGGCCGCGCCGGTGCCTGCTCCTCTCCCGGGCACACGTCGCGGCAAGGCCAGGGGTCTCGCCCCGGCGAGGCGGTGATCCCGTCGCCCCCGTGTACGGGGAAAGGCGAGGCGGTGGCCCCTGGCCGTCATCATGTGGACGCCTTGAGTTTTTTGAGTTTCCGCCCCGTGGGCGTCCAGGTATGAATAGGCTCCCCTTATGAGGCTGAAACCGGGGCGCAATCTGCGGATCGGGCGAGGTGGCCGCCCTGCCGCGGGTGTGATGGACCCGCTGTGTGCGGTGCCCGCCGCACACTGGGCCGGCGCCCTCGGCGTCCCGTCCCGCGTGTCCGTCCGCCGTCCCCGGCCCGACCCCCCTCCTCGTCTTCCGGACCGCCCCGGGCGCCCGCCGCGTACCGCGGTGCCCCCGACACCCTCGGCGTACCACCGGACCATCAGCCACTCCGGACGCTGACGCTCTTTCCACTCCCCCCGGAGAGCGTCGGCCCCCTCGGGCGCCGGCCGCAGGCCGGCGCCCGAGGCTTGCCCCCGTGCCCTTCCGTGTCGGCGATCCGGCCCGCGACGGGCGTGCACCTGGTGGCCGGATGCGGTCAACGGCCGCGGTCGTGCCTCCGAGGCGTCCGCTGGGGCGCGTGCGCGACGGTGCGCGCCGCGATCGTTCCGCGCCGATGCCGGTCTTCCGTCCCCTGGCCCGGCCTCCAGGGCGACCGTGGTCCGTCCCCCGAACCGCTCCGGACCGGCCCCCTCCGTGTTCCCGCTGGTCACGCCCCCCCTTCGCGTTTCGGCGCGCTCTTAGCGCGGCGGCGGCACGTCCGTCAATGCGGATTCTGTGATCATGCGGTCACTCCGTGATCAAGAAGTGATCGAATCGAGCAGAACTGTTTGCACATGCTGGTCACAGGGGTATGAGCGACGCTGGTGGCGGGATGCCCCGCCGATGACCACACACCACCGCGGGCGGGCACCGTCGGCCGCGGGACCGTATGGAAAGGCACGCGTTCGTGGGCACCCTCTCGTGGATCAACGCTTCCTCCCCGGTTTCCCCCGCCGAGGCCGTCGGCCGGCTGCGCGGCCATCTGGCGGCGGCGGGCGAGCGCCGCCTGTATGCGGGGGAACGGTCCACGGTGGCGCTGCTGTCGGTGCGGGCGGGCCTCACCGTGTGGTGCCTGGGCGGCCAGTTCCGCTGGCGCGACGTCCAGGGCGCCCCCTACAGCCACCCCGCGACCGACCCCGAGGGCGCCGCGCGCCGCCTCGTCGCGGCCGGACGCGCGCAGCAGCCGGCGCGCAGAGCCGCGTGACCCGGCTCTCACCGCCGCTCTCATGCCCGCCTCCGATTCCCCGCTCTACCCTGACCCCGTGACAGAGCAGATACAGGTCGTCGTCGGCGCGGCCATCATCCGCGGAGGAGCCCTCCTCGCCGCTCAGCGGGCGGACCCGCCGCAGCTGCGCGGCCGCTGGGAGCTGCCCGGCGGCAAGGTCGACCCGGGCGAGACCGACATCGACGCCCTCATCCGGGAGTGCAAGGAGGAGCTGGGCGTGCTCGTGAAACCGCGCCAGCGGGTGGGCGGCGACGTCGGGTTCCCGCGGCGGGCGCAGGGGCCGCCCGCGATCCTGCGCGTGTGGGTCGCCGAGCTGATCGAGGGCGAGCCCGCGGCGCTGGAGCACCTGTCGCTGCGCTGGCTGCGCGCCGAGGCGCTGACCGAGGTCGACTGGCTGCCCGCGGACGTCCCGTTCATCGACGACATCCGCCCCCACCTGGTGGGCTGAGCGCGTTTGTCCCTTCGGCCCCTCGCGCGGGTCCGGCCGTGCGCCGTCCCGCGCCGCCGTGCATCCGGTCGTCCGGCCCGCTCCGCGGCCCGCCGGCCGGCCGGGACCGCCTGTCCCCTCTTGGTCCGCTATGTCCCCCGCATTTCCCTTATTCCCTGCGTGACCGGCTCGTCTCCCCGGAGGTCGGGCCGCACCGCATAAACTGGGTGGCGACCGCGGGAGTCGCGGTTCTTCCCAGCAGATGAGATCGAGACTTTCGCATGTCCAGCGCCACGCCTCTCGAAGGCTCCGCACGTCGGACTGACCTCCGCAACGTCGCCATCGTCGCCCACGTCGACCATGGCAAGACCACGCTCGTCGACGCCATGCTCTGGCAGTCGGGTGTCTTCCGGGCCAACCAGGACGTTGATGAGCGCGTCATGGACTCCAACGACCTGGAACGCGAGAAGGGCATCACCATTCTCGCGAAGAACACCGCGGTCCACTACACCACCCCTGAGGGCGACGACGTCGTCATCAACATCATCGACACCCCCGGCCACGCCGACTTCGGCGGCGAGGTCGAACGCGGCCTGTCCATGGTCGACGGCGTCGTGCTGCTGGTCGACGCCAGCGAGGGCCCGCTGCCGCAGACCCGGTTCGTCCTGCGCAAGGCCCTGTCGGCCAAGCTCCCGGTGATCCTGGTGATCAACAAGGTCGACCGCCCCGACAGCCGTATCGCCGAGGTCGTCGACGACACCTACGAGCTGTTCATGGACCTCGACGCCGACGAGTCGCAGATCGAGTTCCCGATCGTCTACGCCTGCGCCCGCGACGGCAAGGCGTCCCTGAACCGCCCGGGCAACGGCGAGGTCCCCGACAACGAGAACCTGGTGCCGCTGTTCAGCACCATCCTCGACACCATCCCCGCGCCCGAGTACATCCCCGATGCCCCGCTCCAGGCGCACGTCACCAACCTCGACGCCTCCCCGTTCCTGGGCCGCCTGGCCCTGTGCCGGGTGCAGCAGGGCGAGATCCGCAAGGGCCAGCAGGTGGCGTGGATCCGCGGCGACGGCTCCACGCAGCAGGTGAAGATCACCGAGCTGCTGATGACCGAGGGGCTGGAGCGCAAGCCGGCCGAGTCGGGCGGCCCCGGCGACATCATCGCCATCGCCGGCATCCCCGACATCATGATCGGCGAGACCCTCGCCGACCCCGAGGACCCGCGCCCGCTGCCGCTGATCACGGTCGACGAGCCCGCGATCTCCATGACCATCGGCACCAACACCTCGCCGCTGGTCGGCAAGGTCAAGGGCGCCAAGGTCACCGCGCGCCTGGTCAAGGACCGGCTCGACAAGGAGCTGGTCGGCAACGTTTCGCTGCGCGTGCTGCCCACCGACCGCCCCGACACCTGGGAGGTGCAGGGCCGCGGCGAGCTCGCCCTGGCCATCCTGGTCGAGCAGATGCGCCGCGAGGGCTACGAGCTGACGGTCGGCAAGCCGCAGGTGGTCACCAAGGAGGTCGACGGCAAGGTCCACGAGCCCGTCGAGCGCCTGACCGTCGACGCCCCCGAGGAGTACATGGGCGCCATCACCCAGCTCCTGAGCGTGCGCAAGGGGCGCATGGAGAACATGACCAACCACGGCACCGGCTGGATCCGGATGGACTGGCTGGTCCCCTCGCGCGGCCTGATCGGCTTCCGTACGGAGTTCCTGACCGAGACCCGCGGCAGCGGCATCGCCCACCACGTCTTCGAGAACTTCGAGCCGTGGTTCGGCGAGCTGCGCACCCGCCCCAACGGCTCCATGGTGGCCGACCGCAGCGGGCAGGCCGTCGCCTTCGCGATGTTCAACCTCCAGGAGCGCGGCATCCTCTTCGTGGAGCCGGGCACCGAGGTCTACGAGGGCATGATCGTCGGCGAGAACTCGCGCGCCGACGACATGGACGTCAACATCACCAAGGAGAAGAAGCTCACCAACATGCGGTCGTCCACCGGCGACGAGCTGGTCCGCCTGGTGCCGCCGCGCAAGCTCTCGCTGGAGCAGGCGCTGGAGTTCTGCCGCGAGGACGAGTGCGTCGAGGTCACGCCCGAGGCGGTGCGCATCCGCAAGGTCATCCTGGACCAGAAGGAGCGCGGCCGGCTCACCGCGCAGAAGAAGCGCGGCTGAGCGGGCGGCCCGACGAGCGGAGCCTCCGCATAGGTGGGGTTTCCGGCTGGGCGGTGGTGCGCCGGGGAACCGGTGCCCGTTCGACCGTTCAGCCGGACCTCGGGACCAGGCGGAACACCCGCAGGTCGCGGCCGGACCTGGCGGCGTAGGTGTCGTAGGGCCACATCGCGGTGAGCCGGGGCCAGACCTCGGCCTTGTCCGCGGGCGAGAGCAGCTCGGCCGTCACGTCGATCTCGCGGCCCCGGTAGTTCACCCGCGCCTGCGGGGTGTGCAGGAGGTTCCCCGTCCACGCCGGGTGCTGCTCGCGGCCGAAGTTGCTGCCCACGACGAGGAACGATCCCGTGGCGCGTTCGGGCAGGCAGGCCACGGGCGCCTGGCGGGGGAGTCCGCTGCGCCGCCCCGTGGTGGTCAGCAGGAGGCCGGGCACGGTCCCGCGGGTGGTCTGGAGCCGGCCGCCGGAGAGCCGGCCGAGGAGCCGGTCGAATCGCGGCAGGACGTGCGGGGCGACCCGCGCGAACGCCGGGCTCGCCGACATCCGCTTCGCGGACGCCAGCAGGGCCTGGCGCAGTCGCAGGACCGGGCCGGGGCGTCTGGTCTGGGCGGACACGGCGATCCATCCTCCTCGGGCTCGGTCGCCGCGATGGCTCGATCCGCACCGCGGGCTACCACGGTCACCAACCTAACAATTGCTTGCTTTTGACGGAAGGTGCGGTACCCGAGGCCGCCGGCTAGCCCTGGCGAGGTGCCCGGTCGCCGCGCCGTGAGATGACGACGCGGCGCAGCGTCTTCGGGACCGCGTCGAAGACGTGGGGGTCCGCGCCGAAGACCGACGCGAGCACGTCCCGGGGCAGGGAGCTGAGCGCGTGGACGATACCGATGTCGTCGTCCGGCTCGGTCGCGGAGGAGTTGAACACGATGAGCACGTTGAGATCCTCGGTGTCGCTCGTGTTCTCGAAGTAGTGGAAGTGGCCCTGCGGGGCGAAGATGACGTCGCCCGCTCCGGCATCGAAGGCGTCCTGGGTCTGGCCGGGGCCGACGAAGACCCAGCGGACGCTGCCGGAGATCACGTAGTTGACCTCCCAGGCGCTCGGGTGCCAGTGCGGCTCGCGGATACCGCCGGGTTCGAGTTTCACGAGGTAGACGGCGGCCTGCTGGTCGACGAGGATGGGCCAGTTCTCGCCGTGCCCGCCTTGGAGCCGCCCGCCGTCGAAGACCATGGCCTCGGACCGGGCGAGGTGGAAGGCGTGCGGGTGCTCCGGATCGGGGCCGTCGCCGGGCACGATCCGGCCCGGCTGGGGCTGCGTACCGGCGTCTCCGGGGACGACCGCGGAGCGGTGCCGGAACCCCGCGTCGGTGTCGGGCTGCTCGTTGGCGCCTTCCGGTCCGTTGCTCTCGGCCATGGTGGTCTTCCCTCGCTGGTCATCACGCCGCAGCGGGCGCGTCGGCGTCACCGGTGCCATCGTGGCAGGTGGCCGGCGGCGCACCGGCGAGGCGCGCGGGCAGCCCGACGGCCCACCGGGCGGTGCGGGCGTGCCGGTGGCGTGAGTAGCAGTGCACCCCGCGCAGCGCCGGTCTCGCGACGGGTTCGAAGATCAGGGGATGATCTCGGCGGGGAACACCGAGAACGGCCGGATCCCGCCGGGCTCCCGGCCGTCCCGCCCCCGCGCCCTCGGGCCGCACGGGCGCAGGCCGGGGCGGCCGGCGCGGACGATGATCGCCGACCCGATGTGGATGTCCTCGTGAAAGCGGAGGTAGCCGATGGTGCGTTCGGTGTCGCCGCCGACGGCGCGGGCCGCGAGCCCGTGCACGAGCGGGTCGATGGCCTCGCCCGCGTCGGGGTGCACCTCCTGGCGGCACATCAGCGACCAGGTGCCGTCGCCGCGGGGTTCCAGGTCGGCGAAGAGGTGGCCCCCGATGCGCGCCGCGAGGCCGCGCTGGTCGAGCGCCGGGTAGAAGGCGTCATCCGAGGCGAGCGCGGTGTCGGCATCGGCCGGACGGAGGTCGTCCCCGTCGCGGGCGGGGGCCGGGGGGACGGTGAGTGCCGCCGGTCCCTCCGGCCTCGGGCCCTGGCCGAGGTGCCAGCGGAGCTCTGCGGCCTCGGCGTCGGACAGCGCGAGGTCCAGGACCAGCGTGAGTTCGAAGAGGTCGCTCATGGGGGCACGGTAGCCCGCTCCACTGACATGGTCCGCTGTCCGCGACGGCGGGCCATCCCGTCCACACCGTGGGCCCCTCCGCTGCCCCGCCTGTGCCCGGCCCCGGCCTTCCTGGGACCGGGCACAGACGACGTCCGCGTCTCCCGAGGTCAGCGAGGCTCGTCCGCGGGAGCCGGCCGGGTGTTGGGGACGATGGGGGTGTCGGCGCCCTTGCGCAGGCCGATCTTGGTGCCGAGCCACACGAGCGGGTCGTACTGCCGGTCGGCCACGCGCTCCTTGAGCGGGATCAGCGCGTTGTCGGTGATCTTGATGTTCTCGGGGCAGACCTCGGTGCAGCACTTGGTGATGTTGCAGTAGCCGAGCCCGAACTCCTCCTGCGCCACCTTGCGCCGGTCGGCGGTGTCCTCGGGGTGCATCTCCAGCTCCGCCGCGCGCATGAGGTAGCGCGGGCCCGAGAAGTGCTCCTTGTTCTCCTCGTGGTCGCGGATCACGTGGCAGACGTTGTTGCAGAGGAAGCACTCGATGCACTTGCGGAACTCCTGCGACCGCCCGACATCGGCCTGCGCCATCCGGAAGTCGCCGGGGGCCGTGGCCGGATCGGGGGTGAAGGAGGGGATCTCGCGCGCCTTCTGGTAGTTGAAGGACACGTCGCACACCAGGTCGCGGATCACCGGGAAGGTGCGCATCGGGGTGATCGTGATGGTCTCGCCGGGCGCGAACGTGCTCATGCGCGTCATGCACGACAGCCGGGGCCGCCCGTTGATCTCCATGGAGCACGAGCCGCACTTGCCCGCCTTGCAGTTCCACCGGACCGCGAGGTCCGGGGCCTGGGTGGCCTGCAACCGGTGCAGGATGTCGAGGACGACCTCGCCCTCGTTGACCTCCACCTCGTACTGGGCGAGTTCGCCGTCGCCGCCGTCGCCGCGCCACACGCGGAACGTCCGCTTGGTGGTCATTCCCTCTCCTCCTTTGCGGTCCTGTCCGCCTCCGCGGTACCCGCCGCCGTCTCCACTGCGCTGTCCGGACTGCTCTCGGCCGCGCTCGCCGACGCCGCGGGCAGCTCCTCCTCGCTGAGGTATTTGGCGAGCTCGTCGCGCTCGAACAGCTCCAGCAGGTCGGGGCGGAGCGGGTCGAGCGGCTGGTGGCGCAGCGCGATGCGGTCGCCGCGCAGCGAGGCGACCAGGTTGACGCTCCGCCAGGTCGGCGACATCGACGGGAAGTCGTCGCGGGTATGCCCGCCGCGCGACTCCTCACGCTCCAGCGCCGCGCGGGCGATGGCCTGCGACACCAGGAGCATGTTGCGCAGGTCCAGCGCGAGGTGCCAGCCCGGGTTGTAGACCCGCCCGCCTTCGGCGCGCACGCCCGCGACCCTTTCGGTGAGCTTGTCCAGCGCCTCCAGGGCCTGCTCGATCTCGGGCCCGCGCCGGATGATGCCGACCAGGTCGTTCATGGTCTGCTGGAGCTCCTGGTGCAGGGCGTAGGGGTTCTCGCCGGTGTCGCGCTCCAGCGGCGCGCGGACGTCGTCGGCGGCCTCGCGCAGGTCGCCCTCCGCCACGGCGGGCCGGCCCGTTCCCGACCCGTCCAGCTCGTCCAGGTAGCGCGCGGCGCCCAGGCCGCAGCGGCGGCCGAAGACCAGCAGGTCGGAGAGCGAGTTGCCGCCCAGCCGGTTGGAGCCGTGCATGCCCCCGGAGACCTCACCCGCCGCGAACAGCCCCGGAACGACGGCGGAGCCGGTGTCGGCGTCGACCTCCACCCCGCCCATCACGTAGTGGCAGGTGGGGCCGACCTCCATGGGCTCGGCCGTGATGTCGACGTCGGCCAGCTCCTTGAACTGGTGGTGCATCGACGGCAGCCGCCGCATGATCTCCTCGGCGGGCAGCCGGGTGGAGACGTCCAGGAACACCCCGCCGTGCGGCGAGCCGCGCCCCTCCTTGACCTCGTTGTTGATGGCCCGCGCCACCTCGTCGCGCGGCAGCAGCTCAGGGGGCCGCCGGTTGTTCGCCGGGTCGGTGTACCAGCGGTCGGCCTCGTCCTCGGTCTCGGCGTACTGGGCGCGGAACACGTCAGGCACGTAGCCGAACATGAACCGCTCGCCCTCGGAGTTGCGCAGCACGCCGCCGTCGCCGCGCACCGATTCGGTGACGAGGATGCCCTTCACCGACGGCGGCCAGACCATGCCGGTGGGGTGGAACTGGACGAACTCCATGTTCAGCAGGGTGGCGCCTGCGCGCAGGGCCAGGACGTGGCCGTCGCCGGTGTACTCCCAGGAGTTCGAGGTGACCTTGAACGACTTGCCGATGCCGCCGGTGGCGAGGATGACCGCGGGCGCCTCGAACAGCAGCAGGTCGCCGGTCTCGCGGACGTAGCCGAACGCCCCGGAGATCCGCTCGCCGTCCTTGAGCAGCTCGGTGACCGTGGTCTCGGCGAACACCCGCAGCATGGCCTCGGGGTCGCCCAGCTCGGCGGCGTCGGCCTGCTGGAGCTGGACCACCCGCTGCTGGAGGGTGCGGATCAGCTCCAGCCCGGTGCGGTCGCCGACGTGGGCCAGGCGCGGGTACTCGTGGCCGCCGAAGTTGCGCTGGCTGATCCGCCCGTCCTTGGTGCGGTCGAACAGAGCCCCCCAGTACTCCAGCTCCAGAATGCGCTCGGGGGACTCCTTGGCGTGCAGCTCGGCCATGCGCGGGTTGTTGAGGAACTTGCCGCCGCGGATGGTGTCGCGGAAGTGCACCTGCCACCGGTCATCGGAGTTGACGTTGCCCAGGGCGGCCGCCGCGCCGCCCTCGGCCATCACGGTGTGGGCCTTGCCGAACAGCGACTTGGAGATGATCGCGGTCTTCTTGCCCTGCTGGCGTGCTTCGATCGCGGCGCGCAGACCGGCGCCGCCGGCGCCGATCACCACCACGTCGTAGGAGTGCCGTGTGATCTCGGACATCTGCCTGACTTTCGATTGCGTCGATATCTGTCGTGCCGCGTTCCGGGCGGCCGTGACGGCCTCAAGGCACTGCGGCCGCGATATCCGCGGGCGGGGGAACGGGGGATCCGCTCAGTTGTAGATCCGCAGGTCGGTGATTGCTCCGCTGGACACCAGCGCGACGTAGAGGTCGGTGAGCATGAGTGTTCCCAGCGTGATCCAGGCGAATGTCATGTGCCGGGTATTGAGCCGGGAGATCTGCGTCCACATCCAGTAGCGGGCGGGGTGGCGGCCGAAGCTGTTGAGCCGCCCGCCGAATGCGTGCCGGCAGGAATGGCAGCTCAGCGTGTAGCACCACAGCAGGACGACGTTGGCGACCAGGATGAGATTGCCGATCCCGATTCCGAACCCGCCGTTGTGCCCGTGCCCCAGCGCCACCACCGCGTCATAGGTGTTGACCAGGGAGATCAGCACGGCGACGTAGAAGAAGTAGCGGTGCAGGTTCTGCCCGATCATCGGGAAGCGGGACTCCCCGGTGTAGCTGCCATGCGGCTCGCGGACGGCGCAGGCGGTGGGCGACTGCCAGATCGAGCGGTAGTAGGCCTTGCGGTAGTAGTAGCAGGTGAACCGGAACAGCAGCAGGAACGGCAGGCTGAGCAGGGCGTAGGGGAGGAACCACGGGAACGCCCAGGGCAGCGTGCCGAAGGCGGCGGAGCCGGGTGCGCACGACGCCGAGAGGCAGGGCGAGTAGAACGGCGTGAGGTAGTGGTACTGCTCGACCCAGTAGTGCTCCTGCTGGAAGACCCGCGCCGTGGCGTAGACGATGAAGACCGCCAGCCCCAGCGTGGTGAGCAGGGGGCCGAGCCACCACCGGTCCGTTCTGAACGTCCGTTCCGCTATGCGCGCGCGCCTGAGGCCGGAATTCTCCGGCGGGGGAAGTGTGGAAGTCATGTCCCAGCCGTCTCCATCTCGCGCGGGGGCGGGCCGGCGCAGGGTGTAGCGGGTGCGCGGGGGCCGGCCGGCCGCTTGTATCGCATTCCACCGGGGCCGCTCGCGCGGGCCGGCCGGCCCCGCCGCATGTGCAGGCGGTGCGGAGGGCCAGGGAAGCCACGTTAGGCCGGGGCCATAACGAAATCAGCAAGAAATTCCCGCGAAACGGATGTGAAAAATGCCACGCCTGTGAATTATCGATGGGCGGTTTATGGTTGAAAAGAGGTGAATGACCCCATATGGGGCGTGTGTTCTTTTTGGGGCCCGTGGTGCCGAAGGGGGCGGAATGGTCTCCGGGGAAGTAAGCCCAGCCTTCATTTGAACAATTTATCGGATTTTCCGGCGGTGCCGTGCGCGCATTCCCGGCGCGAAGGTGCGCGGCCCCGACCCGCGCGCCCCGCTCACCCCGCGAGCGGCCGGCTCAGCCGCTCAGCGGCGCGATGACCTCCAGGTCCTCGCCCAGGTCCGCGCGGGTCAGGTGCGACAGGTAGGCCATCAGGTGGCGGCGGAACGCGTTGGCCGTGTGCGAGGGGTCGACGTCCTTGCGGTGGGCCAGCGCGATGGTCCGCAGCAGGCGGGGGCCGGCCAGCGGCACCCCGCGCAGCCCGGGCCGGTTCTTCAGCACCATGCTCGGGACCACGGCCAGGCCGAGCCCGGCCTCGACGAACCGCAGGACCGCGTCCATCTCGCCGCCCTCGACTGCGAGGTGCGGCTCGAACCCGGCCGCCCGGCAGGCGTGCAGTGTGGCCTCGCGCACGTCGTAGCCGCGCCGGAACATCACCAGCGGGCGACCGCGCAGGTCGGTGATGCGCAGGGAGGTGCGGTCGGCGTCCCAGGCGGAGCCGGCCGCGCCGACCACCACCAGGTTCTCCCGTAGGATCGGGGTCGTCACGAACGCGGGGTCGCTGCTCTGGAGCGGCAGGATGATCAGCGCGAGGTCCAGCTCGCCCTTGCCCAGGGCGCGGATCAGGTCGCGCGACCCGCTCTCCTCCACCTGGAGTTCGATCCCGGGGAAGCGGTCGTGGAACCCCGCGAGTGCGTCGGCGAGCAGCCCCGCGCACAGCGACGGCGTGGCGCCCAGCCGCACCCGGCCGCGGCGCATGCCCGCCAGCTCCTGCACCTCGCGGCGGGCGGTCTCCATGTCGGTGATGATGCGCTGGGCCAGCGGGAGCAGGGCCTCGCCGGCCGGGGTGAGTGTGATATTTCCCCGTGCCCGGCTGAACAGAGACGCCCCCAGCTCCTCTTCGAGGTTGCGGATCTGCTTGCTGAGACTGGGCTGGGCGACGCGCGAAAGCTCGGCTGCGCGGGTGAAATGGCGTGTCTCGGCCACCGCGAGGAAGTAGGCGAGCTGCTGGAACTGCATGTCCATAGCCTAGGGCTATGGACACCAGGTTTCCTATGACTTGGACGACTTCCTTTATCGAGTCCTAATGTGACAGGTTGTGGCGAACAGTACCCTGACCAAACAGCGATCCGAGGCGTTCACCTCCTCGGTCGCGCTCAAATCCGCGATGGCGGTCACCGGTGCGATCCTTGTTCTCTTCCTGATCGCACACATGTACGGCAACCTCATGATCTTCGGGGGTCAGACGACCTTCGACACCTACGCCCACCACCTGCGCGAGATCGGCGAACCGATGCTCCCGCACGAGGGCTTCCTGTGGATCTTGAGGATCGTCCTGCTGGCCTCCGTCCTCATCCATGCCTACGCGGCCTTCGCCCTGTGGCGGCGCGCGAACAAGGCCCGCCCCGCGGGCCAGCGCTACGAGGTGAAGAAGAGCGCGCAGACCCCCTCGCGGCGGTATGCGACCCAGGTCATGCGCTGGGGCGGCGTGATCGTCATCCTCTTCGTGATCTACCACCTCCTGCACTTCACGACCAACACCATCCACCCCGGCGGGGCCTCCGACAGCCCCTACATCCGGGTGGTCAACGGCTTCCAGATCTGGTGGGTCGTGCTGAGCTACGTCATCGCCCTCCTGGCGGTCGGGCTGCACCTGCGGCACGGCATCTGGAGCGCGCTGGCGACGCTGGGCGCGAACAAGGCGAGCCGCGAGCGCGCCCTCCACACCATCTCGACCGCTGTGGCGGCGGTCATCACGGTGGGCTTCCTGCTCCCGCCGTTCTCCGTTCTCTTCGGGCTGGTGAGCTGACATGACCGAACTCTTCATCGAGGGCGACCCGATCCGCGACGAGAAGGCGCCCGCAGGCCCCATCGCCGAGCAGTGGGACAAGCGCCGCTTCAGCGCGAAGCTGGTCAACCCCGCGAACCGGCGCAAGCTGTCGGTCATCATCGTCGGCACCGGCCTGGCCGGTGCCTCGGCCGCGGCCACCCTCGGCGAGGCCGGCTACAAGGTGACGTCCTTCTGCTACCAGGACAGCCCCCGCCGGGCGCACAGCATCGCCGCGCAGGGCGGCATCAACGCGGCGAAGAACTACCGCAACGACGGCGACAGCATCTACCGGCTGTTCTACGACACCGTCAAGGGCGGCGACTTCCGCTCGCGCGAGTCCAACGTCTACCGGCTCTCGCAGGTCAGCGTCGAGATCATCGACCAGTGCGTGGCCCAGGGCGTGCCCTTCGCCCGCGAGTACGGCGGCCTGCTCGACAACCGCTCCTTCGGCGGCGTGCAGGTGTCGCGCACCTTCTACGCCCGCGGCCAGACGGGCCAGCAGCTGCTCATCGGCGCCTATCAGGCCCTGGAGCGCCAGATCGCCGCCGGCACCGTCGAGATGAACACCCGGCACGAGATGCTGGAGCTCATCGTCGTCGACGGCAAGGCCCGCGGCATCGTGGCCCGCGACATGGTCACCGGCGAGATCGAGACCCACTTCGCCGACGCGGTCGTGCTCGCCTCCGGCGGCTACGGCAACGTTTTCTACCTGTCGACCAACGCCATGGGCTGCAACGTCACGGCCACCTGGCGGGCGCACCGCAAGGGCGCGCTCTTCGCCAACCCGTGCTTCACCCAGATCCACCCCACCTGCATCCCGGTCAGCGGCGACTACCAGTCCAAGCTGACCCTGATGAGCGAGTCGCTGCGCAACGACGGCCGCATCTGGGTGCCCAAGGAGGGCGGCGACGCGCGCGACCCGCGCGAGATCCCCGAGGACGAGCGCGACTACTACCTGGAGCGCATCTACCCCGCCTTCGGCAACCTCGTGCCCCGCGACATCGCCTCCCGCGCCGCAAAGAACGTCTGCGACGAGGGCCGCGGCGTCGGCCCGGGCGGGCTGGGCGTGTACCTGGACTTCGCCGACGCCATCAAGCGCATGGGGCGCCCGGCGGTCGAGGCCAAGTACGGCAACCTCTTCGACATGTACCAGCGCATCACCGGCGAGAACCCCTACGAGGTTCCGATGCGCATCTACCCCGCGGTGCACTACACCATGGGCGGGCTGTGGGTCGACTACGACCTCCAGACCACCATCCCGGGCCTGTTCGTGACGGGGGAGGCCAACTTCTCCGACCACGGCGCCAACCGCCTGGGCGCGAGCGCGCTCATGCAGGGCCTGGCCGACGGCTACTTCGTGCTGCCGAACACGATCAACGACTACCTCGCCGCCGGCCCGTTCGACAAGGTCGACGAGACCACGCCCGAGGCCAAGGAGGCGGCCGACGCGGTGCGCGCGCGCATCGACAAGCTGCTCTCCATCAACGGCACCCGCACGGTCGACTCCTTCCACAAGGAGCTCGGCCACATCATGTGGGACTACTGCGGCATGGAGCGCACCGAGGAGGGCCTGCGCAAGGCCGTCGAGCGCATCCGCGAGCTGCGCGACGAGTTCTGGCAGAACGTCAAGGTGCTCGGCACCAACGACGAGCTCAACCAGGCGCTGGAGAAGGCCGGCCGCGTGGCCGACTTCTTCGAGCTCGCCGAGCTCATGTGCATCGACGCCCTCCACCGGCGCGAGTCCTGCGGCGGGCACTTCCGCGCCGAGAGCCAGACCGAGGACGGCGAGGCGCTGCGGCACGACGACGAGTTCGCCTACGTCGCCGCCTGGGAGTTCACCGGGACCGGTGAGCGGCCGGTGCTGCACAAGGAAGACCTGGAGTACGAGTACGTCGAGATGAAGCAGCGGAGCTACAAGTGAACATCACCCTGCGCGTTTGGCGCCAGAAGGGCCGCGGCGACGAGGGCCGGATGGTCACCTACAAGGTCGAGGACGTGTCGCCCGACATGTCCTTCCTCGAGATGCTCGACGTCCTCAACGAGAACCTCACCCTTGCGGGCGAGGACCCGGTGGCGTTCGACCACGACTGCCGCGAGGGCATCTGCGGCGCCTGTGGCGTCGTGATCGACGGTGTCGCCCACGGCCCCGAGACCACGACCACCTGCCAGCTGCACATGCGCAGCTTCTCCGACGGCGACGTCATCACCGTCGAGCCGTGGCGGGCCAAGGCGTTCCCGGTGGTCAAGGACCTCGTGGTCGACCGCGGTGCGTTCGACCGCATCATCCAGGCGGGCGGCTACATCAGCGCCCCCACCGGCACGGCGCCCGACGCCCACGCCGCCCCGGTGCCCAAGGTCGACGCGGACCGCGCGTTCGACGCGGCCACCTGCATCGGCTGCGGCGCGTGCGTGGCCGCCTGCCCGAACGCCTCGGGCATGCTGTTCACCGCGGCGAAGGTCACCCACCTCGGCATGCTCCCGCAGGGGCAGCCCGAGCGGCAGGCCCGCGTCGTGAACATGCTGAACCAGCACGACGAGGAGGAGTTCGGCGGCTGCACCAACATCGGCGAGTGCGCGGCGGTCTGCCCGAAGGGCATCCCGCTGGACACGATCTCGCAGCTCAACCGCGACCTCCTGGGGTCGCTGGCCAGCGGCAAGGTCTGACCCCTCGCCGGGCGGTGACCCGGATCGCATGGACGGCGGGCCCGTTCTCCCGAAGGGAGGGCGGGCCCGTGGCCGTTCCGGTGCTACCAGCGGCGGCTGACGTCGGCCGCGCCGGTCTCCTCCAGCAGGTGGGTCAGCGGGTGGTGCTCGCCGTGGGTGCGGTGGTACTCGCTGCACGCCCCCGCCAGGAACGCGGGCAGATGGTCGGGCGGGAAGGAGATCACCGTGCCGTCCTTGAGCGTCAGTGTCACCTCGCGCTCGGTCACCGTGGTGTCCCGGCCGACCATCCCGACGGTCTCCAGCGCCGTGACGATGGCCAGATCGAGGTCCGTCGGTCCGCTCACGTGTCTCCCTTTGCCCCGACACCCGCCGTCTCCACCTGAGCGGCCAGAGTGATGGGGCGATGCTATCGCCTGGCGGAGGTGGACGGCAGGTAGAAGGTCCTGCGCTTCGGTGGACGGAGCGGTACGTCCGCGGCGGCCCATGACGGCCGTGCCCTGCCGCGGCCGCATCATCCTCAAGGCGATCGCGGCCGGGAGTGTGCGGCTCGTCAGGGCTGCCGCGGATGAGGACGCCCCGACGAACCGCCGAACCGCTGGTTCACTCCCACGTGAGGCGGGTGGCCGTCTCCGCCGGGTAGGGGTCGGTGGCGTAGTGGGAGTAGAGGAGGCGGGCGCCGGCGGAGCTGGCGGTGTAGACCGTCTCGCCCGTGGAGATCCACCGGTTCCATGCCGTTGTGAACGCCTCGGCGCCGGTGCGGTTGCGGGCTAGGAGGGCCGGGACCGCGTGGAAGACCACGGCGTTGGCGGGGGCGCGGTCGCGGAGCCAGGCGCGGCCGGCCGCGGCCACGGCGGCGGGGTTCTCGGGGACGGGCAGCGTGTAGCGGGGCACGATGTAGCGGGGGGTGCCCACCAGTGGGGAGATCAGCTCGTCGAGGGCGGTGGTGAACGCGCCCGCCGCCTGCGGACCCGCTCCGGTGAGGGTGAGGCGCAGGGTCCCGTCGGAGTCGACGTCCAGCCGCACCCCCTCGGCCCCCGCTGAGGAATGCCCCGCACCCTTCAGCGCATCGGCGACCGCGTACCCGAAGCTCACCAGGTCCGGTTCGCCGGACGCGGCCTCCACCAGGCGGGCGGCGCGCGCCGTGCGCGACCGCCGCACGACGGTCCGCTCGGCGAGCACGCCCAGCAGGGTGGCGGAGGCGGTCGGCACGAACGGGGGCAGGCCGAGGACGGGCCCGGCGACCCCCAGCACGGCGGCGAAGGCGCCGGCCCCGGCCGGGACCGAGCGGAGGGTCGGCCGCCGCCCGGGACGCCGCCCCGTGCTGATCCCGGTGACCGCCGGCACCGCCGCCGGCGGCTCGGGGGCGCGTCCGGACGGCACCGGGGCGGCCGGCGCGCGCCGGGCGGCGCGGACCCGCAGCGTGGGCAGGAGCTCGTCGGTGTAGGGCAGCCCGATCCGCCAGCGCTCCCGGGTGGATCCGCGGTCCTCGGCGCGGGCCAGCATCCGGGCGTTGAGCGCGTCCAGCTCGGCAACAGGGGGTGGGGCGTAGGGCGAGAGCGCCGGGTCGACGTGCGCCACCCCGCTCATGACCTCGCCGTCGGCGGCGACGCCGAGGTAGCCCTCGTGCTTGCGGACGAAGCGGTCCCAGTCGGCGCCGCCCTTGGGGTGGGCGTCGCTGACGCACACCACCGTCCAGGTGTGCGCGGTCTTGTCCGGCCACGCCGGGTCCAGCCGCAGCGCCCGGCCGCGGCCCTGGACCACGGCCGTGGGCGTGGTCGCGGTGGTGAGGTCGATGACGGTGTTGACCCCGCGCGCGTCCCACCCCTCGCCCAGCAGCGCGCGCGTGCCCACGAGCACCCGGCACGCCCCGCTCTCCAGGTAGGCGGTGACCAGGCGCACCCAGGTGCGCGAACTCCACCGGCCCTCGATGCGGACGAGCCCGTCGGCCGGCCCGTCGGCGGTGGAGAGCTCCAGGCCGGGCCGGCGGTCGCGGGCGAAGGCGGTGAAGTCGGCGGCGGTGTGCGCTCCCGCGGCCACGGTCCGCCCGGTGACCAGCATCGGGTTCAGGTCGCGGGTGCGCGGGTCGGCGGCCAGCAGCTCCAGCTGCGACCACGCCGATCCCGCGTGGTCGCCGATGACGTCGCGCAGCCGCGCCGAGGGGCGCGCGGTGGCCCGCTCGTGGTCGCACAGCACCAGGGCGCGCAGCCGGGGCCCGAGCGACGCCGACTCCGCGGCGGCGATCTCCACCGCGCCCTGCGCCTTGGCCCGGCTGCGCGCCAGGACCCGGTCGACCGGGGAGCGGCCGGTGCGGATGCCCCGCTTGGTCAGCGTGTAGCCCACAGCGGGCAGCGCCGTGCGGATGCGCTCGATGGCCTTCTCATCGGGGCCCTCGGGGTCGGCGCGCAGGCAGTGGGTGACGTAGTCGCCCAGCAGCGCCATCCAGTCGGCGGCATCGGGGGCGCGCCGGTGGCGCTCCAGCATCCGGGCATCGGGGGGAAGGGGGCTGAGCCCCGCGTGGTGCAGCCGCAGCACGGCGTCGGTGAGGCCGGGCTCCTCGGCGGCCAGGCGCCCCCAGGCCAGGCGCTCCCCGGTGTCGAGCAGGCGCTCTTCGAAGCGCCGGCGCAGCCAGGGGAGGAAGTCGGTGCGGGAGAAGCCGGGGGAGAGCAGGTCGGTACAGAGCTCGGTGAACCGGATGCCCTGGTCGGCGATGTAGTCGCGTTCGACGGGGGTGGGCTCGGTGGCCCACACGAGTTCCGCAAACGGGGCGAGGTGGCCGTCGCGGACCAGCGCCGGGATGGAGGCGCCGTGGATCGGGGCGCCGAACAGGGTGGCCACCAGGGCGGCGTCGGTCGACGACAGGGTGGCGGCCGGGGTGCCGGTCAGCCCGATGACGTGCGCGTCGGGCAGCCCCGATAAGACCTCCGCCAGCAGCCGCCCCCATGTCTGGAGCAGGTGGTGGCACTCGTCGAGGACGATCGTCAGCGGCCCGGCGGTGTAGAGCGATTCGACGAGGTCGGCGCCGTTGCCGTGCAGCCGCCGGACGAGGGGGAGCGCGTGCCCCTCCTCGTCGGTCTCGGCGTCGGGGTCGAACACCGCGAGGGACTGGTAGGTCAGGACGGTGACGTCGTGCTCCATGGTGCGCGCGGTCCCGGCGGTGCACCCCTCGGGGCGAGTGAAGGCGCGCCACTGCGCCGCCCACTGCCCCTGGATGGCGGTGTTGGGGGTGAACACCACAACGGGCCGGCCGAGCCGCCGCGCCGCCTCCAGCCCGACCAGGGTCTTGCCGGCGCCGGGCGGCAGGACCACCCAGGCGCGCCGGTCGCCGCCCGCCCAGCGCCGGGCCAGCGCCTCCAGCCCCTGGTGCTGGTAGCGGCGCAGCGCGACGGGGGGCCGTGCCGCCGCGATCCGGCCGGTGGAATCGGTCATATCGGCTGGTCGTACACGTGGGCGCGGATCCAGGCGTGCATGGCGATGGCCGCCGCCGCCCCGGCGTTGATGGACCGGGTGGAGCCGAACTGGGCGATGGACAGCACGGCCGCGCACACGTCGCGGACCTCCTCCGAGAGCCCGGGGCCTTCCTGGCCGAACACGAGCACGCAGGATCGGGGCAGGGGGTAGGTCTCCAGCGGCACCGCGCCGGGCAGGTTGTCGATCCCGACGAGGGGCAGCCCGTGCCCGGCGGCCCAGGCGACCAGGGCGGCGGTGTCGGGGTGGTGGTGCACGTGCTGGTAGCGGTCGGTCACCATGGCGCCCCGCCGGTTCCACCGGCGGCGTCCGACGATGTGCACGGCGGTGCTGCCGAAGGCGTTGGCGGTGCGCACCACCGACCCGATGTTGAAGTCGTGCTCCCAGTTCTCGACCGCCACGTGGAAGGGGTGGCGCCGGGTGTCGAGGTCGGCGACGATCGCCTCGTGCCGCCAGTAGCGGTAGCGGTCCACGACGTTGCGGCGGTCGCCCGCGGCGAGCAGCCCGGGGTCGTAGTGGTCGCCCTCGGGCCAGGGGCCGTCCCAGGGGCCCACGCCCACGTCGGGGCGGTCCGCCGTGGTTTCGGCCATGCCGGAAGGGGAGGGAGTGACCTGCTCTTTCACGTCTTCCAGCTTACGGGTGCCCGGCAGCGGCGGTCGCCCGGCCGCCGGGAGGACCGCGGCGTGCGGGCGCGCGCCGCTCGGTGACTGCGGCCTCGGAGGCATCGGCGTCGGTCAGCGGCGGCCCCGGCCGAAATTGAGATCGCCGTGGATGGTGCCCGCCTGGACGACGCTGCCGCTCACGGCACCGGTGATCGTGTTCACGGTCGTGTGCCCCTCGGTGCCCAGGAGCGAGCGGAGCTCGGCGAGGATCTCGCGCACATCGGAGTCGTCGCGCTCGGCGGCGGCGAGGTGGCCGGCGACCTCTTCGACCAGGACGGCGTCCTCGCCGTCGACGTCGCGCGCGGCCTCCAGCGCGTCGTGCGCTTCGGGCGAGCGGCCCTTCAGCAGCGGCCGCAGCCTGCGGGCCAGGGTCTTGGCGCCCTCGGTGAAGGACTCGGCGAACTTGCCCGCGACGGCTGCGGCGATGGCGATGGTGACCTCGTCGACCATGAGGGCTCCGTGGGGGTGTGTGGGAGGGGTGTGGGGGTGCCGTGGGGGTCGGCGCTCCTCATTGTGCCCCGGTGGGGCGCGGCTTATCCCCCTATGGGCGGGCTCACCGGTCCCACCAGCCCCATCCTTCACGGCGCGATGCCCGCCCGATCGGGGCGCCTCAGGCGTTGGCGGGACGGCGTAGCCGCAGGTAGAGGGCTGCGATGGCGCGCCAGCCCAGGAGGGTGGCCCCGAGGAAGAGGGCGGTGACGATGATGAAGGACACCTGCGTCCCCTCGCCCGCGACGACCCGCAGCGCCATGCCGACGGCCACCGTCACCGGCCAGATGACCAGGCCGGACGGCACGATCCGGCCGGGTGCGCGCCAGGCGCGCACCACGGCCCAGCCGATCGCCAGCGCGGCCACAAACGGCCACGCGGTCGCGGCCACCCCGGCCAGGGTGACCCCTTCGACGTGGCTGGCCCGCCCGACCACGATGAAGACGAGGACGCACAGCAGGTCGAGGAGGGCCGCGGGCAGGGCCGGTACGGAGCGCATACCTGCCAGGTTACGGGCGGTGCCGCGGGGCCCGCCCGCGGGGCGGGGCGCGGACGGGGACGGCCGCGCCGGATGCTTCCGGCG
>NZ_JBHSBH010000009.1:181265-214399 GCF_042650565.1 Nocardiopsis sediminis
GCGAGGGCCGCGCCGGATGCTTCCGGCGCGGCCGTCGGGGCGGTGCGGGGTGTGCCCGCGTGGTCAGGAGCCTGCGCCCGCCGGCACCGCGTCGAGCGAGGAGTCCTTGGTCTCGCGGGCCAGCACCAGCGCGACCAGGGTCAGGGCCGCGGCTCCGATGAGGTAGCCGCCGACGGCCCACAGGCCGAACTCCGCCGCCAGCCAGGTCGCGGCGTAGGGCGCGAGCGAGGCGCCCAGCAGCCCGCCCAGGTTGTAGGCGATGGAGGCGCCGCTGTAGCGGACGTTGGTCGGGAACAGCTCGGGGAGCAGGGCGCCCATGGGCCCGAAGGTCAGGCCCATCAGGGAGAGCCCGATGACCAGGCAGGCCAGGACCGCCGCGGTCGAGCCCGATCCCAGCAGCGGGCCCAGGGCCAGGCCGAACACCATGATGGCGACGGTGACCGTGATGAGCGTGGGCCGGCGCCCGTAGCGGTCGGCGATGAGCCCCGCCACCGGGGTCAGCGCGCCGAAGAAGACCACGCCGATGAGCAGCAGGACCAGGAACTCGGTGTAGTCGTAGCCGAGGCCGTCGGGGCTGGTGCCGTAGGACATCGAGAACACGGTCATCAGGTAGAAGAGCACGTAGGTCGCGACCATGATGAGCGTGCCCAGCACGATCGACCGGGTGCTGGTGCGGAAGACCTCCAGGACGGGGGTCTTGGCCCGCGTACCCGCGGTGACGATCTTGGTGAAGGCCGGGCTCTCGTGCAGTGTCAGCCGCACCCACAGGCCGACGACGATGAGAACGGCCGAGAGCAGGAACGGCACCCGCCAGCCCCACGCGAGGAACGCGTCCTCGCTGAGCAGGCTCGACAGGATGAGGAAGACGCCATTGGCCAGGAAGAAGCCGATGGGCGCCCCGAGCTGCGGGAATGTGCCGAACAGGGCGCGCTTGTCGCGCGGGGCGTTCTCGGTGGCCAGCAGCGCCGCACCGCCCCACTCGCCGCCCAGCCCGAGGCCCTGGCCGAAGCGGCACAGCGCGAGCAGGAGCGGGGCGAGCACGTGGATCTGGTCGTAGGTGGGCAGCAGCCCGATGACCACCGTGGAGATGCCCATGGTGAGCAGCGACGCCACGAGGGTCGCCTTGCGGCCGATCCGGTCGCCGAAGTGGCCGAACAGCGCCGAGCCGACGGGGCGGGCGATGAAGGCGATGGCGAAGGTCGCGAGGGACTGGAGGGTGGCGGCGGTGTCGTCGCCGGCGGGGAAGAAGAGGTGCGGGAAGATCAGCACCGCCGCGGTGGCGTAGACGTAGAAGTCGTAGAACTCGATCGACGTCCCGATGAGGCTGGCGGTGATCACCCGCCCGGGCCGGTTCACCGGCGCCGCGTCCTGCCCCTGCCCGTCCTTTGATGCCTGCACGGACACAGTCCGCTACCTCCCAGTTCGTGGCGTTTAACCGATTCATAATATGCGGACTCGCCTGTCATGCGAGACAGCGCGCCCAGATTATGAGACGCCAGCGGGAGTGTGCAGGTCGTCGCCTGATCCGGATGGATGCCATGGAACGCGCGACGCCCCGGCGCCCCCCAGGGGTGGGGGCGCCGGGGCGCTCTTTCGGGAAGGGGGTGGGGCTAGCCTGTGACGAGCTCCACGCCGAACTCCTCCAGGATCGGGTTGACCGGCTGGAAGAAGGTGACGCCGCCGGAGGTGCAGTCGCCCGAACCGCCGGAGGTGACGCCCTGGGCCTGGTCACCGCTGATCCAGGAGCCGCCGGAGTCGCCGGGCTCGGCGCAGACGTCGGTCTCGGTCAGGCCGTTCACGGTGCCCTCGGGGTAGGTCACGGACTGGTTCTTGGCGCCGACGGTGCCGCAGAACATGCCGGTGGTGGAGCCGGATCGGCAGATCGCCGCGCCCTCGGGGGCCTCCTCGGAGCCGGCCACCGCGATGGTGCCGCCCTCGTAGTCGTTGACCGCGCCCACGGGGGTCCAGTTGCTGTCGGCCTCGACGACGCCCATGTCGCTGCCGGGGAAGACGGACCCGGCCACGGTGCCGGTGCCGTCGCCGGCCTCGGTGCCCACGGGGGTGCCCTCGGTGCCGCAGTGGCCGGCGGTCACGAAGCCCGTGGTGGTGGCGAAGCCGATCGAGCAGCGGCCGCTGCTGTCGATGAAGTACGGGTCGCCGCCGATGATGTCCGCGTAGAGCTCCGGGGCGTCGGCGACCTCCTGGACCTCGATCGCCTCGGGCGCGAGCCCGGCTTCGGTGGCCCATGCCTCGGCCGCGGCGGCCTCGCCCTCAAGGGCCCGGATCACCACGGCGTCGCCCATGGTGTCGGGGTACCAGCCGGCGATGCCCTGGTCCTGAGTGGCGCCCTCGGCGTTCAGGGTGTCGACCATCTCGTTGAGGGTGTCCTCGCCGTAGGTCACGACCTTGGGCTGGGCGCCGGCCTCGGTCACCTGCGCGACGGCGGATTCGTCGGTGACGGCGACGGTGAGGTCGCCGGACTCGATGTCGAACCAGCTGCCGCCGAAGGTGCTGCCGAGCTCCTCGCGCAGCTGCGATTCGAGCGCGCCGGCCTCGGCCTGCTGCGCCACGAGGTCGGTGGCCTCGTCCTGGGTGAGGCCGAACTCCGCCGAGATGGCGCTGACCTGCTCCGCCGATGCCTGGGGGGTGGCCGCTTCCTCAGCGCCGTTGACCGCCGCGACCGCGACGGCGCCGAAGACACCGAGGGCCAGGACGGATCCGCCCACGGTGTAGTAGACGGAGGGCTTTCGCGCGGACTTGCGCGCGGACTGTCTCATGGGTGCTGCCCTTTCAGTTGGGGGGACGTGCAAGGGCGGAACCGTTCGCTGGCGAGCGGGGACCCAGCGCCGGTCCCTGGCCGCCCGCCATGGGGCGTGGACGACCTGGCTGTTCACCGAAAGTGCGATGCTGCGGGGCCCGGCCTGCCCGTGGGGGAAGCGGGGCGGGAGCGGCCATGCCCACCGACGTTCGGTAAACGACTCGAAACCATAGGTCATGGCCCATGGCTCGCAACAGGGTCGTTTTCCGGGCCGGAACTCATCACCCGCGGAAATCTTCGTCACGCTGAGTGATGTTCGGTGTGCGTGGGATCACGTCGTCGGCGTGAAAACCGAAGTGGTGCCGGAATCCTGTGATTCCTACCGATATGACGGGGAGATAACGATCCGGAAAGGCAAGGGATTCACAGTGGCCGGATGCGGCCAATTCGTCCACAGGGGGCGCCGGGTGGTCCGCCGGCGTTCCGCGCCCGCTGTGCGCACCGCATCTGCAACGGGCCCTCCGGGGTAGGCGACCGTTCAGTAGACCCGCCGGGCGGTCGCAGAACTGTCAAAGAAGCGGGGACCGGGGCCGGGCCGCTGAGGGCGCCGGCCCCGGCCGGTCAGCCCGCCGACTCCGCGGCGGGGCGGCTCTTCAGGGCCGTGTGCAGGAAGTCGACCTGCACCAGCAGCAGGTTCTCGGCGGTGGTCTCCTCCGACGCCATGTGGGTGATGCCCGACAGCGGGAGCACCGTGTGCGTCCGCCCCGCCGCCAGCAGCGCCGACGAGAGGCGCTGGGTGTGGGCGAACACCACGTTGTCGTCGGCGAAGCCGTGGATCAGCAGCAGCGGCCGGTTCGGGTCGGTGCGCTCGGCGAGCAGCGAGCTGCGCGCGTAGGCGTCGGCCTGCTCCTGCGGCAGCCCGAGGTAGCGCTCGGTGTAGTGGGTGTCGTACAGCGTCCAGTCGGTCACCGGCGCCCCGGCCACCGCCGCGTGGAACACGTCGGGCCGGCGCAGCACCGCCAGCGCCGCCAGGTAGCCGCCGAACGACCAGCCCCGGATCGCCACCCGCTCCAGGTCCAGGAACCCGAACCGCTCCGCGGCGTCGTGCAGCGCGGCGACCTGGTCGGCGAGCACGACGTCGGCCACATCGAGGTGGATCTCCTGCTCCCAGCCCACGCCGATCCCCGGTGTGCCCCGGCCGTCGGCGATCAGCACCGCGAACCCCTGGTCGGCGAACCACTGCGAGGTCAGGTGCGCCGAGCGGCAGCGCAGCACCCGCTGCGCGTGCGGCCCGCCGTAGGGGTCCAGCAGGACCGGCAGCGGCCCCGACCCCTCCTCGTACCACGACGGCAGCACCAGGGCCGAGGGGATCGCGCGCTCGCCCGCCGTCCAGAACGTGACCCGCGGCGCGGGCAGCTCCGGCGCGTGCGCCAGGCTCGCGACCTCGGCCACCCGCGGCCGCTCCCCGGTCGCGTCCGCCCCGTGGACGACGACCGTGCGCACCCCGTCGTGGTCCAGGTCGCGGCGCTGGAGGACGACGGTGCCGCCGCGCAGCCGCCCGGAGTGCAGCCCGCCGCCGTCCGGCGCGCCGGGGAACTCCACGGGCACCGCCCGGCCGTCGGCGGCGTCGACCACCCACAGGCCCACATCGCCGGGCCGCCCGGCGGGCGACCCCGACACCAGGATCCGGTCGCCGTCGATGTCGGCGACCGCGCGCAGGTACACGTCCTCGGGGCCGGTCACGCGGCCCCCCACGTGCAGCCGGCGCTCGGCGCCGCCCTCGGGGCGCCCGATCCACACCAGGTCGCCGCCTGCGGTGAAGCCCGGGATCCCCGGCATGATCTCCACCCAGACCGGATCGGTGTCGGTGTGCACCTCGGAGACCGCGCCGGTGGCGGGATCGGCGCCGAAGAGCGTCAGGGTCCGCTGGTCGCGGCTCTGCGCGCTGAACACGACGGTGGGGCCGCCCTCGGGACGGGTCGTCCACCCGGCGCGCACCAGGTAGGGCAGTGCCGCGCGGTCCCAGTCCACCCACACCGGCTCCGCCGGGCCCGCGCCGTCGGCCGCCTCCCCGTCGCCCAGGGGCAGCACGGCCAGCCGCACCTCGGCGTTGGGGGTGCCCGCCGCCGGGTAGGCCACGGTCTGCGGGGCCGCCTCGGGGTCGGCGGGGTCGGCGATCGTCCACCGGCGAACGGGGGTGTCGTCCACCCGCGCCGCCAGCAGCGCCGAGCCGTCGGGCGCCCACCACATGCCGCGGAAACGGCTCATCTCCTCGGCGGCGATGAACTCGGCCAGGCCCCACGTGACACCGGGGGCGTCCGCCGCGGTGAGGACGCGGTCGCGCCCGTCGGCGATCCCCACCACGCGCACCGTGCCCCCGCTGACATAGGCGACACGCTCGCCGAGCGGGCAGATCAGCGGGTCCACGACCGGGCCCGCGGCGGGCAGCTCGCGCGGCGGTGCGCCGCCCTCGGACAGGCCGACGTGGTACAGGCGCCCCGACAGCGTGAAGGCCGCCGCGGTGAAGCCGTCGTCCACGGTGTAAGCGACGATGCCGCCGCCGGTCTCGCGCAGGCGCTCGCGGCGGGCCCGTTCCTCGGGCGGCAGGTCTTCGTCGTCGGCGCCGATCGACCTGGGGTCGGCCACCAGCCGTTCGCGGCCGTCCGGCTCCAGGACCCACAGGCAGGTCGCGGTGTCATCGCCGTCCCGGCCGCGCAGGAACGCCACGCGCCGTCCGTCGGGGGAGATCTGGAACGCCCGCGGCACCCCGATGGTGAAGCGCCGGGTCCGGGCCTGTTGACGAGGGAAACTCATGCGCCGATTGTGGCGCATGGCCGCCGCGTGCCGCCGCAGGCCGCCCGCCCGTGCCGCCGCCGGCGCGGGCCGGTGGACCGCGGCGCCGGGGGACCCGCCCGGGCGGACCGGGCCGGGCGTGGGCCGGGGCCCCGCGATAGGCTCTGTGTCCCATGACGGTTCGGCGACTGCTTCTGGTGCACGCCCACCCCGATGACGAGTCCATCGTCACCGGCGCCACCATGGCCAAGTACGCGGCCGAGGGAGCCGCGGTCACCCTGGTCACCTGCACCCTCGGGGAAGAGGGCGAGGTCATCCCCGACGACCTCGCGCACCTGGCGGCCGATCGCCGGGACGCGCTCGGCCCGCACCGGATCGGCGAACTCCAGAAGGCGTGCGCCGCCCTCGGGGTCCGCGACCACCGCTTCCTCGGCGGGCCGGGCCGCTACCGCGACTCCGGGATGATGGGCGCCGCGACCAACGACCGCCCCGGCTGCTTCTGGCAGGCCGACGTCGAGACCGCCGCCCTCCGGCTCGCCGAGGTCATCCGCGAGGTCCGCCCCGAGGTGATGGTCACCTACGACGACAACGGCGGCTACGGCCACCCCGACCACATCCAGGCCCACCGGGTGGCCCTGCGCGCCTTCGACCGGGCAGCGGAGCGCACCCTGCCCGGCGCGCCCTGGTCGGTGCGCAAGCTCTATGCGATCGCCCACCCCCTGTCCCTGTTGACGGAGTCGGTGCGCCGCCTGCGCGAAGCGCCCGGACCGTTCACCGCGCCCGGGACGGCCGCGGACATCACACCGGGCGTCCCCGACTCCGCGGTCACCACCCGCATCGACGCGTCCGCCCACTGGGCCGCCAAGGCGATGGCCCTGCGCGCCCACGCGACCCAGGTCACCGTCGACGGCGGGCTGTTCGCCCTGTCCAACGACATCGCCCAGGAGATCGACGGCGTCGAGCACTTCACCCTCCTGCGCGGCCGCATCGGCCCGCGGGACGCGGACGGCTTCGAGACCGACCTGTTCGCCTAGACCGGGGACCAGGGACCGGCGTACGCCGTCATCCGGGGATCCGGGGCTGGTCCAGCACCCACAGCCGGCCACCGCCGGGCCGCCGGCGGGCCACCTCCGACGATGCCGGACAAAGCCCATCCGGCGGACATCGACGCAGGCGGCGGCGGGTTCGGCGGTGCGGGACAGTAGGCTTCCCCCGTGTCGGCATCCAGCTCTATCCCGCCCGTGCCCGGCGAGCCGCCGGAGGGTCACGCCGTTCGGCGCATCGCCGTGACCGAGCGCGGCGTCGCCATCGCGGCCAATGTCGTCCTGCTGTCGGCGGGCTTCGCCGCCGGGATCGTCGGCGGGCCGGCGGCGCGGTGGCTGACCTGGCTGTGGAACACCGGGCTCGGCGGGCAGGTCGTGGCCGGGGCGATCGCCGTGGCCGTCCTCGTCCTGCTGTTCACCGCCTGCCGCGTGGCGGGATGGGGCACCGGGTCGCGGCTGGGCGCCGGCCTGCCCGCTGTGGGCTGGACCGCCGCGAGCTTCGCGCTGGTCACCCTCTCCTCCGGCGGCGACATCATGCTCACCGCCAACGTGATGGAGCAGGTGTACCTCTTCGGCGGCGTGTTCGCGGTGTCCATGGCCACCGTGCTGACCCCGCCCGGGCCCTGACCCGCGCCTCGGGGCGCCCCCGGGTCAGGAGACCCAGAACCGGAACAGGATCTCGCCGAAGCCGATGTCCATCTGCGGCAGGCCCAGCGCGCCGAACAGGCCCAGCATCGCGTTCAGGAACGCCAGGTTCACCTGCGGCAGCCACAGGACCGCGAACAGCGCGATCACCCCGAACAGCCCCCACGTGCGCGCCAGGCCGGCGACCCGCTCGGGCAGATAGGGCGAAAGGGCCGCGAAGCCGTCCAGGCCGGGCACCGGCAGCACGTTCAGCAGCGCCGCGGTCAGGTTCAGGTAGCACAGGTACATGAGCCCGACGAGCATCCAGTTGTCGGTGAACATGTCCGCCGGCACCAGCACGGCCACCGCCGCGGCCAGGGCCACCGCCAGCAGCAGGTTCACCGCGATGCCCGCCAGCGCCGCCAGGCTGCGCGCGGCCCGGCCGCGCACCGCCGAGGGGTCGTGGGGCGCGGGCCCCGGCAGCCCCACGCCGCCCAGGACGAGGAACGCCACCGGCATCAGCAGCCCGGCGAACAGCCCCCGGTAGGCGAAGGGGTTCAGCCGCAGGTAGCCGCCGCCGCGCAGGCCCCGGTCGCCGAAGCGGTAGGCCGCCAGGGCGTGGCCGAACTCGTGCAGCGCGAGCGACACGATCCAGCCGAAGAGGATGAACACGAACGGCAGGTAGACCGTGGAGTCGTCGCCGGTCCAGTCGACCTCGGCGCGCGTCCAGGAGAACCAGCCCGCCAGGCCGGTGATCCCGAGCAGCAGCACGAAGACGGGGCTGGGCAGCAGGTCGGCCCGGCCCGGCCCCGAGGCGGAGCCGCCGTCGCCGCCCGCGCCCGCGTCGCCTTCGGAGTCCGCCGGCGCGGATTCCGCGTCCGGGGCGGCCGCGTCGTCGTTGGTGCCGGGGCGCTCCGGGGCGATCGCGGAGGCGGGCGCGCCCTCGCCCGCGCGGGTGTCGTCCGGCTCGGTCGGCTCAGGGGTGGACATGGTGCTCCAGCTGGTCGGCGGTTCGGCCGGCGCCCCCACTGCGGGCGCCGGTGGTGCCACGGGCGGCTACGGGACCTGGGGCCCCGCGCGGCCGTCCCCACGTGCGCCTCCAGGCTATTGGCCCCGGCCCGCGCCCCGGAACCGGGTCAGATGGACGCGGGCGGGGTGGTCGCCGACAGGTGCATGGCGGTCAGCGCGAACGCCCGCCCGGCCTTGGTGAGGTGGTGCGAGCCGCCGTCGAGCAGGTCGCCGCCGGTGACGAACCCGAGCGTCTCCAGCAGCCACGTGACCGTGATGAGCACCGAGCGGACCTGCCGGGTATCGGGGCTGTCGCCCTCGATGTCGCCGCCCCAGCCGGCCTCGGCCAGCACCAGCCGCGCCTCCTCGGCTATGGCGGGGTCCTCGGCGCGGGCGTGGCTGCCCGTGGCCTTCGGTGACCGCGACAGCAGCAGCCCGAGCAGGGTCTCGGTGGTGGCCTGCGCGAAGCCGTCGGTGTCGAGCGCGGCCTCGGCGACCGCCCGCCACAGCGCCCCGGTGTCGGCGTGCAGCTGCCGGCCCCGCCGGGTCAGCACCAGCCGCCGGCCCGACCGGCGCACCGCGCGCATCGTGCGCAAAAGCTTGTGCAGGGCGATGAGCTGCATGACGTCGGTCTCGCTGCGCGGCGGCGACGGCGAGGTGGACCACCCGAACTCCGTGCACAGCCCCCGGACGACCGTGGGGGAGATGTAGCCGATCTGGGTGAGCACGATGCCCTCGTCGGCGTGGTCGAGCAGGCGGCGGACCGGGGCCAGCACCTCGGCGGCGTCGTGCGGTGGCTCGGCCCCGCTGATGAGCCGCCCCAGCAGCGGCCAGAGCCGCTGGCGGTGCGGGTGCGACGGCGAGCCCAGCCAGCCGCGGACGCGTTCCTCGCGGACGCGGTCGAGCCGGCTGCGGCCCTGGTGGTCGGGCTGGGTGAGGAACGTCCGCGCGTGCTGCTCCTGCGCCGCCCGCCAGCCGCGCCCGCCGGGCCGGACCTCCTCCAGCGCCACCGCCAGCTCCAGCGACGCCGACGTGGCCTCGAACGCCTCGATCTCGGCGCTGCCCAGGGCGGTGCCCCACGTGAGCTCGGGAAGGTCGGGCGGCTCCACACCGGAGGAGCGCATGGCGCGCCGGTAGGCCTGGAGCCCGGAGTCGTGGCTGACGGTGTAGGCCGCCAGGATCTCCTCCGTGCCGTCGGAGGTGCAGATCAGGGCGTAGCGGTCGAGGTCGAGCAGCGCGAACAGCCGGCCCAGCGAGCGGGTGACGAAGAGGCGTTCGGCGGGGTCGGCGGAGAACCGGACCGGCAGCACGTACCAGCAGAACTTCTGGACGCCGTACTGGGTGAGCGATTGCAGGCTCTGCCCGGCGGTAAGGGTGGAAAGGGCGCTTTCAGCGACCTGGGCGGCCCTGGCGTCCAGACGTGCCAGTTGGGCCAGGGCGGACGCGACGGTCTCCTGCATGGGTGAACCCACCACCTCCCCTGTCAGCTCGGCCGCCGCGGGGGCGGGGCCGGGCGCCCCGGGCGCGGCCCGGCCGGGCTCAGCCTTGGGCGGTGCCGCCCTCGGATCCCCCTGCCCGGCGCCGCGGTGGCTCCTGGGGCACGATCTTGCTCGCGACGATATCGTCCGCCGTGACCTCCGTCACGCCCCCGTTGCGCCGACGTACCCGTATCACGCCGTCTTGCCACGATTCCAGAACCCCGACGATATCCCGGAAGCGGCCATCGGGCACCCGGACGCGCAGAGTGGCCCTCCGGCCGACATCACCCGGGGTCACCTCGGTCACGAAGCGCGAGACATACCCCACTGGATCGACCCCCAATTGCGCGGAAAAGCGAGACGAGCGCAATACTGGAAACTGCGAACCGCGCACAGAACGCCCGGCGGATCCGCGTGCCGGCCTCCCGGCACCGCCCAGGCTATGTGACGGCGGCGAAGACACTTACACGCGGTCAACGTGGCGAAGACCGAAGAGGAGTACGGACGTGACCTACGTCATCGCGCAGCCCTGCGTCGACCTGCTCGACAAGGCCTGCATCGAAGAGTGCCCCGTCGACTGCATCTACGAGGGCCAGCGCATGCTCTACATCCACCCCGACGAGTGCGTCGACTGCGGCGCCTGCGAGCCGGTGTGCCCTGTGGAGGCGATCTACTACGAGGACGACGTCCCGGGCGAGTGGGCGGGCTACTACAAGGCCAACGTCGAGTTCTTCGACGACCTCGGCTCGCCGGGCGGCGCCTCGAAGACGGGCAAGATCGAGCGTGACCACCCCCTCGTCGCCGCGCTGCCCCCGCAGGCCACCGAGGACTGACCCCGTCCCCGCGGCGCCACCAGGCGCCGCAGCGCGGGCGCCCCACGGGGGGAGACCCGCCGTCCCGCACCGGACGGCGCCGGTCACAGGGGCCTCCGCGCACTCCGGCACGCCGGAGACCGCACGACCCGGCCCGCGCCGCCGGGGGCACCGCCCCGCGGCGGTGTGGGCACGGCGCGCACGGCACTGAACACTTAGGACACTGGGGGACCTGACCGATGGCCGACCGCCGACGCGTGGTGGACCGCCTGCCGGACTTTCCGTGGGACCGGCTGGCACCACACAAGCAGGCCGCAGCGACCCACCCCGACGGCATCGCCGACCTGTCGGTCGGCACACCGGTCGACCCCGTCCCCGCGCAGCTTCGCACGGCCCTCGCCGAGGCCGCCGACTCCCCGGGCTACCCCACCACCCACGGCACGCCGGCGCTGCGGGACGCCGCGGCCGCCTGGCTGGCGCGGCGTCACGGCGTCACCGTCGAGTCCGCCGCGGTGCTGCCCACCATCGGCTCCAAGGAGCTGGTCGCCTGGCTGCCCACCCTCCTGGGCCTGGGCCCCGGCGACACTGTCGTGCACCCCGAACTGGCCTACCCCACCTACGACATCGGCGCGCGGCTGGCCGGGGCCACCCCCATCGCCACCGACGGCCTCACCGCGCTCGGCCCCGAACGTGCGCCGCTGGTATGGGTCAACTCCCCGGCCAACCCCACCGGGCGCGTGCTGGGCGCCGACCACCTGCGCAAGGTGGTGGCGTGGGCGCGCGAACGCGGCGCGATCGTCGCCTCCGACGAGTGCTACATCGACCTCGGCTGGGACGGCGCCGCCCCGGTGTCCGTCCTGCACCCCGATGTGTGCGGCGGCTCCCACGAGGGGCTGCTCGCCCTGCACTCGCTGTCGAAGCGCTCCAACCTGGCCGGCTACCGCGCCGCCTTCGTCACCGGCGACCCCGCTCTGGTGGGCGAGCTGCTCGCGGTCCGCAAGCACGCCGGGATGATGGTGCCCGCGCCGGTGCAGGCGGCCATGCGGGCGGCCCTCGACGACGACGGCCACGCGCGCGAGCAGAAGGAGCGCTACGGGCGGCGCCGGGCGCGGCTGCGCGCCGCACTGGAAGGCGCGGGGTGGGAGATCTCGCACTCCGAGGCCGGCCTGTACCTGTGGGCGTCGCACCCCGCGCACGCCGACTCCTGGAGCGCGGTCGCCGCACTTGCGTCCATCGGCATCCTGGTCGCCCCCGGCGACTTCTACGGCCCGGCGGGCGCCGGGCACGTGCGGGTGGCGTTCACCGCCACCGACGAGCGGGTGGAGGCGGCGGCCGAGCGCCTGAGCGTCACCGCCGGCTGACCCCGCCCCCGCCACCGGCCCGCCTCCGCGCTCCCCATTCGCCCGGAACGCCGACGGCCGCCGCACCGATGTGCGGCGGCCGCCCGGGCGCTTCGCGTGCGGCTACTCCAGGACGACCTCGCCCGCCGGCGCGGCGTCGGGCACCGTGGCCCAGCCCTCCTCGGCGTTGTCGAGCGTCCAGCGCTGGTCGTCGTAGGTGACCTGGGTCAGCCCGTACTCCCCGGCATTGGCGACCGCCCACAGGGCCATGGCCCACCCGAGGTCGCCGGTGGTCCGGCGCCCGGCCGCCGCGACCGCGGTGGGCTCCACCCCGAAGACGCGGGTGATCTCGGTGCGTGCGGCATCGGGATCGGGGTCGGCGTAGCCCTCGGGATCGTGGACGCACGTCATCGCGGCGCCCTCGGCCCCCGTGAACGCCGAGGCCATGACCCGCGAGCGCTGCTCGTGCTGGTCGTAGGCGAAGCCGTCGGCGCTGGCCTGCACCGCCTGGGCCGCCTCGTAGACGGGCATCTGCTCGTAGCCGGAGATCTCGACGAGGCTCTCGTAGAACGCCCCCGTGGCGTAGACCGGGTCGAGCAGCTGGTCGGTCTCGCCCCACCCCTTGGACGGGCGCTGCTGGAACAGGCCCACGGAGTCGCGGTCCCCGTAGTCGATGTTGAAGAACTTGGATTCCTGCCACACCGTGGCGTAGGCGATGACAACGGCGTCTTCGGGCAGGTCGCGGGCGAAGGCGACGCCGCCGATGGTGGCGGCGTTGGCGGCCTGCTCGGGGTCGAGCACATCGGTGTCGCCGCTCGCGGTGACGGTGCACGCCGCGGCCGGCTCCTCGGGTTCGACCTCGAGCGGCTTGATCGAGCGCATGACGTAGATCCCGCCGGCGACCAGCGCACCGCAGACCAGGGTCAGAATGGTGAGGATCTTGAAGAAGGCGGAGACTCTTCGCAGCTTTCTGGGCACAGGCAGACCGTAGGGGTTTAGGGGGCGCACACCGGCGCGGTACCGGGGGCGACCTCGACCGACAGGAGGCGAAGCCCTGTGATGCGACGCGGCGGTGGCGGGGCAGCGTGGCACGGAGGGACGGGGCTCCAGATCGCATAGTAGAGCGTGCCGGTGAACACGCTCCGCATCCATAGCCCCCCGATTCGCCCGCCGCAAGCCCCATTCGCGCCACGATCCGGTCACCCCGCGTGCCCGCGGCGTGCGCCGGGTTCGTCCGGCCCGGGGGCGACCCAGTAGGCTCGATGGCCATGACCACCGCGTTCACCAGTCCGCTTCCCCAAGAGATCGACGACCTCTGGGAGCGCCGCTCCGAGCTGACCCCCGACCACACCGAGGCCCGCGACACCATCGTCGGCGCGGTCGACGAACTCGACACCGGCAAGGCCCGGGTCGCCTTCGTCGACCCCGCGACCGACCAGGTCGTCGTCGACGAGCGGGCCAAGCGCGCCATCCTCCTCAGCTTCCGGGTGCTGGGCATGGAGGAGTCGGCGGTCGGTGACTTCCGCCACCACGACCGCATCCCGCTCAAGACCCGGCTCGACGGCGTCCGCGTCGTCCCCGGCGCCATCGCCCGCTGGGGCGCCTACCTCGCGCCCGGCGTCGTGCTGATGCCCTCCTTCACCAACTTCGGCGCCTGGGTCGGCTCGGGCACCATGGTCGACACCTGGGCCACCGTGGGCTCCTGCGCGCAGGTCGGCGAGAACGTCCACCTCTCCGGAGGCGTGGGGGTCGGCGGCGTGCTGGAGCCGCCGCAGGCGTCCCCGGTGGTCATCGAGGACGAGGCGTTCCTCGGCTCCCGCAGCATGGTCGTCGAAGGCGCCCGGGTGCGCCGTGGCGCCAAGCTCGGAGCGGGGACCATCCTCACCTCCTCCACCCGCGTCTTCGACGCCGAGACCGGCGACGAGCTCGCCCGCGGCGAGGCCCCCGCGTGGTCGGTGTGCGTCACCGCCAACCGTGTCAAGAGCTTCCCCGGCGGCGACTTCGGGCTGCCGTGCCTGCTCGTCCTCAAGCGGCTCGAAGAGGGCCAGGAGCACGAAAAGCTCGCCCTCAACGACCTGCTCCGGGAGCACGGCGTCAACGCCTGACCCGGCCCCTCCCGGCCGGCCCCGCCCCCGCCCGGGGGCCGGGGCCGGCCGCCACCGACCGCCGTGCCCACGGCCCGATCCCGCGGAAAGCCGAAAGCCCTGACATGCTCGATCTCACAGCAGACGTCCGCACCCTCACCGCCGCCCTCGTCGACACCGAATCGGTCAGCGGCGGTGAACGGGCCCTCGCCGACGACATCGAGCAGGCGCTGCGCAGGCTGCCGCACCTGACGGTCGACCGCGACGGCGACGCCGTGGTCGCCCGCACCGACCTGGGCCGGGCGCGGCGGGTCGTGCTCGCCGGGCACATCGACACCGTGCCCATAGCCGGGAACGTCCCCTCGCGCCTCGACGGCGAAGGCCGGCTCTACGGCTGCGGCACCTCCGACATGAAGAGCGGCGTCGCGGTGCAGCTGGCCGCGGCGGCGAAGGCCACCGAGCCGGTGCACGACATCACCTACGTCTTCTACGACTGCGAGGAGATCGACGCCGAGCGCAACGGCCTGCGCCGGCTCGCCCGGACCCGCCCCGAATGGCTCTCCGGCGACTTCGCGGTACTGCTGGAGCCCACCGGCGGCGTCATCGAGGGCGGCTGCCAGGGCACCATGCGGGTGGACGTCATCGCCCACGGCGAACGCGCCCACAGCGCGCGCTCCTGGATGGGCCGCAACGCCGTTCACGAGGCCGGGCGGATCCTCGACATCCTCCGCGCCTACTCCCCGCGCGAGCCCGAGGTCGACGGCCTGCGCTACCACGAAGGGCTCAACGCGGTCTTCGTCAACGGGGGAGTGGCCGGCAACGTCATCCCCGACGAGTGCGTGGTCACCGTCAACTACCGCTTCGCCCCCGACCTCACCGTGGTCGACGCCGAAGAGCACCTGCGCCAGGTCTTCTCCGAGTTCGACGTGCGCGTCACCGACTCCGCCCCGCCCGCGCGCCCCGGACTCGACGACCCCGCCGCCGCGGAGTTCGTGCGCACCGTGGGCGCCGGGCAGGCCCGCGCCAAGCTCGGCTGGACCGATGTCGCGCGCATGGCCGAGCTGGGCATCCCCGCGGTGAACTACGGACCGGGCGACCCCACCCTGGCCCACACGCGCGACGAGTTCGTGGAGCTCGCCGCCATCGTGGAGGCCGAGGAGCGCATGGTCGGGTGGCTGAACGGCGCCGTCGGCTGAGCGTCCGGTTCCGGACGCGTCGACGCGGCCCGGCATTCAGCTCCCGTGCGGCCCGCTCCGGATAGCGTTGATCCATGACGGAATCCCGAAAGATCCGCCGTGCAGGTCCGCTGACCTACCACGGCAGCGCCATCCCCGACACCACCACCGACCAGCGCCTCCTGGACCGGCGCGGACCCACCGACTGGGTGCACACCGACCCGTGGCGGGTCATGCGCATCCAGTCGGAGTTCGTCGAGGGGTTCGGCCTGCTCTCCGAGGTCGGCCGGGCGGTGAGCGTGTTCGGGTCGGCCCGCACCAAGCCGGGCACCCCCAACTACGCCCTGGGCGAGCGGGTGGGCGCGCGGCTCGCCGAGGCCGGCTACTCGGTGATCACCGGTGGCGGCCCCGGCACGATGGAGGCGGCGAACAAGGGCGCCCAGGAGGCGGGCGGGCACTCGATCGGGCTCGGCATCGAGCTGCCGTTCGAGCAGTCGCTCAACGGCTACATCGACATGGGCGTCACGTTCCGGTACTTCTTCGTGCGCAAGACCATGTTCGTGAAGTACTCGCAGGCGTTCGTCGTGCTGCCGGGCGGGTTCGGCACCCTCGACGAGCTGTTCGAGTCGGTCACCCTCGTGCAGACCGGGAAGGTCACCCGGTTCCCCGTGGTGCTGGTGGGCTCGAAGTTCTGGGGCGGCCTGGTCGACTGGGTGCGCTCGACCCTGCTGGACGAGGGCGTGATCTCGCCCGACGACCCCGACCTCATCACGGTCACCGACGACCCCGACGAGGTCGTGGAGATCATCCGCAAGGCGCACGTGAGCCTGGCGCGGCGCGACTTCGAGCTGGAGCGGGTGGCCGAGGAGGGCCTGGCCGCGGGCAACGGCGCCAACGGAGCCGAGTGACCGCCGCCGCGGCGGATCAGGCCAGCCCGCGCCGGGCCACCGCCGGCGGGCGGTCGCCGCGGATCGCGGCCACCATGTCCAGCGCCCGGCGGGCCTCGCGGGGCTGCGAGGTGGCGAACACGGTGGCGCCCAGCCAGGCGTAGAGCGCGACCAACGCGATCTCGGCGGCGTCGTCGCGGGCCGCCGTTGCGCCCCCGCCGGCGCCCGCCGCGGCGGAGCACCGCACCAGGACCGGCCGGCCGGCAGAGGCGAGCGAACGGACCACTGACGCCGGCGGCCGGCGGCCTGCGTCGACCGCGTCCGCCACCACGGCGTCGGCGGCGACCACCTGGAAGGGGCGGGCTGTGTCGTCGGTCTGCACGGTCCGAGTGTCGCATGCGGCGCTCCCCTGCGGGGGTCCGTGTGAGGGGCGGAGGTATGGCACCATGGCGAAGATGAGTGTGACCATCCTCGTCCTGACCGCCGTCGCCGCCGCGGCGGTGCTCATCGGCGTGGCCCTCACGGTCATGGGGAAGGGCGGCCAGCTCGCGCGCTTCGAGGCCGACCACCCCCCGCTGGACCTTCCCGACGACCGCCCCATCACCGGCACCGATGTGAGCCGGGTGGCGCTCCCGCTGTCCGCGTGGGGCTACCACGTGCGGGCGGTCGACGAGCTGCTGCGCCGCGTGGTCGGCGCGCTCGCCGAGCGCGACGCCACCATCCGCGACCTCGAGCAGCGCCTCGCTGTGCTCGACCCCGAGCGCGGCCGCGGCGGCGCCGGTGACATCGATGACGTCGACGGCCTCGTCGAGCGCGCCGAGACCGACCGATCCCTCTCCGCGGCCCCGGACGCTTCCGGCCCCGAGGCGGACACCGCACTCGTCGAGGGCGCGGCCCCGGGGTTCGCGGCCGACAACGACCCCGACGGCGTCCACGCTTCCGGACTCCGCGGGGACCACGACGACGACGCCTACGGCGGCGACTCCTCCGGGCCCGGCACCGGCCACGAGCAGTGGGCGCTGCACGGCGGATCCGAGGTCGCGGGAGGGGCCGCCAAGGCCTCCGACCCGGCCTGACCACGGCACGGCCGGCCGCAGTGCGGCGGCCGGCCCGACCCCCGCGCCGGGCCGTTCCGGCGGCGCGGGGCGACCGCTCCCGTGTGGGTCTCGTCACTTCCGGGCGGTGAGCGGCCGACGGTGCCGTGACTTATTCTCTGTCGCTGTACCCGCGAACCGCCCCCTGCGCGGTTCGCCTTGGAGGATTGAGCGATGTCCAACTCGAACGGCCCCCACTGTCCCCGTCCAGGGGAGAACCGGTGAGCGAGGCGCCCAGCCGTGAGCCGGAGCAGGCGCCCGGCGAAGCGGGCTCGGCCTCGCCCATTCGCCAGATGTCCCTGTGGCCTCCGCCACGCTCCACCCGGCACTCCGCCAAGCGGCGCCGGACCATCATCGTCGCGGCGCTCGTCGGCACGCTGATCGGGCTGGCCGCCGTCGGCGGGGCGGCGTGGGCGCTGCGCGCCGGCTCCGGCGCGCCCGAGGCCGGGGGGAGCGTCCCCGACTCCCACGCCGGCACCTGGAGCGGCGACATGTCCCAGGAGGACGCCGAAGGCCGGCACGTGACCGACTACCACGTGCAGATCAAGCTCGAATCCGGTGAGGAGCGCGGCTCCGCCGACTACTCCCTGGACTGCCGCGGCAGCCTCACTCTGCGTGAGCGCGACGGCGACCGGCTGGTCTTCGACTACGTCGAGACCTACGACCGCGACAACCGGTGCATCGACGAATCCGAGCTCTACCTGGAGCCCGGGAGCGCCCCGGACACCCTGGACGCCCGCTGGGAGGCGGTCTCGCACGACGGCGTGCCGATGACCTCCACGGGCACCCTCCGCTAGGGTGGCCCCGCCGGGCGGTCACGTTCCGGCACGGCTCCGGGAGGAACCCATGACCGGCACCGGTCCTTTGACCGACGACGATCCGCGCACCGTAGGCGGCTACACGCTCACCGGCCGCCTGGGACAGGGCGGCCAGGGGGTCGTGTACCTCGGGCAGGGGTCCGACGGCGTGCCGGTGGCGGTCAAGACCCTGCACGCCGACGACCTCGACGCCGCGGGGCTGCGCCGCCAGCTCGCCGAGGAGGTCGAGACCGCCCGCCGGGTGGCGCGGTTCTGCACCGCCCAGGTGCTGGCCGCCGACATCGACGCCGACCCGCCCTATGTGGTCAGCGAGTACATCGACGGCCCCACCCTGCGCGAGGTGGTGCGCCGCGACGGCCCGCTGCGCGGCGCGGCGCTGGAACGGCTCGCGGTCGGCACGCTCACCGCCATCGCCGCCATCCACCAGGCCGGCATCGTGCACCGCGACTTCAAGCCGGGCAACGTCCTCATGGGGCCCGACGGCCCGCGGGTGATCGACTTCGGCATCGCCCGGGCGCTCGAGGGCACGGCCATCGTCACCAGCAGAATCGCCGGGACCCCCGCCTACATGGCCCCTGAGCAGATCACCGGCGGCGCCATGGGGCCGCCCGTCGACCTGTTCGCCTGGGCGGGCACCATCGTCTACGCGGCCAACGGCCACGGGCCGTTCGGCCAGGACTCGATGCAGGCGATCCTCCAGCGCGTCCTGTACGAGCCGGCCGACCTCGGGCAACTGGAGGGCAACCTCCGCAGGATCGCCGAACGGTGCCTGGACAAGGACGCCCGCGGGCGGCCCAGCGCCGCCGAGACCCTGCTCGGGATCCTCGGGGTCGAGGCCGCGGCCGCCGCCTCGGCCGTGGCCCCGGCGCCCGATGCGGCTCCGGCCGCGGAGCTCCCGTTGCAGACCCTCGCCGCGGGCGTCGTCGCCGCCGCTGCGCCCGAGGCCCAGGAGCGCGCCGCCGCCGACGTGCACCGCACCCACCCCTCGCTGCCCCGGCAGCAGCCGCAGGGGCGCCCCGGCCCGGCCCCGCACTCGGGGCCCCAGCAGCCCATGGGGCCGCGCCCGCCGGCACCCCCCACGGGGCCGCAGTTCAGCCCCCAATACCCTGGTCAGTACGGACCGCCCGCAGGACCCCCCGGAGGCGGCCCGCCGCCCGGCGGCCACCCCAGCGGCCCCTACCCCGCCCAGCCCGGCGCCCCGGCCGGCGGCTGGGCGCAGCCAGGAGGACAGCAGATGTCGCAGAACCCGCCCGGCCCCGGCGGGCCGGGCCCGCAGGGACCACAGCCGGGCCGGCCGGGAGCGCCCACCGGGTGGGAGAGCGGCCCCAACCCCGCTGTGGGCCCCAACCCCGCTACCGGCCCCGGACCGGGCTTCGCCCCCACCGGGCCGGGCCCCGCCTACCCCACAGGCCCGGGACAGGGGTACGGCCCGGCAGGCCGGCAGGGCTACCCCACGGGTCCCGAGCAGGGGTTCGGCGCATCCGGCCGGCAGGGGTACCCCGGGCCGGACCAGGGCTACGGGACGCCCGGTGGGCCGCAGGGCTACCCAGGCGGACCCGACCAGGGCTATGGGCCCGCGCCTGCGCAGCAGCCCGGAGCCCAGCCCGCTCAGTGGGGCCCCGGTGCCCAGACCGGGGCGCCCGCGTGGCAGCAGCAGCCCGAGCAGCCGCGCCGCGCCGGGACCGGGATGGTCGTCGGTCTGCTGTCGCTGGTCGCCGTGCTCGTCATCGTCGGTGCCGGCCTGCTGATCTGGGCATTCACCCTCATCGACGGCTGATCCCGGCGCCGGGGGCGGGGCCCGCCGGCCTTACTGGCCTTCGAAGGAGGGCTTCTCCTTCTTCAGGAACGCCAGGGTGGCGTTCATGTGGTCGGCGGTCTCGGCGCACTGGTCCTGGAGGCTCGCCTCCATCTCCAGCGCGTTGGCGAGGTCCAGCCCCGAGCCGAACGTCATCTCGGCCTTGATCGCCGCATAGGCGACCGTGGGCCCGTTGGCCAGCCGCACCGCCAGCTCGCGTGCCGCGCCGTCCAGCTCCTTCTTGGGAACCACCCGGCTGACCAGGCCGATCTCCAGCGCCCGCTGCGCCTTGACCGGTTCGGCCAGCATCAGCATCTCCATCGCGCGCGCATGGCCCACCAGCCGGGGCAGCGTCCAGGAGGCGCCGGAGTCCGAGCCCAGCCCGACATTGGCGAAGGCCATGAGGAACGACGCGCTGTCGGCGGCGATCCGCAGGTCGCAGGCGAAGGCGAGCGAGGCGCCCGCTCCGGCCGCCACCCCGTTGACGGCGGCCACCACCGGCTTGGGCATGCGCACCAGCCCGAGCACGATCGGGTTGTAGTGCGAGCGGACGGTGTCGTTGAGCCCCTTGCCCGCGCCGAGGAGTTCGGCGTGCTCATGCAGGTCCTGTCCCGCGCAGAACGCCTTGCCCGATCCGGTGAGCAGCACCGCGCGGGCGCCCTTGTCGACCTTGGCGCGTTCGATCGCCGCGAGCAGCGCCTCCTTGGCCTCGGCGGTCAACGAGTTCATCGCGTCCGGGCGGTTGAGCGTGATCGTCGCGACGCCGTCGCTGAGCTGGTAGACGACGCTGTCTGTGTCGGGCACGCAGGGCTCCCTGGTCGTGTCGGCGCGCGCGGTCCCGGCGACCGCTGTCCGTTGCTGCGGCTATAACCTTACTGTTCGGATTCTTCGGCGGCGCTGGCGCGAGCGCTGTCCGATCGTTCCCAATCGGTTCCCAAAACCGAGATAATGACAGAACAGTGATTCATTCCCTGAGTCACGCGGATGAGGCCCGACCCCGGACCGGTACTCGCCGAGCGCGAGCCGCTTCCCTGACGGCCCGGCCCATTCACCCGCGAGAGTTTCCTACGAAAGGGGATACGGCATGGCGGCGATGAAGCCGAGGACCGGTGACGGTCCGATGGAGGTCACCAAGGAGGGTCGCGGCATCATCATGCGGGTCCCGCTGGAAGGCGGCGGGCGCCTCGTCGTCGAGCTGACCCCGGCCGAGGCGGTCGAGCTGAGGGGCGAGCTGGACAGCGCCGTCGACTGACCGGCCGCCGGTCCGCCCGACAGGATCCGCCGGCGGGCCGCCGTCCACCGACCGGTGCCTCCCGCGGGGGCGGCGGGGGCGGGGGTCGCCTGCGGTGCCTTCCGAAGCAGCCTCGTGAAGATTGTGAGCGTCCGTGCCATTCGCAACGGAGATTCACCCGGTAGCGGGCACTCTCGCCGACTCGACCGCCGACCTGCTGGTGCTGCCGGTCAGGTCCGGGGACGACGGCCCGCAGGCGGTCGCCGCGGGCGCGTGGGACGATCCCGCTGATCTCGACGCCCTCCTGCCGGCGCCCCTGGCCGACCTCCTGGCCCACTACGACCTCAAGGGCCGTGCCGGCGAGTTCGCGCAGTTCCCGGTCAACCTGGCACCGGGCCGCGGGCTCGTCCGATTCGGGCTGCTCGGCGTGGGCGCCGCGACACCGGCCGACCTGCGCACGGCCGGAGCCGCACTGACCCGCGCCGCCAAGGGGCGCACCCGGGCGGCCACGACCCTGCCCCACCTCTTCGGCCCCGGCGACCCCGGCGCCGCGGCCGGCCTGACCGCCTTCGCCGAAGGGGCGCTGTTGGCGTCCTACACCTTCACCCTCGCCACCTCGGCCAAGGGACCGGACCACGTCGCGGCGGTCGAGCTGGTGTCGCCCGACACAGGCGCCGCGGCCGGCGCGGTGGACCGCGGCACGGCGCTGGCGCGGGCCACGGCCCTGGCGCGCGACCTCATCAACACGCCGTCCGCCGAGAAGGACCCCGCCTGGCTGGCGGCGCGGGCGGTCGAGATCGCCGACGACGCCGGGCTCTCGGCGACCGTCTGGGACGAGCGCGACCTGGAGCGCGACGGCTTCGGCGCGATCCTCGCCGTGGGGCGGGGATCGGCGCGGCCGCCGCGGCTGGTCCAGGTCGGCTACCGGCCCGATGACCCCGTTGGGCACGTGGTCCTGGTGGGCAAGGGAATCACCTTCGACACCGGCGGCCTGTCGCTGAAGCCCAACGACAACATGAAGCTCATGAAGACCGACATGAGCGGGGCCGCCATCGTCCTGGGCGTGCTCTCGGCCCTGGGCGCGCTGGGTGCGCGGGTGCAGGTCACCGGGCTCATCGCGGTCGCGGAGAACTCCTTCTCCGGCTCGGCCCAGCGGCCCGGCGACGTCATCACCACCTACGACGGCCGCACGGTCGAGGTACTCAACACCGACGCCGAGGGGCGCCTGGTGCTGGCCGACGCCATGGCCTACGCCGTGGCCGAGTCCGCGCCCGACACCCTGGTCGACGTCGCCACCCTCACCGGGGCGGCCAAGCTCGCGCTGGGCACCGGGATCGGCGCGCTGTTCAGCACCGACGACGAGCTGGCCGCCGGGCTCTCCGCGGCGGGCGACCGCTCGGGCGAGCAGGTGTGGCGGATGCCGCTGGTCGAGGAGTACACCGAGACCCTGCGGTCGCCGGTGGCCGACCTCGCCAACATCGGCACCAGCACCGCCTTCGGGCGCCCGGGGGCGACCGAGGCCGCGCTGTTCCTGCGGGAGTTCGCCGGCGACGTCCCGTGGGCGCACCTCGACATCGCCGGCCCCGGCCGGTCGACCTCGGACGACGGCCTGCTGACCAAGGGCGGCACCGGGTTCGCCACCCGGCTGCTGCTGCGCTGGCTGACCGAGCGCGACTGATGCGCACGAGTGGGGCGGGACTGGCCGGCCCGGTCCCGTCCCACCGGCGTTCCCGGACGGCCCCGGGGCCGCCGCTCGCTCGTCGGCTCGCCGTCCTGTGTTTCCTGGTCACGCTCGCCTCCTCGCTCGGCTCCAACGGCCCCGCGCGGGGGCCTTCGGCCGGGGGCGGCGCCGCCTCCGCTCGCTCGTCGGCTCGCCGTGACGCGTCAGCGCTGCGCCGGGGACGTGTCCTCGCGGATCGCGGCGAGCAGCCCCTCGCCGACCGGCAGCAGCAGCGGGACGAGCCGGTCGTCCTCGCGGACCAGGCGGCCGACCTCGCGGATCGCCGCCGTGCCGGGACCGGGCACGCTCAGCGGGCCGTCGCTCAGGGGCGCGGCGTCGAGAGCGTTGTTGAACACCGCGATCCCGCCCGGGCGCAGCAGGCGCAGCGCCTCGGCGAGATAGTCGGGGTACTCGGTCTTCACGGCGTCGGCGAACACGAGGTCGTAGGCGCCGTCGGTGAGCCGCGGCAGCACGTCCAGGGCGCGGCCGTGGATGAGCCGGGTGCGGTTGGTGGCGAACCCGGCCCGGCGGTAGGCGTCGCGGGCCAGCTCCTGGTATTCGGGATCGATGTCGACGCTGGTCAGGATGGCGTCGGGGCGCATACCGCGCAGCAGCCAGATGCCCGAGCTGCCGCACCCCGTGCCGATCTCGACCACCGAGCGAGCCCCGATGGCCGCGGCGAGGAAGCGCAGCGCGGCGCCGCAGGCCGCGCTTATGGGGGCGGAGTCGGCCTGCCGCCCCACCTCCCGCGCCGTGGCGAGGGTGTCGTCCTCGGCGGCGTACTGTTCGATGTGGTGGGCCAATGTGTCGTCTCGACCGGCGATGGCGGCCTCCCGCGCGTGTTCCCGACGTGATCGGTGCACGGAACACGGCGAAAACGTCACGCGGTGTCGCCGTGTGATCACCCAACGGCCATGTTCCAGGGCACAGACTAGCCTGCCCGATGCCTCACACGGTGTGTTCGCCACCGCCGGGAACTTAATCGGCCGGTGCCGGCGTTGCAGCGATGGAAGGGTTTCGTCAGAGGGTCGGTGTCCCCCCGAAGGCCGGCACAGGCAGTCGACCACGGATCCTCCGCACCCGGCGCACCCCCGCGCCCCGCGGATCCGGGGTCGAACCGAAGGAGGAGTACCTGTGGCAGATTCCGATTCTGCCGTGGACTTCGAGCAGTGGGAGCCGCCCAGCTGGGACGAGGTCGTCCGGAACCATTCCGCGCGGGTGTACCGGCTCGCGTTCCGCCTCACCGGCAACAAGCACGACGCCGAAGACCTCACGCAGGAGGTCTTCATCCGCGTCTTCCGGTCCCTGTCCAGCTACACCCCCGGCACGTTCGAGGGCTGGCTGCACCGCATCACCACCAACCTCTTCCTCGACATGGCCCGCCGCAAGGCGCGCATCCGCTTCGAGGGCTTCGGTGAGAACGCCGACGAACGCCTCCAGGGGCGTGAGCCCTCTCCCGCCCAGTCCTATGACGACCGGCACCTCGACGCCGACATCCAGAGCGCGCTCGACGCGCTGCCCGCGGAGTTCCGCGCGCCGGTGGTGCTGTGCGACATCGAAGGCCTCTCCTACGAGGAGATCGCCGCCACGCTGGGGGTCAAGCTAGGCACGGTCCGCAGCCGGATCCACCGCGGGCGGGCGCAGTTGCGCAAGGCGCTGGAGCACCGCCGGCGGCTCGACGCCGAGCAGCAGGCCGCCGCCCTCGACGGGCGCGACGCAGGCGTGGCACACGGTTGGACCCGCACCGGGGAGGGGGAGTGAGCATGGACCACCTGGGGGAGCGCCTGTCGGCACTCGTCGACGGCGAACTGGGCCATTCCGATCGCGACCGCGCGCTGCGCCACCTGGCCGCGTGTGAGAGCTGCCGCTTCGAGGCCGAGATGCTGCGGCGGCTCAAGCGGCGGCTGCACGGGCTCGACGCCCCGGAACCCTCCATGGACTTCATGGGCCGCCTCTCCGCGCTGAGCGGGGCCCCTCCGGCCGATCCCCCGGCGGGGCCACCCGCCGGCGGGGCGGGACCCTTCGGGTCGCTGCCCCCGATCGGCTCCAGCCGCCCCATCGGGGGCGGCCTGCCGCGCAGACCCGCAGGTCCCGCGGTCGCGGTCGACACCTCCCCGGCCGATCCGCCCGCGGCACCCGCACGGGACCGGCAGCGGCGTGCCCGCACCCCGCAGCCGCTGTCGGTGCTGCGCCCCGCCTGGGGCCGCGCCCGGTACGCCGTGGCCGGGGTGTCGGTGGCGGCGCTCACGCTGGGCACCGTGTACGTGGCAGGCGGCGAGCCCGGCAGCGGGCCGGCGGTCACCCCGCCCCTGGAGGCCTTCGCCGTGGAGCACGCGGTCACCGCCCGCCAGGTCGCCATCCCCGAGTCCGAGGAGCCCTACCAGGGCGCCGAGCGCACCGTGCACGCGCCGGGCGAGGCCGACCCGTCCGGACCCCTCCCCACGCGGTGAGGGGGCGCGCCGCCGGCGGCGGATCCGCGGGCGGCCCCCGCGCCGGTGCCCGTCCGATCCCCGCCGATCTCGTCGTCCTCCTGCTGCTGACCTCGCTCGTGCTGGTGGTCGCGCTGTCGTCGGCCACCAGCCCCTACGCTTCGCGCGTGCCCGCGTCCGGTGGCGACGACGGCATGGCGCTGCTGCGCCGCGCCGCCGAAGCGGGCCGGGCCACCGCCTACGAGGGCGTGCAGTCGGTCGGCTCCGGGAACGGGGCGCAGGCCGTCCGGCTGGTCGAGGTCGTGCACCGGCCGGGCGAGGGCACCGGCTTCACGAGCGCGTCGCCGGCGTCGCTGGACCAGGAGTCCGCCCTGGTCGTGGGGAAGTCCGCGGCGATGCTCGCGATCGACGACGGTCTCCTGCGCGATCTGGCGGCGAACTACCGGGTGACCCGTTCGGGCACCGCGGCGGTGTGCGGGCGCACGGTCACGGTAATCGACGCCCGGCGCGCCGACGGCACGGTGGCCGGCCGGTTCTGGATCGACCGCGAGACCGCGCTGCCGCTGCGCAAGGACACGATGGACGCCTCAGGGCGGGTCGCCTACTCGACCGGGTTCGTCGAGGTCGCGGTGGGCGAGGACACCGGCCCGCTGCCCGCATCGGCCGAGCAGGCCGCCCCCTGGGGCGACCGCCTCTCGGCCGGCGACACCCATGCGCTGCGCGCGGACGGCTGGCACCTGCCCGGCCACGTGGCCTGGGACCTCCGCCTGGTCGAGGCGCGGTCCACACGCAGCGACGGCCGCCCGATCGTGCACCTGGGCTACTCCGACGGACTCTCCATGGTCTCGGTGTTCGTCCAGCAGGGCCGCCTGGCGGGGGAGGCGCCCGGGGCCGCCGAGGGGATGGTGCCCGTTGCCGATGACGGCGGCACCGTCTATGTCGGCGACGACGGCCAGCAGCGCCGGATGTGGGAGTCGGGCGGGTTCGTGTACACGGTGATCGCCGATGCGCCGCCGGAACTCGTCGACTCCGCGGTCGCGGCGTTCCCCGCCCCGGACGGCAGCGGGCTGGGCCCGCGCATGGGGCGCGGCCTCGACCGCCTGGGCGCGTGGGTCGGATTCTGATCCCCTCCCGGGGCCGCGGAGCGTACCCCCGGAATCCTGCATGTAGCCGCAGCTGATCGCCGCCAGGCGCGGGAAGGACATAGGGTGCGCCGGAGGGCACGGCTCGCAGATGATCGATTAACAGACGGTTTATGTCCGCCGCGCCACAATGGGGGCGGCAGCGACAGACGGAGATGTGCATGACGGACGACGCCGGATCCCGCCCCCCGGAGGAGCCCGGGGACCAGTCCTGGCCGCGCCCGCCCTCACCGGCGGAGCAGGGACCCGGCTCCGCCGCGCCCCAGACGCCCGCTCCCGAGAGCGGGGCACCGTATTCCGGCTCGGAGAGCGGGGCTCGTTATGCCGCTCGTGAGAGTGGGTTCGCCCACCTTGGCCCGGAGAGTGCGGCCCCGTATCCCGGTTCGGAGGGTGGAGCTCCTCATACCGCTCCCGAGAGCGGGTCTCCCTATTCCGCCCCGGAGGGCGGGGCTTCCGCTGCCGGCCGCGCGGACCAGCCGTCCGCTCCCGGACGGCCCGGCCCGGGTCCCGAGCGAGGGCCCGCCCCCCTGTGGGGCGGCACGGCCCCCGCGCAGGGGCCCTCGGCGCCGGGTGCGGCGCCCCAGCCCGGAGGCCCCGCGCCTCAGCCGCCCACGGTGACCGGAACCGGCCAGTGGCCGGTGGCCGGTTCCCCGATGGCCCCAACGGCCCCGCCGGCGGCCGGAGCCCCTGGAGCTCCCGGGACCCCTGGCGCCCCGGCGTTCTCCGGTGCGCCCCCGGCGCCCCAAGCGCCCACTACGCAGGGCGGATTCGCAACCCCGGCTGCCGGTCCGGGCGGTCGGCCCGGTGCGCCCGGCGGACCGGGAGGGCCCGGAGGCCCGCCCATTGGCCAGTCCGTTGGCCCGGGCGTGCCCGGTATGCCCGGCGGTCCGGGAGGCCCGGGGGTACCCGGTCCGCCCGGAGGGCCGTGGCCGTACGGACCAGCCGGGTCCGGGGCCCCCGTTCCCGTACCGCGTCGGCGCCGCGGCATGCCCGTCTGGGGGGTCGTGCTGACCGTTCTCGTCGTCGCGCTCGGCTCGGCGGGCGTCGGCGGCGTCGTCGGCGGCCGGTTCGCCGCACAGGGCGCCGAGTCCGCCGAGGACCAGGCCCCGCAGCTCAACAACGAGCCCCCCAGCGGCGCACCGAGCCGCGCCCCCGACACCATCGCGGGCGTCTCCCAGCGGGTGAGCCCGAGCGTGGTCTCCATCCAGGACAGCGACGCCCGGCTCAGCGGCAACGGGTCGGGCTTCGTGATCGCCGGCGATCACGTGGTCACCAACAACCACGTCGCCGCGGCGCTGGACGGCGGCCTGGAGGTCGTCTACAGCGACGGCAGCACCAGCGAGGCCGAGATCGTCGACACCCGGCCCGAAACCGACCTCGCCGTGCTCAAGCTCATCGAACCGATCTCCGTGGAACCCCTGGAATGGGGCGATTCCGACCAGGCCACCGTGGGCGACAGCGTCATCGCCATCGGGGCCCCGCTGGGCCTGGCCGGAACGGTGACCACCGGCATCATCAGCGCGGTGGACCGCCCGGTGGGACTGGGCGAGGGCGGGCCGGGCTCGGAAGCGGCCATCGAGGCGCTCCAGACCGACGCCGCCATCAACCCCGGAAACTCCGGGGGGCCGCTCGTGGACATGCAGGGGCGGGTCATCGGCGTGAACTCCGCCATCGCCACCATGGGGGCGCCCGAGGGCGGCCAGAGCGGCAGCATCGGCCTCGGCTTCGCCATACCCTCGGCCGACGCCGAGGCGGTCGTCAACGACCTCCTGGGCGGCGACCCGGCGGCGCGGGCCGACATCGGCGCCGAACTCGACACGGGCTACGAGAACGGGGCGCGGATCCAGTCCGACGCCGACGCGGGCGGCGAGGCGGTGGAGCCCGACGGCCCCGCCGACCGGGCCGGGCTGCGGCCGGGCGACGTCATCACCGAGTTCGACGGCGAGCCCGTGGGCGACGCCGACGCGCTGATCGCCCTGCTCGCCGAGAAGCGCCCCGACGACGAGGTCCGCCTCACCTACGAGCGCGACCGGGAACCCCGGACGACCGACATCACACTGGGCTCCTCCACCGACTGACCCCGGGCACGCCCCGTGAGGAGCGCCCGGGCGGCGGACAGCAGCGGGGGCAGGGGCCGGGCCCGCGGCCCGGCCCCTCCTCAGGCCGCGGTGTGTCTCGCGGCTCGCCCTGATGGGTGGTCACGCGCTCCGGCGCCCGCGTACCGCGGCCGCCGCGACCGCGCCCAGTGCGGCCAGCACCACACCCACGATCGGCGGGATGAGCAGCTCGGTCTCGCTGCACCACCACGCCGCCAGCGCGGCGACCGCGTAGACGGCCACCGTGTCCCAGCGGATCAGCGGCAGACCCGCAGCCGGGGGCAGTTCGCCGCGGCGGCGCAGCAGGAAGTCCCCGATGATGACCCCGCCCAGGGGTGGGATCAGAATTCCCAGCCAGGTCAGGTAGCCGATCAGGTGGTCGTAGATCCCGGTGACCGCCAGTGCGGTCCCGGCGACCACGCACACCAGCACCCACGGCTTGCGCGAACGGGTGTTGAAGATCTCCGCCCCGGCGACTCCAACGGCGTATGCGGCGTTGTCATTCGTGGTCCAGATGTTCGCGACCAGGAACACCACGCCCCACCCCACCAGGCCCAGCTGGAACAGCACCAGGACGAAGTCGCCCTGGCCGAAGGCCAGGGCGCCGATCGCCCCGCAGAACAGCATGAGCAGCTGGCCGCCGAAGAACGCGGCGATGCTCGCCCAGAACCCCGCCGCGGGGGTGCGGGCGAACCGTGTCCAGTTGGGCGCCTGTGTGCCGCCGGAGGCGAAGGTGCCGACGATGATGGTCATCGCCACGGTCAGCGGCATGGTCGTGGCCGGCTCGATCGCGGCGAGCCCCGACACCCCTCCGGCCTCGCCGAACGCGCGCCAGGACACCCAGCCGGCGAGGGCCAGGAGCAGCGGTACCGCGACCACCGACAGCCAGTACATGCCCGCGTAGCCGATGTAGGCGGTGACGCCCATGACGGCGCCCGCGGCCACCATGACCGCCTGGCCGGGTAGGTCGCCCTCCCAGCCGGCTGCCTCGGCGACCAGCAGCCCCACGGTCGCGATGGACACCCCGTACCAGCCGACCTGGGTGCCGCCCAGCAGCAGCGACGCCGCCTTCGCGCCGCCGGTGCCCAGGGTGTAGCGGGCCATCATGACGGTGGTGAGGTTGGCGCGGGCCCCGATCCAGCCGATCACCCCGACGTAGAGGCCCAGGATGGCGGAGCCCAGCACCAGCACGCCCATGAGCGGCCAGAACGCGTAGGCGGCGCCCACCTGGGCGCCCGCCAGCATGGTGGGGGTGAACAGGGTGAACCCGACCAGGACCACGCCCAGGGAGAACAGCGACTTGCGGGCGTGGACGGGTACCGGCTCGACGGGGTAGTCGGGGTCGGCCACGGGACCGGCGGTCACCGTTGCGGTTACGGCGGATCCGGCTCCTGCTCCGGTTCCAGTCGCCGCGCCGCCGGAAGCGGCGCCGGGTAACGGCGTCGCGTCGTCAGCGGGCGGGGTGCTCTCGGGCGCCCGCCGCCCGGTGTCCTCGGCGCTCATGCGTCGCCCTCCCGGCCGATGTCCTCGTTCCACAGCTCGGGGCGGGCGGCGATGAAGCCGGACATCATGCCGACGCATCGGGCATCGTCGAGCAGCACGACCTCGACCCCGTTCTCCGCGAGCCACGGGTGGCCGCCCGAGAAGGTCTCGGCTTCGCCGATCACCACGCGGGAAATCCCGAACTGGCGGATCAGGCCGCTGCAATACCAGCAGGGCGACAGCGTGGTGACCATCGTGGTGCCGGCGTAGCTCCGCTGGCGCCCGGCGTTGCGGAACGCCGCGGTCTCGCCGTGCACGGAGGGGTCGTCGTCCTGGACCCGGCGGTTGTGGCCGCGGCCGAGCACCTCGCCGCCGCGGCCGATCAGGGCGGCGCCGATGGGGATGCCGCCTTCGGCGAGCCCCGCCTCGGCCTCCTCGATCGCGGTGGTCAACCAGCGCCGGTACAGCGCGGTGTCGGGTTCGGGCATGGGCGGGTCCCTCTCGATCAGGTGATGGTGCGTGGTTGCTGACGTTATGGACCCTTTTTTACAGGTTTGTGAATGGTCCGTTTCCCCCGACCTGGGCCTGAGCCCCTGCCCGCCCATGAGAACGGGCCCCTCACCGCGGGATGAGGGGCCCATAGGGCCGGCCGTGCCGGCGGTGGAGTCAGCGGCGCGCCGGGCTGATGCCCAGCTGCATGCCCGACAGCCCGCGGGGCTTGCCGACCAGCTCGCCGGCGACGGAGCGCAGCACCTTGGCGGCCTCGGTTTCGGGGTCGCTGAGGACCAGCGGCATGCCGTTGTCGCCGCCCTCGCGCAGCCGCATGTCGAGCGGGACCCGGCCCAGCAGCGGCACCTCGGCGCCCAGCGCTCGGGTCAGGCCCTCGGCCACGATCTGCCCGCCGCCCTCGCCGAAGAGGTAGGTGCGCTCGTCGCTGCCCGGGGCCACGAAGTACGACATGTTCTCGATGACCCCGGCCACCCGCTGGTGGGTCTGCGCCGAGATGGCGCCCGCGCGCTCGGCGACCTCGGCCGCCGCCTGCTGCGGGGTGGTCACCACCAGGATCTCCGCGCCCGGCAGGAGCTGGGCCACCGAGATGGCGATGTCGCCGGTGCCCGGGGGCAGGTCCATCAGCAGGACGTCGAGGTCGCCCCAGAACACGTCGGCCAGGAACTGCTGGAGGGCGCGGTGCAGCATCGGGCCGCGCCAGACCACCGGCTGGTTGCCCTGGGTGAACATGCCCACCGAGATGACCTTGATGTCGTGCGCGGCCGGGGGCAGGATCATGTCCTCGACCTTGGTGGGGCGGTCGGAGACCCCGAGCATGCGCGGCACGGAGTGCCCGTAGATGTCGGCGTCGACCACGCCCACCTTGTGGCCCTGCGCGGCCAGCGCGGCGGCGAGGTTGACCGTGACCGACGACTTGCCGACCCCGCCCTTACCCGACGCCACCGCATAGACCTTGGTCAGCGAGTTCGGCTTGGCGAAGGGGATCTCCTTCTCGGCCTGGCCGCCGCGCAGCTTGGTCTGGAGGGCCTTGCGCTGGTCGTCGCTCATGACGTCGAGTTCGACGGCGACCCGGGTGACACCGGCGACCTTCGAGACCGCCTCGGTGACGTCCTTCTCGATGCGACCCTTCATCGGGCAGCCGGCCACGGTGAGGTAGATGCCGACGTGGACGGAGCCGTCATCGGCGATGTCGACGCCCTTGACCATGTCGAGGTCGGTGATCGGGCGGCGGATCTCGGGGTCCTGGACGGTGGCCAGGGCCGCGTTCACCTGCTCGGTGGTGGGTGTGGAGGACATACATCCATGGTATTCAAGGCCGTCCACCCGTGGCGCCTCCGACGGCACGCCGGGGGCCGAGGCCGTTCTCGAACCCCGCGGCGGGCGTGCCGCCCGGGGGTGCCGACGGCCCGCAACCCCGGCGAACGGCGGTACTTCGGACCGGATACGGGCAGGTCACCGACTGAATGACGCGGCCGTGACGCGGGTTCTTAACGCGGCCAATACAACCCCGGCTAGTAATCTCGACAAACGATGAGAAATACGCCGCCGCAACCCGGTTCTTCCTGGTCGCCCGAGCCACAGGGCCGGGGCGGCCCCGAGCAGTCGCCCGCCGCGCCCCAGCCGGAGCAGGTGTGGGCCTGGCCCCCGGTGCCCGGGACCGGCGGCGCCCCGGCCGCCCAGGCATGGGCCTGGCCGCCGCCGGTGCAGCCGCGCCGCACCGGCAGCGCCCTGGGCCGCCCGCGCCCGGGGACGGCGTACCACCGCATGGCCCGCACCTGGCGCTACCGGTGGTGGGTCCCGCTGGTCGCGATCGGCGTGGCCGTCGGGCTGATCATCGTGGTCCAGCTCGTGCTGGGCATGGCCGCGGTCATCATCGCCCTGGTCAACGGCTACGACGCCACCAGCGACTCCTTCTTCGGCGCGACCCTGCCCGACCTCGCGTTCGACCTCATCGTGATCTCCACCATGACGCCGCTGGTCATGCTGGTCGCCTGGCTGATCCAGCGGCGGCCCGTGGGCACGCTGTTCTCGGTCACCGGCCGGCTCCGGTGGCGGTGGATGCTCGCCTGCTCCGCGATCGCCGTCGTCCCCATGGCGCTGTCCTTCGTCGCCCTCGCCGGGCTGCTCCGGGTCACCTCCCCGGGCACCCCGTTCCTGGGCGCATTCGACGGCGGCTCCGAATTCGCCGGCGCCCTCGTGATCATCGTGCTGCTCGTGCCGTTCCAGGCATCGGCCGAGGAGATCGCCCTGCGCGGCTTCCTCTTCCAGGCCGTGGGGTCCATTGGCGCCCCGGCCGACGACCCGCGCGGCCGCGGCGCCCGTGTGGTCTCCCGCGTGCTGCGCAGCCCCGTTCTCGGCATCCTCATCAGCGGCACCGTGTTCACCCTCCTGCACGCCTACGGCAGCTGGGGGCTGCTCGACGTCGCCGTCTTCGGTATCGCCATGGGCTGGCTGACCTGGTACACCGGCGGGCTGGAGGCCGCGATCGGGCTGCACGTGGTGCACAACCTCGCGGCGTTCGGGCTGACCGCCTACGAGGGCGCCTTGGCCGACGCCGGCACCGGCAGCGGCTCCTGGCAGGGCGTGGCCGCCACGACGGTCGAGGTCACCCTCTACTGCCTGGTCGTGGCCTGGCTGGCCCGCAGGGTGAAGGTCCAGAGGGTCGTCCCCGACGACCCCGCTGTCCCCGCCGGGCAGGGGTACACCCCGGCGCCGCCGACCGTATGGGCGGCCGGGCCCCACCCGGGCAACGGCGGCGGGGCCACCGCCCACCACGACCCCTTCCGCGCACCCGCGGCGCCCCGGTTCCGGCAGG
>NZ_JBHSBH010000009.1:214416-269448 GCF_042650565.1 Nocardiopsis sediminis
GGCCCGCCGCCGGCCCCGCCCGCCTGACACCGCGCACCCCACGGCCCGCCAAGGGGCCGGCCATGACCCCGGCTTGGCCGAAATGCGGGTTTCCGCCCAGGTCACACGGGTACCCCTCGTCACAGCATGAACTTCGTGCCGTCGTGTCCTCGCTGCGGACGCGCCGTCCAGCCGCCCGGCCTGTGGACGAGCGCGTGGCAGTGCGGCGCGCACGGACCGGTCGCCCCGCTGCACCCCGTGCGGCCGCCCGGCCCCGACCCCCTCGACCTGCTCGCCTCCTCCTCCCAAGTACCCGTGTGGCTGCCCTGGCCGCTGCCGGCGGGCTGGGTGGTCACCGGCTTCGCCGACGCCGGCGATGAGCGCAGCGGCGCCGTCGCCACGGTCGTCGCGCTCGCCGGCCCCGCACCGCTGGGCGGGGCGGGCGAGCTGGCGATCATCGCCGAGGACCCCGGCATCGGCCTCGGCGCCCGGATCGCCGGGCTCGACGCCCCCGACCCGGGCGACGGGGTCGGCTCCGGGGCCGCCGACGCCAAGATCCGCCACCAAGGCCACGAGATCGCGCTGTGGAGCATCGACGCCGGCGACAGCCGCGCCGTCTACGCGGGCGAGGCGCTGGCCAGCTGGCTGTGGTTCGTCTTCACCCCCGCCGACGCCGGGGTGCTCATGTGCGAACTCGGCACGCTGCGCGACCTGCGCGACCGCGCCGAGGGCGGCGTCTCGCAGGAGCCCCCGTTCGGGGCGACCTCGGCGTTCCTCACCTCGGTCCTGGCCGTCCGGGAGGACTCCGACTGACCCCGCCCGCCCCCGCGGGGCCCGGCCGCGCGGCCGGATGCGCGGGCACCTGCCTAGAATCGTCCCGATGCGCATCGACCTGCACTCCCACAGCTCCGTCTCCGACGGCACCGAGCCCCCCGGCACGGTCGTCGACCGCGCCGTTGCGGTCGGCCTCGACGTCCTCGCCCTCACCGACCACGACACCGTCGCGGGCCTGCCCGCCGCGGCCGAGCGCGTACCCGCGGGGTTCACCCTCATCCCGGGCATGGAGCTGTCCTGCGCACACGACGGCTCCAGCGTGCACCTCCTGTGCTACCTCTTCGACCCGGCGGCACCGGTCCTCACCGAGGAGCTCGACCGCATCCGCCGCGACCGCGTGCTGCGCGCTGAAGCCATGGTGCACCGGCTGCGCGCCGCCGGAGTGGACGTGACCTGGGAGCGCGTGTGCGAGATCGCCGAGGCCGACGGCGACGGCGAGGCCGCCGGGCCCGAAAGCGGCGTGATCGGCCGGCCGCATATCGCCCGCGCCATCGTCGAAGCCGGGGCCGCCGAGGACGTGCAGGGCGCGTTCGACGCCTGGATCGGCTCCGGCGGGCCCGCCTACGTCGACCGCTACGCCCTCGACCCCGTCCGCGCCGTCTCCCTGGTGTGCGCCGCGGGCGGCGTGTGCGTGCTCGCCCACCCCGCCCGCTCCGAAGGCGTCCTGACCGGGGCGGTTCCGACCGGGATCGTCGAGCGCATGGCCGAGGCCGGGCTCGGCGGGATCGAGGCCGACCACCCCACTCACGACGACGCCGAAAGCGCGTACTGGCGCGACGTCGCGCTCCGGCTCGGGCTGGTGGTCACCGGGTCCAGCGACGACCACGGCGACCTCACCGGCCACCGGCTCGGCTGCCGCACGACCGCCCCCGAGGCCTACGAACGCCTCATGGCACCCGCCACCGGAGCCGCGCCCATCACAGCCGGGTGACGATCCGCGGCGCCCCCGTTACGCCGCCGACCACCTGCTTCGTGGTAGTACGGGGCTTATCGAAGCCTTAGGGCAGGGGTGGGATCCTCACGAGTCGCGCGACCGGGTACCTACATGTACCCCGATACGGCCAGAATGGTCCCGCACACAGGCAGAGTTCGGACGCGAATCGAAGGGTCGGCACCGTGTTCTGGAATCGGAAGGGCAAGAAGAAGGACGGCGGCGAAACCGGTGGCTCCGGCGCGGCGTCCTCGACGGTGACGACCGAGTCGGCGGCCGACGAGGAGCCGGAGGCGGCGCGCGGGGCCGACGACGAAGGCGCCGAGAAGGCCGAGAAGAAGGCCCCCGCCGTGAGCCCGGCCGACTCCGCCGACACCACCGCCGACGACGACGCCGCGGAGCAGAAGGCGGACACCGCGGACGAGGACACCCCGGAGAAGGAGAAGCCGGGCGAGGCCGAGTCGGCGAAGGACGAAGCCGAAGCGGAGAAGGCCGACAAGGACGAGTCCGAGGCGGACAAGGGCGAGCCCGGCGACGACACGGCGGCCGAGGGCAAGGCCGACGCCGACTCCAAGGCCGGCGAGGGCGACGCCGATGACGGCGCGACCGACGACGCGGACACCGGCGAGGCCGCGTCCGCCGGCGATAACGACGACGCCGACGACAACAAGTCCGACGACAAGGCAGACGAGGCCGCGTCCGCCGACACCGACGACGACGCGTCCGACGACGACGCCGAGGAAGACGCCGACGAGGAGACCGCCGCGCCCGAGCCCGATGTGCCCGGGGTCGGCAAGGTCGACGACGAAGGCGTCCAGCGGGTCCGCACGGCCGGGGTGCTGACCGTCGACGGCGAGGAGTTCGACGTCGTCACCAGCACTTGGATCGTCGACGCCGACAAGGAAGGCGTCATCGTGATCGACCCGGCCAACGACGCCGAAGCCATCCTCGAGGCCATCGGCGACCGCGAGGTCTACCTCGTGGCCTGCACCAACGCTTATAACACCCACATCAGCGCGGCCATCGAGGTCGCCGAACGCGACGAGGCCCCGATCGCCCTGCACCGCCGCGAGCTGCGCGCGTGGCGCCGGGTGCACGGCGCCGAGCACCGGCCCGACCTGGAGATCGAGGGCGGCGGCTCGCTGAGCGCCGGCGACCTGGAGATCGACATCCTGCCCATCCCCGGCACGTCCGCGGGCAGTGTGGCGTACTACATCCCCGAGCGCGGCGTCGTCTTCACCGGCGACTCCCTGCGCGCCGGTGAGCTGGGCACCGTGGGCGGCGCCTACATCGACTACACGCGTCAGCTGCACTCCATCGGCGAGGTGGTGCTGTCGCTCCAGCCGGAGACCCGCGTCCTGCCCGACAGCGGACCCGAGACCACGGTCGAGGCGGAGTCGAAGAACTTCGACTCCTGGGTGGCCGCCGACTAGCGCGCACCCCGGACCCGATGGGTCCGTGCTCCGCCAGCACCGCCGAGGCGCGGCCGGAAGGCTCCGGCCGCGCCTTCGTGCTGTCGGCCCCCCCGATCGGCGGACGTCGCCGGTACCGGGGGATGGTTCCGTGTGCGGGGGAACCCTGAGGCGTCCCTGATTCCGGCCCTGGGATCCGGCTCTCCGCTATGGGAGGGGAGGTCCGAGAACCTACGATGCTGTCCATGTGGACAGTAAAGAATCCAGATGGACAGGATGACCATCGGCGCGACCCGTCCCGCGGACTCGACCCCCCAGCTCAGCACGGTGTCCCCGCGCCCGCCCAGGTGCCGCCGACCTCAACGGGCGGGCGGCGCTACCACTACCTCGACAACCTCAAGCTGCTGCTGATCGTGCTCGTCGTGGTCCACCACGCGAGCCAGCCCTACGGCCCCGCCGACTGGTGGTACTTCGAGGGCGACGATCAAGAACCGCTCCTGGGCACGCTGTCCATGGTCAGCGGTGCGTTCCGGATGGCCCTGTTCTTCCTGATCTCCGCGTTCCTGATCCCGCCGGCCTTCGACGGCAAGGGCGGGCGGCGGTTCGTCGCCGACCGGTTCAAGCGCTTCGTCCCGCCCATCCTCGTGGGCTTCTTCGTGCTCGTGCCCGTGCTGATGTACGCCTACTACCTGAACTTCCGGGACCTGCCCCCGATGGGCTTCCTGGACTACTACACCGGCGTCTACCTCGGCATGGGCGACGAACCGGCCGGCTGGACCGGCCCGATCTGGCCGGACCGCCAGTTCGCCCACCTGTGGTTCCTCCAGCACCTGCTCTGCTACGTGCTGCTCTACGCCGCCTGGCGGTGGATCGCCGACCGGTTCCGCCCCGCGGGGCGCGATGCCCGCAGGGCCGCGCCGCGCAGCACCCCGCAGGCGGTCGGCACCGGCGCCATCGTCGCCTTCACCGCGGTGATCGCCCTCGCCACCTTCGCCCTGCGCGTCTTCTACCCCGTCGACCAGTGGGTGCCGATGCTGGAGTTCATCCAGACCGAGCCCGCCGACATGGCGCAGTACGGGTTCTTCTTCCTCGCCGGCGTGCTGGCCTACCGGCGCGGCTGGCTGGAGGCGATCCCCGCCCGGGCCGGCTACGCGTGGCTCGCCGTGGCCCTCGTCCTGTCCGGTGCCCACTTCGCCGCGGGCGGGCGCCTGGACGCCCTCTACGCCATGGGCGGCTTCAACGCCGGGAACCTGCTGTGGTCCACGGTCGAGACCACGATCTGCGTGGGGCTGTCCGTCGGACTGCTGGTGGTGTTCCGGGAGTGGGCGGACCGCCCCAACCGGCTGCTCACCGCGCTGGCCCCGCTGACCTTCACCGTCTACGTCCTGCACGTGCCCCTGGTGGTCGGCTTGCAGTACGCGATGGCCGCCGTGCCCGTCGGGGCGCCCGCCAAGTTCGCGGTGGTGTCGGTCGCGGCGACGGTGGCGAGCTTCGCCGCGGGGTGGCTCGTCCGCAAGACCCCCTACCTGCGGCGCCTCATCTGAGCACGGCCGGCGACGGCGGCGCGGGTAGGTTGGCGTCCATGACCCACAGCAGCGAAGCGGACCTGACGGCACGGGCGCGTATCCGCCTGGCGGCGCTGCGCCTCTTCGCGCGGCAGGGGTTCGCGGCGACCGGGATGCGGGCCATCGCCGCCGAAGCCGGGGTCTCCCACGCCCTGGTCCGCCACCACTTCGGGTCCAAGGACGGGCTGCGCGCGGCGGTCGACGAGGACGTCCTCGACTCCTTCGACGCGACCCTCGCCGGCTTCGGCCCCCAAGGGTCCGACGCCGAGCTCCTCAGCGCGTTCGGCGCCGCCAGCGCCCGCCTCTTCGGCTCCGACGAGGTGCGGCGCGAATACCTGCGCCGGGCGCTGGCCGAAGGCGGAGAGGTCGGGGCCCGGCTGTTCGCCCGGATCCTGGAGGGCGCCCGCACCCGCCTGGCCGACCTGCGCGGCGACACCGAGCCCGGAGGCGCGGACGAGCGGTGGGCGCCCTACCAGGTGCTGTTCCTCATCCTCGGGCCGATGCTCCTGGAGCCCCTGATGCAGCGGACCCTCGGGGGCCCCGTCTTCGCACCCGAGGTCTTGGAGGAGCGCAGCGCCGCCAACCAGCGCCTGCTGATGCACGGGCTGCTCGGCGGCGCCGCGCGCGCGGCATCCGGCGCCGGGGAACGGCGCCCGGCCGGCGGCTAGGCGGCGCGCTCGGGGGTCTCGGCCGCGTTCCAGAAGGCGGTGAGGGCCCCGGCCGTGGTCTCGGGGGCCTCGACATTGGGGGAGTGGGCCGCGCCCGGGACGACGACGCGGCGGGCGCCGAGATCCTTGGCCATGGCCGCCTGGACCTCGGGCGGCCAGGCGTCGTCGTTCTCGCCGTAGAGCACCAGGGTGGGCAGGCCCGTCGCGGCGAGTTCGAGGGTGCGGTCGGGTGCGGAGACCAGGGTGCCGGCCATGCGGGTGAGCGCGTGGGGGTCGTTGGCGAGCATCCGGTCGCGCAGGAACGCGTAGATCTCCTCGGGGACGCCCTTGCCGCGGGCGAGGGCGTCGAGGTGCTGCGTCCAGATCTCGCGCAGGCGCTCGCCCGTGGGCTCCTCGCCCAGGACGGCGGCGAGGTTGCGGGCGTCGGTGGCGCGGTCGCCGCCGACCGCGGCGGGGCCGGAGCTCATCAGCGTGAGGGAGATCAGGGGGACCTGGTCGGCGAGGACGGTGTCACGGCAGACGAGCCCGCCGAAGGAGTGGCCGGTCAGGTGCACGGGCCCCTGGTCGAGGGCGACGATCACCTCGGCGACGGCGGACCCCAGGCCGCCGAGTGTGTACAGGGCGGGGTCGGCGAGTCCGGGGGACTCGTACTGCCCCGGCAGGTCGATGGCGGTGACGCAGCGTCCCGCCTGCGCCAGGGTCTGCAAGAGGGCGATGAAATCCTCTTTGCTGCCGGTGTAGCCCGGCACCAGGACCGCGGGCTGGAGTTCACACCCTCCGGCCGTGGGCACCGCGCTGAGTGCGGCGACGGTACCGAGGGGGGTGGGGATGTCGGTCCGCCGCACACCGGGCGGAAGATCCAGGAACCGAGGTGTACTCACGACGATTGACTATATTCCCCGCCGGTAAAGGATCGCGATCGAGCGGAGGGCGGCGCCCCCGGCTTCGGAGGGCCGCGCCGTCCGGTCCGCTGTGCGGCCGGTCCGCCGCGGTGCGGGCCGGCGCGCGTGTCCGTCAGCGGCGGGTCAGTCCTGCTGGTCCCGCTGCACGTCGACACCGCTGCGGGTGCGGCGCCGTCGGCGCCGCCGCACGGGCGCGGTGGCGGATTCGGCGGCCGGGGCCTCGGCCGCGACCGCGGTGTCGCCGTTGCCGGAGGCGGCCGGCGCCGATCCGCCGCGGGTGCGCTTGCGTCCGCCGCGCCCATTGCGCCCGCCACGGCCGCGGTCGCGCTCGCGGGGCTCGCGCTCGGCTCCGCGCGGGCGGCCGGTGTCGCCGATGTCCTCGACCTCTTCGGCCTCGAGCCCGGCGCGGTCGCGCCGTTCCACGGCCAGCCGGCCCTTGGTGCCCTCGGGGATGCCCAGCGCCGCGAAGAAGTGCGGCGAGGTGGAGTAGGTCTCCTCGGGTTCGGCGAAGGACAGCCCCAGAGCGGAGTTGATCAGCTTCCAGCGCGCGATCTCGCGCCAGTCGATGAAGGTGACCGCGGTGCCCGAGCGCCCGGCGCGGCCGGTGCGGCCGATCCGGTGGGTGTAGGTCTTCTCGTCGTCGGGGCACTCGTAGTTGACGACGTGGGTGACGTCGTCGACGTCGAGCCCGCGCGCGGCGACGTCGGTGGCGACCAGGACGTCGATCTTGCCGTTGCGGAAGGCCCGCAGGGCCCGCTCGCGCTGGCTCTGACCGAGGTCGCCGTGGACCGCCGCGGCGGCGAAACCGCGCTCCTTGAGCTCGGAGGCGACCTTGTCGCAGGCGCGCTTGGTCTGGCAGAACACCATGGCCAGCCCGCGGCCGTCGGCCTGGAGCAGCCGGGCGAGCATCTCGGGCCGGTCCATCTGGTGGGTGCGCCACGCGTGCTGCTCGATGTTGCCGATGGTGGTCTGGCCGGGCTCGTCGTCGTCGCCCGCGCGGACGTGGGTGGGACGCCGCAGGTAGTTGCGCGACAGCGAGACGATCTCGCTCGGCATGGTCGCCGAGAAGAGCATGACCTGGCGCTCCTCGGGGATCCGGGTGAGGATGCGCTCGATGTCGGGCAGGAAGCCGAGGTCGAGCATCTTGTCGGCCTCGTCGAGGACGACCGCCGAGATGCCCGCCAGGCTGAGGTGCCGCTGCTTCTCGAGGTCGAGGAGGCGGCCCGGGGTCCCGACGACGATGTCGACGCCGTTCTTCAGGCCCTCGATCTGCGGTTCGTAGGCGCGTCCGCCGTAGACGGTGAGGATGCGCCCGCCGGTGCGCTTGCCGGCGGTGGTGAGGTCGGCCGCGACCTGGATGGCGAGCTCACGCGTGGGCACGACCACCAGGGCCCGCGGGCGCTTGGGCTCGCCCGGCGCCGCCTGCGCGCGCTGGAGCAGGGGCAGCCCGAAGGCGAAGGTCTTTCCGGTGCCCGTGCGGGCCTGGCCGATGATGTCGGAGCCGGTGAGCGCGAGCGGGAGCGCGAGGGACTGGATCGGGAAGGGCTCGGTGATGCCCTCGGCTTCAAGAGCGTCCGCGATCTGCGGGCTGACCCCGAGATCGCGGAACGTCTTGCGGGGTTCGGTGGTGTTCTCTGTGCTGGTCAGGGCTCATGCCTCCATCTGGCGGGCCGCAATGGCGTTCGTGGCCTATGGCTGGAGCGGACGGGCTCGGTGGGCGGCGAGCCGGATGCCCCGGCGGAAGTCGCCCCCATGGATGAGGGGGCGGAACCGGCGCGGCACGGTAGCCCGGGGATGTTCCCCGGTCCCGGCGCGGTCTGGGTCGTGTTCCGCGGCTCGGTGCAGGCGGTCACGCGGTGGTGACCGGGTGCACAGGGGCCGTCCGCTATGGTGTCGTCGCGCCGGCGGGGTGCGGTGGCCGGACGGCATCGGCCCGCGCGCGCTGCGCGGCCGTGGGAACCGGCCGGCCGGCGCCCGCCCTGGCGCCGCGATGTGTTGTCATGGTGCGCGGCGGAGATCACCGCGCGATAGATCCCGCGTTGGTCCGCGGAGAGACTGTCGCGCACCTATCCCCCTGACGGCCCGCTCGGGCTCCCGTCCGGCCCACCCGGATCAGGCGGCGACCTGGCCCGGGCTCCGCGGCGAGCTGTGCCCTGCGTGCGTCGGGGGACTCCGCGCGGTGACCGGCCGGTGCCGGTCACAAGACAAGAGTCTATCCTGCCGTTCCTCCGCTGGATATGCCGCTTTTCCTGCGGCGGAGCACCGTGGCGCCCCCATCCGTGCAAAAGAACGCCATCGGGGCCCCGAATAATCCGCGCGGTGTTCGCGCAGCCGATGGGCGCTAACCTTTGCAGCATGACGAACGGCTCCCCCTCCGAACCCGAAGCCGCGGCCCCCACGGCGGCCGGGGCCGCACCGGCCGCCGGCGACCGTCCGGCGGGCGTCGTCGACCTGCTCGGCCTGCTGGCCTACGCCGAGCTCGTGGCGTTCTTCCGGCTCGCCGCCCATGCCGGGCTCGCGCCCACGCTCGAGGCCAAGGGCGAGCTCGCGGAGCTGGCCGCCACAGAGCAGGGCCACTACCGGCGGCTGCGCGACCGGCTGGCCGAACTGGGCGCCGACCCCGAGGCCGCCATGGCGCCGTTCGTCGAGCCGATCGACGCCTGGCACGCGCGCACCGAGCCGCAGAGCTGGCTGGAGGGGCTGGTCAAGGCGTACGTGGGCGACGGGATCGCCGGGGACTTCTACCGTGCGGTCGCCGAATCCGCCGACCCCGCCACCAGTGAACTGGTGGCGAACGTGGTCGAGGAGTCCGGGCGCGCCGAATTCGTCGCCGCGCGGGTCCGCGCGGCCGTGGCCGACGACCCCAAGCTGGCCGGCCGGCTGTCGCTATGGGCGCGCCGCCTGGTCGGCGAGGCGCTGAGCCAGGCCCAGGTGGTGGCGGCGCAGCGGGTCGAACTCGCCTCGCTGCTGGTCGGGGCCGGAGGCGGCGACTCCGGGCAGCCGGTCAACGGCGACCTCGGCGCGGTGAGCCGGATGTTCGCCAAGCTGACCGATGCCCACTCCGCCCGCCTGGCGGCGATGGGCCTGACCGGCTGAGCCCGGCACCACGGCGCACCCCACGGGGCCTGGGAACAGGCGATCGGGGCCCATTTCGGTGATGTGGGCCATTCTTCGCCCAAAAGTAACGTTCTGGTATTTTGTTCGCATATAGTTGGTCGGGTTCCGTCCTGCTTCCCCAGCTCAGAGGTATCGATCCATGCGCCGTGGGTTCTTCGCCGAGAGTTCATTGGCACGGCTTTCCCGCGAGTTCGGGATGTTCGGACCGCTGCACGACAGCCCCGACCCGTGGCTGACAGCACAGTTGGACCAGCACGCCGCGGCCGTACGCGACTCGATCTCGGCCGAGGGCGCCCGGGTGAGCCATCGGAGCCTCGCCCGCTACCTGCACGGATTCATGGACGGCTGCCGCGAGCGCGGCTGGCACTCCGGATCCGACGGCTACGACTGGGAGACGCTCCGCGTGCTCTCCATCTGCCGCCTGGCGAAGGAATACGGTTTCGTCCGCTAAGTTGGTCTCGCCAAGGGCGGAGACCCTGCGGATCGGCGTGCGCGCGCCGATCCCCGAAGTGTCCCCAATGGCATCCTCGCCGAGCGTAGGCTTCAGCCATACCGTCGGTGCGGCCACAACGGCCGCGAACGCACCGGCGCGGGACCACGACCCGCAGCCCGGTGGCGAGCGGTGACCCACCGACCCGACCTGGGGACTCCCCACGGGATCTGAACGTGCGGCCTCGAAGGCGCCGCGAGAAAGGAAGAGCGCATGGGGAGCGGCCGGCATGGGGCGGCGCGTCCACCGATCGGCGTCCTGATCCAGCAGGATCGCGTCGACTTCTCTCTCTTCGCCTCCATCATCGTGATCGCCCTGGCGGTCATGGTCCTCATCGGTTTCGGCCTGGCGAGCGCCGCCTTCTGGCTGGCCTTCCTGCCCATCATCGTGACCTCGGCGCTGATCGTGCGCCGTATCGGGCGGCTCTCGCGCGACGAGCTCCGCGACGAAGAACTCCTCTGACCCCGCCGGCCCGGTGGCCGTACCGCATCGGGAACCGGCCCGGTTCCCCGGACTCAGTGAACAGTGAAGGGCGGGGCCTGCGGCCCCGCCCTTTCGCCGTCCCGGCCGGGGACTGCGGTGCACCGCCGGATCAGCCCACGGAACCCCGCTCGTCCTCGGAACGGGCCTCGCGCCCGCGCCCGGCCGATGCGGGCTCCTCGGCGCGGCGCTCCTGCGGGGCGGGCCCGCCCAGCGCGTCGCCGCGCCCGGCGGTGTAGCCCGCCTCGCGCATCCGCCCTGTTTCGCGTTCGGCGGCGTCGAGCCACTTCGACCAGCGCTGCTGCATCGGCCGGATCAGGCCGCCGCCCACGCCCACGACCAGGATGCCGCCGACGGTGGCGAGGACCGCGATCAGCACCGGCTGGGTGACCGTTGTGGCGACGCCCATCTGGTTCAGCGCGGCGATGATGCCCAGCGCCATGATGACGATGCCGGTCACGTTGGCCAGGAGCCGCCCCCAGCTGAGCGCGCCGAGGCCGCCGACGATGACGTCGCGCACGGCCTTGGCGATCATGCCGGCCACCACCAGGATGATCAGCGCGACGATCGCCCGCGGGATGAACGCGATGACGGCGTCGAGCAGCCGCGTGATCGGGTTGGCCGGACCGAAGATGCTGAACGCCAGTTGCAGCGTGATCAGCAGGCCGATGTAGTAGATGATGCGCCCGCACAGGTGGCTGGCGTCATAGCGGGTGCGCTGGAAGTACTCGCCCACCCCGCTGCGGGAGATCGCGCGGTCCAGGCCGACCTTCTCCAGGCCCTTGGCGACCAGCCGGCCGACGAACCTGGCGATGATCCAGCCCAGGATCAGGATGATCAGGAAGGCCGCCAGCCGGGGAACGAAGGAGACGATGGCGGACCACGCCGTCATCAGCCCTTGCCCGATGCCCATGTCGCTTCACCCCCGATATCGCCCGCCGATGCGCGTGACCGGTTGTCCCGCGCCATCCGGGCGAAACAGAATGGATGGCTTCAAGCACCGCATACCCGACAAATCGGGCGGAGAATCCTCGGAACGTGCCCGGCGGCCACGCAAAGTGAGAGTTTGCCGGCCGATGGCAGGAGCATGGCGTAACGGATCGCGGCCGCGCGAACACGCGGCCGCGGTACGGATCCGGGCGGATCAGCCCCGGGTGAGGTCCCAGCCGCTGATGCCGCGCCACGCCAGGCGCGCGACGAGGAGCTCGGCGGCCTCCTTGGGGATGGAGCCGTAGGTGCTCAGCCAGTAGCGGGCACTGGTCTCGGCCATGCCCACCAGGCCGATGCTCAGCAGGTGCGCCTCGTCGTCGGAGATGCTGGTGTCCTGCCGGATCACCTCGCCGATCAGCTCGGCGCAGCGCTGGAGGGTCTGCTCGGTCTTCTCGCGCACCGCAGGCAGGTTGCGCAGGTCGGACTCGAAGACCAGGCGGAACGCCTCGCCCTCGCCGGCCACGAAGTCGAAGTAGGCCTGGAAGCTGGCGGTGACCCGCTGGCGGTTGTCGTCGGTGCTCTCGAGCGCCTCGCGCTGCTTGTCGACCAGCGACTCGGAGTGCTCCTCCAGCAGCGCCAGGTACAGGTCGAGCTTCCCCGGGAAGTGCTGGTAGAGCACGGGCTTGCTGACCCCGGCGCGATCGGCGATCTCGTCCATGGCCGCGGCGTGGTAGCCCTGGGCGACGAACACCTCCTGGGCGGCGGCCAGCAGCTGGCGCCGGCGCGCGAGCCTGGGCAGGCGGGTCCCTCGCGGGCGGGCGTCTGAAGGAGCGGTCACACCCATACCCTCCGAACTCCTCGTGGCGCGGTGCCACGCTCGACGTCCATGCGGTCGGGTGCGCCGTAGCACGTGCGCTCCCGCGTGCCCGGACCGGCTGCGCGGCCGGGCTGCCGGGCGCAGTCCGTCCGCCCGGTGGCCCCGGCGGTCCTGCGGCGGCCCGGCACCGTCAACGGGCGGACCACCGGACCCATCCTACTCGCACGTAGGTTCGGCCCCGCCAGGATCCCGCTTCCACACGTTCACGCATTCGTTGGGGGAGGGAGATCAGCGGTACTCCTCGTCGACCTCCTCGCCGGTGACCTCCTGGGCCTGCTCCACCGCGTCGGCCTCGGGGACCTCGATGTCGTCCTCGAGGTCGGTGTCCTCCAGCCAGTCGGGATCGGTGGCCTCGTCGCGGACGACGGACCGCTGCTCGGTGAGGTCGGCCTCGGCGGCCTCCAGGGAGACCTCCTCGCCCTCGCCGGTGCGCGGGGCGCCCTGCTGCGGATCGGACGTCGTCACGTTGCCTCCCCTGATCGCGGTCGTCGCCGGCTGTCCCGCACACCTACCCGCTCGGGCCGCGACGACACGGCCGGAGGCCCGCGACGTGCCCGCCCGGGCGGATGGGAGCCTGCTGTCGGCCCCGGTGGTTAGAGTGCTTGGGGAGGGGAGTTCGGAGGGGGACCATGCCGGAGCCGATCGCGTTGTGGCCGGGGAAGCGGGAATCGTTCGCCGGCCGGAGCATCTTCGTCCGCCGCGACCGGCCGCCCGACTCCTTCACCGGCGACGCCGCGCAGCGCGACCGCGCCGTCTACGTCCACGGGCTGGGCGGGGCCTCCACCAACTGGACCGACCTCATGGGGGCGCTCTGCGCCGATGTGGCCGGCGAGGCGCCGGACCTGCCCGGGTTCGGTCAGTCGCCGCCGCCCGACGACGGCGCCTACGGCCTCGACGCCCAGGCCGCCGTGGTCACCGACCTGGTCGAGGCCGGGGGCCGCCCCGTGCACCTGCTCGGCAACTCCATGGGCGGGGCCGTCGCGGTGCGGGTGGCCGCGTCATCGCCGCACCTGGTGCGTTCCCTCACCTTGCTCTCGCCGGCCCTGCCCGACCTGTGGCCGCGGCTGATCCCCTACCAGATGACCGGTGCGCTGATCCCCTTCCTCGGCCCGGCCGTCTACGCCCGCATGCAGAGCCGCCCGCCCGAGGTCCGGCTCCAGGACACGCTCAACACCACCTACTTCGACCCGTCCACGGCACACGCCCAGCGCATCAGCGAAGCCCTGGAGGCCGAGCGCGAGCGCGAGAACCACGGCCACGCCCACACCGCGACCCTGGAGTCGCTGCGCTCGCTGGTGGCGGAGTACGTGCGGCGCGGCGCGCACTCGCTCTGGCGGCAGGCCGCCCGCGTGCACTGCCCCACGCTGCTCGTCTTCGGGTTCAACGACCGCTTCGTCAACCCGCTCATCGCCCGGCGGGCCGCCCGCACCTTCCCGCGCAACCGGGTGGTGATGATGCCCGAGACCGGTCACCTGCCGATGATGGAGCACCCCGTCCGCGTCTCCCGCCTGGTCCGCCCCTTCCTCCTGGAGCATTCGGGCGGCGGCCGTGACCGAAGAGCGGGACGGCGCCGCTGAGCCCCAACGGGGCCCGTGGGACGCCCCTTGGCGGGCCGGCGGCCGGGTGACGATGGCAAAGGCCTCCCCAGGGGTGGGAATGCCATACCCCACCCTCTAGGTTGGGTATGAGTGGAAGCCCGTCACGTGCCCCGACGCCCCCGCGTCCGTCACCGGCGACGCCCAGGGGGACGTGGCGCCATCAAGGAAATCCGAGGAGCTGCTGTGTCGCTGCCGCCGCTGGTCGAACCAGCCGATGAGCTGACCGTCGACGAGGTGCGCCGCTACTCTCGTCACCTGATCATCCCCGACGTGGGCATGGACGGCCAGAAGCGCCTGAAGAACGCCAAGGTCCTGGTGGTGGGGGCGGGCGGCCTCGGCTCACCCGCGCTGCTGTACCTGGCCGCCGCGGGCGTGGGCACGCTCGGGATCATCGACTTCGACGTGGTCGACGAATCCAACCTCCAGCGCCAGATCATCCACGGTCAGAGCGATGTCGACCGCCCCAAGGCGGTCTCCGCCCGCGACTCCATCCGCGAGACCAACCCGTTCGTCGAGGTCGTGCTGCACGAGGAGCGGCTCGACTCCGACAACGTCTTCCGCATCTTCGAGCCCTACGACCTGATCGTCGACGGCACCGACAACTTCGCCACCCGGTACCTGGTCAACGACGCCGCCGTGCTCTTGGGCAAGCCCTACGTCTGGGGGTCGATCTACCGGTTCGACGGCCAGGCGTCGGTCTTCTGGTCCGAGCACGGGCCCTGCTACCGCTGCCTCTACCCCGAGCCCCCGCCGCCCGGAATGGTGCCCTCGTGCGCCGAGGGCGGCGTGCTGGGCGTGCTCTGCGCGTCCATCGGCTCCATCCAGGTCAACGAGGCCATCAAGCTGCTCGCCGGGTTCGGCGAACCGCTCGTGGGCCGGCTCATGATCTACGACGCCCTGGAGATGTCCTACCGCACGGTCAAGGTCCGCAAGGACCCCGAGTGCCCTCTGTGCGGCAAGAACCCCACGATCACCGAGCTGATCGACTACGAGGCGTTCTGCGGGACGGTCTCGGAGGAGGCCCAGGAGGCCGCCGCCGGGTCCACCATCACCCCGGCCGAGCTGAAGAAGAAGATGGACGACGGCGACGACTTCCTCCTCGTCGACGTCCGCGAGAAGAACGAGTTCGAGATCGTCCGGATCCCGGGCTCGGTGCTCATCCCCAAGGGGGAGTTCCTCAACGGCGAGGCGTTCGCCAAGCTGCCGCAGGACAAGCAGATCGTGCTGCACTGCAAGTCCGGCGGCCGCTCCGCTGAGGCGCTGGCCGCGCTCAAGCGCGCGGGGTTCGCCGACGCCGTCCACGTGGGCGGCGGCGTCCTGGGCTGGGTCCACCAGGTCGACCCGAGCCTGCCGACCTACTAGCCGCCACACGACCACAGGGGCCGCCGCGGCCGACCGCGGCGGCCCCTTCGGCGTGCCCGCGCCCGGCAGGCGAACCCGGTGGTGAGATGTGTGTCACATCGGGTAGGAGGGGGATGAGCGTTCGCTGAGCGCACCGGGAGGTACGTCATGAAGCCGGTGAAGTCGACCGCACGCTGGGACGATTGGGCGGCCCTCGCCGCCGGGCTGATCGTCGCCGTCAGCTGGCTCTGGCACCAGACGATCGGGCCGCCCACGGCGGCGCTGTTCCTCCTCGGGGTCGCCGCCGTGTTCATGGCGGTCCTGGCCCTGACCCACCCCGAGCTCATCGCCACCGAAGCCGTGATGATCGTCGTCGGCCTCGCGATCTTCATCGCCCCGTGGGCCCTGGGGTTCACCGGGGTGGCGCCCATGGCGTGGACCGGGTGGATCCTGGGCGCGGTGATCGTCGCCCTTGGCGCGGTCGGGCTGCCGCGCGCGATCGCGCTGCACCGGCGGCCCGTGCCCCACTGACCGCGCCCGGGGTCGGTAGCCTCGTGCCATGCCCCGGCCCGACGCGCACCCCACCGAGTACGCCGAACGCGTGCTGGACCTCGTCGAGCGCATCCCGCCCGGCCGGGTGATGTCCTACGGCGACATCGCCGAACTCCTCGGCGAAGGCGGGCCGCGCCAGGTCGGCGCGGTCATGTCCGCCTGGGGCGGCGGGGTCCCGTGGTGGCGGGTCCTGCGCGCCGACGGCACGCCGCCGCCCGGCCACGAGGTGCGCGCACGCGAGAACTTCGCGGCCGAGGCCACCCCGATGCGCGGCGGCACCGGCCGCGTCGACATGCGACGCGCCCGCTGGGCGGGCCCCGGCGCCGAGTGACCGCGCAGGTCCGGCCGGTGATGTGACCGGCCGCACGCCCCCCGCGGGACCGGCTCCCGAGGGGCGCAAGCGGCGGGTGGCGTCCCGGTGCGCCGCGATCATCTGGTGAACTTGGCGGAGTGAGCCCATCCCCGTACCGACTCGTGCGGCGCGTGCACCGCGAGGTGCCGCCGCCCGTGCTCGATGCCGACCAGCAGAGCGTGGTCGACCATGGGGGCGGGCCGCTGCTGGTCCTCGCCGGGCCGGGCACCGGCAAGACCACCACCATCGTCGAAGCCGTGGTCGACCGCATCGAGAACCGCGGGATCGACCCCTCCCGGGTCCTCGTGCTCACCTTCAGCCGCAAGGCCGCCCAGGAGCTGCGCGAACGCATCACCGCACGGCTTCGCCGCACCACCCGCGAACCGCTCGCCCTCACCTTCCACAGCTACGCCTACGCCCTGATCCGCCGCGAGTTCCAGCGCCTGGGCGACGGCGCGCCGCGGCTGCTGTCGGGGCCCGAACAGCTCATGGAGATGCGCGAGCTCCTCGCGGGGGAGGCCGAGGACGGCGCGCCCATGTGGCCCGAGCGGCTGCGTCCGGCACTGCGCACCCGTGGCTTCGCCGAGGAGCTGCGCGACTTCCTCATGCGCGCCCAGGAGCGCGGGTACGACTCCGCCGAGCTGGACCGTCTGGGGCGCGCCCACCGGCGCGACGACTGGGTGGCGGTCGGCGACTTCCTGGACCGGTACACCGGGCGGTTCGATGTCGCGCCGGTGCCCACGTTCAACTATGCCGAGCTGGTGCGGGTCGCCGCCAACCTGCTCAACGACCCCCAGGTGCAGGCGCGCGAGCGGGCGGCGCGCGAGGCCGTGTTCGTCGACGAGTACCAGGACACCGACCCTGCCCAGGAGGAGCTGCTGCGCGCGCTGGCGGGCGACGGCCGCGACCTCGTCGTCGTGGGCGACCCCGACCAGTCGATCTACGGGTTCCGGGGGGCCGACGTCCGCGGGATCCTCGACTTCCCCGAGCGCTTCCCCGCGGCCGGCGGCGCGCCCGCTCCGGTGGTCGCGCTGCGGACCTGCCGCCGCAGCGGCACCGCTCTGCTGGCGGCCTCGCGCGGGGTGGCCCGGCGGCTGCCCGCAGCACCCGCCCCGGGCGGGGGCCCCGTGAACGCCCACCGCGCGCTGGAGCCCGTTGCCGACGCGCCCGGGGGAGACGTCCAGGTGCTGCTGGCCGAGAGCCCGGCGCAGGAGGCCGCCGTCGTCGCCGACACCCTGCGGCGCGCCCACCTGATCGACGGGGTGCCGTGGTCGCGCATGGCGGTGCTGGTCCGCTCCGCCAGCCGCCAGGTCCCCGTGCTGCGCAGGGCGCTGGCCGCAGCGGGGGTGCCGGTCGTGGTCGGCGGCGACGAGCTCCCGCTGGCCGCCGAGCCCCTGGTGCGCCCCCTGCTGCTGCTCATCCGGTGCGCGCTGCGCCCCGGTGCGCTCGACGCCGACACCGCCCGCGAACTGCTGGTGAGCCCGTTCGGCGACGCCGATGCGGTGCGGCTGCGCCGGCTGGGCCGGGCGCTGCGCCGCCTCGACCTCGACGTCCGCGCGGCGCGGCGCCGCATGGCGGCCGAGCGTGCCGGGACCGCCGCGGATGAGCCCGCCGGGGACGGGCCGGGCACCGCGCCGGAGCCGGACACCGGCGACCCCGACGACGACGGCGCCGGTGCGCGCACCGCCGGGGACCTGCTGGCCGCGGCGCTGCGCGACCCCCGCGAGCTGACCCTCGTCGACCCCGATGTGGCCGCGCCCGCCCGGCGCATCGCCGGGTACCTGCGGCTGATCTCCGACCGGGCCGCGGCCGGTGCCTCGGCCGAGGACGTGCTGTGGGAGGTCTGGCGCGCCAGCGGCCTGTCCGACCGGCTGCTGGCCGCGGCCCAGGCTGGCGGCGGGCGCGGCGCGGCGGCCGACCGCGACCTCGACTCCGTCGTGGCGCTGTTCGAGAGCGCCGCGCGCTACTGCGACCGGCTGCCGCCGGGGGTGCCCGAAGGCTTCCTCGACGACCTGGAGGCCCAGGAGATTCCCGGCGACAGCCTGGCCGAGCGCGCCCCCGAGGGCGAGGCCGTGCGCATCCTCACCGCCCACCGGTCCAAGGGGCTGGAATGGGACCTCACCGTGGTGGCCGGGGTCCAGGAGGGCGACTGGCCCGACATGCGGCTGCGCGGGTCGCTGCTGGGCGTGGAGCAGCTGGTCGACACCGTGACCGGGTTCGCCGACAGCTCCGGGGCGGCCGTGGCCTCCAAGCTGCTCGACGAGGAGCGCCGGCTGTTCTACGTCGCCGTCACCCGGGCCCGGCGCTCCCTGGTCGTGACCGCGGTGGGCGGCGAGGACACCGAGGAGCGGCCGTCGCGCTTCCTCGCCGAGCTGGGCGCGGGCGAGCCCGAGCGGGTCAGCACCGGGCGCCGCTGGCTGTCCCTGCCGGCGCTCGTGGCCGACCTGCGGTCGGTGGTCACCGACCCCGCCCGGCCCGACCCGCTGCGCCGGGCGGCCGCCGCCCACCTGGCCCGGCTGGCCGACGAGGGGGTGCGGGGGGCCGACCCCGCGGAGTGGTACGCGCTGACCCGCTTCTCCGACGACCGCCCGCTGGTGGGCGACGACGGGACGATCCGGGTCTCGCCGTCGCAGGTCGAGCGGTTCACCACCTGCGAGCTGCGCTGGCTGCTGGAGAACGCGGCGGGCGCGTCCTCGATGGAGATGTCCTCGGCGCTGGGCAGCATCGTGCACGCGGTCGCGGTCCTGGTCGCCGAGGGCGCGGGCATGGAGGACGTCCGGCTGCGGATGGACGAGATCTGGTCGGAGCTGGACTTCGGCGGGCCCTGGTTCGCGGGCAAGGAGCGCGAGCGCGCCGACGAGATGGTGCGCAAGCTCATCTCCTGGCACGAGCGCAACGACCGCGAACTGGTCGTCACCGAGGAGGGGTTCAAGGTCGACATCGGCGGCATCGAGATCACCGGCCGGGTCGACCGCCTGGAGCGCGACGGCCAGGGCCGCGCCGTGATCGTCGACATCAAGACCGGCGGCAGCCGGCCCAAGGACGACGAGCTGGCGCGCCATCCGCAGCTCGGCGTCTACCAGCTCGCCGTGCTGCGCGCCGCGTTCGCCAAGTTCGGCCTGACCGAGCCCGGCGGCGCGGAACTGGTCCAGGTCGGCAAGGCCGCCACCGCCAAGGCCGCCCGCGAGCAGGGGCAGCGCCCCCTGGGCGACGACCCCGACCCCGAGTGGTCGGACCGGCTCGTCCGGGACGTGGCCGACGGTATGTCGGGGTCGCGCTTCCAGGCGGTGCGCAACCCCTTCTGCGACTCCTGCGCGGTCCGGTCCAGCTGCCCCGCCCACGACGAAGGGAAGCGCGTGTGACCCCCTCGCACGCCCTAGGATGCGATCCCACCCCGGCCCCCGCCGGGGACGTGCAGGCAAGGAGCCCCAGGTGACAGCGAGCGAACAGGCGCCCCCCGAGGCCCCCGCGCCGCGCCGCGCCCTCACCCCGGCCGAACTCGCCCGGATGCTCGGCCAGCCCGAGCCGACCGCCGAACAGGCCGCGGTGATCTCCGCGCCGCTGGGCCCGGGGGTGGTGGTCGCCGGAGCCGGCTCGGGCAAGAGCGAGACCATGGCGGGGCGCGTCGTGTGGCTCGTGGCCAACGGCCACGTGCGGCCCGAGCACGTGCTCGGCCTCACCTTCACCCGCAAGGCGGCGTCGGAGCTGGCCGAGCGCGTGCGCCGCCGCCTCGACCAGCTGCGCGCCACCGAACAGGTCCCCGCCGACGTCCTCGACGCCGACCCCACGGTCGCCACCTACAACTCCTACGCCGCGCGGCTGGTGGGCGACCACGCGCTGCGCGAGGCGGTCGAGCCGTCGACCCGCCTCATCAGCCCCGGCCAGGCGTACCAGCTCGCCACCCGGATCGTGGGCGGCTACGACGGCCCCATGGACGCCGTCACCGTCGGGCCGCGCACGGTGACCGACCGGGTGCTGGAGCTGGCCGGGGAGCTGGCCGACCACCTGCGCACCCCCGACGACGTGCGCGGCGTGGGCCGGTGGATCGCCGACCAGGTCAAAGCGCTGCCCCGCAAGCCCGTCAAGGAGACCCGCGACCTGATCGCCACCCAGCGCAAGCGCGAGCAGCTGCTGCCGCTGGTCGAGCGCTACACCGCCGCCAAGGCCCAGCGCGAGGTCATGGACTACGGCGACCAGGTCGCACTGGCCGCGCGCATCGCCACCCGCCACCCCGAGGTGGGGATGGTCGAGCAGAGCCGGTACCGCGTCGTATTACTCGACGAGTACCAGGACACCAGCCACGCCCAGCTGCTCCTGCTGCGCGCGCTCTTCGGCGGCGGGCACCCGGTCACCGCGGTCGGCGACCCCTGCCAGTCGATCTACGGCTGGCGCGGCGCCAGCTCCGGCAACCTCACCAGCTTCCCCACCGACTTCCCCGAGGCCCCGGGGCGGCCGGCGCCGGTGCGCCGGCTCGCCACCAGCTTCCGCAACGGCGAACGCGTGCTCGACGTCGCCAAGCGGCTGTCGGGGCCGCTGCGCGAGGAGGCCGACTACGTCCCGGTCCTCTACCCCGGGCCCGCGCGCCGCGGGCGCGGCACGGTGGCCTGCGCGCTCTTCGCCACCGAGACCGAGGAGGCGGCGTGGATCGCCGCCACCGTCGACGCCGCCCTGTCCCAGGCCGGCCACCTCGCCCCCGACGGCATCGCGTGGCCCTCGGGCGAAGGGGGCGCGGCGATCGGCCCCGGCGACGTCGCCGTGCTGTGCCGCAAGCGGTCCCAGTTCCCCGCGCTGCGCGAGGCGCTGGAGGCGCGCGGCATCCCCGTCGAGGTCGTGGGGCTGGGCGGACTGATGACCGTGCCCGAGGTGCGCGACATCGTCGCCACCCTGCGCGTGGTGCACGACGCCACCGCGGGCAACGAGCTGGCCCGGCTGCTGACCGGACCCCGCTGGCGGCTGGGCCCGCGCGACCTCGTCGCCCTCGGCGAGCGCGCCGCCGAACTCGCCAAGGAGACCCGGCGCGACCTCACGGGCGATGCGCCCGACCCCGGCGACGACGGCACCGAGGACCTGCTGCGCCGCACCGTCCTGGACCTGACCGCCGAGAGCGGCAGCCTGGTCGACGCGCTCGACGACCTCGGGCCGGCCGACCGCTACTCGGCCACGGGCTACGAGCGCCTGGCGGCCATCGCCGACGAGCTGCGCGCCCTGCGCCGCCAGGCCGGCCAGCCGCTGCCCGACCTGGTCAGCGAGATCGAACGCACCCTCGGCCTGGACATCGAGGTGGGCGCGCGCACCGGCCGCGACCCGGTGGCGGCCCGCGCCGACCTCGACGCGTTCCTCGACGCCGCCGTCCGCTTCGTCGGCAACAGCGACGACCCCACGCTCGGCATGTTCCTGAACTACCTGCGCTCGGCCGAGGACGCCGAGAAGGGGCTGGAGCCCGGAGAGCGGGTCGGCGGCAGCGACACCGTCAAGCTCATGACCGTGCACGCCGCCAAAGGGCTGCAATGGCCGCTGGTGGTCGTCCCGGGGCTGTCGGGCGGGACCACCTCGCCGGTCTTTCCCACCAAGGCCCGCGACGCGGGCGGCTGGGTGTCCAAGGAGCAGAAGCTGCCCTTCCCGCTGCGCGGCGACGCCGCCGGCCTGCCGCGGCTGGCCGGCGTGGACAAGGCGGCCATCGCCGACTTCGTCGCCGCCGACCGCGCCCGGCACCGGATGGAGGAGCGGCGGCTCGCCTACGTCGCGGTCACCCGCGCATCGTTCGCGCTGGTGTGCACCGGGCACTGGTGGGGGCGCAGCAGCACGGCCAAGCGGGGGCCGTCGGACTTCCTGGAGGAGATCCGCGAGGCGTGCACGGCCGGCGCCGGGCGGGTCGCCCAGTGGGCGCCCCCGCCGGAGGAGGGCGACGCCAACCCGCAGACGGCCGAGACCGTCCCGGTCGCCTGGCCGCAGCCCCCCGAGGAGTACGAGGACGCGGCCGCGCGCCGCTACCGCGAGATCGTGGAGGGCGCCGAACTGGTGACGAGGGCACGTGCCCGTAGAGGATCGGCAGAGGGGGAGACGGCGCCCGCGGACAGCGAGGGCCGCAGGTGGCTGGAGCTGCTGGACCGCGCGACCGTGCCCGCGTCCATGCGCCGCCGCCTCGACGGCTGGGCGCGCGACACCGACCTGCTCCTCGCGCACCGCGATGCCCGCACGGGGCCCGGCGACGGTGCGATCGCCGTCGAGCTGCCCGCCCATCTGTCGGTGTCGTCCCTGGTCACGCTGGCGCGCGACCCTTCGGCGCTGGCCCGCCAGATCCGCCGGCCGCTGCCCCGCCCGCCCGCGCCGCACACCCGGCGCGGCACCGCCTTCCACGCGTGGCTGGAGCAGCGCTTCGGCCAGCAGAGCCTCCTCGTCCCCGACGAGCTGCCCGGCGCGGCCGACGACGGCGCCGGGGGCGACGAGGACCTGGCCGAGCTCCAGCGCCGGTTCGAGGACAGCGCGTGGGGCGGGCGCACACCGCTCGACGTCGAGGTCCCGTTCGAGACCATCATCGGCGACCGGCTGGTCCGCGGCCGGATGGACGCCGTGTTCGACGACGCCGGGGACGGCCACTACGACGTCGTCGACTGGAAGACGGGCCGCCCGCCCGAGAACGCCCGTGAGCGGCGCGCGGTCGCGGTCCAGCTCGCGGCCTACCGGCTGGCCTGGGCCGACCTCGCGGGCGTCCCCCTCGACCGCGTCCGCGCCGCCTTCCACTACGTCCGCGCGGACGCCACCGTGCGCCCCACCGACCTCCTGGACGCGGAGGGTCTGGCCGCCCTGGTGGCGGCGGTCCCGGAGGCGCCCGGCCGCGAGGGGTGACGCCGATCAGGCAGCAGTAAGGGGCTTGGGTGAAGTCTCTCCAACCCCTTCTACGGATGGTTGGATATCCGGTACCGGTTCGAAGGGGGGAGTGATGACGATCACCGCATCCGAGGCCCGCAAGAGCCTCCTTTCACTCATAGAGCAGGTCAATGATGACCGTGCACCCGTGGAGATCACCTCGCGCAAGGGGGACGCCGTACTGATCTCTCGCGAGGACTATGAGGCGCTGGAGGAGACCGCACACCTGCTGCGCTCCCCGGCCAATGCGCGGCGCCTGCTCGAGAGCCTGGTGCAGGCCCAGAGCGGGGAGCGCCACGAGTACCCGCTCTCGCGGTAGGGGGTCCTCCTCTCAACGAGGGGGACGACCGCACACTGGTTCCACTACGGGTGAGACGAACGGCAGAGGGGCGACTCCGTCTCCAGGGGGTGTCATCGAGCCAACGGCCGGGGACCCTGTACCGACAAGGTTTGGGGCGCGATAGGGGACGGATCGACGTGGACGAGGACCACGAAGCGGTGCTGGACGAACATGACGCGCGCATCGCCGAGCAGCGGCTGGCCGATATCGAGGCCGGCCGTTCGTCGGTGATCCCCCTCGACAGGGTCGAGCGGGCGCTTGGGCTGTGACCCCGTCACGCCGTGAGGGTGTGGACCCCGGGCGGGGGGCCCGGGGCGGCGGGGGTGGTGAAGGTGGCGGGGAAGGCCACGGCGTCGCCGACGCGGAGGAGGTCGACGGGGACGTCGTTGGCCAGAACGCGTTCGGCTCCGGTGTCGCGGCAGGTGACCGTGACCGGTTCGGCGGCCAGCTCCGGCCGTGGCCAGGGCCGGTCCCACCCGGTCTCCAGGGGCACCACCGCGACGTCGCCCGGCGCGGCGTCGCCGATCCACTCGCCACCGGCGACAACGGCCAGGGCCCGCCCGTAGTGGTGCTTGACGTCGAGCACCCGGGTCAGGAACCAGCCGCAGCAGGGCTCCGGCGGACCCGACGGGGTGACCCGCAGCGTCTCCCCGGGGGCCGCCAGCCGTGAGAGCAGCGACCCGTATTGCCGCCAGTCGAACCCGGTGCTCCATCTGCCCGCCCCGGGCGCGGGGGCACCGCCGACGATCGCGTACTGGGGGCGGGCGATGCCGAACATCGAACTCCACGGGCGCAGCGCATCCAGCATCTCCTTGGCCAGCCGGCCGAGGGTCCGCGCATCGGGCCGGTCGGCGGTGCCCGTGCTGAACCCCAGCGGCCGCACGAGGGTGGACCCGTCCAGGATCTCGGCGCACTCCACGAGCGCCGCGGGGTCCATGCCGACGGGGGCGGCGGCCGTGCCGCCGCCCGACCCCTCGGGTGGGTCGACCCGCAGCAGGACGTCCACCCCGCGGCCCGCGTACCGGGCGGCCAGCAGGATGAGGCGCAGCTCCTCGGGGCTGTCGACGTGCAGCGCAGCGTTTCCGGCGGCCACGGCGGCGGTGATCTCCTCACGGGTCTTCCCGGGGCCGCGCAGCGCCGCGCGGGCGGCGGGGCGCTCCCGGCGGACGGCGCCCAGGCCGTCGGCCGAGACCACCTCGAACCCGGACGCGTGGCGGGCGAGCGCCGAGACCGCGCCCGGGGGAGGGTCGTGCAGGCTGAAGTACAGCTCCACCGACGGGGGCAGGCTGTCGCGCAGGGCCCGGCCGCGGGCGTCGAGGCGGGGGAGGTCGTAGACCCGGACGGGCAACTGGTCGGGGGTGAGGGTGAGGGCGTGCTCGTGGACGCGCTTGGGCAACTCGATCATGGGGGGCTCCTACAGCGCAGCACGGAAGCGGTGGCCACTCACCCATATCACCCGATCCGGGACGCCCAGTGCCCGGCATGCTCCGCCGTCCCGGCGGTGGCGCCCGGCCGGCCCGCGGCCCGCCCCTATCCCCCCTGATCGGGCCCCTGGAGGGGCCGAAATCCGCTCTCCCGCGGCGCGCGGCGCCCCCGGTCACCCGGTCGGCGACGCGCCCGCGTGGGGCCCGGCGGCCAGGTGCCCGGACCGGGACGGGGCCACCGTCGCGGGCCGGGCGCCGTGCGGGCGCGTGCCCAGGGCGATGGCGGCGGTGGTGGTGAGGGCGGCGCTGCCCGGCGTGTAGTACTGGTCGTGCCCGCTGACGGCGCCCGCGGGGAAGGTGGTCGCGCCGAAGGCGGAGCGCATCGGATCGCCGCCGAGGCCGTAGGGCCCCAGCCGGAACGAGGGCACGAAGCGGATCCAGTCGTCGGCGGCGCGGGTGGCCCACACCCGCGCGCGGATCCCGCCGGCGTCGCGCACGCCCATGCCCGGGCTGGCCAGGGCCACGACGTCGTCGGCGACACTGGGCTCGCGCGCGGCCAGGCCGCACACCGTGCTGCCGTAGCTGTGGCACACGAGCGTGGTGTGGGCGGAATCGGGGATCCAGTGCCGGGTGAACCGTGCGAGTTCGGCCGCGCCCAGGCGGGCACGCGTGGAGCTGATGGCGTCACTGCCGAGGTTCTGCGGGGGCTGGTAGCCCAGCCACACCACAACGGCGACGGCGCGGTCCGGGAGCTGCGCGCGCATCGCCTTATAGAGGGCGCGCCCGTTGTCGAGCGGGACCGTCCCGGGGTGCGCGTCGGAGTGGCGGAAGTTCTCGCGGTTCTGCCCGCTGCCGGGGACCACGATCGCCACGTCGTCGGCCGTGTCCAGGTCGCCGATGACCTCCACCACGCGTCCCGTCCCCGCGGGGTCGTCGGCGAGCAGGAGGTGCCCGTCCACCTCCGTCTGCTCGTAGTGCAGCGGCGCGACCGGCCGCGCCGAGTCGGCGCGGGCCGGCAGGGGGCCGCCGGCCGCGCCAGCGAGCGCGGCGGCGGCCAGGGCGGTACCGGTGAGCAGTGCGGGGAGCCGTTGCGTCATGGGCCATGACGCTACGAACGGGCCACCGCCGGACACATCGCCATGGAGAGGGACACCGGGGCCAGCCCCTCAGGGGGATGAGCGAAGCCCCGGCCGGGCGACCGGCGGCGTGCGGGGCGCCCGGATGCGCGGGGCGCGCTGACGAGCGGGGGAGACCGGCGGCGTGCGGGGCACCTGCGGGCTCAGATGAGGCCGTTCTCGTAGGCGAACACCACGGCCTGGGTGCGGTCGCGCAGGTCCAGCTTGGTGAGGACCCGGCCGACATGGGTCTTCACCGTCTGTTCGGCGAGGAACAGCTCCTCGGCGATCTCGGCATTGGACAGGCCCCGGGCGATCTGGCGCAGGACGTCGGTCTCGCGCGGGGTGAGGTCGGCGAACGCCTGCGGCCGGGCGTGGATGCGCTCGCGGCGCCGCTTGGCGATGTCGGCGATCAGCCGCCGGGTGACCGACGGCGCGAGGAGCGCGTCGCCCGCCGCCACCACGCGCACCGCCGCGCGCAGGTCCTCCACCGGGGCGTCCTTGAGCAGGAAGCCGCTGGCCCCGGCGCCGAGGGCCTCGTAGACGTACTCGTCGAGGTCGAACGTCGTGAGCACGAGCACGCGCGGGCCGCCGTCGGCGCCGGCCGCCTCGGTGATCTCACGGGTGGCGGCCAGGCCGTCCATGACGGGCATGCGGACGTCCATGACCACGACATCGGGGCGGTGCTCCCGGGCGAGGCCGACCGCCTCGCGGCCGTTGGCCGCCTGGGCGACGACGTCGATGTCGGGGGCGGCGTCGAGAAGGGTGGCGATGCCGTCGCGGACCATGGCCTGGTCATCGGCTACGATCACGGTTACCGGCACGCGACCACACTACTGTTCGTCGCCGAGCGGGAGGTCGGCGGTCACCTCGAAGCCGCCGTCGGGGAGCGGGGCTGCGCGGAGCCGGCCGCCCAGCATGGCGACCCGTTCGCGCATGCCCACCAGGCCGTGGCCGCCGGAGCCGAGGCCGGGGGTCGCGCCGGGGCGGGCATCGCCCGGGCGGGGGCCGTTGACGACCCGGACCGTCAGGAGGTCCCCTGTGCGCAGGAGGGACACCGACACCGCCGCCCCGGGGGCGTGCCGGCCCGCGTTGCTCAGCGACTCCTGCACGATCCGGTAGGCCGACAGGTCCACGGCCCCCGGCAGCCCGGCCGGGTCCGCTCGCTCCGCGACCGTGACCGCCATCCCCGCCTGGCGCGCCCCCGCCAGCAGGTCGTCCAGGTCCGCCAGCCCCGGCTGCGGCGCGCGCTCGGGGCGTTCGCCCTCGTCGCGCAGGAGGCCGACCACCCGGCGCATCTCCGCGAGCGCGTCGCGGGCGGCATCGCGGATCGCGTGCAGGGAGTCGGTGGCGCCGGGGCCCATCTCCGGGTACTTGTACGGCGCCGCCTCGGCCTGGATGGCGATCATCGACATGTGGTGCGAGACCACGTCGTGCAGCTCACGGGCGATCCGCGAGCGCTCCTCCAGTACCGCCTGGCGCGCCCGGTCCTCCCGGCGCAGCGCGCTCTCCCGGGCGAGCCGGCGCTGCGCGGCCCGCCGGCCGCCCACGTTGTAGCCCAGCAGCAGGACGCCCGCTACGACGGCGGCGAGCCAGGCGCTCTGCGCCACCGGGGTGCCGGCGATCACAGAGGCGGCGACGGTGTCCATCCCCGCTGTGACCACGCCCACTCCGACGGTGGTCCACCCCGGGTGCGCGGCCGCCACCGCGTAGAGCACAACGGGCAGCGCGAGCAGCGCCGCCACCGGCCACGGCCACAGGTCGGTGGGCGGGGAGCCGGCCGTGCCCACCGCGATCAGGATCGCGAAGACCGCCCCCGCGGTGAGCCGCCACGTGAGCAGCGGCGCATACGGCAGCAGCGCGAACGGCAGGCCCGCGGCGCACCCGAGCAGCACCGACGCCGTCACGGGCACACCGTGGAAGAACACGAGCTGGACCGCGACCAGCGCGGCCAGGCCGCCCGACACCGTCGCCAGCAGGCCCCACGCCGCGATCTCGCGCCCCGACAGGGGCACCGGCCCCCCGCCGTCGTCCTCGGGAATCGGCTCGTCCTCGCGCGGGAGCACCAGCCACAGCACCGCATAGGCGGGCACCCCCAGCGGCAGGAGCAGCACGAACGCGGCGCGCAGGGCGATCAGCGCGCCCCTCGACCCCCGCGACAGCGCCCGGCAGACCCCCGCCACCGCCCGGCCCCGCAGTGGGCGCCGCGGCCCGCCCAGCAGTCGCAGCGGCCCGCCGGGGCGGCGCACCGGCGCCCCCCACACGGCGTCGATCACGCCGTCGATAACGGGGACCGAGGTGCGCCGTCCGGCGACGTCACCGGGGCGGGCGATATAGGTCGCGGTGGCGGGCCGGCGCAGGCGCGCGTTCGCGCCGAGGAACAGGGCCGCGACGAGCAGCAGGACCGACCACAGCGCCTCTCCCGCCCGCGCTCCCGGGATCGTCGCGCACGCGATCACCATGAGCACGCTGCACGCGCCCACGCCGTAGACGATCCGTCGCTCGTACTGGGCGGCGAGCGCGTAGAGGACGACGAGGTAGGCCAGCAGGGCCACGGACTCGAACGGCATCACGAGCGCTTGGAACGTGGGGACCAGGAGATGCAGGACGAGCGTCGCCAGCGTCATGAGCCGCCACGTCAGCAGGGGGGAAGCGGGCAGAAGGAACAGGGGTGCGCCCAGGGCGGCCCCGACGGAGAGGTGGACGGCCATGAGGAGACCGCCGACCTCGGGCACGACCGGTACGGGGCTGCCGCGGAACCGCGCCTGTGCGCCGGGGTCGGCCGGCGAGGGATCCCTCAGCAGGCCCGAGTCGGCGAACGGGGTCAGGGAGGCGGCCTCCAGCTCGGTCCTGGTGGTGAGGGCGATGATGATGACGACGACCCCCAGGAAGAGCTGCCGGTTGGCGAGCTCGCGGCCGTGCACCACGGGCCTGCCCGCGGCCCGCACCAGCCAGAACACCGGGTACAGCACGGCGGGCGCCAGCGTCAGGACGAACAGCAGGCGCACCCGTCGCACCTCGGCGCCGCGGCGCGCCGCGATCCTCGCGCACACACCGCCCAGCACCGCCCGCGGAGCGGCCGCACCCCCACCGGCCCCCTCAGGGGGCGGCGGCAGGCGCCGCGCAAGCCCGCCCGTGGGACGCCACACCACGTCGGAGACGACGCTGCCGATCCATCCCCCGGTGGCGCTCCCGCGCACCGGCGTGCCGTCCGCACCGCCGCCGTGCCCGCCCCCAGGCCCGTCAGGACCGGTGTCCCTGTCGTCGGCGGCCATCCCTCACCCGGATCGTCTCATCGTCGCGGCGCAGCCTGCCCGGGAGTGCCGCCCGGTGGCCCTCATCCTCGGGTACGCCCCCACTCTGCCGGGTCCGCGGCACGGCGGCGCTCCCCTCGACCGTAGCCCGCTCACGGAAGAGGCGGACAGGTACCTGAGGGGGAGGTCCGGGGTGGTCCCTGAGGGTGAGCGCGGCGGATGCCTCGCCGCGGCGCGCCGACGGTGTGCCCAGGGGCGGGGCCCGGCCGAGCGGGCGGTGTCCGCGTGCGCGGCGGGGGACCGGAGGTCCTAGGCTCGAGTGCGTCGGAGGACCACCGGGGAAGGGACCGCGGGCTGATGGACGTGCGCAGCTACATCGAGGACCGGCGTGACGAGTTCATCGGCGACCTCAAGGAGTGGCTGGCGATCCCCTCGATCTCCGCCGACCCCGGCCACGGCGCCGACGTCCGCCGGTCCGCCGCGTGGCTGGCCCGCCACCTGGAGGCCACCGGGTTCCCGGTCGTGGAGGTCTGGGAGACCCCCGGGCAGCCCGCCGTGTTCGCGGAGTGGCCCGCGGCCGACCCCGCCGCCCCCGTCGTCCTCGTCTACGGCCACCACGACGTCCAGCCGGTCGACCCCGTCGAGGAGTGGGAGACCGACCCCTTCGCCCCGGTCGAGCGCGGTGACCGGCTCATCGGCCGCGGCGCCTCCGACGACAAGGGCCAGGTCCTCTTCCACGCCCTGGGGCTGCGCGCCGCCCTCGCCGCCTCGGGCGCGGACGCGCCGCCGGTCACCCTCAAGCTCCTGGTCGAGGGCGAGGAGGAGTCCGGCTCCCCGCACTTCGCCGGCCTGCTCACCCGCAACCGCGACCGCCTGGCCTGCGACGTCGCGGTCATCTCCGACACCACCATGTGGGCCGCCGACACCCCGTCTATGTGCGTGGGGATGCGCGGCCTGACCGACGGGCAGATCGACGTGTACGGGGCAGGGACCGACCTGCACAGCGGATCCTTCGGCGGGGCAGTCCCCAACCCCGCCAAGGCGCTGGCCGGCCTCCTCTCGGGCATGCACGACGCCGATGGCCGGGTGGCGATCCCCGGCTTCCACGACGGCGTCGCCGAGGTCTCCGACGCCGAGCGCGCGCTCATCGCCAAGCTGCCCTTCGACGAGGCCGCATGGCTGCGCACCGCCGGGGGCAGCACGGCGACGGCCGGGGAGGCCGGGTACAGCACCCTGGAACGCGTCTGGGTGCGCCCCACCGCCGAGATCAACGGCATGTGGAGCGGGCACACCGGCGCCGGATCCAAGACGATCGTGCCCCGCTCCGCGCACGCCAAGGTGAGCTTCCGCCTCGTGCCCGGCCAGGAGCCACTGCACATCCAGGACCGGGTACGCGCCTACGTCGAGGCGAACCTGCCGCCCGGGCTGCGCGCCGAGGTGACGTTCACGGGGCCGGGCGTGCGCGCGTGCGCGTCCGACATCTCCGCCATCGTCGGCGGCGGCCCCGCTCCCGGCCCCGCGCCGGCGGCGGGCCGCATCGACGGCGGCACGGCCGTGCGCGCGGCCCGTGCCGCGATGGAGCGGGCCTTCGGGACCGAGGTACTGTTCACCCGCGAGGGCGGCAGCGGCCCCGAGGCCGACATCGCCGACATCCTCGGCGCCCCGCTGGTCTTCGTCGCCGTCGGGCTCGACGACGACCGCATCCACGCGCCCAACGAGAAGGTCGAGATCCCCCTGCTGCTCAAGGGGGCCGAAAGCGCGGCCCACCTCTGGGCGGAGCTGGGGCGCGCCCGCACCGGCTCCGCGGGCCGCTGAGCAGCACGAACCCCGCCCCATCGCCGAGAAGGTCGACATGTTCGCACCACACGAGACACCCGCGCTCTCCCGCGGCCTGATCGACGTCGCCGGGCACAGGCGCAGCGACGACGCCTGGCTGCGCAAGGCGTGGGCCGACCCCGGGACGCGCGTACTGGTCCTCCAGGGCGGCGACCCCGGCTCCTACGGCTACCAGGCGATGCGGGCCCGGCAGTCGCAGGCGCTGGTGACGACCACCGGCCCCGGCGACGACGGGACGCCCCGCCTCCTGCTCGTCGCCCCCGATGACGCGCCCGACGGCGACCGCTACCTCCTGGGGACCGACGACGACGGCCGCGCCTACTTCGCGGTGCGCTCCACGGCCGACGACCCCTTCTCGGGCCTGCCCGGCGCCGCCGACGCCGAGCCCGCGTCCCTGCGGGAGGTGGGGGCGCTGCTGGACGCGCGCGATTCCGGGCTGCTCACCCACGCCGTGGCGGTCGCCAACTGGAACGCCGCCCACCGCTTCTGCCCGGCCTGCGGCGCGCCGACCCGCCCGGAATCGGCGGGGCACCTGCGGATCTGCACCGCGGACGGCAGCGAGCACTACCCCCGCATGGACCCCGCGGTCATCATGCTCGTGCACCGCGAGGCCGGCGGGGTGGAGCAGTGCCTGCTCGGCCACAACCCCCGCTGGCCGGGCGCCCGCTACTCGGTGCTGGCGGGGTTCGTCGACCCGGGGGAGTCGCTGGAGCAGGCCGTGGTGCGCGAGGTGGCCGAGGAAACGGGCGTGCGGGTGGCCGACCCCGTCTACCTGGGGTCGCAGCCCTGGCCGTTCCCGCGCAGCCTGATGCTGGGGTACACGGCGCGGGCCGTCGGGACCGCCGAGCGGACCGACGACGAGATCTCCGAGGTCCGCTGGTTCTCCCGCGACGAGCTCCACGCCGCCGCGGAATCGGGCGAGGTCGTGCTCCCCGGTTCGGTGTCGATCGCCCGCAAGCTCATCGAACACTGGTACGGGGGCCCGCTGCCCGGCGAATGGTAGCCGTTGCGCGCCGGAGCGGCCCTGCGCCCTCCCTCCAGGACGCGGGTCACGCGGCGCGCCCGATCATGATGTGGCGCGCTGGTCGGCCCGGCGTCCGCGCCGCGCCGGCTCGGCTTCGGCCGCGGTGCCCTCGCCCGCGAGCTCGCCCGGCAGCGCGGTCAGCGGGTTGGTGCTGCTCGTCACGACGTCGCGGGCCATGTCCGCGACCTTGCGCCCGCGCGAGCGCGCCGCGGAGCGCAGCCGCTCGAACGCCTTGCGCGGGGTCAGCCGGTGGCGCTCGACGAGCACGCCGATCGCCTGCTCCACCACGACGCGCGTGTGCAGCGCGTGCTCGAGCTGGGCCACGGTCACCCGCAGCCGCTCGACCTCGGAGTCCTGCTCGGCCGCCCGCGGCGGCGCGGCCGCCGGCCGGTCGGACTGGCGCTCCTCCGCGGCGAGCAGATCCGCCAGCACCATAGCGTTGAGCAGGTCCGGCAGTTCTTCGCCGTCCTGTACGCGCCACCCCTCAGGGGTCCGCCTGATCAGGCCGTAGGTGGCCGTCCCCTCGCCACGGACAGTTCGGTGAGCCGTCACGTCTTTCCCCCATTCCCTTGCCCCCGCCCGGGGTGCCGGCCGCCGCCCGCCCGAGCGGGCCGGGCGGCGTCCGTTGCGGCTACACTTGCGCCGCTATCTTCTCCTTGACCTGTGTCAAGGACGGGTTCGTCATGGCGGTGCCATCGGGGAACACCACCGTCGGGACGGTCTGGTTCCCGCCGTTGACCCGCATGACGTACTCGGCCGCCTCGGGGTTCTGCTCGATGTCGATCTCGTCGATCGTGATCCCCTCGCGGCCGAGCTGGCTCTTCAGCCGCTTGCAAAAACCGCACCAGGGTGTGGAGTACATCGTGATCCGCCCGGTGCCGGGGGTGGTCATAGCGCCGTCTCCTTCGTCCACGTGGATGAGAACACCGCCTATTACCAACGCCGGAAACCGCGCGGAGCTTCCCCAATGCCGTTTATGTCAGCAGGTGGGACGCTCCTTGGCGGACTTCGGTTCCCCCGGACCGCGGTCATGGGGCCGCGATCCGGCGCGCCGGCGGTGCCTCCGCGCACCGGCCGTGGCGGTGGTCTCGACTGTGCTTACCGGTCACGCTCGCCTCCTCGCTCCGCTCCACCGGCCCAGCGATTCGGGCCTTCGGCCAGGGGCAGCGCCGGCTCCGCTCGCTCGTCGGCTCGCCTTTCCACAGTCTCGGCGATCGCAGTGCGAGCATGCGCGCACCTCCACTGATACTTGAGAGACTGGACCGGGTGAATGGGATCGGCGTGGCCGGACGTGGCCGAACCCGGCCCCGCCGCCTGAAGGACGCAGACGCAGACGCCCCCGAGCCGAACGGAGCGGACAGGATGGACCCCGACCGGGTACTCGACGGCCTCGACCCCGAACAGCTTGAGGCCGCACGCGCACTGCGCGGGCCGGTGTGCATCCTCGCCGGTGCGGGCACCGGCAAGACCCGCGCCATCACCCACCGCATCGCCCACGCGGTCGCCAGCGGCGTCGCCACCGAGCAGCAGATCCTGGCCGTCACCTTCACCGTCCGGGCGGCCGGCGAAATGCGCGGGCGGCTGCGCGCCCTGGGCGCCCCGCGGGTCCAGGCCCGCACCTTCCACTCCGCGGCCCTGCGCCAGCTCTCCTTCTTCTGGCCGCAGGTCATCGGCGGGCCGCTGCCCACCCTCATCGACAGCAAGATCCAGGTGGTCGCGCGCGCCGCCCACTCGTGCGCCCTGCAACCCGACCGCGCAGGCCTGCGCGACCTCGCCGGCGAGATCGAGTGGGCCAAGGTCACCCAGACCCGCCCGGCCGACTACGAATCCGCGATCGCCAAGGCCGGCCGCACCCCGCCGATGCCCGCCCACGACGTCGCCCGCGTCTTCGAGGCCTACGAGGACATCCGCCGCGACCGCAACCTCCTCGACTTCGAGTCGATGCTCGAACTCACCGCGGCCATGCTCGCCGAGCACCAGCAGATCGCCGACCGCGTGCGCGACCAGTACCGCTACTTCGTCGTCGACGAGTTCCAGGACGTCAACCCGCTCCAGAAGCTCCTGCTCGACGCCTGGCTGGGCGACCGCGACGACGTCTGCGTGGTGGGCGACCCCAGCCAGACCATCTACTCCTTCAACGGCGCCACCCCCGGCTACCTCACGGGGTTCTCGGCCGCCTACCCGCACGCCACCGTCGTCAGGCTCGTGCGCGACTACCGCTCCACGCCCCAGGTGGTGCGGGTCGCCAACCTCGCCCTCAAGTCCGCCCCCGGCACCGCCGCGCAGCGCCTCGAACTCGTCGCCCAGCGGCCCGACGGCCCCGAACCCACCTACACCGAGTACGACGACGAACCCGCCGAGGCCACCTCGGTCGCGCGCAAGATCGCCGCGCTCATCGACTCCGGCACCCCCGCCCGCGAGATCGCGGTGCTGTTCCGCACCAACTCCCAGGCGGCCGCCTACGAACAGGCGCTCGCCGACGCCGGCGTCGCGTTCGCCGTCCGCGGCGCCACCCGGTTCTTCGAGCGCGCCGAGATCAAGCAGGCCGTGCACACGCTGCGCGGCGCCCGGCAGGGCGCGGCCGACGACCCGCTCGCCGCCACGGTGCACCACATCCTCGCCCCGCTGGGCCTCACCCCCGAGCCGCCCGAGGGCCGCCAGGCCCGCGAGCGCTGGGAGTCCCTCGCGGCGCTCGCCCAGCTCGCCGAGGACGTCGCCGCCGCCCGGCCGGGCGCCACCATGGACGACTTCGTCGCCGAGCTCGACGCCCGCGTGGCCACCGAGCACGCCCCCGAGTTCGAAGGCGTGACCCTCGCCTCGCTGCACTCCGCCAAGGGCCTGGAATGGGACGCCGTGTTCCTCGCCGGGCTCACCGAGGGCATGCTGCCCATCGTCTACGCCGAAACCGACGACCAGGTCGAGGAGGAACGGCGGCTCTTCTACGTGGGGGTCACCCGCGCACGCGAGTACCTCGCCATGTCCTGGTCGCTGGCCCGCTCACCCGGCGGGCGCAAGACCCGCAAGCCGTCCCGCTTCCTCGACGGCCTGAGGCCGGCCTCGCCCTCCCTGGCCAGCAGCCGCCGCGACCGCAAGCAGGCCAAGGTCGTACGCTGCCGCATCTGCGGCAACACCCTCATCGAGGCCGCCGAACGCAAGCTCTCCCGCTGCCTCGACTGCCCCGCCGACTACGACGAAGCCCTGCTCGAACGGCTCAAGGCGTGGCGCCGCGCGACCGCCGAGGAGCAGAAGGTCCCCGCCTACGTCGTCTTCACCGACGCCACCCTCCAGGCGGTCGCCGAGCACGTCCCCGGCAGCGTCTCCCAGCTGTCGCGGATCTCCGGTGTGGGCGCGGTGAAGCTCGAACGCTACGGCGAGGCGGTGCTGGCGCTGTGCGCCGGGCGCGACCCCGGCCCGGGGGACCCCGCCGACGGCTCCGACGAGGGGGAACCCGATGACAGATGACCTCGCCGCGGGCGGCGGCCCGGAGGCGGCCGGGGCCGCCCAGCCCGGCCAGACCCTCGAGGGCCTGCTGCGGATCCTCGACCTCGAACGCATCGAGGACGACATCTTCCGCGGCCGCAGCCCGCACGGCGGGCCCCAGCGCGTCTTCGGCGGCCAGGTGGCGGGCCAGGCGCTGGTCGCCGCGGGGCGCACCGTCCCCGCCGACCGCCACGTGCACTCGCTGCACGCCTACTTCATCCGCCCGGGCGATCCCTCGGTGCCGATCGTCTACGAGGTCGACCGCGTGCGCGACGGCCGCTCCTTCACCACCCGCAGGGTCGTCGCCGTGCAGCACGGCAAGGCGATCTTCACGCTCTCGGCGTCGTTCCACGGCGAGGAGCCGGGACTGGAGCACCAGGTCCCGATGCCCGACGTCCCCGCGCCCGAAGACCTGCCCACCACCCGCGAGCGCCTGTTCGCCGCATTCGGCAAGGTCCCGCGCTTCGCGAGCTGGCACCCGATCGAGATGCGCCCGGCCGGCCCGCTGTCGTTCGAGGTCGAGCGCGACCCCGGGCTGAGCACCACCCGCAACCTCGTCTGGCTGCGGGTCGACGGCGACCTGCCCGCCGATCCGCTGCTGCACGTCTGCCTCATGACCTACGCCTCCGACATGACCCTGCTCGACACCGTGCTGCTGCGGCACGGCCGGTCCTTCGCGGGCATCTCCATGGCCAGCCTCGACCACGCCATGTGGTTCCACCGCCCCTTCCGGGCCGACGAATGGCTGCTCTACGCCCAGGAGACCCCCAGCGCCACCGGAGCGCGGGGGCTCGCCCGTGGCCTGTTCTTCACCCGCTCCGGCCGGCTCGTCTGCTCGGTGGTGCAGGAAGGGCTCATCCGCGTCCTCGACCGCGAGGGGCCCGCCGCCCCCTGACCCCGGGGCCGCCGGTATTCCCCATGAGTTCCGGCCGGATTCGGCCAAAGTCGCAGGTCAAAAATGAGTTGCCGGGTTCGATCGCCCGGCTCTAGGGTTATCCCATCAGCGTCCGCGCCTGGCCCGGGACCACAATCCCGTCGGCCCGTCCATAGAAGGAGGTGTCCCGTCAGATGATCGGCAACATCACTGAGCTCGACCCGATCCAGCGGTCCGGTCTGCTCTTCGCCATGTCCCGGGGCACCGTCGGCGGTCGTGTCGTTTCTTCCGGACTCCGTCCGGGCGCCGGGGTGGTGCCGCAGACCAAGGCACCCGTTGGCAGCGGTCACGGGACGGACTATGCCCAGGCGTGGTCCATGCCCAAGGCCGATGCCGGCCACACGGAAGTCCAGCTCGATTCGGAAACCCCGCGCCCCAAGGGGGGCGCAGTGGGCAAGTGTCCACGGAGCGTACCGGCCTAGCAGCGTAAACGGCCGGGTGTCTCTCCCGTGGCCGCGGACCCCACACAGGGGGCCGCGGCCATTTTGATCTCCACCGCACCCACCCTCCTCACCGAGGGCGGCCAGGTGGACACGTCTGATGTCGGGGCCCCATCACCGGATGAACATCCGGATGCCAACCGCGATCAAGACGAAACATCAGGGAGGACACCGATGCTTGCGTCGGTCCTGGAGACCCCGCTGCCCGGCGACGTCGAGGTTCCGTGCCGCTGGGAGCCCGACCTCTTCTTCGCCGAGGCTCCGGCGGACGTCGAAGCCGCCAAGGCGGTCTGCCAGGCCTGCCCCGTCCGGGAGCAGTGCCTCGCCGACGCCCTGGAGCGGCGCGAGCCGTGGGGCGTCTGGGGTGGCGAGCTGCTCGTCGCCGGCCAGGTCGTCGCCCGCAAGCGCCCGCGCGGCCGGCCCCGGAAGAACCCCGAGCCCGTCGCGGCCTGAGCGCCCCGGCCCCACGACACGTCCGCCACGCCGCCCACGAACACCTTCTTGAAAAGGACCTGATCTCCGATGCTGCTCTTCGAACTCGTCCAGTTGCAGGACACCGCCGACCAGAAGATCGAGCGCCAGCGCGCCCGCCTGTCGGCCCGCCAATTGCGCGCCGAACTGCGTGAGCGCCGCCGTGCCGAACAGGCACTCATAACACTGTCGGTATCACGCCTGTGTTGACGCAGGCGCCCTGACCGGCCGGGGCCGGTGACCCTCCAGGGGGCACCGGCCCCGGCCGTGTGCGGCTCCGGCCCCGTCAACGGGGGCGAAACCACACCGGGATGACCGCATCCGGCCACCGTTGAAACGTGGTGACAGGCTGTGCGCATCCGCCGATCACGCGGGCCGCGGAGATCACGTCCGGGTCGGCTCCAGGGACGAATGCGGAGTTCACATAGTAAAAATCCGCAATGCGGCCCTTTGGCGTCCGGCGCCTCTGAGCTAACGTGATTTCGTGCCTCCGAACACAAAAGTCGAGGTACGCCGCAGTCCTCGTCGACGGCGAACGGTGTCCGCCTACCGAGACGGAGACAAGACGGTCGTCCTCGTGCCCGCATCGTTCTCGCGCGCCGAAGAGCAGCGCTGGGTGGGCCGCATGCTGGAACGCCTCGACGCACGCGAGGGGCGCCGCCGGCCCGGCGACGACGACGCACTCCAGGCTCGCGCGCGCGAACTCGCCGAACGCTACCTCGACGGCCGGGCGCTGCCCGAAAGCGTCCGCTGGGTCGACAACCAGCAGGCCAGATGGGGGTCGTGTACCCCCGACAACGGCTCCATACGGCTCTCGCGGCGGCTGTCGGGCATGCCCGGCTGGGTGGTCGACTACGTGCTCGTCCACGAACTCGTGCACCTGGTCATCCCGCACCACGGCGCGGAATTCTGGGACATGGTACGCCGCTACCCCAAGGCCGAGCGCGCCCGAGGCTACCTCGAGGGCGTGAGCGCGGCGCCGCGCCTCGACGCCGGCGGCAGCGGCGAAGTCGAGGAAGAGGACGACGTCCTCGGCGACTGACCGGCGCCCGCATCGGGCCGGTCAGCCCGTGCGGTTCTCCGTTGACGCACAGACCGCCTCCGCCGCGGCGCGGACCAGGGTGCGGCAGGCGTCGTCGGTCGGCTCGGGGACGGCGTCGACCGGGAACCAGCCCAGGGCATCGGATTCTGCCTCGGCGCGCACCAGCGCCGCATCATCGGGGGCGACGGCCGCGAACTGCACGTCGAAGTGCACGCTCCCGCCCCCGCACGGCACCTCGTGCCGGTCCAGCCCCACGGGAACGGGCAGCAACCGCAGCCCGCTGATCCCCGACTCCTCCTCAGCCTCGCGCAGCGCCGCAGCGGCGAGGGTGGGGTCGCCGGCCTCGCAGTGCCCGCCGGTCTGGAGCCACAGGCCGATGGTGCGGTGCAGCGTCAGCACCGCATTGCGGCCCGACGCGTCGATGATCGCGGTACTGGCGGTCAGGTGCCCGGGGCGGCACTCGCGCCACATGGCATCGGGATGGGTGTCGAGGTGGTGGAGGTAGGACCGGCGCAGCGCCTCCTGGCGGGGATCGGGTGCGACCCAGGAGGTGAGGACCGCGTGCGCGTCGTCGTGCAGGCTCACGCGCCGCCCTTGGGTCCGGTACCGCCCTGGCCGGAGCCGGGGGTGCCGTCGCCGTCGTCGCCCTCGGCGGAGTCGCCGCGGGTGCCGTCGCCGTCGGTCTCGCCGCTCTCACCGGCTTCGCCGGTGAACTGGGAGATGTCGAAGTCGGCGGTTTCGTCGCCGCCTTCTCCGCGGACGAAGGCCATGGGGTCGTCGAGGTCGTCGCCGGACGGCATGAGGTCGGGGTGCTCCCAGACGGCGTCGCGGCCCTCGACCCCGCGCGCCTCCTGTAGCCCGCGCCACAGCACCGCCGCCTCGCGCTGCCGGCGCGGCCGCAGCTCCAGGCCCACCAGCGTGGCGAAGGTGTGCTCGGCCGGCCCGCCCGTGGCCCGGCGCCGCCGGGTGGCCTCGGCCAGCGCGGCCGCGTGCGGGAGGCGGTCGGCCACGGCCGTGTCGACGACCACCGACACCCAGCCCTCGATCAGCGCGAGCGTGGTCTCCAGCCGGGCCAGCGAGGCCTTCTGCTGCGGAGTGTCCTCGGGCTGGAACAGGCTGCCCTCGCCGTCGGCCCCGGACAGGGCCTCCTGGATCGCCTCGGGGTTGGCCATGTCGATCCGGCCGAGCTTCTCCTCGAGCCCGCTCATGTCGAAGGACATGCCGTGCGCATACTCCTCGACCAGGCTGAAGAGGTGCGAGCGCAGCCACGGCACGTGCCCGTAGAGCCGGTGCAGCGCGACCTCGCGCGCCGCGAGGTAGAGGCGGACCTCGTCCTTGGGGATCTCCAGGCCCTCGCGGAACTTCTCGACGCCGGGCGGCAGCAGGGCCGCGCGCCCCTCACCCGCCAGCGGCAGGCCGACGTCGGTGGAGCCGATCACCTCGCGGGCGAGCTCGCCGATGGCCTGACCGGCCTGCTGGCCGACCAGCATCCCGCCCATCTGCTGGACCATGCCCAGCAGCGGCCCGGCGACGGACTGCATCTCGTCGGGGAGGTTCTGCCCCATCGACTCGACGATGCGCGAGGTCAAGGGGGCGCACAGGCGCGACCAGGTCGGCATGGTGCGCTCGACCCACTCCGACCGGCTCCACGCCTCGACGGTGTTGACCCCCGACGGCAGCGTGGTGACCTCGTTGAGCCAGAGGTCGGCCAGGCGCAGCGCCTCCTGGACCTTGGCGAAGTCGAGCGGGCCGACGCTGGGGTCGCCCCCCTGCGACACCGTGTGCCGGGCGATGTTCTTCGCCACATCCCAGTTGACCGAGCCGCCGATGCCGCCCTGCCCGGAGGCGGGGGTCTGCGCCGACATCATGTCGGCGAACTGGCGGAGCATCTGGGCCATCTGCTGCGGGTCGCCGAACGGGAAGCCGCCCGGCATGTTCATCTCCGGACCACCACCGCCTGGGCCGCCGCCGTGCCCGGAGCCGGAGCCGGAGTCGCCGGAGCTGCGCCCGGACTCGTCGTCCGGGTCGTTCGGCATGCTGAATCCAAAAGGCAGGTCGCTCACGATTAGACCTCAGGCAGGGTTAGGTTTGTCTCCACTGTCACGTTAGCTGGGAGCCGCCCGGAGTGAATACCGAAAACGACCAGGTTCGCCCACAGCACAGCCCCCGCGGGGGAGGGCCGGTGGTCGCCGTCACCGGAGCATCCTCCGGCGTCGGCCGCCTCCTGGTGGAACGCCTGCTCGCGGCCGCGGGTTCCGGGCGGGCCGCGAAGCCGGTCGCGATCGACACCGAGCGCGGCGACATCGAGGGCGCCACCTGGCGCATCGCCGACATCCGCGACCCCGGGCTCGCCGGGCGGCTGTCCGGGGCCGACGTCCTCGTGCACACGGCCGACGACCGGTCGCTGGAGACCCCCGCCAAGGAACGGCGGGCGGCCAACGTCCGGGCCGCGCAGACCGTGCTGACCGCGGCCGCCGCCGCCCGCGTCCCCCGCGTCGTCCTCGTCACGGGGACGACGGTCTACGGCGCCCACCCCGGCGCCACCGTCCCCCTGCCCGAGGACGCGCCCCTCTCGGCCGAGACGGGGCCGGGGATCGCCGGCGACCACGCCGAGATCGAGGACCTCGCGCGCCGCGCGCGCCGCGGCCACCCGGGGCTGTCGGTCACCGTCGTGCGCCCCGCCCCGCTGGTCGGCCCCGGCCTCGACACCGCGCTCACCCGCCACTTCGCCGCCCCGCGGCTGCTCAGCGTGAAGGGCGTCGAGCAGCAATGGCAGTTCTGCCACATCGAGGACCTGGCGAGCGCCCTGGAGTTCATCGCGGTCGAGGGCGTGGACGGCAAGGAGGGCGCGCTCGCCGTGGGCTGCGACGGCGCCCTCGACCAGTCCGAGGCCGAGGAGATCACGGGCCTGCGCCGCTTCGAGCTGCCCGCGAACCTGGCGTTCGGCACCACGCGGCGGCTGCACCAGGCGGGCATCACCCCCGCCTCCGCGGAGGAGCTGAAGTTCCTCGTCTACCCCTGCGTCGTCGACTGCACGACCCTGCGCGACGCCGGATGGCGCCCCGCCTACGACAACGCCGCCGCGCTGCACGCCCTGCTGGAGGCGCGGGGCGGAAAGCACGCCCTGGTCGGGCGCACCCTGGGCCGCAAGGAGGCGACGATCACCGCCGCCGGTGCCGCGGGCGCCGCCGTCGCGGCCATAGGCACGGCGGCGGCGGTCCGGCACCTGCGCAAGCGCCGGAAGTCCTGAGCCGGCGTGGCCAGAAGGCCGGGCGCGGGACCCAAGGAGCACGTGGCCGGTTCCGGATGAACCGGGACAAGAGGGAAGGCACCGGGGCACCGCGGGGGCATGCGTTGATAACGTCGTGCCTGTGGAACCCATCACCCTCGTAGGACTGCGCGCGACCCCGATCACCGTCGACGACGTCGTCACCGCCGTCGACGACCCCCGGGCGGGCGGGACCGCGTTCTTCGTCGGCACCGTCCGCGACCACGACCACGGCCGCGGCGTCGCCGCCCTCTCGTACTCCGCCCACCCCAGGGCCGAGGCCGACATGCGCCGCGTCATGGAGAAGGTCGTCGCCGACACCTCGCGCGACGGCCGCCCCGTGTGGCGCGTGGCCGCGCTGCACCGCGTCGGCGACCTCAAGATCGGCGACATCGCCGTCGTCGTGGCCGCCTCGGCCGCGCACCGCGAGGAGGCGTTCGACGCCTGCCGCCGGCTCATCGACGACATCAAGGCCGAGGTGCCCATCTGGAAGCACCAGGCGTTCACCGACGGCGACACCGAATGGGTGGGGATCGACTAGCGGCGCGCCCACGCACCGTCCGAGGGCCCGGGTGACCGGACGGCGCCGTCCCCTTAGGCTGTGGACCATGCTCCGTCGTGCAAGCACCCTGATCGCCGCGGTCCTCCTGCTGGCCGCCTTCGCGGTCGGCGGTCTGTACCTGCCGGTCCCCTACCTCGTGGCCTCACCCGGGCTCGCGCTCGACACCCTCGGCGAGGCCGACGGCGAGCACGTCATCCAGGTCGACGGCGCCGAGAGCTACGAGCACGACGGCGGGCTGTCCATGGTCACCGTCCAGTACACCGGCGGCCCCGGGACCCGGATGGACCTGTTCACGGTCCTCAGCGCGTGGCTGTCGCCGAGCCAGGCGGTGCTGCCCGAGGAGGCGCTGTTCCCGCCCGACCGCAGCGTCGAGGAGATCAGCGAGACCCAGACCCTGGAGATGGACGACTCCCAGACCAACGCCACGGCGGCCGCACTCACCGAGCTGGGCATCGACTACGAGACCGAGCCGTTCGTCGCCGGGGTGGCCGAGGACATGCCCGCCGAGGGGGAGCTGCGCGAGGGCGACGTCGTCACCGCCGTCGACGGCGAGGCGGTCGCCGGCAAGGACGATGCGGTCCGGCTCGTCGGCGACCGCGGCCCCGGCGACCCGGTCGAGATCACGGTCGACCGCGACGGCGAGACCGTCGACGTCCCGCTGACCACCACCGAGAGCGACGACGGCACCGCGATCGTCGGGATCATGATCGCCGACGATCTGCGGTTCCCCTTCGATGTCGAGATCAGCGTCGGCGACGTCGGCGGCCCCAGCGCCGGGATGATGTTCGCGCTGGGGATCATGGACCGGCTCTCCGAGGAGGGCCTGACCGGCGGCCACCAGATCGCCGGGACCGGCACGATCGCCGCCGACGGCACGGTGGGCGGCGTCAGCGGCGTCGCCCAGAAGATGGTGAGCGCCGAGCGGCTGGGGGCGGAGTACTTCTTCGTCGCGGCCGAGAGCTGCTCGCAGACCTTCGACTCCGCCGCAGCGGGCGACATCGAGGTCGTGCGGGTCGAGCGCCTGGGCGACGCGGTCGGCGCGCTGGAGACGATCCGCAGCGGCGGCGACACCGGCGACCTGCCCCGCTGCGAACCGGGCTGACCCCCACCGGTCGTCGGCCGCCGGCCCCGCTCAGCGGGCCCGGCGCCGGGGCCGGGACCCGCAGCGGGTCACTCCTCCTCGAAGGTGAGCGCCAGCGCCGACGTGAGCGCGGGCACCAGGTCCTCCCCGTGCAGCACCTGCTCGTCGCTGTCGTGGCTGCGCATCCGCAGCGCCGAATGGCGGCCACCGTCGCGCAGCACCCCGGCGACCATCCGGATCTCCTCCGCGCCGTCCTGGCGCCGGGCCCACTCACCGGGGTCGGCGTCGCCCGGCGGCGTCAGGGTCTCGTCCGACCCCTTCACGACCAGCCGCTCCATGACCAGGGCGCATCCGGCGACGGTCTCGGGCCAGGCCATGCGCCCCAGCGCCTCCTCGAAGGCCATGTCCGAGGGCAGCGGCTCCTGCTCAACGGGGGTCAGCTCATCGGCGCCGACCTCCCCGCTGACCCCGAGCATCTCGGCCAGCGCCGGCTCCCGGCCGACCAGATCTGCGGTCGGCACCAGGGCATAGACCCGGATGGGCTGGTCCCAGCCCTGCCCGGACGCATGGCGCTCGATATCCATCACGACTTCGCGAATGTTGAAAGACACCCCACCATGGTGACGGATGGCCGGAGCGGCGGCGCGGTATCCGGCGAGTAGGGTCGGAACACAACAGGCTGACACAGGCCGCCGTAACAGCCCCGAGTCCCCGCCGATGTGATGTTGTCATCGGTTCGGCGCGGAGATTCGGGAACCTGCCGCCCGGCCAATAAGTTGCCCGTACGTAAGGGGACACCCGTCTCACAGATAGCTAGAGCAAGGGGGAGGCGTGAGCTTCCGACCGCCCGGCGCGACTGCGCCGCGAATGCCTCGTCGATCACGGCTGCTCGCGCCGGTCGTCCTGGTCGTCGGCATCATCGTCGCGGGCCTGCTGATAGCCGCGAACTTCTGGACCGACTACAAGTGGTTCGACTCCGTCGGCTACACGTCGGTCTTCCTGACCGAGCTGCGGACGCGCGCGATGCTCTTCGTGGCCGGCGCGGCCGTCATGGCGCTCATGGTCGGGGCGAGCATGTACTTCGCCTTCCGGACCCGGCCGCTGGCCCGTCCGGTGAGCCTGGAGCAGCAGGGCCTCGACCGGTACCGGATGTCCATCGACCCGCACCGCAAGCTCTTCTTCTGGCTGATCGTGGCCGGCCTGGGCCTGCTCACCGGGGTGTCGGCCAGCGGTGACTGGGGCGTCTTCCTCCAGTTCGCCAACTCCACCGAGTTCGGCGTCGAGGACCCGCAGTTCGGCACCGACGTCTCCTTCTACACCTTCGTCTACCCGTTCCTGCGGGTGGTGCTGGGCTACCTGTTCGCCGCCGTGATCCTGGCGTTCATCGCCGCGCTGGTCGTGCACTACCTCTACGGCGGGGTGCGCCTCCAGGGCCAGGGCCAGCGCGCCACCCCCGCCGCGCGGGTGCACCTGTCGGTGCTGCTCGGCGTGTTCGTGCTGCTGAAGGCCGCGGCCTACTGGCTCGACCAGTACGGCCTGGTGTTCTCCAACCGCGGCTACGCGTTCGGCGCCGCCTACACCGACGTCAACGCCGTCCTCTACGCCAAGATCATCCTCGCGATGATCTCCGTCGTCTGCGCGGCGCTGTTCTTCGCCAACATCTACTTCAAGAACGCCATGGTGCCGTTCGCCAGCCTCGCCCTCCTGGTGCTGTCGTCGGTGCTGATCGGCGGCCTCTGGCCGCTGATCGTCCAGCAGTTCCAGGTGAGCCCGAACGAGCAGCGCGTCGAGCGCCCGTTCATCCAGCGCAACATCGAGGCCACGCGTGAGGCCTACGGCGTCGACGAGGTCGAGGTCGTCGACTACGACGCCCAGACCCAGCTCACCCCCGAGCAGCTGTCCCAGGAGGCCGCGACCATCCCCAGCGTCCGGCTGCTCGACCCCTCGGTGGTCTCCCAGACCTTCCAGCAGATGCAGCAGGTCCGCGGCTTCTACCAGTTCCCCGAGGTGCTGGACGTCGACCGCTACCAGGACCCCGAGGGCAACAACGTCGACACCGTCGTCGCCGTCCGCGAGCTGAGCGGCCCGCCCGAGGACCAGAACAACTGGCTGACCCGGCACACCGTCTACACGCACGGCTTCGGCATCGTCGCGGCGGCCGGCAACCAGGTCGACACCGAGGGCCGGCCGGTCTTCAGCGAGTACAACATCCCGCCCACGGGCGAGCTGTCCGAGGTCACCGGCGAGTACGAGCCGCGGATCTACTTCGGCCGCGAGGGCGCCGAGTACGTGATCGTCAACGCCGAGCCCGAGTACGACTTCCCGCTCGGGGGATCCTCCGAGGACGTCCCCACCACCGAGGACGCCGCCTCCCCGACCCCCTCTCCCTCTCCCGAGGCCGACAACGCCAACCCCCCGGCCAGCGGGGAGCAGAGCGCCGACGCCGAGCAGGGCCAGAGCCCCGACGCCGAGGCGAGCCCCGGTGCGGGCGCCGAGGCCGGCGAGGGCAACGCGAACGACACCGGTCAGCAGACCAACCACTACGACGGCGACGGCGGGGTGCGGCTGAGCAACTTCTTCGACCGGATCCTCTACGCCATCAAGTACCAAGAGATGGACATCCTGCTCAACAACGCCATCACGTCGGAGTCGCAGATCATCTACGACCGCGACCCCGTCCAGCGCGTCGAGCAGGTCGCCCCGTTCCTCACCGTCGACAGCAGGCCCTACCCGGCCATCGTCGACGGCAAGGTCCAGTGGATCGTCGACGCCTACACGACCTCCAACGGCTACCCCTACGCCAACCGCATCGACTTCGCCGATGCCACCGAGGACACCTTCACCCAGGGCAACAACACGGTGGAGTCGCTGCCGGGCAACCAGGTCAACTACATCCGCAACTCGGTCAAGGCCACCGTCGACGCCTACGACGGCACGGTCACCCTGTACGGGTGGGACGAGGAGGACCCCGTCCTCCAGACCTGGTCCAAGGCGTTCCCCGGGATCATCACCGAGCGCGATGACATCGACGCCGAGCTGCTGTCGCACCTGCGCTACCCCGATGACCTGGTCAAGGTGCAGCGCGAGATCCTGAGCCGGTACCACATCACCGACGCCGACGCCTTCTACGGCGGCCAGGACTTCTGGACCGTCCCCAACGACCCCACGAGCGAAGAGGGCGAGGGGGCCCGCCCCGAGCCGCCGTACCGGCAGACGATCCGGTTCCCCGGCGACGAACAGGCGTCCTTCTCGGTGACCTCGACCTTCGTGCCCCGGGGGCGGGAGAACCTGGCGGCGTTCATGTCGGTCGACAGCGATCCGAACTCCGACAACTACGGGCAGCTGCGGGTGCTCAACCTGCCGCAGGACACGGTCGTCCTGGGGCCGGGCCAGGTGCAGTCGCAGTTCCAGGCCGACAGCAGTATCCGCGACGTCCTGCTGCCGTTGCAGCAGAACGACCAGTCGCGGATCATCAACGGCAACCTGCTGACCCTCCCGTTCGCCGACGGCCTGCTGTACGTGGAGCCCCTCTACGTGCAGGCCGAGGGGAGCGACAGCTCCTACCCGCTGCTCCAGCAGGTCATGGTCGGCTTCGGCGAGGAGGTCGCCATCGGCGGCAACCTCCAGGAGGCGCTGAACAACCTCTTCGAGGGAGGCGAGGGCCCGCTCGACGAGTCGGGTGACCAGCCGCCCCCCGAGAACGACGGCGAGGCCGGCGGCGGCGCAGCGGGCGGCGACCTCGCCGATGCGCTGGCCGAGGCGGCCGACGCCTACCAGGAGGGGCAGGACGCCCTCCAGGAGGGCGACTTCACCGCCTACGACGAAGCCAACGACCGGCTCGCCGACGCGCTGGAGCGCGCCGAGCAGGCCGCGGGCTAGGGCTGGGCACCAGCGCCGTGCGGCGGGGCACCGCCCCGCCGCACGGCACGCCCGGCGGCCCGGTAAACGATTTGGCGTTACCGCCCGGGCACGCTAGTCTTAAGACACATCGACGCGGGGTGGAGCAGTTCGGTAGCTCGCTGGGCTCATAACCCAGAGGTCGCAGGTTCAAATCCTGTCCCCGCTACCAAAACGAAAAGGCCTGGTTTCCCGAAAGGGAGACCGGGCCTTTTCCATCATTCGCCCCACGTGCGGCCGGGCCGTCCCGGCGGCGGGGTGCCGAGCTGGAGCGGACGCGCCGCGGCGCCACGCTCGGATCGATTTGGTGCCGCAGTGAAAGCGCGCTACTATAAAGACACATCGACGCGGGGTGGAGCAGTTCGGTAGCTCGCTGGGCTCATAACCCAGAGGTCGCAGGTTCAAATCCTGTCCCCGCTACCAAAACGAAGAGGCCCGGTTTCCCGAAAGGGAAGCCGGGCCTCTTCTCTGTCTCTACGCCGTCCGGCCCTCCACGATGCTCACCGTCCGGTCGGCCACAGCGGCCACCTCCGGGTCGTGGGTGACCACCACGACCGCCGCCCCGCGGCTGCGCGCCTGGCCGAGGAGCTGCTCCATGATCATTTGGCTGCTGGCGGCGTCCAGGGCGCCCGTGGGCTCGTCGGCGAGGATGAGCGAGGGGTTGCGGCTCAGCGCCCGCGCCAGCGCCACACGCTGCTGCTCACCGCCGGAGAGCTGGTGCGGGTAGGAGGAGAGCCGGTGGCCCAGGCCGACCGCCGTCAGCAGCTCCTTGGCCACGGCGCGGCGGCGCACCATCGGTACACCGCCCAGCACCATCGGCACCGCCACGTTGGCCAGCGCCGTGCGCCGGTCGAGCAGGTGGAACTGCTGGAAGACGAACCCGATGCCCTCGTTGCGCAGCCGCGCCCGCCCGCCCTCGCGCAGGCGGGTCACGTCGACCCCGTCGAAGACGTGCTCGCCGGCGTCGGCCGTGTCGAGCAGGCCGAGCACGTTGAGCAGGGTGGACTTGCCCGACCCGGACTGGCCGACGATCGCCACCACCTCGCCGCGGCCCACCTCCATCGAGCAGTCGTCCAGGACCCGCAGCACCGAGCCCGAGACGCGGAACTCCCGGCGCAGCCCGCTCACCCGCAGCAGGGCGTCGGTGTGGCGGCCGCGGGCCAGGAGCCGCCCGGCGCGGGGCGAGGTGAAGGCCGACACCTAGAACCCCTCGTCCGTCATCGCGCCGTCCTCGGCGGAGGGGTCGGACTCGGCGGGGGTGTCGAACTCGCCCTCCAGCGGGACCGGGTCCAGGACCTGGTCGTCGAGGGTCAGGCCGTCGGTGACCTCCACCATCGTGCCGTCGGAGACGCCCAGCTCCACTTCGTGCGGCTCCTCGCCGCCGTCCTCGCCGACCACGATGACCTCGCCCTGATCGGCGCTGCCGCGCACCGCGGTCAGGGGGACCAGCAGGGCGTTCTCGGCGCGGCCGGTGACCACCGAGAGCCTGCCCTGCACACCGGGGAAGACCCGCAGGGAGTCGGGTACCCGGCAGTGGAGCTCGGCCGTGGCCTCGGCTCCGCCGCCCCCGCTGTCGCCGCCGCCCATCATGTAGGGGTCGGCGGGAATGTCCTCCTCCGTCTCGGTGCTCTCGGAGGTCTCCTCGCTGATCTCGCCCAGCGAGAGGAAGTCGCACTCCTCGGCGGCGGGGCCCTGGTCGATCCGGAGCAGGATCTCGCGCGGGTCGTCGTAGAACCGGTAGAGGTCGTTGGGCGGGATGGCGGCGACCGCGCGGAACTCGTCCTGGGTGATCTGCGCGACGGCGGCCCCGGGCTCGACGGGGTCGCCCACGGCGAGGTCGCCGAGGCCGTCGACGGTCCCCGAGGACGGCGCGGTCAGGGCCAGCGACTCCGTGGCCGGGGCGTCGTCCCCACCGTCGTCTCCGCCGCCGTCCCCGGCGACGGTGACGGACACGATGGGCGCGCCCTCCTCGACCGCGTCCCCGTCGGACACCCAGACCCGGGAGACCTCGCCGGCCTCCCGCGTCTCCACCGGGGAGGCGGCGTCGGCGCGCACGGTGGCGTCCAGGACCACCTGGGAGTCGATCGACCCCCGCTCCACGGGGACGGGCGCGCTCTCGGCGACCGTCGTCGCGCCGCCGTCGAGCACGGGGTCGTCGTCGCTTCCGCCGGTCGGCCGGCCGAGCAGCAGGTAGCTCCCGCCCCCCAGCCCGGCGAGGACGGCCAGCACGACGCCGGTGATGATCCATTTCTTCACGCGGTTCCGCTCCTATTCGCGCAACCCGGCCACCACGGACGCGCTGAGCGCCCGCCAGGCGGGGATGACTCCGGCCAGCAGCCCGACGCCCGCGGCGCTGCCGAGGCCGACGAGCACGGCCTGGAAGGGTACGTACACCGCCACATCGGGCGGGAGAAAGTCGGCGGCCAGGGCGTCGGCCGCCGTTGCCAGCCCATAGCAGGACGCCAGCGCGACGGCCCCGGCCACCATCGACACCACCACGGACTCGGTGACCACGGCGACGAACAGGGTCAGCCGGCTCGCGCCCAGCGCCCGGTAGGTCGCCAGCTCGCGGCGCCGCTCCCGGACGGTCACCAGGCCGACGTTGAGGACGCCGAGGAGACCGGTGGCCAGCGTGATCCCCGCGATGCCCAGGAGGGCGAGCGAGAGGTAGAACAGGAGCTGCTCGATCTCCTCGGCCCCGTCGATGCGGAAGACCGTGATCGCGTTCTCAGGGTCGTCCACCCCCCACCGCCAGGCGGCGGAGGCCAGGCGCGAGTGGACCGCCTCTTCGTCGGCGTCCCCGGGGTCGACCCGCACGGCGTAGCTGAGCTGGATGCCCTGGCCGTCCGGCTCCGCGCCGGGGTAGGCGATGTCGACCGACGCGGGCGAGCGCAGCAGATAGGCGCTGCTCCATCCGGAGTCCAGGGCGGTGCCCTCGACGACCCCGACGACGCGGACGTCGCGCCACTCCGAACCGCCGATCTGGAGGTCGGCGGAGTCGCCGATCTGGTCGGCCAGGACCTCGTTCACGACCAGCACGGGCGCCAGCGACTCGGTGTCGGCCTCGGTGAACCAGCGGCCTTCCCGCATGTTGAGGCGGCGGATGTCGCCGAGCGCGGCGTCGACGACGGTCGTCTCGACGTCGGGGATCACCTGGCCGCCTGAGCGCACCAGGACCGTGCCCGAGGGGTAGGCCGCGAGGGAGACCGCCTGCCCGCCGGCGCGCTGGAGGTCGGTCTCCAGGGCCTCGACGTCGGCGACCTCGGCCGTGACGTCGACCTGCATGGTCGCCGCGACGCCGAAGTTCGCCTCCGTGTACGAGGTGGCGAAGCGCTCACCGACATCCCCGGCCGTCACGACGGTGATGAGCGCGCCGACCCCGACCACGATGCCCGCGCACGACAGGATCGTGCGCGAGACGTTGGCGCGGGAGCCGGCGAAGGCCAGCACGATGCCGGCGATGACGGAACGCAGCAAGCCGTCGGCCTTTCTGCATGGGGGGCGCAGGCGCGTGTGGGGGCGCCTGCTGAATACGTCATCGCAACGGTCGGCCGAAACGGTTCATTCTCGGCGCGGAAAAATGGGGAGCCGTGGGAACGCAGGGCGGCCCCGGCCCGGTCATCGGGTCACGGGGCCGGCGGGCGGGTACGCGGCGGAGAAGGGAAGGGGCGAAGGGCGGGCGGTCAGCCGATGCGGAAGCCGTCGCAGGAGATGAAGGCGGAGTCGGAGCCCCCGGTCGTCCAGATGACCGTGTAGGTCCCCTCGCCCGGCGCCTCGGGTGCGGCCTCGAACCCCGAAGGGAACGCCAGCTGCGCCCAACCGTCGCCCGTGGCGGTCGTCGCGGCGTCGAATCGGTCGCCGTCAGGGGTGACGACCTGCGCGCTGACAGCGGTCTCTCCGGAGCCCTCGGCGTCGCGGAGCCGGAGATCGGCGTCCTCGCCGGCGGCGACCTCCGCACGCGGGGCGGAGGTCTCCCAGGCTCCGGGGGCATCGCCGTGGAGCAGCGGGGCGCAGGCGACGGATTCGGGGTCGAAGGCCAGCTCGGTGAGGTCGGCCTCGTCGGCGCCCGAGGACGCCTCGGGCGCGATCATCGCCTCCAGCTCGCTCTGCGACGGACCGGTGTCGCCGCCGCAGGCGGTGACCAGCAGGGACCCGGCCAGGGCCGCGGGGAGCAGGAGGAAGCGGGGCAGGTGCGGGAGATCGGACACGTGCGGCACCCTACTACGGCTTCCGCGGATCCGTTCGCGAAACGTCCGTTCCGCGCGGAGATCGGTCACGGCCGGGTTCGTCGTCCCATCACGTGAGCCGCAGCGGGGTGGGGCCCCCGTTGAGCCACGTGAGCACCTGGCTGTGCAGCGCCCCGTTCGTGCACACCAGGGAGCCCCCGTCGGTGAAGTCCTGCCCGCGCAGGTCGGTGGCGCGCCCGCCCGCCTCCTCCAGGATCACCGAGAGCGGCGCGGCGTCCCACAGCGACAGCTCGGGCTCCGCGGAGATGTCCACGGACCCCTCGGCCACCATGACGTGCGACCAGAAGTCGCCGTAGGCGCGGGTGCGCCAGACCGCGCGGGTGAGGCCCAGGAAGGAGTCGAGGCGCTGCTGCTGCTCCCACTCCGAGAGTTCGGAGAAGGACAGGGAGGCGTCGCCCAGCTCCGTGACCCGCGAGACCGAGCAGCGGGTGGCCTTGGTCAGGGCGCGGCCGGTCCAGGTGCCGCTGCCCTTCGACGCCCACCAGCGGCGGGTCAGGGCCGGAGCCGAGACCAGCCCCATGACCGGGCGGTCGTGCTCCAGCAGGGCGATGAGGGTGGCCCAGACCGGCACGCCCCGCACGTAGTTCTTGGTGCCGTCGATGGGGTCGACCACCCACACGCGGTGGCTGTTGCCCGTCTTCCCGTACTCCTCGCCCAGAACGGCATCACGGGGGCGGGCACGGGAGAGGACGCCGCGCAGCGTCTCCTCGACGGATCGGTCGGCCTCGGTCACGGGGGTGAGATCCGGTTTGGTGTCGACCTTGAGGTCGAGCGCCCGGAAGTGCTTGAGGGAGATGTCGTCGGCCGCGTCGGCGAGGACGTGGGCGAGACGCAGATCATCGTCAAAGGACGCCATGGCCGGTAACGCTACCTTCCCGAGACCCGCCGCAACGCGACGGCACCCCCGCGTGACCAGAGTGTTAGCCATTCGGCGTGGCACCATGGGACCCATGACTCCCGGGAGCCCGCGGCCCGCCACCCGCGACACCAGGGGTGTGCGAGGGCGGCTCATCGACGCCGCCTACGCCGGTGTCGTGGCCGGTCACTGGGCCCGGATGCGCATGGCCGACATCGCCGCCGACGCGGGCGTCTCCCGGCAGACCCTCTACAACGAGTTCGGCAGCAAGGAGGGGCTGCTCCAGGCGGTCGTGGTCCGCGAGGCGGGCGGCTTCCTCGATGGCGTCATGGACATCCTCACCGGCCACGGCGACCACGTGCCGGGCGCGGTGGCCGCGGCGGCGCGCTGGACCCTGCACGCCACGGCGGCGAACCCGGTCTGGCGCGCGATCATCACCGGCGACGAGGTGATGCTGCCCGTGCTCACCACCCGCGCCGAACCCCTCCACGTCGAGCTGGGCAAGCGGATGACCGGCCACCTCCGCGCCACCCACCCCGATCTGGGCGACCGCGCCGAGGACATCGCCGAGGTCGCCCTGCGGCTGACCATGTCCTACGTGCTCCTGCCGATCGATCCCGACCGGGCCGCGGGCCGGGTGGAGATGGCCGTGAAGGGCATGTTCCACACGGTGGCCGACTACGCCCCGGGCCGCTGAGGGGGCGGGGAGAACAGCATGTTCCACACGGTGGCCGACCGCACACCGGGCCGCTGAGGGGGCGGGGAGAACAGCATGTTCCACACGGTGGCCGACCGTGCCCCGGGCCGTTGAGGGGGCGCCACGCCGGGGGCGGGCGCCCGATTCCCGGCGAAGGCGGGGAGACTGGGTTCCCGTGACCTCTTCATCTTCATCCTCCGCTTCTTCAGCCGGATCGCCGTCCGACGGGACGGCGGACGCCCGCTACCCGTCCCCCGACCCGCCCGCTTTCCTGTTCGACCTCGACGGAACGCTCATCGACAGCGTCTACCAGCACGTCATCGCGTGGCGTGCGGCCCTGTCCCACATGGGCATCGACCTCGCCGTGTGGCGCATCCACCGGCGCATCGGGATGAGCGGGGGCCTGTTCGTCTCGGCGCTGATGCGCGAGACCGGGCGGCGGCTGACGGCCGAGCAGGTCGAGGAGCTCCAGGCGGTGCACGCCGAGGAGTTCCTGCGGCAGCACGACTCCGTCCGGCCCCTGCCCGGCGCCGCCGAGCTCCTGCACCACCTCACCGAGCGCGGGGTGAAATGGGCCATCGCCACCAGTGGGCGCCGCCGCACTGCGGGCCGCTCCCTGGAGCTGCTGGGGCTGCCCGCCGACACCCCCATGGTCACCCGCGACCTGGTCCGCCACGCCAAGCCCGACCCCGACCTGTTCCTCGCGGCGGCGGCCCACCTCGGCGTCGACCCGCGCCAGGCCATGGTGGTCGGCGACAGCGTCTGGGACCTGCTGGCCGCCCGCAGGGCCGGTGCGCTGGGCGTGGGGGTGCTGTCGGGCGGGTACGGCCGCGACGAGCTGGAGCGCACCGGCGCCTTCCGCGTCTACACCGACGTCGGCGACATGCTGGACCGGCTGGACGAACTGGGCGTGCGGGGCGCAGGAGACCTGGACCGGTGACCCCGGACGGGCGCTGAACGGCGGGCCGGGGGTGACGTGGGGCGCTCGCTCTGCTTCGATGAACCCATGCCCGCTGGCGAACCGCTCCGGCTCCTCAGCCTGCTGAGCGCCCCTGAACGGCTGCGGATCTTCTCCGCCGTCGTGCTCGGGGCCACGACCACGGACGACGCCGCCGAACTCGCCGGCGTCCCGGCGCGCGAGGCGCTGCGGTGCCTCGGCCGCCTCGAACGGGGCGGCCTCGTGGAGCGCCGCGGCGCCCGCTGGGCGGCCAGACCCGATGTCCTGGGCGACGCGGTGGCCGCCGCATCCGCCCCCGACCCGCCGGACCTCCCCGAGGACGACGGCGCCGGGGCGGAGTCGGTGGTCGCCGCGTTCACCCGCGACGGCCGCATCGTCGCGATCCCGGTGCGCCGGTCCGAGCGGCTGCTCCTGCTCGACCACGTGGCCCGCGCCTTCGAGCCCGGCATCCGCTACACCGAAGCGGACGTCAACGCCGTCCTGCGGTCCATCTACACCGATCACGCGACCCTGCGCCGCTCCCTGGTCGACGAGGGCTTCCTCGACCGCGACACGGGCCACTACTGGCGCTGCGGCGGCACGGTGGACCTGTGAGGGCTCCGTGACCGCACCGGGCCGCCCCGGGAAGCCCCATCGCGCCATCGTGTGGAGCCTGCCGAGCAGGGCACGGTAGCGGCGTGGCCGCGAGCCCGGAACGATCCGAAAAGCCGGGCAGAGGGCGTCGGGGGTACGCAGTGCCGGCCGAGTCGGCGAGGTGACGGCGCCGGGACCCCGCGGTGCCGCCCGTGACCGGGTGACGGAGGCGGCCCTTTGGGGAATGTCCGGTGAGGCGTATTCTGGTGGTGTATGTCCGGTCCGACGCGCTTCCTGCGCATGGTGTTGATCTCCATGTCGCTCACGAGCACCGATGACGGCCTGTGTCGCCGCCGGTGCCGCTGTCGCGTGCGCTGACACGGCCGGTCTGCGATCGGACCGGCTCCCGCGCCGCCCGACGTCGCCGTTGTGGCGCTCACCCCGCCCGTGACCGGGCTCGGTCCCGCCGCTCCGGACGCGGTCGGCCCTGTCCCGAGGCCGGCCCCCGCGCCCGCCGTCCTTCGCCCGCCATCCGGCCCCGCCGGAACCGCGCCCTGCCCACCGCCGAGTACGGCCACCCCGTCCCGACACGCAACACCCACACCTTCTCCCGGCCGCGGCCGCGGCCGCGGCCGCGG
>NZ_JBHSBH010000009.1:269484-291478 GCF_042650565.1 Nocardiopsis sediminis
TCCCCCGCAAGGAGATCCACGTGACGGCACCCGCCACGCCCCCCGATACCGCCGGTACCCCGGGAACGGCGCCGCCCGGCTCGCCGGCGGTGCGCCTGCTGTTCCACAACGCCCTTTCCGCCCCGCCGCCCGCCGCCCCCCGGCCGGACCCCGTCCGCTGGGTGCCGCTGGGCATCGCGCTCGCCGGCCTCGCCGCGCTCGCCGCCTTCGTCGGCGCCCAGCACGGCACCCGCCAGGCCGTCCTGCTGCTGCTCGGCGGCGGGCTCGGCCTGGCGCTCTTCCACTCCCGCTTCGGGTTCACCTCGGCCTGGCGCCAGCTCGTCGCGGTCGGCAACGGCGCCGGGCTGCGCGCCCACGCCCTGCTGCTCGGTGCGACCGCCACCCTGTTCGCGCTGGTCATCGGCACCGGAACCGGCCTGTTCGGCAGCGTCCCCGCGCCCTCGGCCGGGCCCATCGGCATCGCACTGTTCCTCGGCGCGTTTCTCTTCGGGATCGGCATGCAGCTCGGCGGGGCGTGCGCCTCGGGCACGCTGTTCGCCGTGGGCTCGGGCCAGTCCGCCATCCTGGTCACGCTGGGCGGCTTCATCGCCGGATCGGTCATCTACAGCGCCGCGTGGCCGCTCGTGGCCGACCTGCCCGCGCTGCCCCCGTTCCTGCTCGCCGACCACGTCGGCTGGGCCGGGTCCTGGGCGATCACCGTCGTCCTGCTCGCCGCGCTGGTGGTCGGGACCCGGGTCGTGCAGAACCGGCGCACCCCGCCGCCCGTGGGGGCGGTGCCCAGCGCCTCCGGCGCCGCCCGCGTCCTGCGCGGCAGTTGGCCGATGCTGGTGGGCGCGCTCGTGCTCGCCGCCCTCGGCGGGGCCGTCCTGGTGGTCTCCGGCGGCGCGTGGGGGATCACCAGCGCGTTCAACCTGTGGGGCGCGAAGTTCCTCCAGCTCATCGGCCTGCACCCCGAGACGTGGGCGTTCTGGAGCCAGCCCGACCAGGCGGCGCAGCTCGCCGGGCCGGTCCTCGCCGACAAGAACAGCCTGACCGACATCGGCATCATGATCGGCGCGGCCATCGCCGCCGCGGCGGCCGGAGCCTGGAAGCTGCACACCGGGCTGCGCTGGAACACCGTGGCCGCCGGGCTCATCGGCGGCATCCTCATGGGCATCGGGGCGCGGCTCGCGGGCGGCTGCAATATCGGCGCCTACCTCGCGGGCATCGCCTCGGGCAGCCTGCACGGCTGGCTCTGGGCGGTGGCCGCGATCGCCGGGACCTGGGTCGGGCTGCACGCCCGCTCCCTGTTCGGCCTGGCCAACCCCAAGCCCGGCGACAGCGTCTGCTGACCCGGCGCACCCGCCGCGTACCCGGCCGGGCCACCCGCGCCCGGCTACGTGGCGGCGGCCCGCCGGCCGCCGGCTAGGACGCCGTCTCGGACGACGGCGGCGAGGGCGACGACGGCATCGGGCGTTCGTCGCCCTCGCGGCTGCTGAGCAGGCGGCGCAGGGAGGACACGCGGGCGGGGTCCAGGCGGCCGTCGGCCAGCCACGCGTCGAGGGCGCAGCCGGGGGTGCCGGCCGTGTGCGGGCAGCCCGGCGGGCACTCGGCGACGGCGTCGTCGAGCTCGGGGAAGCCGGCCACGACGTCATCGGGGCTGATGTGCGCCAGGCCGAAGCTGCGCACCCCGGGGGTGTCGACGATCCAGCCGCCCTCCACCGGCAGCGCGACGGCCGACGTGGAGGTGTGCCGGCCGCGCCCCGTGACCGGGTTGACGTGCCCGACCGCGCGTTCGGCCGCGGGCACCAGCAGATTGACCAGGGTCGACTTGCCGACCCCCGACGAGCCCACCAGCACGCTCACCCGGCCCGAGAGCCGATCGAGCAGTGGGCCGAGGTCGCCGTCGCGGCGGGTCACCACCGAGCGCAGGTGCAGCGCGGAGTAGGCCTCCAGCAGCTCATCGGGGTCGGCGAGGTCGGCCTTGGTCAGGCACAGGAGGGGGTCCAGCCCGGCGTCGTAGGCCGCGACCAGGCAGCGGTCGATGAACCGCGGCTGCGGTTCGGGGTCGGCCAGCGCGCACACGATGACGAGCTGGTCGGCGTTGGCGACGATGACGCGCTCGACGGGGTCGGTGTCGTCGGCCGTGCGGCGCAGCACGGAGGCGCGCTCCTCGACCCGCACCACGCGCGCCAGAGTGTCGGGGCGCCCCGACAGGTCGCCGACCAGTGCGACCCGGTCGCCCACCACGATGCTGCCCCGGCCGAGCTCGCGCGCCTTCATGGCCACCACAGGGCGGTCGCCCACCAGGCACCGGTAGCGGCCCCGGTCGACCGCTGTCACGAACCCCTCTACCGCGTCCTCGTGCTTGGGGCGGGTCCGGGTGCGCGGACGCGACCCGCCGCGCGCGCGGACGCGGACGTCGTCCTCGTCGACGTAGCGCCGCCCCCGGGTCATGCCACGGCCTCCGCCCAGAGGGCGGGGAAGTCGGGCAGGGTCTTGCCGGTCGTCGCGATGTTCTCCACCTCCACCCCGGGCACCGCGAGGCCGATCACCGCTCCGGACGTGGCCATCCGGTGGTCGTCGTAGCTGTGGAACACCCCGCCGTGCAGCGTGCTCGGGCGGATCAGCAGGCCGTCGGGGAGCTCCTCGGCGTCGCCGCCGAGGCGGTTGATCTCGCGGACCAGGGCGGCGATCCGGTCGGTCTCGTGGCGGCGCAGGTGCGCGATCCCGGTGAGGCGCGACGGGGACCCCGCGAGCGCCGCGACCGCGGCGATGGTCGGGGTCAGCTCGCCCACGTGCCGGAGGTCGGCGGTGATCCCGCGGATGTCGCCGGTGCCGCGCAGGGTCAGCCCCTCGGCGTCAAGGGTGACCTCGCCGCCCATCTCGGCGAACAGCCCCCGCAGTGCGTCGCCCGGCTGCGTGGTGTCGGCGGGCCACCCGGCAACGGTCACCCGGCCGCCGGTGACCAGGGCCGCGGCCAGGAACGGCGCGGCGTTGGAGAGGTCGGGCTCGACCACGACCTCGGCGGCCTTGACCGGGCCCGGGGCCACGCGCCAGATGTCGGGGGTGGCGGTGTCGACGTCGACCCCCGCCGCGCGCAGCATGTGGACGGTCATGTCCAGGTGCGGCTGGGAGGGGACCGGGGGACCGGAGTGGCGGACCTCGACCCCCTCGGTGAAGCGGGCCCCGCTGAGCAGCAGCGCGGAGATGAACTGGGAGGAGCCCGAGGCGTCGACCGTGACCGGGCCGCCGCGGACGGAGCCGTCGCCCCGGATGACCAGCGGCAGTGCGCCGCGCCCGGAGTCGTCGATGTTGGCGCCCAGCGTACGCAGGGCGTCGATCAGCGGGCCCACGGGCCGTTCGCGCGCCCGTGCATCGCCGTCGAAGCGCACCTCGCCGTCGGCCAGTGCGGCCACCGGCGGCACGAAGCGCATCACGGTCCCGGCGTTGCCGACGTCGACGGCGGCGGGGCCGTGCGGCGGGGCGGGCGTGACGACCCAGTCGGCGCCGGACTCGGTGATGCCGATGCCCAGGGAGCGCAGCGCCTGCACCATGAGGCCGGTGTCGCGGCTGTGCAACGGGGCGCGCACCACACTCGGGCTCGCCGACAGCGCCGCGAGGATCAGGGCGCGGTTGGTCATCGACTTCGAGCCGGGCAGGCTCACGGTGGCGTCGACGGGGCCGTCGGCCGCCGGAGCCGGCCAGTGCGGTGCGGAATTCTGCATGGTCCAAGGTTATCCGTCCGCCGCGGGCGGGCCACCGGAGGCGCAGCGGGTGCCAAGCTGTAGGTTGCAGGCCCGACCGGGCACGCACAGGGGAGGAGACCGCACCGCCATGTCCGACAAGGCACACCACTACGAGGTCCGCACGCGCTGGACGGGCAACACGGGGTCGGGCACAACGACGTACCGGGGCTACGGCCGCGACCACGACGTGGAGGCCGACGGTCGCCCCGTGCTCCAGGGGTCGGCCGACGCCGCGTTCCGCGGCGACCCCGCACGGTGGAACCCCGAAGACCTGCTCCTGGCCGCGCTCAGCGAGTGCCACATGCTGTCCTTCCTGGCGCTCTCGGTGGCGGCCGGGGTCAACGTGGTCGCCTACGAGGACACCGCGACAGCGCAGATGGTGACGCACGCCGATTCCTCGGGGGAGTTCACCGAAGCCGTCCTGCACCCGGTGGTGACCGTCGCCGAGGAGGGCATGGCCGAGGCGGCCCGCGCGCTGCACGCGAAGGCCCACGAGAAGTGCTTCATCGCCCGCTCCGTGAACTTCCCGGTGCGCAACGAGCCCGTCATCCGGGTCGCCGCCGAGGGGTGACGAGGGGGTCCGTCACCGGCAGGCCCTAGTCTGGGCGCCATGTGCGGTCGGTACGCGCAGGCGCGCAATCAGCATGAGCTGCAATTGGCCTTCGACTTCCCCGAGGCCGATCCCGAGGGGCCGCCCGCCCCCGGCGGCGGCACGCGGGCCTGGCCGCCTCTGGAGGAGCTGGCGCCCCACTACAACATCGCCCCCGGCGCCCGCGTCTACGCGGTCGTGGGCACCCCGCCCGCCCATGCGGGCGGCACCGCGCGTGGCCCGCAGGCCTTGAGCACCCTACGCTGGGGCCTGGTGCCGTCGTGGGCCAAGGACGCCGCCGTCGGCTACAAGATGATCAACGCCCGCGCCGAGACGGTCGCCGAGAAGCCGGCCTTCCGGGCCGCCTTCGCCCGCCGCCGCTGCCTGCTCCCGGCCGACGCCTACTACGAGTGGCAGCTGCTGCCCGGCAACGGCAGGGGCGCCGCCGAGCCCGGAACCTCGCCCGCGACCGACCCCGACCACAAGCGCCGCAAGGCCGGGGCCAAGAAGCGCCCGTTCTCCATCGGCTACCGCGACGGCGCGCCACTGGCGCTGGCCGGCCTCTTCGAGCGCTGGCGCGACCCCGGCCTGCCCGATGAGGACCCCGCGGCCTGGCTGTGGACCTGCACGGTCATCACCACCGCGGCGGCGGGCGGGCTGGCGGACCTCCACGAGCGCATGCCCGTGGTGGTGCCGCGCGCGGCCTGGGACACCTGGCTGGATCCCGCGTCGGGCCCGGCCGACCTCCTGCACGTGCTCGACGCGACCCCGGTGGCCGACCTCGAGATCCGGCAGGTGGGCCCCGACGTCAACAGCGTCCGCAACAACGGCCCCCACCTGCTGGAACCCGCCGCCGACGACCCGGATCCGCAGGCCGCGACCCTGTTCTGACGCGCGGGCCGCCCTGCGCCGCTGTCCGTGCAGCACAGCCCCCCACCTGCTGGAACCCGTCGCCGACGCCCCGGATCCGCAGGCCGCGACCCTGTTCTGACCCCGGGGCCAGGCCGCCCCCCGGGGTGGATCGCGCCCGGGACGCCCGGGTAGGGTGGCCCCGGTCATATGACAGCGGGTCCGCCCGCAGTGGGCCCGCGGCGCCGTGACGACGGCGCGTGCAGGACTCGACAACTCAACACCACGGGAGCTCGCGCCTTGGCGGGCTGAGAGGGCGGCTGTCCCCTGAAGGGGCCGGTGCCGCCGACCGCAGAACCTGTTCGGGTAATTCCGGCGTAGGGAGGCGTGCCTTGACGGCACTCGACGACCACGATCTCCACCCCTCTGTGACCACCGGCCCCATCATGGGCTCCGAGAAGGTCCACCTCGACGTCGCCGACACCGCGTCCGGCCGGACGCTCCGGGTCCCGCAGAGGCGGGTACGGCTCGGCAACGGCGGCCACATCGACCTGTACGACACATCCGGCCCCTACACCGACCCCGCCGCGACCATCGACGTGCACGCGGGCCTGCCCCGGCTGCGCGAGGCGTGGGCCGGCGACCGCGAACCCATCGGCGGCGCGGTCACCCAGCCGGCCTACGCGAAGGCCGGGATCATCACCCCCGAGATGCGGTTCATCGCCGCGCGCGAGGGCGTCGACCCCGAATTCGTGCGCTCCGAGGTGGCGATCGGCCGGGCGGTGATCCCGCTGAACCGCCGCCACCCCGAGGCCGAGCCGATGATCATCGGCAAGAACTTCCTGGTGAAGGTGAACGCCAACATCGGCAACTCCGCCGTGACCTCCTCGGTGGCCGAGGAGGTCGAGAAGATGGTGTGGGCGACCCGCTGGGGCGCCGACACCGTCATGGACCTGTCCACCGGCAAGCGGATCCACGAGACCCGCGAGTGGATCGTGCGCAACTCCCCGGTGCCCATCGGGACCGTGCCGATCTACCAGGCCCTGGAGAAGGTCGGCGGCGATCCCGCGCGGCTGTCCTGGGAGGTCTACCGCGACACGGTGATCGAACAGGCCGAGCAGGGCGTCGACTACATGACGGTCCACGCGGGGGTGCTGCTGCGCTACGTGCCGCTCACCGCCCGGCGCACCACCGGGATCGTCTCGCGCGGCGGGTCGATCATGGCGGCCTGGTGCCTGGCCCACCACGAGGAGAGTTTCCTCTACACCCGCTTCGACGAACTGTGCGAGATCTTCCGGTCCTATGACATCACGTTTTCGCTGGGCGACGGCCTGCGCCCCGGCTCGATCGCCGATGCCAACGACGAGGCGCAGTTCGCCGAGCTGCGAACCCTGGGCGAGCTGACGCACATCGCCCGGGGCCACGACGTCCAGGTGATGATCGAGGGGCCGGGGCACGTCCCGCTGCACAAGATCGCCGAGAACGTGCGGCTGGAGGAGGAGCTGTGCGGTGAGGCACCGTTCTACACCCTGGGCCCGCTGGCGACCGACATCGCGCCCGGTTACGACCACATCACGTCGGCCATCGGGGCCGCGCAGATCGCCTGGCACGGCACCGCGATGCTCTGCTACGTGACCCCCAAGGAGCACTTGGGGCTGCCCGACCGCGACGACGTGAAGACCGGCGTGATCACCTACAAGCTCGCCGCCCACTCCGCCGACCTCGCCAAGGGCCACCCGCGGGCCCAGGAGTGGGACGACACGCTTTCGCAGGCGCGCTTCGAGTTCCGCTGGCAGGACCAGTTCCACCTGGCCCTGGACCCCGAGACCGCCCAGGCCTTCCACGACGAGACACTGCCGGCCGAGCCCGCCAAGACCGCGCACTTCTGCTCGATGTGCGGGCCCAAGTTCTGCTCGATGAAGATCTCCCAGGACGTCCGCCGCTACGCCGAGGAGAACGGCCTGTCGACGGTCGCCGCGATCGAGAAGGGGATGCGCGACAAGTCCGCGGAGTTCGCCGACCACGGCAACCGGGTCTACCTGCCCCTGGCGGACTGACGCCGGCTGGGCGGTGCCCGCCGCGGGCACCGCCCTCGTCAGGGCTTGCGGGCGCTGGCGAGGAGGTGGACGCCCACGTAGTCGTCGGACTCCGCGGCCTTCAGCTCCATCTCGACCAGGTGGGCGAGGACGTGGGGGTCGCCGGGCAGCATCATCTCCACGGTGGAGGCCGAGAGCACCGTGCGCGGCCGGATCCACTCGAGCTCCAGCCCGACGTCGGTCAGCACCTCCGACAGCTGCTCGGCGGTGAAGCACCGGGTGATGGAGCCGTCGGGCCAGGGGACCAGCAGCACATCGGCGCTGGGCGCAAAGCTCAGCTCCGGCCAGCAGTCCTGCTCGGCCAGCAGCGCCATGCCCAGGACGACGGAGTCGACGCACAGCAGCGTGCGGCCGCCGGGCCGCAGCACGCGGGCGATCTCGGTGAGCGAGGCCTCGGTGGCCAGGTGCCGCGACAGCACGCGGTTGTCGGCCACCACGCCGTCGAACACGCCGGTGGCGAAGCCGGTCAGGAACGCGGAGTCGCCGACCACCGGGCCCAGCCGCCCCGGCGTGAGCCGGCGCGGGGCCGGGGCGTGGCCGTTGACCAGGGTCAGCGGCGGCCGCAGGGCGAGGTCGGGCGAGGGCAGCAGGGTGACGACGTCGTGGCCGGCGGCCACCGCGCGCTGGGCTCCGCGGAAGTCGGGGCTGGACAGGTCCAGGATGCGCCCGGGCTGCTCGGGCAGCCACCGGGCGAGCTGGGCGTCGGCCACCGCCCAGTAGAAGCGCCAGTACGCCGATAGCGAATCGGTGGTGGCGAACTGCTCGGCCGGGGATCTGGAGCGCTGGGGGTCGCGGTCGACGGGCGCGGACGCCGACGGACCCGACGCGGAACTGGCGGACGGTCGCACGCACGCTCCTCTCCCACGTCTTTGCTGACGGTTTTACCCGTACTCTCGCAGGCCTCACCTATCCGGACCGCGGAAAACCAAAGTTCCGCGGCGGGGCCGGCCGCGGCGCGCCCGGAATCAGGGCGGCGCCCCCGTTGTTGGCACCTGCATCACCGCCCCGACGGACGCCGGGTGCCCGTGCCATCGGCACCGCGACCGCCCACCGGGCAGCCGAGGATTGAGAGTAAAGGCAGGTCAATGCCGGTCGCCATTGCGAGCTTGCCGGACACCCGCCCCGGCGTGTCCCCGCCGGGGCCGGGCGCGTCGCCTGTTTCCGCTGAGTCCTATCGTGAGGCTACGGTGGCCTCACGAGAGACCAGTACAAGGAGGCAGGCCGGCTTGAATCAGGGCCAAGAGACACTCGACGAGCGCGGGGCGCGGTTCGAACGGGACGTGCTGCCGTTCTTGGACCAGCTGTACTCGGCCGCGCTGCGGATGACCCGCAACCCGTCGGACGCAGAGGATCTCGTCCAAGAGACCTTCGCCAAGGCGTTCGGTTCGTTCCACCAGTTCAAGGAGGGGACGAACCTCAAGGCGTGGTTGTACCGCATCCTCACGAACACGTTCATCAACTCCTACCGCAAGAAGCAGCGGGAGCCGAAGCAGGCCGGGACCGAGGAGGTCGAGGACTGGCAGCTGGCGCAGGCGGCGTCGCACTCGTCGTCCGGGCTGAAGTCGGCCGAGGCCGAGGCGCTTGAGCACCTGCCCGACAGCGATGTGAAGCGGGCGCTCCAGGACCTGCCGGAGGACTTCCGGATCGCGGTGTACCTCGCCGACGTCGAGGGGTTCGCCTACAAGGAGGTGGCCGAGATCATGGACACCCCCATCGGGACCGTGATGTCGCGGCTGCACCGCGGTAGACGCCAGCTCCGATCGCTGCTGGAGGAGTACGCGGTCGGCCGCGGCATCCTCCAGGACGCCGATCGCACGTCCATGGCCATGGGGGCGACGTCCAACGGTGGGGCAACGCGGAGGGATCGACGATGAGCTGCGGAGGAACGCACGCCACGCCGTGCAGCGAGATTCTCGCCAGGGTGTACTCCTACATCGACGGCGAGCTGGGCGAGGACAACTGCCACGAGATCCGCCTGCACCTCGACGAGTGCGGCTCGTGCCTGGCGGAGTACGGCCTGGAGGAGGCCGTGAAGAAGCTGGTGGCCAAGCACTGCGGGTGCGACCCCGTTCCGAGCGACCTCCGCAGCAAGGTCCTGCACCGGCTGGAGCTGGCCCGTGCCGACCAGCAGGTGCGGGAGGCGGGGGCCGACTGAGGGGCCGGCCGAGCGGCCTCGTTCCTCCCCCGAGCCCCAGGGAAAACGGAAATAACCGTCAATGCCAACATTATCGTCATTACGGTCATAGAACACAAAGGGCGATCCAAGGTGGCTGTCATTCCATATGACAGCCGCCTTGGTCATTTCCGACTTTCCGGCGAAACCCTGCAAATCGGATAGGGTCTGCGGGTCGCGTCCGGTTTTCGGACGCGGGTCGTCCGGATGGCGAGGCTCCGCCGGGCCCGCGACACGCCCGGCGGACCCAGGGATTTCGCTGTGAATGGATCCGGAGGGGCGTGTGCCCGATACGGCGCATCCCGGTCACCAATGGTGACTCTGGGTGATCATGCCAGCTTGCGTCCGTGGTCGCAATGCCGCGAATTACCGTAGCGCGTGGTGTTCTCCGGCTCGCCGCGTTTCGGAATGGTGATTGCACAGCGTCACACCGGCGGCTACGAATGGGGATAGTATTTCCACTATTTGAAACACGTGAGAACCCGGTTCCTCACGTTTGGCTCACGGTGTCGACTCAGTAAATCGGACGCGCTTCGCTGGCCGTTAAACTGGCCGCCATATCCACCGTATGGGCTAATTCGCGTGCCGTCTCCCTGGGGAGCGGTTGAAGGCGGCGGCGAATCGGAGAGGGAGTTGCACCGTGGGTTTGCTGATCGCGAAAGTGAGCTACCTGGTAATCCTCGTGAGCTGGCTCGCGCCGGGTCTCAACGGGTGGTCCTGGTGGTAGAACGGAATCGATGAAATCATGACAGTTCGGTCGGCTTCGGGGCGGGAGGTACCGGGAATTGCGTGCGCTTCCGGGAGCGGCGCGGTTGTTCGTCGGTCTCGTCGTCCTCTGCGCCATCGTCGTTGTGGTGGCGGGCCCCTATGACGGGATCGACCCCGCAACGCTGGTCCTCCTCGCCCTGCTGTTCGTGATCGCCGAGTCCATCAGCACCATGATGGACAGCGGCAGGGCCGGGATCTCCCCCAGCTCCTCCGCCTCGCTCGCCGCCGTCGTGCTGGTCGGCCCCGTGGGCGCCGCGCTCGTGGGCCTGGTCGCCTGCCTCCTCGTCTTCCGGAGGCAGAGCTTCGTCAAGCGGGTCTTCAACGGCGCGCAGCTCGGGCTCGCGGGCTACGCCGCCGGCCTGGCATTCCAGGCTCTGGGCGGTGGCATCGGGGTGCCCGTCCGCGCCGACTTTCCCTGGATCGTGCTGCCGTTCACCCTCGCGATCCTCGTCCACACGCTCGTCAACAGCGCGCTCATGGCCGGGCTGATGTGGTGCCTGGGCGTCATCCGCCTCCAGCGCCCGCGCCGCGTGCGGTGGCGCCCGCTGGCCGTCCTGGAGCTGTCGTCGATCGGCTACGGCATGCTCGGCCTGTTCATCGCCGCCATCTGGGGGGCCGTGGGCCCCTTCGCGGTGGTCCTCGTCCTGCTGCCGCTGTTCATCGCGCGCTGGGCCTTCGACCAGTACGTCGCCGAGCAGCGGGCCCACGACGCCACCCTGGCCACCCTGTGCCAGGCGGTCGAGACCAAGGACTACTACACCCGCGGGCACTGCATGCGGGTCTCCAAGGCCAGCGGGATGATCGCCCAGGAGCTGGGGATGCACGCCGAGCGCGTGCAGACCATCCGCTACGCCGGCATGCTGCACGACGTCGGCAAGCTCGGCGTGCCCACCAAGGTGCTCCAGAAGTCCGGCCGGCTCACCGAGGAGGAGTTCGCGGCGATCCAGCTGCACCCGATGCGCGGCTACGAGATCGTGCGCGAGATCGGCTTCCTCGACGAAGCGCTGGCCGGGATCATGCACCATCATGAGCGCATGGACGGCCGCGGCTACCCCATGGGCCTTGCGGGCCGCGACATCCCCGAGTTCGCCCGGATCATCTCCGTCGCCGACGCATTCGACTGCATGACCTCCACCCGCTCCTACCGCAAGGCGCGCAGCACCGAGGAGGCCATCACCGAACTGCGCCGCTGCGCGGGCCCGCAGTTCGACCCCGAGATGGTCGACGCGCTGATCTCCGCGGTCGGCCGGGACGGCTGGGAGGCGCCCGATGCCGTCGAGCCGCCCGCCGACGACCTCGCCGAGGTCGCCCAGCAGGACCACGACGACCCGAGTGTGCCGTTGCGGGTGGCAGGGGAGGCCGAACGTTGATCACCCAGGAAGCCGGCGCCATGGAGGCCCCCCTCCGGGGGGACCGCCGACCGCCGCGCCTGCGGCCCACCCGCCTGCTGCTCACCCTGCTGGCGGCCGGGTTCGCCGCCGGGGCGGTGCTGTGGACCCTGGTCACCGGCTTCATCGAGCCGCACGCCGCCCTGGCGTTCGGCACCCTGATCGCAGTGGGCGAGCTGGCCCGGATCACCCTGCCCGGCCACCGCGAGGTCGCACCCATCGCCTCGGCCGGCGCCATCGGCTACACCTTCCTGCTCGACATCGGCGGCGCCCCCGTCCACCACAGCGCCTGGCAGGTCATGGCCGTCCTGGCGCTGGGGTTCGCCGTGGGCGAACTCCCGCACATCGCCGTCGGGCGCCCCCCGCAGTGGGACGGCCTGGCCCGGCGGATGCTCATCATCGTCGTGCTCTCGCTGATCTTCCGGTCGCTCGTGCACGCGCTGCCGTGGCCGCCGCCGCCCCAGGGGGAGTGGTGGCCAGTGCTGGGCCTGATGGGCGTCCTGGTCATCGCCGGATGGCTCACCGACGCCGTCTTCGCCGCCGCGCTGCGCTCCGAACGCCTGCGGACACGCGTCAGTGTGGCGCTGCGCGACGAACTGCGCGCGCAGTTCGGCCTGGGCATGGCCATCGGCTCCAGCGGCATCCTCATCTCACTGGCCAGCACCGTCACCGGCCTGGCCGGGCTGCTCGTCTTCATCGCGCCGCTGCTGGTCACCCAGGTGGCGTTCCGCCGCTTCGCCGAGATCCGGCTCACCTACCTCCAGACCGTGCGCGCGCTGTCGCGGGTCACCGAGGTCGGCGGCTACGTCGAGACCGGCCACTCCCGCCGTGTCAGCAGGCTCGCCACCGCCATCGGCAGCGAGCTCAGCATGCGCGAATCGGAGCTGCTGGAGCTGGAGTACGCCGCTCTGATCCACGACATCGGGCAGCTGTCGCTGCGCGACCCCATCGCCAGCGGCGCCACCGTCCTGGCCGCGCCCCGCGAGCAGCGCCGCATCGCCGAGCTGGGGGCCGCCGTCATCCGCGAGACCGGCGTGCTCGACGGAGTCGCCGAACTCGTGCGCCGCCAGTGCGAGCCCTGCGAAGGCGACGGCGACGACGGCCGCCCCCCGCTGGGCAGCCGCATCATCAAGGTCGCCAACGCGTTCGACGACCTGGTGGGGGAGTCCACCGACCGCGACCGCACCGAGGCGGTCCTGGAACGGCTGCGCATGGACAGCGGGGTGGAGTACGACCCCGAGGTGGTCGACGCGGCCGCCCGCGTGCTGCGGCGTCCTGCGTGGTGAGGGTGGGCAGGAGGAACAGGGTGGAGTACGACCCCGAGGTGGTCGACGCGGCGGCGCGCGTGCTGCGGCGTCCTGCGTGGTGAGGGCCGGGCTCTCCGGCTCCCGCACGGCCGCTCTCCGGTAGGTTCGGGGACCATGGCGATCACCGAAGGGCTGCACGGCCGGTCCGACATGCGGGTATCCGACCTCGACACCGCCATCGCGCTGGGCAGCGGCGACGTACCCGTGCTGGCGACCCCGCGCGCGCTGGCTCTGGCCGAGGCCGCCACCGTGGCGGCGGTCTCCGCCCACCTGCCGGAGGGCGCCACCACCGTCGGCACCGAGGTCACGCTGGCCCACACGGCGGCCAGCCCCGTGGGGACCGACGTGCGCGCCGAGGCGCGGCTCCGGCTCGTCGACGGCCGGCGCCTGGTCTTCGACGTCACGCTGGACCAGGGCGGCCGCGCGGTGGCCACGGGCACGGTCGAGCGCGTGGTGGTCGACCGCGCGCGCTTCCTCACCGCGGCGTCGCGTCCGCGCTGAGACCGCGGGGGGACCGCGCCCCCTGGGGCCGGGCCGGCGGCCTCAGACCCCCATCGTCTTGCGCGGGTACACGTCGGCGGGGTCGGTGGCGATGTTGACCATGTAGGGCACCCCGCTGTCGAAGGCGCGGCGCAGCGCCGGGCCGATCTCGGCGGGGTCGGTGACCAGCTCCCCGCCGCCGCCCAGGGCGCGGACGACTTCGTCGTAGCGGGTCTGCGGTGTCAGCTCGGTGATGACGTCGTAGCCGTAGATGAGCTGCATCGGGGCCTTCTCCAGCCCCCAGATCCCGTTGTTGCCGCAGACCATGACCACCGGCAGCTTGTGCCGGACCAGGGTGTCGACGTCCATCAGCGAGAACCCGGCCGCTCCGTCGCCGAGCAGCGTGACCACCTGCGAGGACGGCCGCGACAGCCGGGCGGCGATCGCGTAGCCCATGCCGGTGCCCAGGCAGCCGAACGGGCCCGGGTCCAGCCAGTTGCCGGGGTGCTTGGGCTCGATGTACTTGCCCGCGTAGGAGACGAAGTCGCCGCCGTCGCCGATGACCACGGCGTCGTCGTCGAGCACCCGGTTGAGCTCGCCGTAGATGCGCGCCGGGTGGATGGGGTCGGCGTCGCTGGCCAGCACCTCGGCGTCGCCGGCGACGGCAGCGGCGGCGGCCTCGGCCAGCTCCGTGCGCCAGGCGGCGACGGAGGAGGCGGGCTTGGCGGCGTCGCCGATCCCCCGCAGCACCGCCGTAAGATCGCCCGAGGCGGATCCGGCCAGGGTCAGGTGGGTTGCGCGCTGCTCCGGTGCGTCGGTGACGTGCACGACCTTGGCCAGCGGGGCGCCGTCGCGCCCGCCGAAGAGGCCGTGGCCGAGCCGGAAGTCCAGCGGGGTGCCCACGACCACCACCAGGTCGGCGCGGCCGAAGGCGGCGCCGCGGGCGCGTGTGGCCAGCAGCGGGTGCCCGGCCGGCAGCACGCCGCGGCCCTGCCCGTTGGTGACCACGGGGATGCCCAGCTCCTCGGCGACCTCCAGGGCGGCCTGCTCCGCGCCGTCCATCCACACGTCGGAGCCGTAGACGAGCAGGGGCCGTTCGGCCTCGCTGATCAGCCGGGCGACGTCGGCGACGGCGCCGGGGTCGGGGGCGCGGAGGTCGGCGGAGGCCCGCGGGTCCAGGCCGACCTGCGCCTGGTCGTAGAGCCGGTCCATCGGAACATCGAGGAACACCGGCCCGCGGTGGGCGTGGTTGGCGAGCACGAAGGCGTCGTCGACGGCGGCGGCGATGGCCTCGGTGGCGTGCACGGTCGACGCGCGCTTGGTGATGGGCGCGAGCAGCGGCGGCTGGTCCAGCTCCTGGAGCAGCCCCTGGCCCCAGCGGCCGTCGGGGGCCCGCCCGCCGATGACCACCAGCGGCGAGCCGTTGAAGTGCGCGGTGGCGACCCCGCTGACCACGTTGGTCACGCCGGGCCCGGCGGTGACCACGGCCAGCCCGGCGCGGCGGGTGAGCTTGCCGACCGCCTCGGCGGCGAACACGGCGGTCTGCTCGTGGCGGACGTCGAGCAGGCGCATCGTGGGCTCGGGGGAGACCGCGGCGTCGTAGAGGGGGAAGACGTGCCCGCCGCTCAGCGTGAACATGGTGTCGATGCCGTGGTGGCGGGCCACGGCCACGGCGTGCGAACCGCCGTGGCCCGTGACGGAGCCGGAGAACGGGGGCGTGTGCATCGGTTCGTCTTCCTCCGGGGCGTGGGGGTCGGCACCGACCTTACTCGTCGGTAATCGGAGCCTAGTGAGACGGCGCACATCCCGGCAAGAGGCCGAGGGTCCGGCCCCGTCGGCCGGCTACTCGTCGCGCGGCGGCCGCAGGCGGGTGACGAACTTGTAGCGGTCGCCCCGGTAGAGCGAGCGCACCCACTCGACGGGGTGGCCTTCGGCGTCGAAGCTGTGCTGCGAATGCAGGACCAGGGGCAGGCCCACGTCCACCCCGAGCATCCGGGCCTCGTTGGGGGTGGCCAGGACGGTCTCGATGGTGGCCTCGGCCTCGGCGAGCCGGACGTCGTAGGCGCTGGCCAGCGCCTCGTACAGCGACGCATAGCGGTCGAGCTGGCGGCGCAGCCCCGGGAACCGGCGGGCCGCGAGGTGCGCGGTCTCGACCGCCATGGGCTCGCCGTTGGCCAGCCGCAGCCGCTCGATGCGCAGGACACGCCCGCCCGAGCGGATGGCCAGCAGCTCGGCCAGCTGGTCGTCGGCGTTGATGTAGCTCACATCCAGGATGCGCGTGGCCGGGTGCAGGCCGTGCGCCCGCATCTCCTGGGTGTAGCTCGTGAGCTGGAGGACCTGGGCGACCTTGGGCTTGGCCACGAACGTGCCCTTGCCCTGGATGCGGAGCAGCCGCCCCTCGACCACCATCTCGGTCAGGGCCTGGCGCACGGTGGTCCGCGAGGTCTCGAACCGGGTGGCGAGGGCGCGCTCCGGCGGCACCGGGTTGCCCGCGGGCATGGTCTCGATCAGCTCCAGGAGCAACTTCTTGACCTGGTAATACTTCGGGACTCTCGGGCCCTCGTCGACCGCTCGCTGACTCGTCACGTCGGTTTCCTCCACCGCTTCCCCGGTCGTGATTGGTTTGGACCACTGGTCGAGCCCGTCCCTTGAGTATGCCCCCATCCATGGGATGATTTGTGAGTGCCTCACCTCAGTGATCTCATCCGGCGGTACACGGCGCTGAAGACCGCGGACCTCGAATGGCTCCACTCTCTGGTCTCGGACTGGCAGCTCCTCGCCGACCTCTCCTTCGCCGACCTGGTGCTCTGGGTCCGGCTGCACGACGACACCGGCTGGGTGGCCGTCTCGCAGATGCGCCCCACCACCGGTCCCACCGCGTTCCAGGACGACCTCGTCGAGACCGTCCTGCGCGACGACGTGACGGAGATCGCCGACGACACCGTCCACGGCCGGCTCGCCGGCCGGCGGGTGCTGATCGACCGCGCCTGGGCCGAGGGGCGCATCTGCCGCGAGGGCGACCCCGACTGGTCGGGGGGCGTCCCGGTGCGCGAGGAGACCATCCCGGTGCGCCGCGCGGGCACGCCGATCGCGGTCATCCAGCGCAGCACCAACCTCAGCTCCGCGCGCACCCCGAGCCGGCTGGAGCTGACCTACCTGCAAAGCGCGGGCGACCTCGCGCAGATGATCGCCGAGGGCGCGTTCCCCTTCAGCGACCAGGAGCCGCTGATGGTGCGCTCCCCTCGCGTCGGCGACGGCCTGCTCCGCCTGGACCAGGACGGCGAGGTCGTCTACGCCAGCCCCAATGCGCTGTCGGCCTACCGCCGCCTCGGGCTGACCGCCGACCTCGTCGGCGCCCGGCTGGCCCGCACCACGCTCGACCTCGCCGCCACGGGCGACCCCCGCGACGAGTCGCTGACCTGGACCGCCGGGGGCCGCATCCCGCAGGAGTCCGAGGTCGAGGGGCGCGGGTCAACCATCCAGCTGAGAGCCATCCCGCTGGTCGTCGGCGGGGTGCGCATCGGCGCCCTGATCATGGTGCGCGACGTCACCGAGCTGCGGCGCCGCGAGCGCGAGCTGATGACCAAGGACGCCACCATCCGCGAGATCCACCACCGGGTGAAGAACAACCTCCAGACCGTGGCCGCACTGCTGCGGCTCCAGTCCCGCCGGCTCGACATCCCCGAGGGGCGCGCGGCCCTCGACGAGGCGGTGCGCCGGGTGGGGTCGATCGCGATCGTGCACGAGATGCTGTCGCACACGCCCGATGAGGTCGTGGACTTCGACGACATTGCCGACCGGGTCATCGAGATGGCCGCGGAGGTGTCCTCCACCGGCGCCCCGGTGGTGCCCCGGCGCATGGGCCGGTTCGGGCTGCTGTCGGCGCTCGTGGCCACGCCGTTGTCCATGGTGCTCGCGGAGCTGGTGCAGAACGCCGTCGAGCACGGCCTGGCCTACGGGCCCGGGGTGATCGAGGTGCACGTCCACCGCGAGGACCCCGACCCCGGCGACGAGGACACGGTGGCCCGGCTGCGGGTCGAGGTGACCGACGACGGCAAGGGGCTGCCCGATGACTTCGACATCGAGGGCACCACGAGCCTGGGCCTGCAAATCGTGCGGACCCTGATCGTCGGGGAGCTGGGGGGAACGCTGGAGATCAAGCCGCGCGACAACGGCGGCACGATGGTTTCGATCGGATTGCCGGTCGAGCACGACGTGGAGCCGTACGGCTGAGGCGGCTCAGGGGCGTCCCCCCACAGGGGGCGGAAACGAGGGGGGACGCGCGGGGAGCGACGGGATCGGGGGATGGAGAGTGTGGAGATAGGGACGAACGGAAGGGGACGGCGGGGCCGGTCGGACGCCCCATGTCGTTGGGGTCAGGCGGCGTGGAGGTGCAGGTCAGGGGCCGGGTCAGACAGCGGTGCGCAGCATCGGGCGCGCGCCGCGGCGGCGGCGAAGGGCGCGGCGCTCGTCCTCGCTCATTCCGCCCCAGACACCCCCGTCCTGGCCGGTCTCCAGCGCCCACGCGAGACAGGAGCTGGTCACCGGGCAGGCCCGGCATACTTCTTTGGCCTCTTCGATTTGGAACACCGCCGGCCCGGAGTTCCCGATCGGGAAGAAGAGCTCGGGGTCTTCGTCACGGCAGGCGGCGTGGTGGCGCCAGTCCATGCGGGTCATCTCCTCACAGTGAGGCAATCTGGGGCGCGCGCTTTGTGAAGCAATTCACGAACTCGACGCTGATCCGGCGGTGCTTCATCGTCACCCTCCGGTCCGCTCGTGCGCCCGCCCAACGGGGTCGTCATCGGGAGGCCCGTTGGAAGACGGAGCCGTTAAGCTCGCTTACCTCGGAAACTCCGTTTTACTCGCCCGTAACGTGCGGCGACACTTTGAGCCTGACAGGCTTGATCGGCGCATGCAAGAGTGGCCGTCATCCATCCTGGCCGACGGCGTGTCGTATGCGTCACAAGGCTCCCGACCTGCGGAGTTGACGCTCTCTTAACCGATGATTCGTAATGCCTTCGGTACGGATTGGAAATTGACACGCTTCCGGTGCCCCAGGTATTCGCCGTCGATCTGGAAGGCGCGCGCACGGCGCGATTCGATGGTCAGCGAACTCTGGTCGTGCCATCCGACATAGCCGCGCCCATAGGGCGGCACCCCCTTGTGCGAGAGCATCTGCCGCAGCAGCCGCGAGGTGGTGACGGCGTTGAGCTGGGTCATGGCGAACACGTCCAGCCCCAGGTCGAACCGCGAACGCGGGGTGGGCTGCACCGGGACCGACCCGGCATAGGTCCAGGGGGTGGTGTTGGTGACGATGGCGAAATGCAGGTCGTGCACGGAGTCGTGGCCGGGGGCGTCGACCCGCAGCGACGGCAGCCGGATGTCGCCCTTCAGGAACTTCTGGAACGCGATCCCCACGTAGAGCGCGGGCGAGGCCCGGCGGCCCCGGCGCCGCTGCCGCTCGACCTCGTGCACCACATCGGCGTCCCAGCCGAACCCGGCGCAGAAGGTGAAGTACCGGTCGTCCTCGTCGCTCACGATGCGCCCGAGCCCGACCTCGCGGCCGCGGCCCGAGCGCAGCGACTCCAGCATGGCGCCGGTGGCCTCGATCGGATCCGCGGGCAGACCGAGCGCGCGGATGAACACGTTCGCGCTGCCGCCGGGCAGCGCCGCATAGCTCGGCCGGGGCAGGTCCTCGGGCGTGGCCAGCAGGCCGTTGACGACCTCGTTGACCGTGCCGTCGCCGCCCAGGCTGATGACGAGCTCGTAACCCTCGGCGGCGGCGCCGCGCGCGAGCTCGCGCGCGTGGTTGCGGTACTCCGTCTGCGCGACCCGCAGGTCGACGTCGCGCGCGATGGCCCCCACGATGACATCGCGGGACCGGGGGGTGGTGGTGGTCGCCTGAGGGTTGACGATGAAGAGCGCGCGCACGGCCACAGTCTATTGACCACGGACGGTCACCCGTACCCGGGGCGGGCCCGATCCGGCGGGGGAGGGCGGGCGCACGGCGGTGACCACCGGGGATAGGCTGGAACGTGTCTTCCCGACCTTTCACCATCACCGCGGCGGCGGCGGTCGAGGCGCTCGTCGCGGCCGCGGCCGGCGCCGGCGGCCTCTACGTCCTGATCGGCACGCTGCTCGGCCGGGCCGGCGACGCCGAATCCGCCATCCCCCTCGCCGTCCTGGCGCTCGGCGCCGCAGCGGCGATCGGCTACGCCGCGTGGGGGCTCTTCCGGCTCCGCGACTGGGCGCGCAGCCCCGTGGTCGTCACCCAGCTGTTCGTCCTGGTCATCGCCTACTACATGGCCACCAGCGGGCAGTACGCGATCTGCGCGGCCCTGGTGGCGCTGGCGGCGGCCGGGCTCGCCGCCGTGCTGGCCCCGGCCACGACCGCGGTCCTGTTCCCCGCCGACGACGCTTCGGGGCGGCGCGGCGGGACATGAGAGGACCCCGTACCCGGGAGGATCCGGGTACGGGGCCGTGTGACCAGAGGGACGGCTCGGATCAGCAGATCAGCAGATCAGTCGTCGGTGGTCAGCGCCTGCCGGAGCTGGGCCAGCGTGCGCGCCAGCAGGCGCGACACGTGCATCTGCGAGATCCCCAGTTCCTGGGCGATCTGCGACTGGGTCATGTTGCCGAAGAAGCGCAGCAGCAGGATCCGCTTCTCCCGCGGCGGCAGCTGCTCCAGCAGCGGTTTGAGGGATTCGCGGTACTCCACGCCTTCGAGCGAGTCATCGACGATCCCCAGGGAGTCGGCCACCGCCGGTGCGTCCTCGTCGCCGCTGTCGGGGGCGTCGAGCGACACCGTGGAGTAGGCGTTCGCCGACTCCAGGCCCTCGAGCACCTCCTCCTCGGTCATGCCGAGGTGCTCAGCGAGCTCGTGCACGGTCGGCGCCCGGCCCTCGCGCTGCGAGAGGTCGCTGACCGCCTTTGTCAGCGAGAGCTTCAGCTCCTGGAGCCGGCGCGGGACGCGCACCGCCCAGCCCTTGTCGCGGAAGTGCCGTTTGATCTCGCCGACGATCGTGGGGGTGGCGTAGGTGGAGAACTCCACGCCCCGCTCCAGATCGAACCGGTCGATGGACTTGATGAGCCCGATGGTGGCGACCTGGGTGAGGTCGTCGAGCCATTCGCCGCGGTTGCGGAAGCGGCGCGCGAGGTACTCCACGAGCGGCAGGTGGAGTTCCACGAGCTCGTCGCGGATCCGCTGCCGTTCGGGAGCGTCCTCGGGAAGCTCGCTCAGGCGCTCGAACAACTCTCGTGCACGAGCCCGGTCGGGCACCGCGTGCTCCGTTTTCGCCGTCAGAGCGGGCCCCCTTTCGCTCACGCCGGCTCCACCATGCCACGCCGCTTGTGCAGGACGATGGAGACACGGTCGTCCGGGCCGACGCCGGCGTCGACCTCTCCGGCCAGTGCCGACAGGACGGTCCACGCGAAGGTGTCGCGCTCGGGGAGCCGGCCGTCGGCGGTCAGAACCGAGACGGAGATGCGCATGCCGTCGCCGGTGAGTTCGAACTCGGTGGTCAGATCCGTTCCGGGGAGGGCCTGGGCGAGCAGCATTGCGCAGGCTTCGTCGACGCCGATCCGGAGGTCCTCGATCTCGTCGAGGGTGAAGTCGAGGCGGGCCGCCAGGCCGGCCGTTGCCGTGCGCAACACGGAGAGGTAGGCGCTGTCCGCCGGCATCTTGACGGTGACGGCGTCGCGTACGTCCGTTGCGCCCGATGTCGGCGCGGCGGTTTCTTCGGTCACGTCCCTCCTCCGGGATGTGGGATTGCCGCTTGAAAGCAATCTATCTTGTTTCTCTCGCCGCCCGGTGCACACGTCCGCGAACCGTGTCCGTACCGCGGCTCCGGGCGCTCTGGGGATTTCCGGGGTCCGCCGACGGAACGGCGGCTCAATGACCGTCGAGCGTCGTGAGTGCGTTCCCGGATAGCCGAAAGACGGTCCATTCGTCCATGGGCACCGCTCCCAGGGAGCGGTAGAAGTCGATCGAGGGCGTATTCCAATCCAGAGTGGACCATCGTGACTTTTCCGTCACAGAGTGCGCGAACATCTTAGGCGATTGGGTCCGTAGTCCGATCTCTTCCGTCGTCGTAGCGGATGGGCGAGCGGGGGACGGGTGGTGGTCCCCCGGGGCGGTGCGGACGGATCCGGGTTGTGCGGTGGTGGCCGTTACGGCGGGCAGCGACGGCGGGAGTGGGTTCGGGGTGGTGCGGACCGGTCCGGGTGGTCGCGGGGTTGCTGTTCAAGCGGGCAGCGACGGTGAGCGGTGGGCCCCGGTCGGCGGTCGGGTGATCCGTGTGCGTGGGGTGCGGGAGGACGGGGCGCCCCGGGTGGTGGGGGTCGGCGGGGCGGCGGGCCTGGGCGGGGCGCGCCGGGTTTGCACCTGATCAGCGCGAACCACCCAGGGAAATCATCAAATAACTCCTTGTGTTGCGAACAGATGTTCGATAGAATGAGGTCATGAGCACTCCCCCCGCCATCACCGACCCCCACGAGGGGGTGACCCCCGGCCACCAGCAGCCCGCCCTTCAGGCTGGGCCGGTGGCCGGGGGGTTGATGGCCGACTGGGTGCTCACCCTCGATGCCTCCGCCATGACCGGCGACGAGCAGCTCGAC
>NZ_JBHSBH010000010.1:0-28942 GCF_042650565.1 Nocardiopsis sediminis
TCCTCCCGTCCCGGCACGGAACGACGAGCTCGATGTCCTTCCCGATGCCCCCGTCGCCGGTTCGGAGGGGGCCGTCGGAGGCCTTCCGGCCGGGGGCGACGGTCGTCCCCCCGCGCCCGTGGCCGGAGTCGCGCCCCCGCCGGGTCACAACGCGATCCCGGCCGGTCTCCTGTCCCTGCACGTACCCGCGCCTGACCCTGGTGAGGGCCGTGCCGGGCGGGGTGAGCCGGGCCCGGGCGGGCCGGGATCTTCGTCGGCCGGTGCGGAGACTGTCGATGCACGCGTCGGTGAATTGGTTCGACTGTTTCTGCCGACCTTTGTGGGCGTGCAGGGCAGAGTTCTGGGATTTCTGAAGAGAGGTCTGACCCACGAGCAAATTGCCGTCGAGCTCATGGACGGACAGCCGGACAGCGGCGACGTCGACCATGCCCGGCTCAAGAAGGGGCGAAAGAAGGCCAGTGACAATTTCTACGTCGTCTCTAAAAAGGCAGGAGTCCGTGACCGCGAGGGTTTGGGCGCTATTGCCCGTGTGGCTGATGGGAGTACCGACCGCGACGACCAGTTCCGGGCGTTGGAGGCCATGGCGGAAGCCTTGAAGACCCCCAGCGTCGCCGGCAGGGTCTATGCCGCCGCCCGCAAGGTCGATGCCAGCCGCGAGCCGGGCTGGGCCGAGGAGTTCGTTGCCGGGATTCGTCGTGATCTGGACGCGGCTGATGCCGAGGGTGTTGAGCCGGCGGATCCTCTCGACCTGCCCGTACCCGCGCCTGACCCTGCCCGTGGCGAGGGTGGGCGTCGTGCCGGGCGGGGTGAGCCGGGCCCGGGCGGGCCGGGATCTTCGTCGGCCGGTGCGGTGATTGTCGATGCACGTGTCGACGAATTGGCCCGACTGCTCCTGCCGACCTTTGAGGGCGTGCAAGGTAGCGTTCTGAGGTCTCTGAAGAAAGGTCTGACCAACGAGCAAATCGCCGTCGAATTCATGGGCGGACGGCCGGACGGCGACGACATCGACAATGCCCGGCTCAAGAAAGAGAAAAGGAGGGTCGAAAACAATCTCGGCGATATCTATAGAAATGTGGGAGTCCGTGACCGCGAGGGTGTGAGCGCTATTGCCCGTGTGGCTGATGGGACTGCCGGCCCCGGTGACCGGCGCCGGGCGCTGGAGGCCATGGCGGAAGCCTTGAAGACCCCCAGGGTCGCCCGCAGGGTCGATGCCACCGCCCACAAGGTCGATGCCCGGCGCAAGTCGGGATGGGCCAAGGAGTTCGTTGCCGGGATTCGTCGCGATCTGGATGCGGCTGATGCCGAGGGTGCTGAGCCGACGGATCTCGCTCGCAGGCGCCTCGGTGAACTGGCCCGTAAATTCCTGCCGCGCTTTGGGGACGAGGAGAGCGGCGTGCTGGACTTGATGAAGAAGGGGTTGACCAACAAGGGCATTGTCGATCAGCGCATGGTGGGAGTGCCGCGCGACGGTAATTTTTCCGCCCTGTACAAAAAGGAGGTAAAGAGTGTCGGCGAAACCGTCTCTGACCGCATCTATCGAAAGATGGGAGTGAGTGGCCGCGACGATGCCCGCGGTATTGTGGTCGCTCTTGCCCGTGTGGCTGATGGGAGTACCGACCCCGAAGAGCAGGTCCGGGCGCTGGGCCTTATCAAGGAAGTTTTGGGGGATCGCAAGTCCCGCGGCAGGCTTGACTACGGCCGGCCTGTGGGGTGGGCCGAGGGCCGTGTTGAAGAAATCGGTGACCTCTTGGGAGGGGTCGGCGGCGCGCCTGGAAGTCGTGCCGCATCGGATGCGCCCCGGGAAGACGACCCCAGCTCTCCGCCGGCCGGTGCGGAGAGTGTCGATGAACGCGTCGGTGAATTGGCCCGAGTGTTCCTGTCGACCTTTAAGGGATTGCGAGGCAGGGTTCTGGGGTCTCTGAAGAAAGGTCTGACCAACGAGCAAATTGCCGTCGAGCTCATGGACGGGCGGCCGGACATCGGAGATGTCGACAACGCCCGGCTCAATCAGGAGAAAGTGAGGGTCGCAGACAGTCTCGGCGATATCTATAGAAATATGGGAGTCCATGACCGCGAGGGTGTGGGCGCTATTGCCCGTGTGGCTGATGGGACTGCCCGCACCGGCGACCAGTTCCGGGCGCTGGAGGACATGGCGGAAGCCTTGAAGACCCTCGACGTCGCCCGCAGGGTCGATGCCGCCGCCCGCAAGGTCGATGCCCGGCGCAAACCGGGCTGGGCCAAGGGCTTCGTTGCCGGGATTCGTCGTGATCTGGATGCGGCTGATGCCGAGGGTGTTGAGCCGGCGGATCGCGCTCGCGGACTCATCGGTGAACTGGCCCGTAAATTCCTGCCGCGCTTTGGGGACGTGGAGAGCGGCGTGCTGGACTTGATGAAGAAGGGGTTGACCAACAAGGGAATTGTCGATCAGCGCATGGCGGGAGTACCGCGCGACGGTCATTTTGACGTCCAGCTCACTAGGGAGAAAAGTAATGTCAACTTCAACGTCCACGACATCTATGGAAAGGTGGGAGTGGATGGCCGCGACGATGCCCGCGATATTGTGGTCGCTCTCGCCCGCGCGGCTGATGGGATTGCCGGCCCCGGCGACCAGCTCCGGGCGCTGGGCCTTATCAAGGAAGGTTTGAGGGATGAAGATCCCGAGATCAGCGGCAGGCTCGACTACGGCCGGCCTGTGGGGTGGGCCAAGGACCGTGTTGAAGAAATCGGTCGCCTTGTGGAGGAGGCCGGCGGCCCTAAAGCCGGCGCTGGGGCCGTGGCTCCCGTTGGGGAGGAGGCCGCTCGGCCGCCGCGCGTCCGGGGGAAAGCGCGCGTCCGGGTGGCTCCTGCTGTGGAGCTCACCGCCGGGGACCTGGACCGGATGTGGGACGCTATCGGCAAGCTGGACCCTCCCCTGCGATGGGAGGTCTTCGTTCAGCTGGGGGCCACGCGGAACATCGGCACGATCGCCGAGCGGATCATGATGGTCGATGGCCGCAACCCCTCCCCAAGAACGGTCGATGATCATGTCCGCGCTGTCGTCAGCGCCTTGGGGGTGAACGGTCGTGAGCAGGCGGGGGCCGTATCCCGGGCCTATTCCTCCGGGCTGCTCGCCCGCCTCCGCGGGGATGCCGGCCGCCGTGTCGCCGGTAGCGGTGGGGAGTCCGCGGTCTCAGCGGGCGACGCGGTGGCCGTGGTCACCGACGAGGGTGTCCATGCCGTCTCCGGTCGAGGCAACGATGCTGAGGCCGGCCCCGAGGCCATGGCCATTGATGACTCCGGCTCCGGTTTCGGAAGCGCCGGCGCTCACCTCGCCGGTGGGCCGGGTGATCCCCTGACGGTGCCTGGGATTTCCAGTGAGTGGGACGGGGACTTCTCGGACTCCGATGATGAGGGCGACGGCGACCTTCCCGACGCCGACGACGAGGACGATGGCGGTGACCCTCCCGGCCCAGGCGGCGGTCAAGGTCCCGCCGGTTCGGGCCCGGGTGCCGGTGGCGCGGGGGCCAGCGGCGGGTCCACCGGCCGCGGTGGTGGTGCCGGGGGCGGTGGCACCGGTGGTTGGAGCGGAGGCTCTGACGGCGGGGGTACGCGCGGTGCCGGGGGTGGTCCCGCCGGTCGGGGCGGGCAGGTCCGTTCCGCCGGTGTCGGTGGGAACGACGGCGCCCGCGAGAGTGACTCCGACAGCGGCGTGGGCAGCTTCTACGACCCGGCGCCTCCGGTGTCGGAGCGGGACCGGTCGGTCGGCAGCGGTGATCCGTGGGGTGGCGGAGGCCCGGACACGCCCTTCGGTGACGTGGACGGTTCGGGGTGGGGCAAGGACGTGAAGCGGTCCGGGACGTTCGAGGGCGTCGCCCACCGCTGGGAGCACCAGCTCGACGGCGTCTGGAACGGCTCTGCCGCGGATGGGCCGACTTGGGCGTTCACGGCGGGCACCGGCTCCGGCGCCCTTCCCGGCGCGTCCGACCGCCACGATGGAACGCCGACCACACGCATCGGTCATGACACCATCGAACCGACCGCTGAGCGATCCCGCGCCATGGGCGAGATGGACCGCAGTACGCCTCCTGCGGCGGTCGACGGCTCCGGACCGGCGCTCATCCCAGCCCTGCGCGCCGAGGCGGACATGGCGCGCGCCAAGGCCGCACGGCTCCGCGACGACGCCGCCGGTGCCCGTGAGGAGGCGGACCGGCTGCGGGCCGAATACGAGCAGTTGGCCGCCGATGCCGGCACCGCCAGCGCGCAGATGCGGGAAGCGGCCGATAGGGCCGACTCCGAAGCCGTCCAGCGGGAGGCGCAAGCCGCCGCCCACGCGGCCGACGTCGCGGCCGACGATGCGTGGCACTTCGCCGAGACGGCCGAGCGGAACGCGCTCACCATCGAACAGCGGGCCGATCTCGCCGAGCGCAATGCGCAGGCCGCCGAGCGGCTCGTCGATGGCCTCGCCCGCGACGCGATCCCCGCAACGCACGTCACGGAAACGGCCACCGAGGCCTTGGCCCGCGAAGCCGAAGCGGAGCAGGCCGCTCGGCCGACCGACCCGACAGGCGACCCGGCCGGGCAGGCGCGGCAGCACGCCGAGGCCGCCGAGCGGGCCGCCTACGGCGACCCGGACCGGCTCGCCGGATCTCCCACAGCCCGGAACACCGAACCTCCGGGAGAAGCGGACGGGAACCCGCGGCCGGAGCCGCCCGCCGCGGCCGAATCCGCGGAGCCGGTCCCGGATACCGTCCGACCGGACACCCAGCCGAACGCCCCGCGGGTACAGGAGGCTCCGCGTGCGGCCGAAACCGCCCCGCCCGCACAGGGCGACGGCGGCGGCGTCCGCGGCGACGTCACGAACACAGCGGCCGTCGAAGCCCGCCACCCGGGCGGCACCGAATCGCCCGCCGATCCCCCGGCCCCCGCGGCTTCGACCGAGCGCGTGACCGGCACGGGGAACCGGTCCGCTGCGCAGCAGACGGGCGGCGCGCGGCCGGAGCCGGCGGCGGACTCCCCGCGCACCCCGGCGGGCGGCCGGAGGCTGAACTACCTGCTGACCAGCGGGGCGGTCGACGCGCCCTCCATCGGCCCCGCCGTGGACCGGTTCATCGCCCGGATCCGCGCCGACCTCGACGGCCGGCTCACCCCCGACGAGATCAACGCGATCGAGCGACAAGTGCGCACCGACACGGCGGGCGCCGACGCGCGGCGCACCGCCCCGCCCTACTTCGCCCCCGGCGGCCACACCTTCGCCATCCTGGGGCGCGGAGGCCGGCGGCAGGTCACCCTCGCGCTGTCGCCCGAGGGAGACTCCTGGCACCCCGCCCCGCGTAACGACCCGGCGCCCGCGAAGACCGGCCCCGACAGCGCGCCCGCCGTCAGAGCCAAGACCATGGTGCAGAAGGCCGCCAAGTCGACCCTGAAGGGAGCCGCGACCTCCACCGCCGCGGTCAAGGGCTCGTTCAGCGTCAACGCCCTCGGGCTGATCCCCGACGATGTCCCCATGCTGGGCCCCGTCTTCACCTTCTCCTTCTCGGGAACCCGGAACCAGCGCTCCACCACCTACTCCGTCGGTGACAGCGTCGCCGGCAGGAGCGAGGTGACACTGAAGGGCGACCCCGAGGCCTTCGTGAGCGCACTGGTGGCCGAGCTGACCGTCGACGCGCCCCCGACTCCCCGACGCGGCGCGCGTGGTCAGGGGGACGGCCCAGCGGGCCGCTCCGAGAGCGACGGCCGTACCGCGAACATCGAACTGGCCGAGAGCGCAGTGGTCTCCCGTGTGGTCGAACCGAACGGGCTGAGCGTGATCGTCCCCGGCGGGTTGAAGGACCGCGGCGCCGCCGCGGACCCCGCCACCGACGCCCCGGCGCACATCGTCCTGCCCGACCCCTTCAGCACCGACCCGCGCCACCGCGGTGACCTGAACGCCCAGGGGAACCGCGTCGGATCCGGGCATCCGCTCGACGTCGAGCCGATCGACGGCCTGAAACGGCAGATCCGCCAGAACCTCGGCATCGACACCGACCACGCGACGAGCGCGGTCCTGGACGCCGCCACCACCCCGGAGAAGCTCAAAGAGCTCCTGGCGCAGCTCGACCGCGGGCCCGTAAACGTGGCCGTGCTCACTGATGGCAACGGTGTGGAGCGGGTCCTCACCATGTGGTCGGTTCCCCGGGAGCTGACACGGGTCGAGGACGCACCGGACAAGGCGTCCTTCGGCAGGTCCGGCAAGACCGACAAGCAGGCGGGGCTGACCGCGAAGCGGTCGACCCACCTGAAACTCGGCGGCGGGGCCGGCGTCATCATCACCCTGGTCAAGGGCCTCCTGCGCCTCAACCTGCCCCACTTCGAGGCATCCTTCAAAGCCGAAGCCGTGTCGGGCCGGGCGCTCTCGACGGGCGGCGTCCGGACGGGCAGGTCCCATTCCGACAAGGTCGAGACCTACGACGTCGACCGGGTGTTCTACGCGACGCTCTCCGGCGACGGCACGCTGATGAGCTCGCCGGGCCGGTCGATCGAGCAGATCACGGTGGGCGATGCCCGGCGCATGGCCGGCCTCGACGAGCCGACCCCCGAGGCCGCCGCGCGGCGCGTCCCGCTCTTCGAGCACCTGACGACCGACCGCCCCGCGCACTGGGGCGGGACGACGCTCCGCGAAGTGACCCACCCGGACGGCAGCCGCTACCGTATGGACCCGCCCGCCGGAACCCCGGAAGCAGGGCCCGACGAGGCGCCCGCCCGGCCCCGCACCTTCCACGACGACTACGCGCGGGCCGTGCTGACCGGGATCGCCGAGCGCCACCCCGGTCTGGTGGTGCCCGACCTCGCCACGGCGTCCAAGAAGACCTACGCCCGCCGTCCCGGCACCGGGCCCGGCGACCACCGCACCCCGCGCGAACGCCGCGGCCTGCGCCGCGACTACGATCAGGCGCTCGCCAACACCCTGCTGGTCCTGCACGCGATCGCCGACCTGGACAAGCACTGGGCGGAGTGGACGACGTCCGGGTTCGACGTGCACCTGATCGAGACCGCGCGTATCGACCCCAGCCTGGCGAACAAGGGGGGCGTCTTCCGGCCGCCCTTCGTCACGGTGCGGCTGGGCGCCGACGCCACCGGCCGCACATTCGGCGGCACCTCCACCGTCGGGACCGAGTCCAGGGTGGCCGGCTCCGCCGGAGTCACGGATTCGCGCGAACGCGCCAAGACCTGGACCGAGCAGGTCAAGGTCGGGCTCCACGGCCGGGGCTCAGAAGTCGATGCGGCCGGCGTGCGCAAGAACATGGGGGGCCTCGACGCCACGGCGGAGGCGTCCCAGCCGCGGGGACGGACCCAGGAGCACGGCGTCAAGGGGACGACCGAGACCACCGTCAAGACGACCGGCGACACCGATGTGTGGCGCTGGAACCTCGACCCATGGTTCGAGATCGGCAAATTCCGCAAGGCGAGCGACCTCGCCGGACGCGACGCCGAAGGCAACATCACCCTCGGCCGCGGCGAGAACGGGACCGCCTACGACGGGCACACCGTCCGCATCCAGGGGCCACGGGCGCGCATGGAGGTCGAGTCCGCGCCCGGCCGCGACGTCGATCCCGCGCAGGCCCCGACGGCCCCGGCCACGGCCGGCACCCGCCCCACCGGGCGTCCCGAGACCGCGACACCGCCCGCTGAACCGGAGGCCACGACCCCCCAGGCCTCCGACCAGGCGGCGACACCCGCGGGCCCGCGCCGGCTGACCCCCGATGAGGCCCGCGCGATCGTGCTCGGCACCGGGCCCCGCCCCGCCCCCCACCCCCTCGACAGCGTGCCCACCGCACCCGAGACGGTCACCGCGCCCGACCTCTACCGCCTGGGCAACCGGCTGCTCACCGACACCACCCCGGGGTTCCAGGACTTCCTGCGCCGATCCCGGGGCGCCCACGACTACCTGCGCCGGCTCCTGCTGTCACCCATGCTCACGGGCAACCTGTCCCAGCTGCTGTCGCGCTACGGCCTGCGCAGCGGCCGGATGCAGGTCGACACCTCGTGGCGCTGGCGCGGGCTGCCGACCCTGGTCACCCGCGCCGCCCGCGGCGACTTCCGGCTGTTCGACCTGATGCCGGACACCACGACGGAGGTGTCCTCCAGCGGCGAGGTCCCGGTCGGCTCGACCCGCACCTACGCCGGCCACACCCGCTCGCTCGCCATCTCCGGAGGGGTCCGCCCCAACCCCAACGACGAGGTCCCACCGGGGACCGACCCGGCTCCGGGCGCGGGCTCCGAACGGCGCCCCGGCGTCGCGCCGGGCGCATCGTGGACCCCCTACTCGCGCGCGACCACGAAGAGCACGGCCGGCTCGGTCACCGCGTCACGGGAGACCTCCGTGACCCCGCAGGGCGGCTCCTTCCCCTACACCGCCGACCTCTCCTTCGACCAGGCGGCCGAGGCCAAGAAGGACTGGAAGCTCATCGCAACGGTGCCGGGCCGCTCCGCCGGCGCCTCCCACCACGGTGTGCACACCGACGTACCCGGGGCCGAGTTCGGCTTCATCTCCGAAGCCGAGGCCTACGCCGGCGGCCTGGTCAAGGACGCCATCACGCGGGACGGCGACGGCACCCCCGCACCCGCAGCGCTGGAGGGCCACACCGCACCCCGGCCCGACTGGTCCCCGCGGCCCGGCTTCGCCGGACTGGGCCACCGCCGCCAGGGTCCCGACGCCGGCCCCGCCGTCGACATCCTCATGCAGCGGCTGGCCGACGAGGGGCTGGAACTCACCGGCACCAGCCGCGAAATCCTTCTCCAGCGCGTGGGCGAGCACCTCACCAGAGGGCTGGACGACGCCACCGCCCGGGCCGTGCCGATCGACGTCAGGGTCCGCTCCACGAGCCGCGCCCACCTGTCGAAGTCGGCGAAGATCACCGTCGACATCATCCGGCAGAACACCGAGGTCGACCGGGTCGGCGCGAAGGCCGACTTCAAGGACGTGCGCACGCGCTCCGTCGAGACCGTCGGCTCCGAGGGCACCAAGGAGGACAGCACGCTCGGCAGCGACTTCGCGATGCTGTACTCGCCGTTCGGCAACAGCAACAACAACGAGGCGGCGGCGAAAGGCCCGGACAACCGGTGGACGACCGGGGGCGGCGCATCGCACAAGACCGGGACCTCGGCCACCGACAAGACCACCGATACCACCGCCGAGCCGGCCGACACCACCATCAAGGGCCCCTATGCGGTCCTCGGCAGCGACGCCTCCCTGCACCTGTACCTGGAGATCGAGGGCAGGGACGACACCATCGTCGCCCAGACCCCTGCCGGGCGGACGCGCGAGGTCTACCCCGCCCCCTACCTCATCGACGGAGGCCGGACCGGGGCGCAGGCGCCCAGAGCGGGCACCCCCCGGGCCCTGCCCTCGCCGAACCAGCGGCTCGAACCGGCCGCCGAGGCGTGGACCGCCGACAGGCGCCACGCCGCAGCCCAGGACACCGGCCCCCAGACCGCCCCGCCGGCGCCGATGCCGCGGCTGCACGCGCTGTCGGTGGCGGGCGACGGATCGGCGGTCACCAACGCCGGCTACATCGCCGCGGCCACCGCGTCGGGGTGGCAGCCGCCGCAGAACGCGTCGCCCGCCGCCACCATCCGGTCCGCACGCGACTACCTGGTCGGCAAGATGGGCCCCCGCGCCGAGGACATCCCCGCCGCCCTCACCGGCCTGGCGCTGACGGTGAACTTCGCGCCCGCCGCCGACGGCGGGACGGCCCTGCCCGACCTGTTCCGCGACCGGGCGTTCACCTTCGCCGACCTCCAATGGCGCCTGCACGCGGTCCCCAGCGCCAAGGGCATCCGGCTGATCGACGTGTCGGTCGACTCCGCACACGGCGGCTCCCGGCAGCACACCCACAAGACCGAGGCGTCGGCGGAGCAGTCCTCGACCGTCTCCGGCGGTGCGTCGGCGGGCAACCTGGGGAGACCGCTCGACCAGGCCTGGCCGCGCGGCGCGGCGGAAGCGGGCATGTCCGCCGACAAGTACTCCACCGCGGCCGCCTCGAACAGCACCCGGACCGACCGGCATCGCGTGCCCACATCGAGCAAGCGCGCCTACCTGGCCGCCATCCCCACGACGTGGCTGGTCGCCGCTGAATCGCCGGTCGCGCAGGTCAAGCACCTCGGATTCTCCCGCGACCAGGTCGGGATGGCCGAGGTCGAGTCGGAGATCACCACCTGGCTCGACCACGAGCAGGCGCGCGAGCTCGGGCTCGTGGACGGGGTCGACGCGAACAAGGCGCTGTGGGACACCCTGTATGAGAGCCAGGAGGCGTTCGGCGAGGCCGAGAAGACCTACTTCGAGGCCCGCCGCAAGCTCCCGGAACTGGTGAGGGGGGTCGAGGACGCCCAGCGGAGCGGGGACGCCACGCGCCTGCGCGACGCCCAGGAAGCCTACGACCGGCAGCGTACGACGGTGGACGACCTGCACGCGGAGTTCTGGCAGGGCTTCGGGGTCTGGAACGCGGCCCGGAACGCCGCCCGGGAGTCCCTTGAGCTGCCGGCGCTGGAGCGCGCGGTAGGGGAGGACCGCCAGAGCGGGGACACCGGGCGCCTCCGGGACGCTCAGGCGGCCTTCGACGCCCAACGCGCGACGGTCGACCGCCTGCACGCGGAGTCCCGGCGCGCCTTCGAGGACTGGGACGCCGCCCGAACCAAGTCCGAACCGGAGGGCGGATTGTCGACGCCGGCCGGACAGAGCGGCACGCCCTCCCCTCCGCCGACCCATGCCCATGCGGCCCCGCCGGTACCGGTGCCTGTGGCCGTGGAAGCGCCGCGACCCGATGCCGCCCCGGCCCCTGGCAGTTCAACGCCATCGGTGCTGAATGGTGCGTCCCCGTCCGAAAACGGCGACGGCGCGCCGCCCTCCGCGCGCACACAGACGCCCCAGTCCGCGCCGGACGTGGGCCCAGCGGCCGGGTCGCTGACCGGGGCCCCGCCCGTGGCCGAGGCGCCGACGCCCACGCCGACGGCCGCGTCGGCCCCGGCGGAGCCCGCCACAGCCGCCGACGCCACCCCGCGAACGGCCCCGGCGCCGCAGCGCAGCGTGAGCCTTGACGACCTGTTCAGCAGCGCGCTCAACCCCGTCCCCGCCACGTCGCGGCGTCCGGCATCCGAGCCCGGGACTCCGACCGAAGCGACCGGTGCCACGGCGGCCGCCGAGGAGAGCGGTAACCATGCCGCGCGCCCGGCGCACCAGAACCCGCTCCCCGCCAATGACCCGCACGACGGTCACGACTCCGACGACTCCCAGGCCTCCGGCGAGGAGGACGGCGATTCCTCGGACTCCGATGACGACAGCGGCCGCGATGATGACTTCAGCGGTGGGGGTCCCGGCGGTGGGGGCGGACCGGGCCCCCGGCCCGGTCCGGGGCCGGACGGTGGTGCTTCTGCGTCTGCGCCTGGTGGTGGGGCGAGAGGGCAATCCTCGGCTGCCGGCCGCCCCAGTGGCGGTGCCGGGGGCGGCGGCACCGGAGACTCGCGCGGTGCCGGCACCGGAGGGTCCGCCGCCTCGGGCGGACGGGGCCGTTCCGCCGGTTATCGCGGGAACGACGCCCGCGACGTGGCCGGCGATTTGTCCGATGACGACTTCTCCGACGGGTTCTACGACTCCGAGCCGTCCGCGCCGACCCCGGGCTTCGTGGTGGACCCCAAGTCGGACAAGTCGACCGGGGAGGAGGAGCCGACGATCGAGGGGATGGTCGCCCGCCTCACCGGGTACGGGCTCATCGAACCCCAGTCCGTCGAGGACGGGCAGACCTGGGCGTTCATGGCCGGCACCGATGTCCCGGGACAACCCCCCGGCGGCGTCCTGCCGCTTCCGCATGTTCTGTGGAAGGGCGGGCGCCAGGAGCAGGCTTCAGGCGGGGGTATGGGCAACAATGTCCGTGCCCGGACCGACAACGGGGCCACGGACCAGTGGGCTCGGAACTCCTTGCCCACTGTGGCGACGCCGGATGGGGCCACGGGTCCAGGGCAGGTCGCCGATGCCGTGAACGCCACTGCTGACCAGGTCCGCTCTCTCTTGGAGTACACGGGCCATGCCCGTGACATGGTGGACAACGGGTTGGCGACCGGTGTCGTCGCGCCGGGCGATCGCGATGCCTTCCAGCGGATCGTCACCGGTATCGATGCCGTTGTGTGGTCGGCGGCCCTGCCCATGTCGGTCACGGTGCACCTGGGTGCCGGGGCGGCCCTGCTGCGGCGGCTGGGCATCGGTCCTGGGGGCCTCTCAGGCACTATCCCCGGCATCGTGGATATCCCGCATTTCCTCGCCGGTACTTTCGGTACGCGTGCCGCCGAGGACGCGCCCGTGTACATCATGCTCCGTGTCCCCAATGGGTACCCGGCGGTCTACATGGGCGGCGGCGCCGATGGCGGGCGGCGATTGGTGCTGGCTCGGGCGTCGCGCATCGTCATCCATGCCGTCTACCGGCAGCCCGGTGAGCGGGTTGCCGGTGCGGGCGTCGAGGACCTGTGGTTCGTCGAGGCCGAGGTCGTGCCCGCCGGGTGGGTTCCGCCCATGGGATGGCAGCCCAATCCTTCCGGTGATGCGCACCAGGGCTACCAGGCGGGTGCCGCCCCCAGCGACCTCCCCGGCGCCTCCGGCCGTTACGTTGCCGCCCCGGCGACAAGCACCACCGGCCATGGCACCGTCGAACCGACCGCTGAGCAATACCGGGCGATGGGCGAGATCTGGAGGCTGGGGGACGGCGAGTTCGACTTCTTTGTCGCTCTGGGGGCCGGGAGTATCGACGTGACCACCACCAGTGCGGACCATAGATCCAGGGCCCGGATGGCGGGCGTCATCAAGGCCCTGAATGTCGGTGGCGAGGAGGCGGTCGCCGTCGCCCGAGCCGCCGGACTCACCGACGACCGCCGTCCCCACGAGCTGACACGCGATGCACGATTGGAACGGGGGCGTGCCCGAGTCCGTTTCCTGGGCGACTACCAGCTCCGGCTCCTCAGCCTCGTGAGTAAGCTGCCTGTCGACATCCGCGCGGAACTCGGCACGGATAGAAGTAGCGCCGCGATTGATAACAATATCCACAGTCTTGTTCACCGCCTGGGGGTGCTGAACCGTGCCGAGGCGAGCGCCGTCGCCGCAGCCATCGGGCTGATTCCCGCTAGAGAATTCACCGCCGAGCAAATGACTCAGCGTATCGCTAACATTGCCGAATTGACAGCACTTGAATTCGATTTCCTCGTCGCACTGGGTGCTGGGCGCAGCGATCTCGAGATCGTCCCCCGAATAAATCGGGGGAGCGAGAAGCAATACGACCTCGTCATGGGGCGTGTCATCAGGACCCTTGACGTGAATGACAGCGCCGAGGCGGTCGCCGTCGCCCGAGCCGCCGGACTCACCGACGACACCCGACCCTCTGACCTGACACGCGATGATCGAGCGAAAAGGGCTCACATCCGGATTCACACCCTGGGTGACGACCGGCGCCGGCTCCTCAGCCGCCTCACCTCGGAATCCGGCGGCACTAGTAAAGCGGTTGGAAAAGAGGTCGACGAACTCCTCCACCGCCTGGGGGTGCTGGACCGCGCCGAGGCGGTCGCCGCCGCCATTGCCGCCGGACTGGTTCCCGCCGTCACCCCTGCTGCCGACGGCGGCCGGGAGTCAACCGCGGTCCCGGCAGCCACCCCTGAGGCCATGGCCATCGACGATGGAGATGACCTCTACAGCGCCTCCGACAACGAGCGCGACGATGCCGACGCCGGCCCCGGGGCCATGGATATCGATGACGTCTCCGGCTCCGGCTCCGGCTCCGGCGGTGAGGGTGAGGCCGACTCCGGCCCGGCCCAGGGCGACCCCGATGCCCCGCACTTCGACGCGTTCCCCGGTGGCGGCGAGGACTCCGGCTTTGACAAACGTCACCCCCCTGCCGATGTGCGCATCTCGTGGGCTGAATACCCGTGGCTGACCCCCGAGGAGATCGCCCACCACAACGCTGTGTATGACGCCCTCGTTCTCCAGGGCGTGATTCCCGGCGACCGTTCCGACACCCCTGACCCGGGCCCGGCCCTGTACGACGACGACTCCGACGACGGGGGGCCCGCCTCGGATGCCGGCTCCGAGGACACGTTCGGCAGCTTGAGTCCGCTCTCCGCCGACTCCGGAGAGGAGGGCGGCGATTCCGGCCGCCGCTTCGAGCCCTTGCGTTTCGGCAGCCTCGGTGGCCCAGGTCGTCCGGCCGAGGACGGCGGTCTGTCCTCCGCTCCTGCGGGCACCGGGAAGGTCATGCCTGGCCGGGGGGCCGAGGTATCTGATGATGGCGCTCACGCGGACGGGCGGGCGCCTGGGGCGGCTCGTGGTGGGGGCGAGGGTCGTGATGTGCCCCGGGTGGGTCGCAAGGATATCCCGGTCGGTCTCCTGCGCCTGCCCGCACCGGCGTCCGGTGCGGAGGGCGGCGGCCCTGCTAGTGGGGAGAGCGGGGACGGCCCTGCCGGTAGGGAGAGCGGCGACCGAGCCGTGCCCCCGGCGCGCGAGAATGCGCGCCCGCCCGGCGCACGGCGGCGTGGCGGCCCGTCCGCGCCCGCCGTGGCGCTCTCCCGCGAGCAGCGGGCCGCTGCTCTGGAGAAGGCGGAGAACCTGCCCGACCGCTACCGCCGAGCGCTTATCCTGCGCAACAGCGGCCGGAGTATCCCCGCCATCGCCAAGCTGACCGGCTTCAGCAAGCCTTCGATCGACGTGTTCCTGCAGAACGCCGCCAAGGATTTGGAGGTGACCCGCGCCCAGGCCGTTGACCTTGCCGGCGACCCCGGGTTCCCGCTCCCCTCCGGCCCCCTGGTGCCCCCCGCGCCCAGGGGGGGAGAGCTCACCCCCGAGCAGCTTGCCCACGCACGCGAGCAGATGGCTTCACTTCCCGAGCGCCAGAAATACGCCTTCGAGCTCCTCGGCACCGGGCTGAGTAACGCCGCGATCGCCACAAAGCTTAAGTGGTTCTACGACGTTGGGCGCCAGACGGCCGAAAACTACATCTCAGGTGCCCTTAAGCACCTGGGGAGTCTGTCCCCCGCCCAAGGGGCCAAGCTCGCCGCGAAGGAAATGCCGAGGTACCGGGAGCCCGCCCCTGTCGGCTCCCCCGAGGAGGTCGCTCGCATACTCGTGCAGCGGCTTGAGCCCCGTGAGCGCAGAGTGCTGGCTCTCCTCATGCGAACGGATCTTTCACTGTCCGCCATCCGCGCGGGCGTCGGCGCGCGGTCGGGGTTGTTCGAGTCCGAGGTCGAGTACGTCTACACCGTTTTGTACCTGGATTCGGGCGACCGCGAGGGCGCGGTCGCCATCGCCCGAGCGGCGGGACTGACCCTGGTATCGGCCAGTGACCTTCCCCCTGCCCGGGCCGGCGAACTCCTGGCGGAGGCCGACCTGTCGGACGACCAGCACGAGATCCTGGGCCTTCTCGTGCAGGAGCAGACCACTTCCCAGATCGTCGACGGACATCACAGACTGAGTAAGTCCACCATCAGTCGGCTCATCGGCAAGATCCAGGAACGATTGGGCGTGTTCAGCGTCGCCGAGGCGGTTGCCATCGCCCGTGCGGCCCGGGACGCCGGCCCCGAGGCCCCGCCCGGAGCTCCCGGCACCATCTTCCTCGACATCCCTGACAGCGTTCCCCTCCCCGGCGGTGGCCCGGCTCCGCGCGGCGGCGCGGCCGCCGGCGGCCGCGCCGCCGCGACGGGCGCCCGGGACGTCGCTCGCGAACTCGTCCGTAAACTCGCCGACAGATACCTGGACGGACTTCAGCCCCCCCGGCGCAGCGTTCTGAACCTCCTGGTACAAGGGTTGGACGCCAAGGCCATCGCCGACATGCTCACGCCCAGGCGGACGCCAGCCACGATCTACAACGACGTCCGCGCCATCCGCAAGCATCTGCGTGCGGATTCCCGGGGCGATATGTTCGCCATCGCTCGCGCGGCCCGGGGCGATGACGATCCCGAAGTCCAGAGCAGTGCGCTGGCCCTTATCAAGAAGGGCTTGGGGGACCCCGTCATCCTCCGCAGGCTCGACGATGGCCGCGATGGCCGTACTGAAGGCTGGGCCGCGGGCCTCGTTAGGGAAATCGATGGCCTTCTGGAGGCGGCCGAGCGCGCTGAAGCCGGCGCGCCCGGCGGTTCGGGCGAGGACGCCGTCCCAGCCGAGGACGTCGACCGGTACGGAGACTCCGGCGATCGACGCAACCCGGCCGAGGGCGGGGCCGCCCACGATGCGATGGTCATCGACTCCGAATCCGACTCCGACTCCGACGATGATGACGGTGACGGTGACTTCGACGGCGACTCAGGTAATGGGGGTGGGCCCGGCCCCGGGCGAGGCCCGGGTCCGGGTGGTGGTGCTGCTCCGCCGGCGCCTACACCGGGACCCGGTGGTGGGGCGAGTGGGTCCTCTTTGGCTCCGCCTCCGTCGCGCTCGGAAGGTACCGGGCGGGGTGGCCTTAACGGCGCTGGCCGCGCCGGTGGCGGTTGGGTGTCCGGTGGGCTGGGGGCTCGTGGGCGGGCCGTGGACGGTGCGTTGGACTCCGACAGCGACGTGGACGGTTTCTATGACCCTGCGCCGGCGCGGTCGCAGGAAGCGGCCGACGCCCACGACCCCATGGACCGCGGCCACCGGCCCAAACCCGATTTCCACGCCCGCGCTAAGAAGAACGACGAGCAGCCCGGGTCGTTCGAGGACTACGTCGACGGCCTCATCCGCAAGTACCAGCTCGACGTCGAGCCCCTCGCCGCCGAACACGCGCGGCCCTGGGTGTTCTTCGAGGGCACCGACCCCAACGACTCCTCCTCCTACTACGGCGAGGAATTCGCCCACTATGTCGACCCCAGCCTCGTGGACCTGAGCACGCCGTCTCCCGTGGACGACTTCGACTTCTCCCGATTCGGCGAGGTCGACCCCGACCCGGCGAACGACCCGGACGGCTCCGGCGACGTGGAGCTCCCCGATGCCCCCAGCCCTACCAGTCAGGGGACCTTCGATGGCTTGGACGATCTGACCGACGGCGAGGAGTACGGCGGCCCCGACCATTTGGATCCGGGCAACCCCGGCGACTTCCCGAACGTCCCGGCCGATCCGGACGAGAACCCCGTTGACCTCGGCGCCTGGGGGGAGCCCTCCGCCGAGAGCGGGATGGACGTCGTCATGGGTGATGACGTCGTCTCCGGTGACCCTTCTCGCACTCCCGGCCCGGCGCAGAACGACGAGCTCGATGTCCTTCCCGATGCCCCCGTCCCCGGCCCGGAACAGGCTGCCGGCCGATCTCCGGCCGAGGACGACGGTCGTTCTCACGCACCTGCGGCCGAACCCGCACCCGAACCTGCTGGTACCGAAAGAGGCGGTCGCGCCGCGTACCCGGCACGCTACAAGACGATCCAACCCGGTTTCCTGCATCTGCCCGTACCCGTACCGGTGTCCGACCCTGCTCGCAGCGAGGGAGAGAGCGGTGGTCGTGCGGTGCCTCCGGCGCCGCAAGACGCGCTTCCGGCCGGCCCGCAGCGCTCATCGCGCCGGTCCGCCCGCGCCGTGGAGCTCACCCGCCCTCAGAGAGCCGCCGCTCTCGAGAAGGCGAAGGGCCTGACCCCCGGGCAGCACCGGGTCCTGGTCCTGCGGCATAGCGGTCTGAGCTTGAGCGAGATCGGTGATCTTCCCGACTTCACTAGGAAGTCGGCCGACTTACTGTTGAGGCGCGCCGCCGACCGTATGGGAGTGTCCCGCGCCCAGGCCATCGACCTGGCCGGTGAGCCAGGATTCCCTCCCCCGCCCCCGCCCCCGCCCGAGCCTGGGGGAAACCTCACCGAGGCCCAGCGAGACCATGCGCTCGGCCAGATGGATTCGCTGTCCCACCGCCAGCACACCGCCGTCGGCCTCCTCGGCGCCGGGCTGAGGAATCCCGAGATCGTCACACGGATTAAGGCGATGTTCGACCTGGGCGACGACAAGGACCAAGCGATCGATAGTGACATCTATCGCGCTCTCGGTCATCTGAGTCTGAACCGCGCCCAAGGGGTCACCTTCGCCCGCGAGGTCCTGCCGGAGTTCCGTGACGCCGACCCCGCGGGCTCCAGTGAGGACGTCGACGCTCGCGAACTCGTGCGTCGGCTCGAGTCCCGCCCGCGCAGGGTCCTGGCCCTCCTCACGCGGACGGAGCTTTCCGTGTCGCAGATCGCCGCGGGTGTCGGCACGCAAGCGGGAGCGGGACATTTCGAGTCGGAGGTCGTTGAGCACGTTTACCGCCGTTTGGGCGTGGCCGACCGCGAGGGCGCGGTCGCCATCGCCCGCGAGGCCGGGCTGACCCTGGTAGCGGAGCAGGACTTCCCCCCGGCCCGTGCCAGGGAACTCCTGGCACAGGCGACCGTATCGCCCACCCAGCGAAAGATCCGGCGTTGCCTCGCGCAGGGGAAGACCGTCTCCCAGATCGTCGAACTCACCGGAGTGAAAGAGCGAACCGTCAAGAACTACCTGGGCCGGATGTGCGAGCGATCGGGCGTGTTCAGCCGCGCCGAGCTGCTCGCCCTCGTCCGTGTGGCCGAGCGCACCGACGACCCTCAGGTCCTGCCCGAGGCCCCCGGTGAGGTCTTCCTCGACATCCTTGACGACTCGTTCCTTTTCGGTGGTGAACCGGGCCCGCGCGTGGCCGCTGGTGATCCGGGCACCGCGCCGACCGGTCGGGATCGCGCTCGCGAACTCGTCGGTGTACTGGCAGGCAGACTCCTGGGCGGACGTGGACGCGGCCTGTTCGAATTCGCCAAGCACCTGAAGCAAGGGCCGGGCAACCAGGTCATCCTCGACGAACATGCGCCCAGCATGAAACCAGGTACGTTCAAGACCTACATCTTCCGCCTGCGCAACCATCTGCAAGTGGAGTCCCGCGACGATGTGCTCGCCATCGCCCGCGCGGCCCAGGGCGATGACGATCCCGATGTTCAGAGCAGAGCGCTGGCCCTTATCAAGAAGGGCTTGGCGGACTCCGTCATCCTCAGCAGGCTCGATGATCGAAATCCAGGCTCGGCCAGGGGCCTCGTTGACGACATCGATCGGCTTCTTGAGGAGGCCGAGCGCGCTGAAGCCGGCGCGGCCGGTCGTGCGGTGGACGGAGAGGCCGCCGCCCCCGGTGATTCCGTTGACCGCTACGGTCGCTCCGACCACGAAAGCAGCCTCGCCGACGCCGAGGTCGGCCCCGAGGCCATCGTCTTTCACTCCGACTCCGATTCCGGAAGCGTCGGCGCCCACCTCGCCGGTGGACCTGCCGATCCCCTGAAGGTGCCCGAGACTTCCACCGGGGAGAACGGAGGCTCCTCGGACCCGGACGGTGAGGACGGCGGAGGCCTGCACGACACCATTGGTGAGGAGGACGGTGACCTTCCCGATGCCTCCGACCTCCACGATGAAGACCCCGCCCCGGGTACCGGCCACGACGCCGTCGAACCGACAGCCGAGCAACAGGCGGCCATCAGGAAAATCGGGGATCTGAGCGACGATGATTTCGACTTCCTCGTCGCCCTGGGGGCCGGACGCAAGGACGATGCCCCCGGCTTCGCCCAACGAATGAAGCGTGTCGCTCGTATCCTCGGCGTGAAAGGCCCTGTCGAGGCGGCCGATGTGGCCGTTGCCGCCCGACTCACCAACGACGACGATCCCGCCGGCATGAGTCCCGAGGATCGAATGGCACGGGCCCGCGCCCGGGCCGGCGTCCTGAACGACCACCGGCGCTGGTTCTTCGCCCGCGTGGACAGGTCAAATGAGAGTATCCGCGAGGAACTCGGTCCGGATACGAGTATCCGCGAGGTTGAAAAAGCCGTCAGCAGCCTCATTCGCCGTCTGGGGGTGCTCGACCGCGCCGAGGTCGGCGCCGTCGCCGCCGGACTGGTTCCCGCCAGGGAGTTCACCGCCGAGCAAATTACCCAGGCCATCGGGAACTTTGGCGATTTGGGCGACAACGATTTCGACTTCCTCGTCGCCTTGGGGGCCGGACGCGCAGGCGGTGAGATCATCATCCGGCTCAATTTGAGCCGCAAGGAATTCTCCGTCCGCATGGGTAGTGTCACCGCTGCGCTCGGCGTGAACAGCCGCGTCGAGGCCGCCACCGTCGCTAAAGCCGCCGGACTCACCAACGATGAAGATTCCGCCGGCATGAGTCCCGAGGATCGAATGGCACGGGCCCGCGGCCGGATCAGCATTCTGGACGACTCCCAGCGCTGGTTCTTCGGTCGTTTGAACAGGTCAAATGAGAGTATCCGCGAGGAACTCGGCCCGGATAGGAGTATCCGCGAGGTTGAGAAAGCCGTCAGCAGTCTCGCTCGCCGTCTGGGGGTACTGAACCCCGGCGAGGCGCGCGATCTTGCCCGCGCCGTCGGACTGATTCCCACCAGCACCCATCCCGCCGGCAGCGGCCAGGAGCCCACCATGGTCTCAGCGGCCGCCCCTGAGGCCATGGACATCGACGACATCTACGACGTGTCCGACGATGAGGGCAACCGCGCTGGCACTGCCCCTGAGGCCGTAGTGAGTGGAGAAGATTCCGACTCCGACGACGAGGCCGACCTCTTGGTCAACCTCGCCGATCGGTTCGACTACGGCTCGCACGCCGGCGATCACCCCGAGGGAGCAGGCGACCAGCACACCCAAACCCAATACACCCCGGTCCAATCCAGCCAATATCCCGCCCAGACATCCGGCTCCGGGTACTACGGCGCCGCCGACCAAGGCCACGCGTTCACGCCGCAGGAGCAGCGGCAGGACACCGCACAGAGCCACACCCAGGCGGGACGCGCCCGATGGCATGCGTCCTACGACGGGATCGAGGACCTGGTCGCCTCCGAGCGAACCGGCATTGCCGCGCGACGGGCGTTCAGCGAGGGAGGAGGCGCAGGAGAACTCACCGAACTCGTGCAATTCAGAAATGGCATGCTGGCGGTCCACAAGATCACCGAGAACGTCGAATTCACCAGGGACCCTGAAATGGGACCCGGGTCCGTCGCCAATGAGCTGGAGCGGGCCCGCGAGCGCGCCGATGCCGAGCAACTCGCCTCACTGGTCGGCCGTGCCATCGGCGCCGACGTCCCCGGCGTCTACCGGGTCGGTCCCAGCGAGTTGTACATGCACTACATGAATGGTAGGTCCGGGTCCACGGTGCCCGAATTCGGCCCCGAATTCACCGAAACGGTGTCCTGGCGCAGACTGGGGCTGCTGGACGTCCTCATCGGCAACTTCGACCGCAACCCCGGAAACGTGCTGTACACCGACCAGGGAACGGCCGTCGGTATCGACCACGGCGCCGGCTGGGCTAGAGACGACGATGCGCCCTACGACCCCGCGGACCTGGGCGACGTCGGATTCACCGACACAATGGAAAGCTACTACGACTTCGATGACAACGAATGGATCGACAACCCCCTGACAGAGCGCGACGCGCATTGGTTGGTGCACACGATCATCGCATTGCGCCCCGAGTTTCTCCGACTCGGCCGGGAGGACTGGTATGACGAAATGGTGATGCGGGCCTACATGCTGCAAACATACGCCTCCGGCCACCGACGACCCGCTGGGCGGTAGACGATGACACCCCGCGTGCTGTACGCGCAGGACCGCCGTACGAAAGATGTGCGGTCGTTCCTGACCCTCCACGATGACGGAACGCTGACCAGCGACGACCCTCACATGGTAAAGGCGATTCCGCGCTACCGCGAGAAACGCGGCTGGTCGAACGAACGCATATTCGAGTACTTCGCAGCGGAGTCCAACGCCTACGTCCGCTACTACGAAGAGGCGGACGCCCCGCCGCCGGACGGCGACGATGCGGTCGCCGGACCGGCGGACACGGCCGGATCGTGACAGAGTGTCACGATTCATGGGTTCTCTCTTCTTCCCGTACGGGTCGGACCTGACATCAGCAGCGAGCTCGCCGAACTCGTCGGCATCACCGTCCGCACATTGCGCCCGCCCCGCGACCACGTCGCCGAGAGGGTGTCCTACGTCATCTCCCGATCGGCTTGACCATGCCGTTAAGGCATGGTGTTTCATACCGACGCGCCTGCACCCGCATCCGTGGGCGCGGGCGGTCCGGAGTCATTTCTCTTTCCCAAGAAGCTCGCGCCGTCCGGAATTCTCCGGACGGCCATGGAAAGGTCTCGCCGATGTCCGACGCGGACACGATCAAAAAAATCCTGGTATCCGACGTCTACGTCGAGGTTCCACCCGACCGCATGGGCGAGCAGGACAGCCTTCGCGACGTTCTGGGCGTGGACTCGCTCGGATTCGTCGAGCTCCGCGCGCAGATCGAGGAGACCTTCGAGGTGACCGTCTCCGACGACGACTTCACACCCGAGCACTTCTCGACCATCGCGTCCCTGTGCGCCCTCATCGAGAAGCTCCGGTCGCCGGCCGCCGCCTGACCGCCACCGGCGTGGAAAGACCTCACCGAATGGATTCTCTCGACCCCGAAGTCACGGGAATGGGCTGGGAAACCCCTCTCGGCGATTCCCTGGACGACGTATGGACCCGGCTCCTCAACGGTGAATCGGGGATACGCGAAATACCCTACGAGCATCCTCTGCGCAGCACCCTCGCTGCGGTGGTCCCCACCGTCCCCCTGAGCGACGCACCCCATGAGCGCCAGCAGGCGCTCACCGCCTCGGCGATCCGGTCGGCCCTCGCCGACGCCGGGCTCGACCCCGATGTCCTCGGCGCGCCCGGCACCGCCCTCCTCCTCGGCACCAGCTACGCCGGCAACCTCGACGACCCCGAGGGCTCCTCGCTGCACGAATGGGCCCGCCGCACCGCCGACGAGGTCGGGCACCCGCAGCCGCCCCTGTGCGTGACCACCGCGTGCTCGGCCGGCTCCGACGCCCTGCTGATGGGCGCCGAACTCATCAGATCGGGGCGGCGCGAGATCTGCGTCTGCGTCGGCGCCGACGTGGTCACCCCCGCCAAACGGCTCGGCCACTCCATGCTCGGCACCATGAGCCCCCGGGCGCTGCGCGCCTTCGACGTCCAGCACGACGGCATGGTGCTCGGCGAGGGCGCCGGCGCCCTCGTCCTGGAATCCGCCGAGCACGCCTGGCGCCGGTCGGCGCGGGTCCGCGCCACGCTGCGCGGTGCGGGCTCGGCCAACGACGCCGCGGGCATGACCGCGCCCGACCCCGGCGGCGGCAGCGTCGTGCTGGCCGTGGAGCGGGCACTGGCGGGCAGCGGCCTGGCCACCGGCGACATCGCGGCGGTCAGCGCGCACGGCACCGGCACCCCGGTCAACGACGCGGTCGAGGCCACCAGCCTGGGCGCGCTGTTCGGCCCGGGGGAGCGGCGGCCGGTCGTCTACGGCACCAAGGGCACCCTCGGCCACAGCCTCGGCGCCTGCGGAACCATCGAGGCGATCACCCTCATCCAGGCGCTGACGGACCGCCGCGTGCCGCCGGTCCACGGGCTGGAGCAGCCGATGGACGGCTTCCCGCTGCCCCTGCCACAGGGTGCGCCCGGGACCGTTACGGACGGCTGCGGTCTCAGCCTGACCCTGGGGTTCGGCGGTTTCAACACCGCGCTGCTGTTCTCCGTTCCGGGAGGCGGCCATGGCTGACTACCCCCTCCCGCCGGCCCCCGCGGCTGAACAACACCCCCTCCCGCCGGCCCCCGTGGCCGCGGGATACGGCGAAGTGGTCACCGAGGACCCGGCCGCCCATGCACGCAACGCCCCCTCCCTGTTCGCCGACCCGCTGGCCTGGCTGATGGCCGAGGCGGCGGCCGCAGCCGTCCAGGACCACGGAGCGGACCTGGCGGCCGCCGGCGATCAGGTCGGCATGGTCACCGTCAGCGAGACGGGCACGCTCGACACCATGCGGGCGATCGCCAAGGCCACCGCCAGGGGCCGCGTCTCGCCCCTGAAATTCGCCGGCGCCAACCCCGGCTCCCTGGCCGGGCTCACCTGCATCCGCCAGGGGTTCCGCGGCCCGACCCTCGCCCTGTCCATGCCGCCCGCCGACGGCGCCCCCACCGCGGCCGCCCTGGCAGCCGGGTGGCTGGCGCGGGGCAGCGCCCGCTACGTGCTCATCGGCACCCACCGGCAGGACGGGACCGTCCACGCGGCGCGCTGCCTGATCCTGCGGGCCGCACCCGGCCCCGGGCCGCGCACCGAGCCCGACCTGTCCCGCCTCACCGCTCCCGCCCTCCTGCCCCAGACCACGAACGGATGAGAGAGGTGTCCGCCGCCATCGCCCCTCCCGACCCCACCCTGACCCCGGGCATCCGGCGCGACGACGTCGTCTCCCTCCTCGACCGCACCATCGACCTCACCCGCCCCGCCGGCGACCACCGACCCGGCTTCGACGAGGTCCTCGCCGACGTCGCCGCACTCGGCCTCGCCCCGGGGACGCCCGTTGTCATCGCGCTGGCCAACGGCCGCCATCTGCTCCAGCAGTACTTCGCCGTCCTGCTGAGCGGCGGCGTCCCGCTCGCCGTCTCCCCGTCCACCCCCTCGGCCCGCATCCGGGCACTGGCCGCCCACCTCAACGCCGGCGCGCTCATCGCCGCCCGCATCGACCCCGCCCTCTACGACGCGCGGCGGCGGTTCGAGGTGGGGGAGCAGCAGGCGGTGCCGCTGCCCATGGGCGGCCCGCGCGGTGTCTACGAGCCGGGGCAGGTGCTCATGCTGACCTCCGGCACCTCCGGCATGTTCAGCGCCTGCCTGCACGCCGTGGACTCCCTGCTGCGCAACGCCCGCCGCCACGCCGCGGCCGTGGGGGTGCGCGCCGATGACCGGCTCCTGATCAGCCTGCCGCTCTACTACTCCTACGCCATCGTCGCCCAGGCCATGACCGCGCTGATCACCGGCGCGTCCCTGGTCGTCTCCGGCCCGCCCTTCACCCCGGCCGCCTACCGCGAGACGATCCTGCGCCACGGCGTGACGTCGTCGTCCCTCACCCCGACCATCGCCCGCCAGCTCGTCGAGATCGGCGAGCGGCTTCCCACAGGGCTGCGCTCGGTGGCGGTCGGCGGCGACCGGACCGACCCGCGCCACGTCGCCGGGCTGCTCGACCTCAACCCCGGCGGCGAGCTGTACCTGACCTACGGCCTCACCGAGGCCGGGCCGCGCGTCGCCACCCTGGCGGCGCACCGCGAACCCGCCCACCGGCACGCCTCGGTGGGCCTGCCCCTCGACGGCGTCACCGCCACCGTGCGCGACCCGGGCCCCGACGGGGCGGGCGAACTCCTCGTGGCCACCGACACCGCGCTGCTGCGCAAGGTCGGGCCCGCCGCCCGCCAGCCGCTCATCGCACCGGGCCTGGTCGCCACCGGCGACCTGTTCCGCCGCGACGACGACGGCTACCTGTACTACACGGGACGGCTGTCGGACTTCGTCGTCGTACGCGGCGAGAAGGTCTCCCTCTTCTCGATCCGGCAGGCCGCCCAGACCCTCCCGGGCGTCGCCCGGGCCGTGCCCCGGGTGTGGCGCGGCGACGACGGCGAGAACCGCATCGACCTGGAGGTCCACGCCTCGGACCCGGCCCGGGTCACCGAGGCGGCCGTCCACGCCGGACTGCGTCCGCTGCTGCTGCGCAGCGAGCGCCCCGCCCGGGTCACGGTCGTCCCCGTGGCCGCGACCGCCCAGCACAAGTGACCGCGATGTACGAAAGGACCCTGCCCACCGTGACCAGCCCCGCGGCCCCGCCCCGCCGCACGCAGCTGTTCTGCGTCCCCCACGCAGGCGGCTCGGCCGGTGTCTTCCGCCCCTGGCGGCGCAGCTTCCCCGCGCACATCGAGGTCGTCCCGCTGGAGCCCGCCGGACGCGGCGCCCGCCGCGGCGAGCCGTTCGCCACCCGCGTGGACCAGGCCGCCGCCGACCTCGCCGCAATGCTCGCCGACCGGCTCGACGGCGACGACTACCACCTGCTCGGGCACTGCATGGGCGGCCTCATCGCCTACGAGATGGTCTGCCACCTCGAACGCAACGGCCTGCCCGGGCCCCGCAGCCTGATCATCTCCGGGCGCGACCCCGCCCACTTCCAGACCGACTGGGGCAAGCGGGTCGCCCGGCTCCCCGACGACGATCTGTTCGACGAGCTCACGTCCGTGGGCGGCGTCCCCAAGGGACTCAGCCGCGCCATGGCCGAAGGCTTCCTGCACATCATCCGCAACGACCAGCGCATGGTGCACGCCTACACCCCGGCCCGCCCACCGCACCGCATCGGCGTGCCCGTGCACGTCCTGGCGGGCCGCGAGGACGAGATGACCCACGCCGACCGGCTGCCCGGCTGGTCCGCCTACACCACCCGGGCCGTGGACGTCGAGTACCTGACCGGCGGCCACTATTTCCTCTACGAGTGGCCCGGCCACGTCGCCTCGCGCGTGGCCGGATGGGCGGCAACGGAGGCCCTCACCGCATGAGATACCGCTATCTGGGCGCCACCGGTGTCCGCGTCAGCGAGCTCTGCCTGGGCACCCTGATGTTCGGGGCCTGGGGCAACAAGAGCGCCGACGACTCCATCGCCGTCATCGAGCGCGCCATGGCCGCCGGCATCAACTACATCGACACCGCCGACTCCTACTCCCGAGGCGAGTCCGAGGAGATCGTCGGCAAGGCCCTCGCCCAATCCGGCAAACGCGACCGGGTCATCCTCGCGACCAAGGCCCACGCCCCCATGGGCGCCGACCCCAACTCCCGCGGCAACTCCCGGCGCTGGATCCACCAGGCCGTCGAGGCCAGCCTGCGGCGCCTGGGCACCGACTGGATCGACATCTACCAGATGCACCGGCCCGACCCCCACACCGACATCGACGACACCCTGGGCGCGCTCACCGACCTCGTGCAGGCCGGGAAGGTCCGCTACCTCGGCAGCTCCACCTTCCCCGCCCACCAGATCGTCGAGGCCCAATGGGTCGCCGAGCGGCGCCACCGCGAACGCTTCGTCAGCGAACAGCCCCCCTACTCGCTGCTCGCCCGCGAGATCGAGGCCGACGTGCTGCCGACCTGCCTCAAGTACAAGATGGGCACGGCGACCTGGAGCCCCCTCGCGGGCGGCTGGCTGACCGGCCGCTACCGCAAGGGCCGCAAGATCGCCCCCACCCAGCGGGCCGGGCGCTGGGGCAGGCGCTACGACATGTCCCTGGCCACCAACCGCGACAAGCTGGACACCGTCGAGGAGCTGGCCCTGCTGGCCGAGGAGGCCGGGATCAGCCTGATCCACCTGGCGCTGGCCTTCGTCACCGAACACCCCGCGGTGACCTCGGCGATCATCGGCCCGCGCACCGTGGAGCAGCTGGAACAGCAGCTCGGCGCCGCCGACATCCGGCTGCCCCAGGACGTGCTCGACCGCATCGACGAGATCGTGCCGCCGGGCCGCACCCTCAACCCGGCCGACGGCGGCTGGGACCCGCCCGAACTGGCCGACCCCGCGCTGCGGCGCCGGGCCGGGTGAGGGCCGCCGACATGACGCTACGAAGCAACGACGCATTTGAGACGGTGCCGGCCGACCTCGCCGATCCGGCGTCCGGCCTGGCCCTGACCGGCTGGCGCGCCGACGACGGCGACCGCGACCGCTTCACGGTCGAGGCCCGCTACGACAGCGGCGGCCTCCTCCTGCTCCCGGCCCACGCCGCCCGCCAGGCCGCCCTGCTCATCGCCCACGAGGCCTACGCGATACCGCGCGGGCACCACTGCGTCTTCCGCTCCCTGTCCTGCGGTACGGCGCCGGTCAGCGAAGCCGCGGTCCGGGCATCGGCTCCGGCCCCCGGGGCGCGGCTGGCGATCGACGTGGAGTGCATCGACCGGGACGTGCGGCGCGGCCACCTGGTCGGCTCCTTGTTCCGGGCATCGGTGCGCTCCGCCGACGGAGAACTCGGGACAGGGGAGGTGGACTTCGCCTTCCTCTCGCCGGCGGTGTACCGCTTCGTAGGCGGCTCGGCCGCGACGACCGCTCAGGCGCAGCCCTGGCCCCAATCGCCCACGACCGAAATCCGGCCGGACGCGGACCTGCTGCTCTTCCGCGGCCGCCCCGTCGACCACATCCCGGGGATGGTCCTGGCCGAAGCCGCCCTGCACCTGGCCGAAAACCACATCGGCCCCGGCCGGATACGGCGCTTCACCGGGACCTTCACCGGCCACGCCGGCCCCGGCGAGCCGTGCACCGTCCAACTGCGGTCCGGCGCGTCCGCCGGCTCCTTCGACGTGCAGGCCCTGCAAGCGGGACGCCGCGTGTACGAGGGGTCGGTCGACGTGGACCCCGCCCGCCCCGAAATGAGCCCGAAGTGACCGGCGCGGCGCCCCTGAGGCTGATCACGACGCATGCTCCCGGGCGTCCCCGGCATTTCGCCGAAGGGGTAGCCCGGGTGTCCCTAACCCCCTGGGGAAAATGAAAGGACCAGTGAGATATGACCGAGCAAGCTACCGGAGGGGATGCGTCGCCGCCGACACGTGCGCACGGCGACGACGCTGACCCCGCCGCAGCACAGGCCGCCCGCGATCCCGGCCCTGCGGCCGGGAACGCCGCGGCGGCCGACCATGACGCGCCCGCACCGGGCGCACCCGCTCCCGCCGACGCCCCGGCCCCCGGCGCCGCCAGCGGAGCCGACAGTGGGGCAACGGACCGTGCTCCCGCGGACGTCGGCGCAGCCGCCGAGAACCGCACCCCCTCCATCCTCACCAACGGGACGCTGGGGCGTGCCGACGCCGCAGCCTCCGGAACGCCTTCCGGCCAGGTCGGCGGGACGGGTCCGGCACCGGAGCCGTCGTCCGCATCCAGCGGGCCGATCTCCCAGCCGATCCCCGTCGTCCCGGCCAGCCTGCGCCCCGAGCCGGAGCAGCCTGCGGCCGCGGCACAGGCCGACCCCCCGCCGGGTCCGGCAGAGGGCGCCACCGAGGCGGCCTCAGCCGAGACCGACACGGAGACGGCCGATACCGGACGCGAGGAGGCGGCGGCCGCCGCGGCGGCACCTGCTGCCGCGGGTGCCGCAGCCGCCGAG
>NZ_JBHSBH010000010.1:28986-50912 GCF_042650565.1 Nocardiopsis sediminis
CGCAGCCGCTGAGGCGTCTCCCCATGACCGGCTCGGCCGCCCCGGCCGCCCGGCGCTGGCGTTCGCGGCGATCGCGGGTGTGGTGCTCATGGCCACCCCCTTCGCCGTGAACGAGACCTCGCAGCGACTGGTCTCCACGCCCATCGACCCCGTCGACCAGGAGGGTCTGCTGGGGTACATGGTGCGGCCCGACGGTGACGCATCGGGCTCGGCGATGACCGCGACCGAGGAGCGTCCGCCCTCGGGGTCATCGGCAGCCGGGCCGACCGGTGTGGACAGCGAGCCGGCGCCCGACACCGGCTATGTTCCCGAGGTGCAGCCTCAGGAGCAGCCCCAGCAGGGCGCCGCCGGCGAGCAGGAGGACCCGGGCTCCGGGGACTCCGCGGGTTCGGGCTCGGACGGTTCCTCCAGTGCGGGATCGGGCGACCCGGGCGATGAGCCCGGCGGTGACGGCTCCGGCACGTCGGGATCGGACTCCTCGGGTGACGGCCTGTTCTCCGGCTGGGGCCTGTTCGGCGACGACGAGGAAGAGGAGGAAGGGGACTCCTCGCAGTCCGGCAACGGCCAGGGCGGCGACGAGTCCACCTCTGATTCCGACTCCGCCGAGGACGAGGACGCGGAGGCCGACGGAGAATCCGGCGGCCTGCAAGACCGCAACACCGACGGTGCCGTGCCGATGGCCGACGGGTCCGGGGACGACCGGGACGACGACTCCTCCGACGAGGAGGGCGACGAACCCGGCTCCCAGGACGCGGACGGTGCGTCGAATGTGCCGCCGATGGCTCCGGGACCCCGGCAGCCGGACCCGGACCGGGAGATCCCCGAGGGGCTCGAAGACCGCCTGCCTCAGCAGCCGGCTGAGGAGCAGAAGCCCCAGGAGGAGCGTCCGCAGGAGCCGCAGCGGGATCCGGAATTCCGCTATGAGGAGATCGCGGGTGTGGGCTGCGCGCCCAACGACCGCATCGCCTACGGCACCGCCGGAAAGTCCGACAGTTGGGACTACGGGCTCAACGGCGGATACGCCGAGCAGAACTGCGACGGACGGTGGCACGCCATCCCCGTCTCGGGCGACCCGGCCGAACCCAGCGGCCGGTACGCCTTCTGGACGTTCAACATCGGCTTCACGGGTGCCGAGTGCAACATCTACGTGTACGTCCCAGATGTCGAGAGCCCACTGGGCGGCATCCCCGCCTACTACAAGCTCCACCCCTCGGCCGACCCGGCCACGACCCAGAGCGAGCCCTTCGCCTCGTTCCGGGTCAACCAGGTCGAGAACAAGGGGTCCTGGGTGCACGTCGGCTCCTACAGCCCGCCGGGTGACACGTTCAGCGTGAAACTCCAGAACCGCGGGGCCGACCAGGTCGACGGCCGGGACACCACCCATGTGGTGGCGTCGGCGGTCCGGACCACCTGCAACTGATCCACGCAAGGGGGGCGGGGTCCCGGCCAGTGGCCGGGACCCCGCCCTCGTCACGTAAGGCCCGGGCCGCGATGCACGGCCCGGGTCCGGCACCGGCGGAGTCTTAGTAGACCTGGGGGGTGAACTGGGGGGCGGAGAAGGTGCCGCCGGTGGAGAAGTTCATGCTCCGGCCGCTCGGGATGTGGTAGGTGGTGGTGGTCTTGTTCCGCCCGCCGGAGTTCGTGATCGTCACCTGGAAGTCCTCGCCGCCGTTGGTGCTCAGGCTGGTGCACTGGCCGGAGGCGACGGTGCGGGTCGTGAATCCGGATCCGAAGTCCGCGACGGCCCAGTATCCAGACCCGACGTTGCAGAGCTGGAAGGTGCCCGCGGCCGAGGCCGGAGAGGCGGTGGCGACCGAAAGGCCGAAGGCGAGGCCGGCGACCATCGACGATGCGATGGCCGTGCCTTTGCGGATAGCGGACATGCGTGTCTCCAAGAACGTAGGAGGCGCGGGCCGGCCCGATGAGGGACGGGACGCGTCGGGGAATCCAGCAGGAAGCGGTCAGTCAGATAAACGCGGTTTCGCGACCGTGCCGTGCACGAGGCCCGGTCCTCGGGCCGCAGGCGCGCACGACGAGCCGGTGGCTCGTGGGCCGGGGGAGGGGGCGGCCACACGAGCCACCGGCCGGCGGCGGCGCCTGACAGCGCCGCCGCGGCGGGCCGCCCTACTCGGCCGGCTCGGTCGGGCTGGGCAGCTCGCAGTCCAGCGGCGGTACGCCGGGCCCGTCGCCGCTGGGGATGTCGCCGGGCCCGACGGGCAGGGTCGGAAGCGGCTCGAGGTCGCCGGGCTCACTGGGGACGCCGGGGACACCATCGGGCTCGCCCGGGAGCGGCGGAACACCAGGCTCGCCGCTGGGGATACCGGGCGGGCAGTCCGGCACCGGCGCATCCGTGGAAGCGGCGAACGCGGTGGCGCTGCCGGCGCCGAGCATGATCGCCAGGCCGACCGTGAACGTGGCGGCCCTGCGCATGTACGGGGACATGGGAGATTGCCTTTCGTGACGATGCCTGCACCCGGCCGCTGCGCCGGGGCGGCCGCGGCAGTGGGCCGCGGCCGGGTCCATGCAGCCAGATCGGGGTTATCGTCGGCGTCTCGTGATTTCCATATGCCCGCCACATGCCCGGCCGGGGATCATGGGGTGCGGGCTGTCGGCATCGACCGGGGATGCCGTGCCGGAACGGGCGCGTGCGGACGAAAGCGAAAGGATGAGGCGTGCGGGTGCTGGTCGTGGAGGACGAGGCCTTCCTCGCCGAGGCGTTGCAGGCCGGCCTCCGCAAGGAGGGCATGGCGGTCGACATCGCCAACGACGGGGCGACGGCGCTGGAGAGCGTGGCGGTCAACGACTACGACGTGGTCGTGCTGGACCGCGACCTTCCCGGCGTGCACGGAGACGACGTCTGCCGCCAGGTGGTGGCCGACCGGCCCGAGTGCCGGATCCTGATGCTCACCGCGGCCGGGCGCTCCACCGACAAGGTCGCCGGCCTGCGGCTGGGCTCGGACGACTACCTGGCCAAACCGTTCGACTTCGACGAACTCGTCGCCCGCCTGCACGCCCTGCGGCGGCGTGCCGCACCCGCGCTTCCCCCGGTGCTGACCTACGCCGGCCTCCGGCTGGACCCCGCGCGCCGCGACGCCCGCCGCGGCGACCACGCCCTGCGGCTGACCCGCAAGGAGTTCGCCGTCCTGGAGCTGCTCATGCGCGCGGACGGGGCGGTGCTCAGCGCCGAGCAGCTGCTGGAGAAGGCGTGGGACGCCCACGCCGACCCGTTCACCAACGCGGTCCGCATCACCGTCTCCACACTGCGGCGCAAACTCGGCGACCCGCCGATCCTGCACACCGCCACCGGTGTCGGCTACTACCTGGCCGCCCCATGAGCATCTCGGCCACCCTGCGGCGCAGCCGGCTGTCCATCAGGATCCGGCTCACCCTCATCTACGGCGGCATGGTCCTGGCCTGCGGCATCGTCATGCTGATCACGGTGTACGCCCTGATGAGGTACATACCGAACTACGAGCTGTCCTCCGCGCCGATGGCGCCGTTGGAGACGGTCGACACGGCCGACACGGCCGACGGCGCGGACATCGTCAACGAGGACGGCCGCGATGCCATCCCTGCCGGTGATACCTCCGTCGCCCCCGTGACCATCGGCAGTAAGGACGACGTCCTGACGGTTCTGTTGCAGGTGTCCGGCGTGGCGCTGGCCGGGCTGGCCCTGGTGGCGTTCCTGCTCGGGTGGGTCATCGCCGGGCGCATCCTCGCTCCCATCCACCGCATCACCCGGACCGCCCACACTGTCGCAGGCGACAACCTGCACCAACGCATCCGCCTCGACGGCCGCCAGGACGAGTTCACCGAACTCGCCGACACCATCGACACCATGCTCGACCGGCTGCACGGCAGCTTCCAGGCCCAGCAGCGCTTCGCCGCCAACGCCTCACACGAGCTGCGCACCCCGCTGGCGACCACCCGCACCATGCTCCAGGTCGCCATCGCCCACCCACGCGACTACGATCTCGCCACTCTGGCGCCCAAGCTGCTGGCCACCAACGAACGCAGCATCGCGACCGTGGAGTCCCTGCTCGCCCTGTCCCGGGCCGACCACGGCATCGACGACGTGCGGCCCGTCGACCTCGCCGCGGTGGCGGCCGGCGCCCTGGAGCAGGCGCGGGGGGAAGCGGCGGACCGGCAGATCACCGTGTCCGGCGAGCTGCACCCGGCCCGCGTCGACGGCGATGCCGACCTGCTCCACCATCTGCTCGGCAACCTGCTGCGCAACGCCGTCCGGCACAACCACGACGGTGGCACCGCACGGCTGGTCACCGGGGTCCGGGGCGGCACGGCGGTCATCACCGTCACCAACACCGGCGAGGCCATCACCGCTGAGGAGGCCGAGCGCCTGTTCGAACCGTTCCACCGCCAGCGCGCCCGCACCCACGCCCAGGGCCACGGCCTGGGCCTCACCCTCGTGCGCTCCATCGCCAACAGCCACCACGGCACCGCCACGGCCACCCCCAACCCCGACGGCGGACTCACCGTCACCGTAACCCTGCCCACCGCAGGACAGCGGCCCACCGACGCAGACGAGGCCGGAGAGCGCGTCGCCTGACTCCACAACGGGGCCGGTGACCGCTCGGCTCCGCTTGTCCATGGCGGGACATCGATCTTCGGATCATCCCCTCCCCCAGTTCGGACAGCGCGAGGGCGAAGACGGCGATCGCCGCGGCGATGAGGGTCACCCGGTTCGCCCCGGCCCACGCGTCGATCACCGCCATGGTCGAGGCCGTCGGCGGCGACCGCGCCCGATCATTCGCGCCCTGCCCGTGTCACCCCTGCGAGGTGAGCCTGATAGTTCGGGCAGGTCGTGATGTCCTCGTGCGAGCAGTCCATCCCGGCTTCGAGGAGATCGAGCGCTGAGCGCAGCGCCGCCATCCTGGCCTGAAGCGCTTGGTGGTGGTGGCGCAGCACGTCCTTGCGGGCGGCCGGGTCGCGCGCGGCGAGGAACGTCCGGATGTCCGCCAGCGGCATGCCCGCCTGCTTCGCGACCACGATCGACGCCACCCGGAGCAGGTCGTCGCGGGTGTAGCGGCGGCGGTCGCCGGCGACGCGGGCGGGAGAGAGCAGGCCCACCGACTCCCAGTGCCGCAGCACGTGCGTCGGCAGGCCGAAGTGGTCGGCCACCTGGCCGATGGTCATCGAAGTTGACTTCACGTCGGCATTAAGTCAGACCATGGCGGGCATGTTCAATCTCCTTGCCGTCCTCGACGCCGTCGACGCGCAGCCGATGTCCGTCGAGCTGCGCACACGTTCCTACGAATTGCTCGGCGACCTCCCCGGCCGAACCGTGGCCGACGTCGGCTGCGGCGGCGGCCGCGCGGTCGCCGAGCTGGCCGAGCTCGGGGCCCGCGCGGTCGGCGTCGATCACGACCCCGAGATGATCGCGGCGGCCCGGCAACGCTGGCCCTCCGGCGAGTTCCACGTCGGCGATGCCTACCGGCTGCCGCTGGAGTCCGGGTCGATTGCCGGCTACCGCGCGGACAAGGTACTGCACACGCTTACCGACCCCGTGCGCGCCGTGGCCGAGGCCCGCCGGGTGCTCGCCCCGGGCGGCCGGGTCGTGCTGCTCGGCCAGGACTGGGACACGATCGTCATCGACTCCGACGAACCGGAGACCACCCGCCGGCTGGTCCACGCGAAGGCGGACTCCCTCCCATCGCCGCGCGTGGCCCGGAGGTACCGCAACCTCCTGCTCGATGCCGGGTTCACCGACCCGGTCGTCGAGGTGCGCACCAGTGTGTTCACCGATGACACCGCGCTCGCCCTGCTGCACCGGATCACCGACGAGGAGAGCTGGCTCGCCGAGCAGGCCGAGCGCGCCCGCACGAACCGGATCTTCGTGGCGGTGCCGATGTTCCTCGTCGCCGCGCAGGGATAGCCGGTCGCGCTGGCCGGTCGACGTGGTCATACCGGGCCGGGCGCTGTGCGGGCGCCGCGGCGGGCGGGTGGCCGCCCGCCGCGGGGAAAGCGGTCAGCTCGTCACGGCCGGGCCCGCAGGTGGCCGGTGGCCTCGACCAGGTTGGCGAGGGTGGCCCGCACCTCGGGGTAGCCGCGGGTCTTGAGCCCGCAGTCGGGGTTGACCCACAGCCGGCCGGGCGGGAACGCGCCGACGGCGGTGCGGAGGTGGCCCACGATCTCTTCGACGGAGGGGACGCGCGGGGAGTGGATGTCCCAGACGCCGGGCCCGGCCTCGTTGGCGTATCCGGCGCGGGCCAGATCGGCGACGATCGCCATGGCCGACCTCGCGGCCTCCAGGCTGATCACGTCGGCGTCCATGTCGATGATGGCCGCCAGGACGTCGCCGAACTCGGCGTAACACATGTGCGTGTGGATCTGGGTGTCGTCCCGCACACCCGCGGTGGACAGCTGGAACGCGGCGACGGCCCAGTCCAGGTAGGCCGCGCGGTCGGCGGTACGCAGCGGCAGGGTCTCGCGCAGGGCGGGTTCGTCGACCTGGATGATCGAGATCCCCGCGCGCTCCAGGTCGAGAACCTCGTCGCGCAGGGCGACGGCGACCTGGCGGGCGGTGTCGCCTTCGGGCTGGTCGTCGCGCACGAACGACCAGGCGAGCATGGTGACCGGGCCGGTCAGCATGCCTTTGACCGGCCGCTCGGTCAGGCTCTGGGCGTAGGCGGCCCACTCGACGGTCATCGGCGCCGGGCGCGAGACATCGCCGACGATGAGCGGCGGCCTCACGTAGCGGGTCCCATACGACTGGACCCAGCCGTGCCGGGTGGCCAGGAACCCGGTGAGCTGCTCACCGAAGTACTGGACCATGTCGTTGCGTTCGGGCTCGCCGTGGACCAGCACGTCCAGGCCGATTCGCTCCTGCTCGGCAATGACGGCGCGGATCTCGGCCCGCATGGCGTCGCGGTAGGCGGCGTGGTCGAGCGTGCCGGCGCGCAGGGCCGCGCGGGCCGTGCGCAGCTCCTGCGTCTGCGGGAACGAGCCGATCGTGGTCGTCGGCAGCTCGGGCAGGCGCAGTCGGCCCTGCTGGGCTTGGCGGCGCGTGGCATAGGGGCTGATGCGGTGCAGGTCGGCGTCGGTGACCGCGGCGACCCGGTCGCGCACGGCCGGGACCCGCACGATCGGCGACGCCGCGCGGGAGGCCAGGCGGCTTTGGTTGGTGTGCAGGATGTCGCTGATCGCGGTGCGGCCTTCGGTCAGGCCGCGTCGCAGTGTGACGATTTCGTCGAGCTTCTGCCTGGCGAACGACAGCCAGCCGGCGATCTCGGGGTCGAGGCCGGTTTCCAGGGTCACGTCCAGCGGCACGTGCAGCAGCGAGCAGGATGCCGAGACGTCCACGGAACCGGCCAGCCCGAGCAGTGTGCCCAGGGTGCTCAAGGCGGCGCTCAGGTCCGCGGCCCAGATGTTGCGCCCGTTGACGACCCCGGCGATCAGGCGTTTGCCCGGCATGCCGCCGGCGGCGGCGAGGCCGCCGAGGTTGGCCGCGGCGGCGTTGGTGAAGTCCAGGGCCAGGCCCTCGACGGCCGACGTGGCCAGCACCGGCAGCGCGTCGCCGAGCCTGTCGAAGTAGGAGGCGACCACGATCTTGGGGCGCGCGGTCGCGGCCGCCAGGGTGGCGTAGGTGTCGGCGACCTTGGCCAGCACCTCGGCCGGCTGGTCGGTGACGAGCGCGGGTTCGTCGAGCTGGACCCACTGCGCGCCCGCTTCGTGCAGGCGCCGCAGCAGGTCGGCGTACAGCGGGATCACCTGGTCGAGCAGGTCCAGGGGCCGGAACCCCTCGGTACCGGTCGGGTCCTTGGCCAGCAGCAGGAAGGTGACCGGGCCGAGGAGCACCGGACGGGTCTGCACGCCCTGCTCCAAGGCCTCCGCGAATTCACCGAGGGGCTTGCCCGGGTCGAGGGTGAAGCGGGTGCCGGGCCCGATCTCGGGGACGAGGTAGTGGTAGTTCGTGTCGAACCACTTCGTCATCTCCAGCGGGTGGGCGTCTGCGGTACCGCGCGCCATCGCGAAATAGCGGTCGAGCCTGCCGGCGGTGCTCGTTGTGTCCGGGACGGCGGCGAGGTGCCGCTCGGGGATGGCGCCGAGCATCCAGGCGGTGTCCAGGACGTGGTCGTAGAACGAGAAGTCGTTGCTCGGGATCTCGTCGATGCCGGCGTCGCGCAGCTGCGTCAGGTTGTGCAGCCGCAGCTCACGGGCGGTTCCGAGCAGGGTGTGGGCGTCGATGCGGCCTGCCCAGTAGGACTCGGTCGCCTTCTTCAGTTGCCGGTGGGCGCCCTGGCGCGGGTAGCCGTGCACGGTGGCGCGGCTGGTCGCAGTGGTCTGGGTCACGGGGCTCTCCTTCGCGAGTCCGCGTGGACCTGCGGGAGCGCGTGACGAAGCGCGACCGGCACGCGATCGCGATCCGGCGACGACCCACCCGCGAGGTCTCGGCCTGCACCCCACGGTCGTGGGGCGCACAGCGGGCAGGTCTTCGGACTCGTGGGCGTTCCGGCGCACGCCGGGTTCCTACTGGCCATCGCTTCCCGAGCCGGCTGGGCTCAGTGCTGGTCTCCGCGGAGACTGACGGCGGTCGTTCCCACTCACCGCTGCGGGGCAGTCCCGGATTCGCACCGGGTTCCCTCTTACCTCGGCCACCGCCGTGATTCCGTGCGGCGGCCGAACCAGCTGCCCTGCCACTGTAGCGGTTGGCAGCCGGGCTTCAGGGCCTCGATCCGCCCGTGTGAGCGGATCGCGACGAAAAATGAGTTGCAGTCGAAGAAGTGTGACGCGGCTGCTTCCACCATGAAGATGCACGCCGACCTCGGCGCCGGGCCCAGGCCGGTGCGCTGACCGGCGGCCACCGGCCTGGGCCCGGGATGGCAGGCGCGGATGAAGAGACCGCCCGCCGTCGATCAGGACGTGGCCGACGACCGTCGTCCGCCCAGGTGCCGGGCCAGGAAGCGCTCGATGGTGCGGTACAGCTCGATGTTGCTGTCGGGGTTGATGAACCAGTGGCCCTCGGCCTCATTCAGCAGGTACTCGACCTCGGCGCCGCGGGAGCGAAGCGCATCGGCGATGCGGTCGGAGTGGCGGCGGGCGACGCGGACATCGTTGGCTCCGTGGATCAGCAGCACCGGTGCGGTGATGTCGTCGACCCGGCTGATGGGTGAGCGGGCGAGCATGTCGGCCTCCTGGCGGGGGTCGTCGGGGTCGCCGATGTAGCGCAGGTAGCTGTTCTCGATGGCGTTGCGGGCGACCGGAACGACCGACCGGATGAGGTCGGCGAGGTCGGACATGCCGGTGTAGCTGATGGCGGCGGCGAACCGGTCCGGGGTGAACGCGGCCCCGACGAGTGCGGCGTAGCCGCCATAGGAGCAGCCGTAGATCGCGACCCGGTCCGGGTCGGTGTGGCCCTGCGCGACCGCCCAGTCCAAGGCGTCGATCAGATCGTCGTGCATGCGCCCGGCGAACTGGCCGATCGCGGCCTGGGTGTGGGCCTTGCCGTAGCCGGTGGAGCCGCGGAAGTCGACCTGGAGCACCGCGTAGCCGCGGTTGGCCAGGAGTTGGACCTCCGGGTCGTAGCCCCAGCTGTCGCGGTACCACGGTCCGCCGTGCACCAGCAGCACGGTCGGCAGGCCGCGCGGCTCGGCCCCGGCCGGTAGGGTGAGGTGGCAGGGCAGGGCAAGTCCGTCGCGGGCGGTGACGGTGATCGGGGTGACCGGGGACAGCCGGGCTGGGTCGAGGTGCGGGAACGGCCGGAACAGGCGGCGCGCCTGCCCTGTGGCGTGGTCGTAGAACCAGGTGACACCGGGATCGCGGTCGTGGGTGAAGTCCACCACCCACCGTTGCGCCGTGGCGTCGCAGGAGACGTGGGCCAGGTCGCCGTCGGACAGCTCGGCCAGCCGCGGCAGCACCGTGGCGAAGTGCGGGTCGAGCGCGTGGATCTCCTGACGGGCACCGAGGTAGCGGGCACCGAGGAGGTCCCCGGTGCCCGGGTGCAGGATCAGCGAGGACGGGAAGCGCGGGTCGGCCTCGGGGCGGGGGGTGTCCAGGTCGAAGAAGGGGTGGCCGTCCCCCCCGATCTGCTCGCCGGTGTCCAGATCGACCCGGACCAGGCGAGTGCGGTCCGAGCCGCGCGACGACCCGATCCACAGCCCGTTCCCGTCCGGGGTGGGCACGGCCGGGAGGACCGCGAAGGGGATATCGGTGCCGGGGAACCGCGCGATCGGGCGCCGCCCACCCGGAGTCCACTCCGACAGCACATGGTCGCCCCCCTTCTCCATGGTGAAGACCAGCAACCGGTCGCGGTTGCGTATCCAGGAGTGGACGTCGCCGGGGTTCTCCGCGATCACGGTCAGGCGGCCGGTCGCCAGGTCGAGCTCGAACAGGTCGATCAGATCGGGGCGGCGCATGTTGAGCTGCACGAAAGCCGTCCCGGGCCGGTCGGGTGGGAGGTGCGCACCGATCAGGCGCACGCCCTCGAAGGGAGTCAGGTCGGTCGCGGGCTCCTCGGGATGGGCCGGGTCGACGCGATACAGGTGCCAGTTCTCGTCGCCGTCGGTGTCCTGCTGGAACAGCAGGTAGCGGCCGTCGGTGGTCCAGGAGAAGGCGTCGATGTTGCGCCGGGTTTCGGAGGTGATGCGCCGGGCGCCAGGGGTGTCCGCGTCGTGGACGTCGTCGGGGGCGGCCCAGTCGGAGTCCACATCACGGATGAACACGTTGAGCCGCCCGTTCCACGGGGCCAGGTAGGCGACCCTGGTGCCGTCCGGGGACAGCAGGGCCCGGCTGCGGGTGGGCGGGCCGAAGAACTCTTCGACGGTGATCAGCTGTGACGGGGCGGTCATGGTGGATCCTCACGGTCGGCGGGTCGGGCACCCCCGAGTCCAGACCCCGACGTCGCGTCGGACTCAAGGCCATGTGACGTGATCCGGGTCACATGGCGCCGCGGAACGCGGACCGGCGAAGCGCTTCGGAGCCCGGTCAGGCCCCGCCGGGCCGGGCCAGCCGCTGCTGGACCCGGCGCAGAACGCGGTGTTGCACGGGCCGGAGCGTCTGCTCGTTGAGTTCGTCCATCAGCGCCGAGGCCTCCGCGCCGAGCGGCAACAGGTCGTCCAGTCGCGCCATCACCGGTCGCAGGTGCGCGACCAGATCGTCGATGAGCGATGCGATCTCGTCGTCCGGGGTGTCGGGCCCGAGGGCGTAGAAGCGCGCCGTCAGCGGTGCGGGCGCGGCCGTCTCCCCGTCCGGCCCCCTGAACAGGGCGGCGAGTCCTGCCGGGCCGTCCTTGCCGAGCAGGTGCCCGACCAGGATCAGCTGTTCGTGCTCGTAGCGGGCCATGTCGGCTGGAATCCCCGCTGCGGGGGCGGAGCGCCATGCCGAGAGCTCCGGACCCAGGTCGGGCGGGGCGCCGCTGCGGCGCAACGCGGCGATGCCGGCCCGGCGGGCGGTGAGCCGTTCGATGTCGGCGGCGGCGTGGCGGTCGAGCTCATCGAGCAGCTCCTCCGCGGCCGCCGGATCGTCCAGCACCGCAGGAAGTACGGACAGCGGTACCCCGAGCGCGGTCATCCTCGTGATGCGCAGGAGCCGGACGAGGTGGCCGACGTCGTAGTCGCGGTAGCCCCCGGCCGAGCGCGGCGGCTCGGGCAACAGCCCGACCTGGTGGTAGTGGCGCAACGTGCGGACGGTGACGCCGGCCAGTTCGGCGAGCTCACTGCTGAGCATCGGGCGGCTCCCCTTAGCGGGCCACGGATGCGGCGATGGCCTTATCCGCAGCCATGAACAGCGTGGCGTCGTCCCGGTCCTCGCCGGCCCAGGCGACGTGCCCGTCAGGGCGGATCAGGGCGGCGCGCACCTTGGTCCAGGCGGTCGGCGGGTGGTCGAGGGTTGCGGCGTGTACGGCGATCCCCTGGGCGGCGGCGAGGTCGCCCAGGTGCCCGCCGGTGAGGTCGAGCAGCAGGTGGGCGTCGGCGCGCAGCCGCGCGAACAGCCCCTTCTCCGAGCCCGTGAAGGCCAGGTCGGGAGAGCGGGTGCCGGTGAGCGGGTGGGCCGTCGGGTCCGTGGCGGGGTAGCCGACGGCGAGGGCGGTGAGGCGTTGGGACAGTGTGCGGTTGAAGGCAGGCTCGGTGGCGATCATTCCGCTGAGCAGGGAGCGCAGGGCGAGGCCCTCGGGGCTGAAGGCGGTCATCAGGGCGGTCTGGGCGCGGCTGTGCTCGGCCAGCTGGGCGCCGACGGGGTGGCGTTCGGCGTGGTAGGTGTCCAGCAGGCCGGCCGGGGCACGGCCGTTCAGCGTCGCGGCCAGCTTCCAGCCGAGGTTGTGCGCGTCCTGGATTCCGACGTTCATGCCGACACCGCCGGCAGGGAAGTGCTGGTGGGCGGCGTCACCTGCGAGCAGGACGCGCCCGCGCCGGTACTCGGCGGCCAGCCGGGTCGCGTTGCCGAAGCGGGAAAGCCATGAGGGGTCACGCATGCCGAAGTCGTCCCCGGCTATGGCGACGGTGTTGTTCCGCAGCTCGTCCATGGTGAGGTCCCCGGGCCACTCGGCGGTGAGGCTGCCAGGGCTCACGCCGACGACGCGGTACCGGCCGCCGGGCAGCGGGGCCACCATGGCCCCACCGTGGAGGGTGAAGGCGCTGAAGCCGGGTGGCGGTGGGCTGTCGAGGATGACGTCGCCGAGCCAGCCGAGGACGGTGGAGGGTGTGCCGGGGAACTCGATGCCGGCGGTGGTGCGCACGGTGCTGCGGGTGCCGTCGCAGCCGGCCAGGTAGGCCGCCTCCATCTCATACGCTCCTTCCCGACCCTCCACCTGTACCCTCACCGACTCCTCGTGCTCGGTGAACCCGGTGACCCGATGCCCGCGCACGATCGTTGCCCCCAGCGCGAGCGCGTGCTCCTGCAAGAGTTCCTCGGTGCGGGCCTGGGGCAGGGCGAGGGTGTAGCGGTAGGGGGTGTCGAGTTCCCGGAAGTCGAGCCGGTCATCGAGCATGGCGAAGTGGCCGCCCGGGATCGGCAGGCCCTCGGCGAGGAACGGCCGGTGCACCCCGCGTGAGGCCAGGACCTCGATGGTGCGCGGGTGGATGGTGAGCGCCTTGGAGCGCCCGTCGATCTGCGTGCGCTCCTCGACGACGGTGACGGAGGTCCCGCCCAGCCGCAGTTCGGCGGCGAGCCAGAGCCCGACGGGACCGCCTCCGGCGATGATGACGTGCTGCGGGTGCATGACCCCGTCCCTTCCTGGTCAATGACCAATAACTCTCAGGTGCAGTAAACTAGGTCAATGACCAATGGGCAAGCGCGCGACCGCCTCGATCCCGGCACCGTGATCCGTGCGGCAGTGGAACTGCTGGATGAGAAGGGCCTGGACGCGCTGTCGACGCGGGCCGTCGCCGATCGGCTCGGCGTACGGATGAACACGGTGCTGTGGCACGTGAAAACCAAGGCCCGGATGCTGGAGCTCATGGCGGACGCGGTCATCGGCGAGATCCCTCTCGACCACCTGCCCACCCCACCGGACGAACGCGCCTGCGAGCTGGCCCGCCGCTACCGCCGCGCCCTGCTCGCCCACCGCGACGGCGCCGCCCTCGTCGTAGGCACCTACGCCGCCGAACCCCACACCCTGCGCCTGGCCGACACCCTCGTCGCCGCACTTGTGGACAGCGGCCGAAACGAGCGCGAAGCCGCCTGGACCGCCTGGACCGTCGTCTACTTCACCCTCGGCCTCACCCAGGAGGAACAGGCGGCCGCCCAGCACCCGCACCTGGGCGACCGCCTGGCGAACGCGGTGTCGACGACGGACCACCCCGCCCTTCACCTCGCCCTCGGCCACCTCGTGGCGGACTCCTTCGATGAGCGCTTCGAGTACGGCCTGTCCTCGATCCTCGACGGATACCGACCTCGGTAGTGCAGATCGGGATGGTGGCGTCGATCGGCGCAGGCGGGAATTCGGCGGCCCGCCACAGAGCCCGTGCCGCCGTGTCGTCGCGTCACCCCCGCCCGGGGTGTGACTCCGAGGGGGCCAGGGCCGGTCCCGATTCGCGCGTGCGCCACCACACCACCGCCATGAGGGCGAGTACGCCGGCGCAGAGCACGAGCAGGGCGGCCGACCCGGTGCCCGAGGAGCGGTCGAGTGCGGGGGTCGGGTCGGCGTGCAGGACCGTGGCGACGAGGGCGGCGAGCGTGTTGTGCAGTGCGTGGATGACGACCGCGACCTCGATGCCGCCGGTGCGCCAGGTGATGACGGCCAGGCTGACGGAGAGCGTGAAGGTCCAGAGGATGAACCACGGATCGGTCGCGAGGTGGACGCCGGTGAACATCAGGCCGGAGACGACCGCGCCGAGGGCCAGCGCCGTGCGCGGCCCGCGCACCCAGCTCCCGGCGACCCGGAACACGAGCCCGCGGAAACCGTACTCCTCACCCGCCGCCTGGAGAGGCGTCAACAGCAGGCCGACGGCGAAGACCGTGAGGAGCGTGGCGGTGGACCAGTCGACCTCCTGCAAGGGCATGACGGCCGGGCCGATGAGCGAGAGGAACAGCCAGAGTGGGCCGACGTAGAGGATCGCCCGGCCGAACAGGTCGAACCGGAAGCGCGACACCACGGAGTGCAGGGAGGGGCCGCGCACGCCGTAGAGCCACCGTTGGATGAGCATGCTCCACGGGGTGAGCAGGGCGATCGCAACCAGGTTCCCGGCGAGGAAGAGCGGTGTGTAGTCGGTGCCGCCGAAGGTGGGGTTGGTGTTGCCCATCTGCGCGTCGATGGAGGCGGCGGCCACGGCGAGCACGAGTTGGGAGGCGAACAGCCCGGCAACCAGGAGCGCGATCGCGAGGATGCCGCGTCCGATGCGGCGTTTCTCACCGGCGAGGACGCGGTGGTACTCGACACCGGGCGGGATCGGCGGGGCCGAGCGGTCGGTGGGCTGTGTGCGGGCTGATGAGGAGAAGGTCAGGTTGTCGCTGTTCATCTCGAACCTAAGTAGGGAGGGCGGGTACCGGGTGGACCGGTCAGGCCTGAGTGGCGGTCCGGGTGCCGGCGTTGTTGATGAGGCGCTTGGTGGAGCGGCGGAACGCCCAGAAGACCGCCACCCCGGCCACCGCGGTCACGGGGGTGCCCGTCGCGATGTCGGCGAACGCCAGCAGGCCGGTGGAGTCGGACAGGTAGGCCCACTGCTGGGCGATGAACCGGCCGGCGAGCAGGAGGGTCACCGCGGCCGTGGCCAGATCGTGCGCGAGCAGCGTGGGCCGGTCCTCGCGCCAGGGCCGGTCGTTGCCGTGCACGGCGTTCCAGATGACGCCCGTCAGCGGCCGGCGGACGATGAGCGAGGCGAGGGTGACGACGGCCCCGGCCAGGGCGGCCCAGATGCCGATCAGGAAGAAGTCGTTGGCCGACCCCGTCCAGGCGGCGATGCCCCCGGCGATCGCCACGCCGATGACGCCGCCGATCGCGTTCATGAGGCCTTCGCCGCGCATCATCTGGAATACGGCCAGGGCCAGGGCGACGGCGATGGAGATCCCGATCGCGATGGGCAGCGCGACGAAGCCGACGACGGCCGCGAAGACCACGACCGGCGCGGCCGCGTACACCATCGCCGACAGTGTGCCCTTGCCTTTGGTGCCGGACCCGGGCTGCTTCGGTCCGGCGGGCGGCCCGGGCCGGAGGGGACCGTCGGTGGAGCCGTGGGCGAGGTGGCGGTCAGGCACGGTCTTTCCGTCCTCCGAGATGGCGGGCGAGGAAGCGCTCGGCGGCGCGGAACATGGTGATCAGGTTCTCGGGGTTCACGAACATGTGGCCCTCGTCGTCGAAGACGAGGTAGTCGACCTCGACGCCGCGCTCGCGCAGGGCGTCGACGATGTTGTCGGATTCGGCCTTCACGACGCGGACGTCGTTGGCGCCCTGGGCGATCATCAGCGGTGTGCGGATCTCGTGGACGCGGGTGATGGGGGAGCGGGCGAGCAGGTCGGCTTCCTGGTCGGGGTCGGCGGGGTCGCCGGCGTAGCGGTACCAGTTGTTGACCAGACCCGATTTGGCGGCCTCGGGCACGGTCCGCATGAAGTTCGCGAGGTTGGAGATGCCGACGTAGTCGAGGGCTGCGGCGAAGCGGCCGGGGGTGAAGGCGGCGCCGACCAGGGCGGCGTAGCCGCCGTAGGAGCCGCCGAAGATCGCCACCCGGTCGGGGTCGGCGTAGCCCTGCTCGATGGCCCAGTCCACGCCGTCGATGAGGTCGTCGTGCATTTTCCCGGCGAATTCCCCGATCGCGGCCCTCATGTGGGCCTTGCCGAAGCCGGTGGAGCCGCGGAAGTTGACCTGGAGCACCGCGTAGCCGCGGTTGGCCAGCAGCTGCACGGCCGGGTCGAACCCCCAGGCGTCGCGGGACCAGGGGCCGCCGTGGACCAGCAGTACCAACGGCAGACCGGTGGGCTCCACCCCGACGGGCAGGGTGAGGTAGGAGGGCAGCTCCAGCCTGTCGCGCGCGGTGATGGTCACCGGCCGCATCGGCGCCAGGGACTCCGGGTCCAGGTGCGGGAGGGACCGGAACAGCAGCCGGGACTCCCCGGTGGAGTGGTCGTAGAACCACGTCGCACCCGGATCGCGGTCGTGGTTGAAGGAGACGACCCAGCGCCGGCCGTCGGCGTCGCCGGAGAGTGCGGCCAGGTCGCCGTCGGAGAGCCCCTCAAGGTTCTTGAGGACGTCGGCGAAGTGCGGGTCGAGGGCGTGGATCACCTGCCGTTGGCCGTAGTAGCGCACCCCCAGCAGCTCCCCGGTCCGCCGATGGCGGATCAGCGGCGACGGCAGCGTCGGAAAGACGAGGGCGCGCGCGTCGACGTCGAAGCCGGGGTGGCCGTCGATCTCGGTCTCCTGGCCGGTGGCCAGGTCGAGCCGGACCAGGCGGGTGTGGTCGGTGCCCCGGTTGGACCCGATCCAGGCCCCGGTCCCATCCGGCGTGACCTCGAACGGATAGACGCTGATCGGGTGGTCGGCGCCGTCGAAGGTCGCGACACGGTGCAGCTCGCCGGTCTCGTCGTCCCGCCGTGACAGGGCGATGTCGCCATCGGCCGTCAGGGTCTGGGCGAACAGCCGCCCCTCACCGGCGTAGAGCCAGCCCTCGCCAGGGCCGGGGCTCTGGGCCAGCAGGGTGAGTTCGCCGGTGGCGATGTCGAGTTCGTGCAGGTCGAATTCGGCGACATTACGGGCGTTGAGCTGCACGATCGCCGTCCCCGGCCGCGAGGCCGGCAGCTCCAGGCCGGCGGTGGTCGCGCCGGGGAACGGGGTCAGGTCCACGGCCGGTGCATCCGGGTCCTCAACGTCGACCCGGAACACGTGCCAGTTCTCATCACCTCCGGTGTCCTGGAGGTAGAGCAGCCAGCGCGGGTCCTGGGTCCAGGCGTACCGGAGCACGGTACGGGTCGCATCGGCGGTGACGGGCCGGGGCTCGGAGCCGGGGGCCAGATCCTGGACCCAGACGTTGAGCCGGTTCTTCCAGGGGGCGAGGAAGGCGATCCGGGTACCGTCCGGCGAGATCGACGCCTTGGTGCGCTGCGGCGGGTCGAAGAGGTCCTCGACGCTGTGGAGATCGGGAAGAGCCATGTGTGTCCTGTCCGTGGTTCCGCGGCGCCTTCACGTGCCGGCGCTTGCCAGCGAGTGAAAACCCTGTCCTTGGAACAGGGTCAAGCCGCAAGGACGTACCGGCCCCTACCGGGGGTGTCACGGTGCCGTGGGACCACGTCAGTTGGGCGGAAGCACGGCCGCCGCGATGACGACGTTGTTGACGATGGTCGCGGTGACCGTGCGCGCGACCGCTTCGGCGGCCGCCCCGGCTCCCCAGTTGCCCTGCTCGAGCTCCTTGGCGCGGGTGGCCACGGGGGAGTTCCAGGGGATATCCCGGTGGAACTGCGGGAGCGTCCCGCTTCCCGAGAGCAACGCCGTGAGGGCAGCGACACGGGGCGTCGGCTCCGCTCCGTCGACGAGCACGGCCCGGACGTCGGCGAGAAGGCGGGCCCGGCGCCCGTTCCCGCCGTCCTGGAGCACCGTCGAGTCGAACAGGCCGAGCGCCTTGCGCTTTTCCCGGCGGATGTCGCCGCGTTCGACGAGCCTGTCCAGCATCAGGCCGCGCAATGTCGTCCCGATCGCGGCGAGGACCGCCTGGACGCCCTGGGGCTTCTCGGCGACGTAGTCCCACGCCGAGCGGAGGATGCCATCGGAGGGCGGGCGCTCCTCGACCGCCGCCACCCGCGTCGCCCCGGCGCGGCCGGATTCCGTCCGCACGTGATCGCCGAGCGCGAGATCCGCGAGCACCGCTCCCGCGAGGGTGTAGAAGAGCGTGTTCTCGCCGGCGATGGTCCCGGTTCCCGGCCGGAGGCCGGAGTCCGGCTGGAACAGCAGGAGCAGGAGATCCTCGGCCAGTGTCGGGGCCCCGAGCCGTTGCGCCCCGCCGGGCGTCGTGGCGTCGGCGGACGGCTCGTCGGAGTGCTCGGTCATCGCTCATTCCTTCTGTTGTGGATCGGTCCGTCGTCGATCGGGATCGCGCTGACGCCGCGGGGACGGCGGGGGCTCCCCAGGGCCCGATGTCACGGCGGGCGCGGTCCGTCTCGCCTCAGCCCCAGGAAAAACCGTGTCCTTGGAACACGGTCAAGTCCGGCGGCGGACGACGACCGTCACTCGGCGTCGTCGCCCGCCTCTCGCGCGGCGCGCAGCCGCTCGTGCGCAAGGCTGCCGGCGCGGCCGAGCACGTCGACCTGGGCAGGGTTGTACAGCTCGGTCACGGCTTCGATGAACGTCTGCTGGGTGACGTGCTCGCTCTTGGCGAGGTGCGCCGCCGGATCGCTCAGCCAGGGGTAGTCGATGAGGTTCTGTGCGATGCTCGACGCGAGCCGCTCCGCGAGGCGCTGCCGGGTCTCTTCGTCCGCGTCGGCGGGCAAGGCGTTGATGTCGTCGCCGATGGTGTCGGTGTCGGCCTCGATCATCCGCCGCACGTCGGACAGCGCTTCCTCGTCGTAGAGCTGCGTGTAGATGTGGATCATCGAGCTGTCGGCCTCCGACAGGCGCGACGCGAAGGGCTCGAATCCCGCAGGCCCATCGGCCGACGCGCTGTCGGACAGGATCGCCGCGATATCGGCGCGGGCCCGCTGCTGGCGCTCGATGCTGGCCGCGAGTTCCGCGTCGAGCGCTCGCAGCATATCCGGGGTGCCGGCGCCGTCCGCCCCCGCCTCTCCGATCTGCGAGAGCGGGACCCCGAGCTCGACGAGCCGCCGGATACGCAGGAGGCGCACCAGCTCCGGCACACCGTACTGCTTGTACCCGTTGAATCGGCGCTCGGGCTCGTCGAGCAGCCCGAGCCGGTGGTAGTGCCGGATGGTGTTCACCGTGGTGCCCGCCAGTTCGGCGAGTGCGCGTGTGCTCCAGGCCACGTGGTCTCTCCCCCCCCGCGCTTGCCGCGTGCGCGTCGTCCCGTCGGCTCCGGCCCCTGTGGTGTCGGGTCCTGGTTCCCACTGTCGTCGATGCGGGTGCGCGGTGGCGAATGGCACCGTAACACCCCCGGTAGGGGCCGGTGCGTCCTCCCCGGCTTGACCCTGTTCCAAGCACAGGGTTTTCACTCGCTGGAGCAAGCGCCGGCAGTGAAGGCGCCGCGGAACCACGGACAGGACACACATGGCTCTTCCCGACCTCCACAGCATCGAGGACCTCTTCAACCCCCCGCAGCGCACCAACGCGTCGATCTCCCCGGACGGTACCCGGATCGCCTTCCTCGCCCCCTGGAAGAACCGGCTCAACGTCTGGGTCCAGGACCTGGCCCCCGGCTCCGAGCCCCGGCCCGTCACCGCCGACGAGACCCGCAGTGTGCGGACCTACGCGTGGGCCGACGACGCGCGCCGGCTGCTCTACCTCCAGGACGAGGGCGGGGACGAGAGGTGGCACCTGTACCGGGTCGACCTCGACTCCCCGGGGTCGGCCGCGGTCGACCTCACCCCCTTCCCCGGAGCCACCGTCCTGGGATTCGAACCCTCCCCGGGCGATCCCGGGAAGGTGACCCTGTGGATCAACGCCCGCAACGCCGCGGAGTTCGACTTCCACGAACTCGACATCACCACAGCAGAACTCCACCTCCTCGCCGAGAGCCCCGGCCCCGGCAAGGTGTGGTCCCGGGCCGGCAGCGGTGAGCTGTTCCTCTCCGGGCTGACCTCTGAGGGCGACCTGGAGTTCTTCCGCCGCGACACCGCGACCGGCGCACTGCACAAGGTCGTGGAGTGGAAGGGCGCCGACTACCCCGTGGGGTCGCCGTCACAGATCACGCCGGACGGGACCGGGCTGTGGGTCGTCTCCAACCGCGGCGGCGACCGCACCCGCCTGGTCCGGATCGATCTGGCCACCGGCGAGGAGACCGAGGTCGACAGCCACCCGGTCTTCGACGTCGACGCGCGCATGATGGTCAACCCGGCCGTGCCCGAACCGCTGATCCGTGACCACCAGGGTGAGCTGCTGGGGGTGCGCTACTACGGCGAACGGCAGGTGATCCACGCCCTGGACCCGCACTTCGCCGAAGTCCTGGGCACCCTGGAGAAGCTGTCCGACGGGGATCTGGCCCACGTGTCCTTCGACCGGGACGGTCAGCGGTGGGTCGCCTCCTTCGAACACGACCGCGACCCCGGCGCCACCTGGTTCTACGACCACACGACCGGTGAGTCCCGGCTGCTGTTCCGGTCCTTCCCGCACCTGGACCCGGAGTCCCTGGCGCCGATGCGGCCGGTCACGATCACCGCGCGCGACGGGCTGGCGCTGCCCTCCTACCTCACCCTGCCCGTCGGGGTGGAGCCCACCGGTCTGCCGTTGGTGCTGCTGGTCCATGGTGGGCCGTGGGCCCGCGACGCCTGGGGATACGTCCCCGCGGTCCAGCTGATGGCCAACCGCGGCTACGCGGTGCTCCAGGTCAACTTCCGCGGCTCCACCGGCTACGGCAAAGCCCACACCCAGGCCGCGATCGGTGAGTTCGCGGGCAAGATGCACGACGACCTCATCGACGCCGTGGACTGGGCGGTGGCCCGGGGCTACGCCGACCCCGGCCGGGTGGCGATCATCGGCGGCTCCTACGGCGGCTACGCGGCGCTGGTGGGCGCGGCCTTCACCCCGGACCGGTTCGCCGCGGTCATCGACGTCGTGGGCATCTCGGACCTGGCGAACTACCTGCGGACCCAGCCCCCGTTCGTCCGCCCGGGCCTGGTCAACAACTTCTACCGCTATGTCGGCGACCCGGCCGTCCCCGAGCAGGAGGCGGACATGCTCGCCCGCTCCCCGATCACCCGGATCGACCAGATCCGCGCGCCGCTGCTGGTGGCGCAGGGCGCCAACGACCCCCTGGTCGTGAAGGCCGAGTCCGACAACGTCGTCGAGTCCCTGCGCTCGCGCGGTGTCGACGTCGAGTACCTCGTCTTCGACGACGAGGGGCACGGCTTCGTGAACCCGGAGAACCAGATCACCCTGTTCCGCGCCGTCGACCGCTTCCTCGCACAGCACGTGGGAGGACGGGCCGAGCAGGGATGACCTCCCCCACACCGAACCGCTCCTCCGCAGATAGCCCACAGGCAGGAGAAACAGGCGTGAGCTTCGACGAACCCGCACGTGATGTCATCGACCGGTCCAAGGCCTCGAGCGCCGACCACGGCCACCGGAACGAACCGCCCGTGGACCTGAAGCAGGAGGTGCTCAAGGGACTGGGCGGCCCGTCGGGCATGGTGTACTCCGCCCTGCCCGTCGTGGTCTTCGCGGCGGCCGTTCCCTTCATCTCCCTGACGGTCGCGATCGGCGCGGCCGTCGCTCTCGCCCTCGCCGATTCCACGACCGGCTCGCGATCGCCGACACGGTGACGGGCTTCCCGCTGACGGTGGCGGCCGCGGTCGTGGTCGTGTGGGCGTTCCGCCGCACGACCCGGCGACTGGTCACGACCACCGGCGCTGCGACCCGTCCGCGGAACTGACCGGGCCGCCGC
>NZ_JBHSBH010000010.1:50928-82144 GCF_042650565.1 Nocardiopsis sediminis
CCGACCGTGCGTGTCCGCCGTCCCGGGCATGCGCACTCGAACACGGACAGGAGACGGCGTGGTGCGCCGCAGCCCAGCGATCTACTTCACCTCATACGCGCTCTCCCTGCTGGGGGCCGGTATCGCCAGCGTGGTGATGCCGCTCCTCGTGCTCGACCGCACCGGCGACGTGCTGGCAGCGGGGATCATGGCGACCGTGGGGATGGCGGTCTCCGCCGCTGCCGGGATCTTCTCCGGGCTGCTCGTCGACCGGGTCGACCGGCGGATGGTGTCGGTGGCCGCCAACCTGCTCACCGCGCTGTCGATGGTCGCGCTCTTGGCCATCGACGCGGTCTGGGGCCTCAATCTGGCCTGGTTCCTGACGCTGGCCGTGGCCGGGGCGGTGATCCGGGTGCCGGGGATGACCGCCCAGGAGACCCTGCTGCCCGCCCTGGCCCGCCTCGGTGCCACGCAGCCGGCCCCGGGCGGGAGCCCGGTCCGTCTGGACCGGCTGATCGCCGTCCGCGAGACCGTGGGCAACGTGCTCCTGCTGGCCGGCCCCGGCCTGGGCGGGCTGCTGGTCGCACTGTTGGGACCGTCCCCGGTGATCCTGCTGGCCACCGCCGCCACCGGTCTGGCCGCCGCCCTGACCACCCTCCTGCTCGACCCGGGGACCGGCGCTGTCGCGCCCCGCGACCCCGTCCCGCCAGGCGCCGCCGGGGGCGGTCTGCGCCGGGCCGCCACCGACCTGGCCGACGGGTGGCGCTTCCTGGGCCGCAACCGGCTCGTCCTCGGCTCCACCCTGGTCACAGGGGTGTTCATCGCGGTCCTGAGCGTTCTCCAGACCACACTCATGCCCGCCTACTTCACCGCCGAGAACCTGCCCGAGCTGACCGGGCTGACCCTGAGCGCGATCGCCGCCGGGAGCATCGCGGGCTCGGCGCTCTACGCCGCCTTCGCCGGACGGGTCCGCAGGCGTGCCTGGTTCGTCGTCGGGATGGCGGGCACACTCGCCGGCTTCGCCGCGGTCGGCAGCATGGCCGCACCGTGGCTGGTGCTGGGCGGGGCGGCCCTGGCCGGGTTCCTCTACGCTCCTGCCTCCGCCGTGCTCGGTGTCCTGACCATCGAGGCCACACCCGATGCCATGCGCGGCCGTGTCCTGGGCGCGCAGAACACCGTCATGCTCGCCGCACCCGCCCTCACCAGCGCCCCGCTCGCCGCCATCGCCGCCGCGGCCGGGCTGCCCGTGGCCGGAGCCCTGGTCGCCGCGCTCGTCGCAGTCACGGCACTGGCCGCCCTCGCCGCTCCGGCGTTCCGCTCCATCGACGACCTGGGGTCCGAGGAGGAGACTCCGACTCCGGCCCCTGACACACCGGTCCACGCCGCCGAGACCGCTTCCGCCCGGCGGTCGGCGGCCGGTGAAACGACCACATGAACGCCCCCGCATCCGGCGCGGTTCACCGCGCGGGCCGCCGCCCCCGTCGGCGGTGGTCCGGCCCGTGCGCCGCGGCCGACCCGCCGGGGGATCACCACCGCACGGGCACCTCGCGCAGGCCGCCGACCTCCAGGCCCTGGATCCGGTGCAGCTCCTCGACCGGAACGGCGAGTTCGAGGGTCGGCAGCGTGCGCAGCAGGACCTCCAGGGCGACCTGGAGTTCGGTGCGGGCCAGGGACTGGCCCAGGCAGGAATGGGGTCCGGTGCCGAAGGTCAGATGCGGGTTGGGACTGCGGTCGAGGTCCATCCGGTCGGGGTCGGTGAAGACCCGCTCGTCGCGGTTGGCGGACGACAGGGCACAGAAGACGGTGGTGCCGCCGGGCAGCAGCTCATCGCCGATGCGGACGTCCTCGCCGATGTAGCGCCGGATGCCGAAGCCGCCCAGGTTGGCGTCGAAGCGCAGGACCTCGTCGACCGCACTGCGCACCAGGGAGGGGTCGGCGAGCAGGCGCTCCCACCGGGTGCGGTCGGCCAGGATCAGGGCGAACATCTTGGCCATGATGTTGGCCGTGGTCTCCTGCCCGGCGACCAGCAGCGCCATGCCGATGCCGGCGAGCTCGGTGTCGGACGGCCCCTCGCCCTCGGCCTTCCTCTGCCGGATCAGCATGCTGAGCACGTCTTCGGCCGGCTCGGCGTGCTTGGCGGCGACGAGTTCGGCCATGTAGGACGCGAATCCGCTCTGCGCCGCCGTGATCTCCTCCTTCGAGAAGCGCGTGACGTTCAGGAACGCGTCGGACCACTGGGAGAACCGCTCCCGGTCGGCGGCGGGGGCGCCGAGGAGCTCGCAGATCACGTGGATCGGCAGGGGTGCGGCGAGCGCGGCCCTGAGGTCGGCGGGCCGCCCGCCGGCGATCATGTCGCCGGCGAGGGCCTCGGCCATGCCGCGTATGCGGGGGCGCAGTGCCGCCATGCGCTTGGCGGTGAAGTACCTGCCCACCCGGCGCCGCCATCGCAGGTGGGCCTCGCCCGTCAAGGGCAGGCCGAACGACCGGGTGCCGTCGGCCGAGGCGCCGCCCGCCCCTTCGGGGGCGAGCCGGGCGCTGCGGTCCCCGGCCGTGGGGTGGGCGAAGCGGGGGTCGGAGAGCAGGGCCTTGACGTCCTCGTAGCGGGTCAGGAGCGTGCCCGTGTCTCCGCTGGGGAGCTCGACGTTGGCCACCGGGCACCGCTCTCGCAGATGCTGCCAGGCGTCCGGTGCGTCCAAGGGGCCGTCGGTGGGCAGTGGGAGGCGGATGACCTGGTCGTTCTGGCTCAACTGGCATCTCCGTGCGGGGCGAGGGCGCTGTTCGGGCAACGACGGCCGCCGGGGCGGGGGAGTGGTCGGGTGTTGAGGTGGCCGGTCTCCGACGGTTTGTTTAGATCTAAATTAGCCGATGCGCCGGATCGGGGTCAAGATCGCGTTCCCGCCCGCCCCCGTTCGTGGGGGCGGGCGGGGGCGCACACGCCGCGCCCTCACCCCGGGCCGAGGAGGAATTTCTTGGCCTCCTCGCCCGGAGGATCCGGCGGACCCTCGTCGTCCTCGTCGAGAAGGCCCTGCTCATGGGCTTCGAGGTGCTGGGCCGCCGGCGGCGGGTAGGGGTCGTGGTCGCTCTCGCGCGGCGTCTCGGGGCCGTCGAAGCCGACGCGGGCGATCCGGATCACGCGGGCGACCCGGTAGTGGCGGTTGCGCACCGACACCGCGTCGACCAGGCCCTTGGCCTCCACCTCGGCGAGCGCCTCGCCGTAGGCGGTGCGCTCGTCGGTCGTGGTGTCGGCGTTCCACTCCCCATCGCTGCGGCTGCGGTGGGCGAGGTGCTGGCGCAGGTCCTCGCGCGCCTCGTCGGGGGTGGTGCAGTCGGAGCCGAAGGGCCGCCAGGCGCGCTCGCCGCCCAGGCGCATCAGCAGCTGGAACCCCGGCGGCAGGACGACGACATCGGGGTAGGCCATGTGGCGCACCAGGGCGTCCTCGGTGACCTCCCGCGGGATCGGGCCGCCCGCGGGGACCAGCTCGCGCAGCTCGGCCTTGAGCGCGGTCGAGTCGGCGTCGGTCTCGGCGTCGCTGGTGAGGTCGATGTCGTGCTGGCGTGCGCTGCGCTCCGATTCCCCCGGAGCGGGGGAGGACGGCGCCGGGGCGGGGTCGGTGGGCCGCGGGCGATCGGGCTCGTCCTTGGTGAAGCGGACGTAGCGCTCGATGCGCACCACCCGGTAGCGGTGCCCGAGGACCAGGAGCTCGTCGTGGCGCTCCCAGTCCAGGAGGTTGGCGGCGTCGGCGAAGTCGCGCTTGCGCCCGGGGTCGGGTTCGAGCTCGTGGGTCTGCTTGAGGAAGTGGTGGGCCAGCGCGTCGCGGCCCTCCTGCGGGCTCGGGCCGGCATAGGCGCGGGTGAGCCAGCGGTCGCCGATCTCCTGGGCGGGCTGGTAGAGGGGGAAGAGCATGCGGAGGTCGGTCCGTGGGCTCTGGGGCCGGGCGGCGCGGGTTTCGGGGGTGCGCGGTCTGCGCTGGGCAGGGGGCTCGTCGCGGTCGTCCATGAGCCCCATACTTGCCGCTCACCGGGGTCCCTGTCAGGCGGTTCCCGTGCTCCCGCGAACGGGACTGCACGCAAGCCGTCCCGTTCGCCCGGCGATTCGGCGATGCGCGGACATTGGACGATAGTGGAAATCTACTTTGTAAAGGTGCTGGTGCAGGTGGTGTGCCGCCCCGTTGGACAGCGGGCGTGGACAACGGGGCGGGGCGCCAACAGCGGGGCCCGGCGCGGCCGGGCGGCCCCGACTCAGCCGTCGTGGACGGTGACCGACCCGCCGGCGGTGACCGGGCGCCCTTCCAACAGCGGGGACAGGAAGGCCAGGGCGGCCCGCTGGTCCTGGATGCCGCCGCCCTCGTGCCCGTTGTAGGGCCACACGATGATGTCGCTGTCGGCGCCGTAGGCGTTGCGCGCGGCGAAGACGGTCGAGGGCGGGCAGGTCGCGTCCATGAGGGCGGTCGTGAACAGGGCCGGGACGCGGGCGCGCGCCGCGAAGTGCACGCCGTCGATGTGGGCCAGGGTGCGCAGTGCGGCGGGCGCCTTCAGGCGCTGGGCCCGCAGGAAGCGGGGGATCTCGACGTAGGGGGTGGCGTCGGTGATGGTGACGGCCCGCGCGATGTCGCACAGGAACGGGACGAAGGAGACGATCGCGGCGACGTCGCCGGTGAGCGTCCCGGCGGCCAGCGCCAGTGCGCCGCCCTGCGACCCGCCCAGGACCGCCACGCGCTGCGGGTCGACCGCGTCCAGGGCCCGCGCCGCCTCGACCGCGCGCACGGCGTCGGTCATCACGCGCCGGTAGTAGTAGGTGGCGGGGTCCTCGATGCCGCGCGTCATGAACCCCGGGTGCGACGACGCGCTGCCGACCGGGTCGGGGGTGTCGCCCGGCCGTCCCGCGCCGCCCTGGCCGCGCACGTCCATCGTGAAGTGGGCGAAGCCGGCGCTCGCCCAGAACAGGCCGTCGACCGCCTCGCCGCGCCCGCTGCCGTATCCGGGGAACTCCACCACAGCGGGCAGCGGGCCCTCGGCCCCGCGGGGCAGCCGCAGCCACGCCTTGACCGGTGCGCCGTCGAAGCCGGCGAAGGTGACGTCGTGGACGTCCAGCGTGCGCAGGCCGGTGTCCTCGGCGCGCGTGCGCACGTCGATCGGGTGGGTTCGGGCCTCGGTCAGCGTCGTGGTCCAGAAGTCGTCGAAACCCGGAGGGGAAACGCTTTCCGAACGGTGCTCGCGGAGCCGGTCGAGGGGAAGGTCGACGAACAAGGGGGCATCCCTTCTCATGGGGGACGTCGTGGGGGCGCCCCGGCCGGGCAGGGCCCGGCGGGGCGCGGTGGTGGGCCACCGGATCAAGGAGGTACCACGCCGCGACGTGCTTTCGCCACCTTTGCGGGGTTCATGGTTCGGTGCCCGGATGGTGGCCGATGCCCGATGGAAGGGTCACACGGTGCCGGCGGCGTGGTCGCGGTACTCGGTGCCCGGGAGGCCGGCGAATTCGGTGCGCCGGTACTCGACCTGCTCGGCCAGCGCCAGCCGCCAGGACTCCGGCGTCGCCCGCTGCCAGCGGCGCACGCCGGCGTTGCCCATGGCCAGGAGCGGCAGGAACGGGGCGACGTCGACCCGTTCGATCCCCAGGGCATCGGCGGCCTCCTCGCCCTGCATGAGCCGGGTCAGCGCGGCCAGGAGGGCGTCGGCGGTGGCCCGCGGCAGCGACAGCGATTCCTCCATCGGCCCCGCCAGCGCCTCCAGCAGCGCCCCCACCAGCGAGCGCGCCGCGTCGTCGGGGGCCGCGTTGGTGGCGTCGATGAGCTCCAGCAGGGCGGCCGCCGACGCATGGTCGTGCACGTCGCGGTAGAAGCGCGGGTCCACGCCGATCAGTGCGGCGACGTGGTGCCAGTAGCGGTAGAGGTCGCGTTCCTCCTCCTCGCTCAGGTGGATGCCGACGCGCTCCAGGGCGCGGAACGGCACGACCGTGAAGTCCAGCCAGGTGCGGGCGGTGTCGACCTGGTTGATGGGCACACCCCACGCGCCGGTGTCCCACCCGCCCTCCAGGGCGCGGGCGCGCACCCGGGCGTGGAGCAGCCGCACCTGCACGGAGTCCTGGTAGCCGGGGGCGCCGCGCAGGAGCCCGCCGGGGGCGACGGCGTTGGCTCGCCACAGCCCGGTCTCGCCGAGGCGGCGCGCTGCGGCGCCGCCGGTGAGCCGGCCGGTGCCGGTGAGGACCCGGGCGATCCCGGGGGCGCTGTAGGTGTGCACGAGGGAGGCGAGGGCGAAGCCGATCCGGCTCCAGAACGGGTCGACGGTGATGCTGGGGACGTCGCCGCGTTCCAGCAGGCCGGGGTCGGCGCCGGCGATCGACCGCTCGGATTCGGCCAGGAGGGCGGCGACAGCGGGGGGCGGGTCGGTGACGGCGGCGAGGCCGTCGGCCAGTCCGGTGCGCAGGGCGGCCCGCGCTGTGGCGCCGCGCTCGGCGAATTCGGCGATGACCGCGTCGGCGACGGGGTCGCCCGTGCGCAGCCCGCCGGCGAGCAGGGCGAGGCGTTCCCGGCCGTGTCGCTCAAGCACGCCGTCGGCGTTGATCAGGCGCCTCGGGGGTGCGGACAGCGCGGAATCGATCGACATCTGAGCCTCCATCGGGGGGTATCCGGCACGCGCACCCTACCCACCATGGGGCGGGTGTGCGGCGCGCGGGCGTGTGTGCGGGGGGCGGCACGTAGACTGCGGGCATGCACCCCGGCGATGCCACGGCACCTGCGAGTCTTTCGCATGAGACCCCGCCCGATGCCGCGCAGCTCGCTGTCGCCGCGAACGTGTTCCAGCTGCTGTCGGACCCCACACGGCTGCACCTGCTGTGGATCCTGGCCCAGCGCGAGGCCGATGTCACACAGCTGACCGACGCCTGCGGGGTCTCGCGCACCGCGGTCTCCCAGCACCTGGCCAAGCTGCGGCTGGCGTCGCTGGTGGAGTCGCGCAAGCGGTCGCGGCACGCCATCTACCGGCTGCGCGACGGCCACCTGCGCCGGCTGGTCCTGGAGGCGCTGAACCACGCCGACCATGTCGTGACCGGGGAACCGCCGCACTCCTGACCGTGTCCGCCCCGCTGGGGCGGGCCCGCGCCGGCGGCTGCGGCGCGGGCCCGGGGATCATTCCTCTTCTTCGTCCTCCTGCGGCTCCTCTTCGGCTTCCTCGGGTTGCGCCTCGTCCTCGCCGGCGCCGCTGAACGCGTCGACGGCCTCGGCGGCCAGGTAGCCGGCCGCCAGCCCGCCGGCCGCGCCGATGGCGGCCCCGCCGATGGCGCCGAGCATTCCGCCGCCCTCGTCCTCCTCGCCCTGGTAGTGGCCGGGCCCGCCGTGGCCGTAGCCGTAGCCGCCGCCGTAGGCGCGGTGCTGCGCCAGGGTGTGTTCGATCCACTCGTTGAGCCGGGCCGTCCAGTCGTAGCGGTCGGCGTCGGCGTGCTCGATGCGGAAGCCGCCGTGGGGCTCGGCGCCGTCGGCGAACAGGCCGTCGTGGCGGTCGATCCCGATGACCACGAGCAGCCCGTTGGGGTCGGGGACGAACCCGGCCTCGACCTCGCTCACCTCGTGGGCGTAGCGCTCAGCGGGGTGGAAGTCGATCTCCTGCACGAAGGGGAACTCCTGGGCCGCGCCCGGCACGTGGCCGGTCTCGACGCCGGTGCTCTTGAGCGCGAAGCCGAGGCGGGCGAACGCCTCCAGGATGCGGTCCTGTCCGGGCAGGGCGTGCACGTGGACCCGGTCGAGGTCGCCCTTGTCGGCGGAGCCGGCCAGGACGACGTCGGTGCGCAGGCCCAGGACGGCGCCGGGGAGCGTGCCGCCGGCGGCGTCGGTGATCGGGGCCTGCCAGGGGACCGGGTAGCGGAAGGGGATCGAGTGGCGTTCCCCCGCCGCCAGCCGGAACGGGCCGGCCACCGGGATCCGGGCGAACTCCGCGGCGGCGGCCTCTTCCTCCCCTTCTTCCCCTTCCTCGCCGTACTCGCCGTATCCGGTCTCGACGCGGGCGACCAGGGCCAGGGTGATCTCTTCGATGTCGGCGTCGGTGTCGCCGCCGGCGAGTTCGACGTGCCCCTCCACGAACGAGCCGGGATAGGTGTGCGGGGTCGCGAGCACGGTGTCGATGGTGGGGCCGCCGATTCCGAAGGCCGCCAGCAAGCGTTTGAAGGCCATTCCGTCCTTTCCGTCCCCGCTGCCGGGGGGACATGGTGGGTGCGCGTGGCGGGACGCCGTGCGTCCCGCCGGCCGGTCGCCCGCTGTGCGGGACCGGCTGCGCGCGGTGTCAACGGCGCAACGGGGGGCGGGGCGGCGCGGTTCCGTGGCGCTGGGCCGCTGCCGGGCTCGGGACGTCCGTAATGGGGCGAGCGGGCGCACGCGGCGGTGCGCGGCGACCAGGCGCCCGGCGGCCTGTGCGAGGCGGGGGACGTCGGTGCTGGTGGCCGCCTTTGGCCGGGGTGTGCGCGGCGGGAGTCGGCTCCTGCGGCGGCGCTGCCCGGCCCTCGGCGCGGGGGAGATCCGGGCCGCCCAATCCGGGCTCCGGGGCGCCGGATCCCGCTCTGCGCGGGCCTTCCGGGCGGTCCCGGAAAAATGTGCTCCCGGCGGAATGCCACCGCCCCCATGGCTGTTGTACGAACCGTTGCCCTAGCACGGCAAATCAGACCGCCGCTTGGGTTTAGGCGTGGATTTCCTTGAAATCCCGGGAGGCGCGGATCCCCGCACACGCAGGCGATCCCGCACCCCGAGCACCCGGATTCACGCCCATTGATCTGCGGTTTTACCCGCGCCACCCTCGCACTTTACGTGCGTATTGGCTAGCGTGATCCGTGATCGGTCCGTGATCTGACGGTCAACCGCAGACCAATCACCGATGCCGAGCTCCGGGCCACCTCTTCGACCGCCCGGGACCCAGGCCCTTCCGATGCGGGACGGCAGCGCAGACCAGCGCCGCCCGCCCGGGGTCACAGCCGACCCGCCCGCACGCCCTGCGCATCGCCGGGGCGAGACCTCATGGCCCATCCGCCGCGCGCGGACACGGCACCGCCGTGCCCGATGCGGCCCACGACGGCCATGTCCGGGCCCACTCTCGGCCCTGCACCCGACTTACGGGGGGACAGCATGAGTACCAGCGCTTCTACCACCGCCCAGACCAACGCGGGCACCGACACCATCCAGAACGGCAACCTGAAGGCGTCCTACTTCTGGGACGACGGTTCCGGCATCAACGGCGACACCGGCGCCCCCGCCAGTGGCCAGCCCATGCAGGAAGGCCTGGCGGCCAGCCCGTCCTGGCCCCTGGGCACCGAGGGCTACGTCGAGTACAACGGCAAGAAGGCCGACTTCTTCATCGGCGACCGCGGCCCCGGTGACCCCGCCGGCGACTGCAACGTCCTGCTCGACCTCGACGGCAAGACCTTCGCCAAGCTGACCGGCCAGTCCTGGGACGACTCCAGCTACACGGTCTCCGGTGGCGAGGGCCACATCAACGTCGACTACCACATCACCAAGTGGGGCGACGGCAACGGCACCGAGGGCGCGCCCCAGCCGATGGGCACCGACACCAAGTGCACCGACGCCGTCTCCGGCCAGGGCACCAGCGGCTCGGGCGGCGGCAACGCCCAGGCCGACCAGCAGCAGAGCCCCCGGGACTCCCAGAGCGCGCCCGCCGCTTCCCAGCAGGGCGACGGCGGCTCCGGCTCCGGCCCCGGTACCGGTGTGCAGGCCTCGACCGCGGCCAACGACCTCTCCGGTCTCCAGCTCGCCGGCGCCGACGCGCCGATGGCGGCGAGCGCCGTGACCGCGGCCGTGCTGCCGGCGCTGGCCGTGGCGGTGCTGCTCACGAAGTTCCGTCCCGCGCTGGCCAAGGGCCTGAGCGGGGCCGGTGACCGGTTCCCGTCCGTGTTCACCACGGAGGGCCGCAAGCGCCTCACCGACGGTGCGCGTGAGCGCCTGACCCGCGTGCGCGACGAGTACATGCGCTAAGGCGCCGCACCGGCCGGCCGCACCGGCCGACCGGCCGTCCCACCCCGCGCCGGGGCCCGCCCATCACGGGCGGGCCCCGGCGTCGTTGTGTCCGGACCCCGATTCGGAGGGCGGGCGCGGTGCAGGGGAGAGCGGGGGAGGAGCGGGGGACCGGCGGCCGGTGCCGGGCGGCGGGCGGCCCGGTCAGCGGAAGTCGTCGGCGTGGTCGAGGACCCACTGGCGGAAGGTCCGCGCCGGTGCCCCCGTGACGTCCTCGACGGTGGTCGTGACCGGGTCGGGGGTGTTCTGGGTGGAGTCGTGGTGGCCGAGGATGCCGTCGACGACCTCGGCCGGCCACCCGGCCCCCAGCATCTGCTCGCGGACCTGCCCCGGCGGGACCTCCTCGTAGCGCACGGGCAGGTCCAGGGCCGAGGCGATGGTGTCCACCTGCTCGACGAGGGTGAGCGAGGCGGGGCCGGTCAGGATGTGGACGGCGCCCACGTGGCCGTCCTCGGTCAGCGCGCGCACGCCCACGGCCGCGATGTCGCGCTCGTGGATGAGGGAGCGCGCCGCGTTGGGGAAGGGGGCGCGCACGACCCGCTCGGTGCGCACCGTTTGGGCCCATTCGAGGTTGTTGGTGGCGAACCCGCCGGCCCGCAGGAAGGTCCACTCCACCCCGGAGGCCCTGATGGTGCGTTCGACATCGGCGTGGAACCGGTTGATGGGGTCCGCCTGGCGCTCGGCGTCGTCGTCCACCCCTGAGGAGGACAGGTAGACGACGCGGCGGGCGTGCTCGGCGATCAGGCCGAGGACGTCGGGGGCGTCGTCGGCGGTGAGGAAGGGCCACACGAGGAAGACCGCGCCGATCCCGTCGAGTGCGGCCTTCAGCGACGCCGGGTCGGTGAGGTCGCCCTGCACCACGTCGGCGCCCGGGGGCAGGCCGGAGCGGCCGGGGCGGCGGGTGAGCGCGCGCACCGGGGTCCCCTGCTCCACCAGTTCGGCGACGACGTTGCGGCCGACGTTCCCGGTCGCTCCGATGACCAGTATGCCGGTCTGAGGTGACATGTGCGGACCCTTTCGGCGGGCGGCCGGCGCCCGGACGGCCGGCGGCGGTGGTCGCCAAGCTAGGAGGTCAACCGCGGTTGAGGTCAACCCCGCCGGCCCGGCCCGCGGCCGGCCGGCGGATGCTCGCCCGGAGGGGGCGGGCGGGGCCGGGACGGGGCATGCCCCCCGGCACCGCCGCGCCGGGCCGGTCAGTCCAGGCAGAACTCGTTGCCCTCGGGGTCGGCCAGCACGATGTGGCCGGCGCCGAGCGGGGGTTCGGGGTCGTGGCGGGATATCCGCTCGGCGCCGAGCGCGACGAGCCGGGCGCATTCGGCCTCCAGCGCCGCCATCCGCTCCTGCCCCTGGAGTCCGGGGGCCGCGCGGACGTCGAGGTGGACGCGGTTCTTGGCGGTCTTGCCCTCGGGTACCCGCTGGAAGAACAGCCGCGGGCCGTGCCCGTCGGGGTCCTCGATGGCCGACCGCGCGTTGTGCTGCTCCTCGGGGACGCCGATGCGGGTGAGGAAGTCGTCCCAGGCGGCCAGCGGGTCGGCGCCCTCGGGCACGTCGACGCCGGGCGGTCCGGGGTGGACGTAGCCCAGGACGTCGCGCCAGAAGGCCGACAGGGCGCGCGGGTCGCGGGCGTCGAAGGTGAGCTGGACGTGGCGGCTCATCGGGGTGCTCCGGTCGTGGTCGTGGCGGTCCGGGTGTGCAGGTGGAGGTCGCGCAGCAGGCAGACCTCGGAGAGGTGGTGGATCATCTCGCGGTTGATGTGCAGGACCAGCGTCGCCATGGGGTGGTCGGCGTAGGGGCCCTCCGCCTGCCCGCAGGCGCGGGTGAGGTCGGCGTCGCCGAGCGAGGCGACCCCTTCCTGCCAGGCGGCGTACTCCGTGTCGAGCTGGTCCAGCGCCGCGGCCGCGGTGGGCGCGTAGTCGAACGACCAGTAGTCGGTCGGGGTGCGGCCGAAGTGCGAGGCGTTGCGCATCGCCAGCACCCCCACGATCACGTGCCCCAGGCGCCAGGCGATCGACGTGAACGGCGGCGGGTCGGGCACCGGCATCGCGAAGTCGATGGTCATGGCGCCGGAGCCGGCCTGCACGGGTGCGGTGCCGGTGCCGCGCGGGCGCACGTTCCAGCAGCCGGGGGCCGGCTCCCAGAAGTACTCCTCGTCGGTGAGCCCGGCGAGGCGGTCGCGCAGCTGGTGGGTCCAGTGCCACGAGAGCTGATCCCTGAGCAGGGGGTTCCAGGTCGGTTCGGTCATGGGCCCAGCTTGGCGCCTATAGCGGACAGGATCGTTCCGTGATTCTGCGATGATGGGCGCGTGAGCGTCGAAGCGACGACCGAGCGGGTATTGCGGCTGCTGGGGCTGCTGCAACGGCGGCCGTCCTGGACCGCCGGCGAGCTCGCCGCCGAACTGGGGGTCACCGGCCGGTCGGTGCGGCGCGACGTGGAGCGGCTGCGGGCACTGGGCTACCCCGTGCACGCCACAGCGGGCGTCGGCGGCGGCTACCGGCTGGGCGCGGGCGCCCGGATGCCGCCGCTGCTCCTGGACGACGAGGAGGCGACCGCGACGGCGGTGTCCCTGCGGCTGGCGGCGGGGGGCACGGTCGCCGGGGCGGGCGAGGCGGCGCTGCGGGCGCTGGCCAAGCTCGACCAGGTCATGCCGCCCTACCTTCTTGAGTGCGCCCCAGAGGTTCGCGACCATGGGGACACGCGAGCGGGCCAGGTATGGCTTTCATGCTGGCTGCCATCGATGGCTCACGAGGCATAACCGCCTGGCCCGCACCTTCTTCCGGACTGCTGATTAGGCTCTGCGGACCATCGCTGTGTAGGGCGAGGACAGGCGGAAGGAGCCGCACCCCGCACCCCCCACGGGAAGGACCACCATGGCCGCCAGCGCTGGATTCGACATCGCCAAGGACTTCCACTGGCTCGCCGCCGTCGACGACCGCGGCCAGAAGCTGACCAGCCACCGCGTCGACAACACCCCCGAAGCCATCGACGACGCCATCACCGAACTGCGCACCATCGCCGACGAACACGACGGGGTGAGGATCGGCCTGGACATCCTCGGCGGGATCGCCGGCCTGCTCACCGCGATGCTCCTGGCCGAAGGATTCGCCTGCGTCCACATCCCCGGCCTGGCCGTCAACCGCGCCCGGCGCGGCACCCGCGGCGGGGAGAACAAGTCCGACCCCCGCGACGCCAAAGTCATCGCCGAACAGGTCATGCTCCGCGACGACCTGCGCGCGGTGGAAGTGCCCGAGGAGACGGCCGTGGAACTGCGGCTGCTCGTGGCCCACCGCACCAGCCTGGTCAAGGACACCACCGCGAAGGTGGCCCGGCTGCGTGACCTGCTCTGCGGCATCCATCCGGGCCTGGAGCGCGTGGTGGACCCCACCAACGCCTCCGGCCTGATCCTGCTGGGCCACTACGTCACCCCGGCCGAGATCCGCCGGGCCGGGGAAAGGCGCATTACCGAATACCTGCAACGACGCGGCGTCAAACGCACCCGGGCGCAGTCCCTGGCCGATGCCGCCACCTCCTCTGCCAAGGCCCAGGAGGTAGCGGTGGTGGGCGAGCGCCGCACTGCCGCGCTCATTCGCGAGTTCGCTGAGGACCTGCTGGCAGCCCGGGACCGCCTCAAGGCGGTGGACGCCGAGATCGAGGAGCTGGTCCGCTCCCACCCTGACGGGGCCCTCATCCGCAGCCTGCCGGGGATGGGGGCCACCCTGACCGCCGAGTTCATCGCCGCGGCCGGCGACACCAGCCGCTTCTCCGGCCCTGACGCCCTGGCCGCCGCGGCCGGCCTGGCGCCGGTGCTGTCCCAGTCCGGGCGCATCTGCTACTCGCGCGGCGCCACCGGCGGCGACAAGGCCCTCAAGCGGGTGTTCTACCAGTCGGCGTTTTGCACCCTTCAGCGCCATCCCACCTCGCGCGCCTTCTATGACAAGAAGCGAGCTGAGGGCAAGCGGCACCACCAGGCGCTCATCGCCCTCGCCCGCAGACGGGTCAATGTGCTGTACGCGATCCTGCGCGACCGAACGCCCTATAGGGATCGGCCCGCGCTTCGACACGTGGCTTGACAAAAGCATTAGGCTGCCTCGGCTGCGCGCCGAGGTGCGGGCGGTGCACGGCGCCACCGAGACCCTGGTCGCCCCCGGTGTCGAGATCGACGCCGAGGTGCTGGTGACGCTCGCGCGGGCCTGCCGCGACGCCGTGCGGGTCCGGTTCGGCTACGCCGCCCGCGACGGCGAGGAGCGCGGGCGCCTGGTCGAGCCGGTGCGGATGGTCACCACCGGGCGCCGCTGGTACCTGATGGCCTGGGATGTGGACCGCGATGACTGGCGCACCTTCCGGCTGGACCGCATGCGCGAGGTGGCGGCGACGACCTGGCGCTTTGCGGCCCGGGAGTACCCGGACCCGGTCGACTACGTGCACCGGTCGGTGACCGGGGCGCCCTACCGGTACCTGGCCCGGGTGCGGGTGCACGCCCCGCCCGAGCGGGTGCGCGAGCTGGTTCCGCCCCAGGTGGCGCGGGTCGAGGACGATCGCGACGGGTGGTGCGTGCTCGTGGTCGGCGGGGACGACCTGGACTGGATCGCCGTGCACGTGGCGCGGCTGGCCTTCGAGGCGGAGGTGCTGGGGCCACCGGAGCTGCGGGAGGCGGCCGCCCGGATGGCCCGCCGCCTTGCGGCGATGTCCGGGACGGGCTGAGGCGGCAGGGGGCGGTCCGCGGCGCCGTGCGCCGCGGCGGAGGGGCGGGACCGCCCGAAGCCGCATCCGGCGCGGGTGCGGCACCATGGGGCGATGGCGACGATCGTGGCGTTTCATGCCCATCCCGACGATGAGGTCCTGCTGACGGGCGGGACGCTGGCGCGTGCCGCCGCCGAGGGCCACCGTGTGGTGGTCGTCGTGGCGACCGACGGCGTGATGGGCGAGGTCCCCGCGGGCGGATCGGTGCGCATGGCCGAGCTGCGGGAGAGCGCGGCGGTGCTTGGCGCGCACCGGGTCGTGCACCTGGGCTATGCCGACAGCGGGCACGGCGCGCTGCTCTACCCCGACCCGCCGGACCGGATGCGGTTCGTGCGGGCCGACACCGGGGAGGCGGCCGGGCGGCTCGCCGCGATCCTGCGGGAGGAGGGCGCGGACGTCCTGCTCGGCTACGACCGCAACGGCGGCTACGGCCACCGCGACCATGTCAAGGTGCACCAGGTGGGGCGGCGCGCCGCCGCCCTGGCCGGGACGCCGCGGCTGCTGGAGGCGACGATCCCGCGCGAGGTGGTCGAGCGGCTGGTCGGGCTGGTCCGCCTGGCACGGATCCCCTTCCGCCACGACCCCCAGGCGCTGAGCAGCGCTTTCAGCCCCCGATCGGCCATCACCCACCGGGTCGATGCCCGGCGCTATGCCCGGCAGAAGCGGGCGGCCCTGGCGGCCCACCGCACCCCGGTGTCGGGAACGGGGCGCTCCGCGGCCGCCTTCCGGGCGGTGATCCGGCTGCCGGTCCCGCTGTTCGCACTGCTGCTGGGCCGCGAGTGGTTCGTCGACGCCGCCGCGGACGCCGACGGGAGCGGCGGCGGCCCGCGGCGCCCGATCGAGTCGATCACCGACTGAGGCGGGGCGGCACGCGCGGCCTCTGGGCGGGAGCGGTGGGGGATCCCGGGACGCGGTGTGCCGGGTGGCCGTGCCGTCCCGGCCGCCCCGGGGGCATCCCCGCCGGGGGCGGGGCGGCGACGGCCGGGCTGACCTTTTTCTTCGGTGGGCCGAACTTTGAAATGCGGAATGGCTGTGAATTTCCACGGGAATGCCCATGAATTGTGATTCCGTTGAATTCTGGTAGCGTCGGACGCGTCGGAGGGGAGTAGTCCTCAATCCGCGCGGTCGACATACTGGAACCCCGTACATGCAGGTGGTTCCCGGCCGTGTGAGCCTCCCGGGGCGGACGAGACCTTCGGCCCTCAGCCGACCGCGGGCCGCAGGGCCGTACTCGCCGTGCCCCCCGGCCCGTGTGTCACGACCGAAGGGCAGACTCCTCCGTGGGATTCCTCACCGCACTGGCCGTCAGCACCGGCGCCATTTTCATCGCCGAAATGGGCGACAAAACGCAATTGGTCGCCATGTCGCTGGCCACCCGCTACCGGGCCCGGACGGTGCTGCTGGGCATCACGATCGCCACCGTCGCCGTCCACGGCGTCAGCGTCCTCATCGCCGAGGTGCTGGGCCTGGCCATCCCCACCGACTGGGTCGCGCTGATCGCCGGCCTGGCCTTCATCTTCTTCGGCGCCTGGACGCTTCGCGGCGACGACCTCACCGACAAGGACGAGGAGCGCGCCGCCTCGCGGCGCATCCGCTCCGGCGTCATCACCGTGGCCGCCATCTTCTTCCTGGCCGAACTGGGCGACAAGACCATGCTCGCCACCATCACCGTCGGCGCCAACTACTCCGGTATCCCCCTGTCCTGGGCGGCGGTGTGGATCGGCTCCACGGTCGGCATGGTGCTGGCCGACGGCCTCGCCATCGCCGTCGGCGCGGTGCTCGGCAAGAAGCTGCCCGAGCGCGCCATCCAGATCGGGGCGGCCGCCCTGTTCTTCATCGCCGGCGCCGCCATGACCGCCCAGGGCGCCTACCGGCTGCTGGCCTGAGCACGGCGGGTGAGGCGGGCCCGGCCGCGACCGGAAGGGGGGACGGCCGGGCCCGGGTCACGACGGTGCGGTCATGGTCCACACCTCGTACTGGGTGGCCTCCGTGGCGGGCCGGTGGGAGTAGTTGTCGTAGACCGCGATGTCGGTGAAGCCGGCCTCGCGCGCCAGCCGCTCGACGAGGCCGCGCTCGTGCAGGTGCATGCGGTGCAGCTCCCGGGTCCGGGTGTAGAGCTCCTCGCCGGTCCCGGGGCGGCGCTGGAACCGGGTGTAGGTGAGGTCGACGTGGCCTTGGGCGGCGTTGACCTCGTAGGTCCAGATGAACGCGGCGTCGTCGAACTCCACGACGGGCCGCTGGGCGAACCCCGCGACCGCGTCGACCGAGAGCATCCGCACCGACAGCAGGTCGAAGACCACCGGCCCGCCGGGGCGCACGGTCCGCGCCATGGCGTGGAGGGTGCGGGCGAGGTCGTCGGCGGTGGGCAGGTAGTTGAGGCCGGTGCCCACGCTGATGACCGCGTCGTAGCCACTGCCCGCCGGGACGTGGGGGAGTTCGGCGTGCACCAGGTCGGTGCCGGGCCCCAGGCGGGCGCGGGCCTGCTCCAGCATCGCGGCCGACCGGTCCAGGCCCGCCACGGTGTATCCGCGGGAGGCGAGTTCCTCGAGGACGGCCCCGGTGCCGCAGCACAGCTCGATGATGCTGCGCACCGGCTGCTCGCGCCCGGCCCACAGGGTGTCGAGGAAGTCGCCCACCCGGGTGCGCGGGCTCTCGTCCCAATGGCGGCTGGACCAGTCGAGGAGCCGGTCGTAGGCGTCCGCGATCGTGGCGTAGGGCTGGGGGTGCTCGCGGGGCGCGGTGGCCGGGGCGGTCATGGTCGCTCACTCACCTGTTCGTTGTCGTGGGGCCGGGCTGCTCGCCGGCCGGGCGGTCGTGGGCCGGTGGCCGGGGTGGGCGGGTCGGGGGCTCAGGCGCGCCAGGTCATCGTGGGGGGCGGGTGGTAGGTGGTGCGGCTGGCGCGCACCCCGAGCCGCACCAGGGATTCCAGCCACAGCACGGCGGCCCCGGTGGGGTCGACGACGGGGACGTCGAAGCCCGCGTCGGCAAGCTCGCGCCGGACCCGGGCGGCGGCCCCGACGAAGCCGGTGCAGGCCAGGACGATGACGTCGGCTTCGTCGTGGTGCAGGGCCTCGAGGGCCTGCTCGCGGATCAGCCCGGTCAGGACGGCGGTGTCGTGCACGTCGAGGGTGTCGGTGCCCAGGGTGCGGATGGTGCCGACGCGGCCGGTCAGGCCCTCGGCGCGGATGAGGGCGCGCAGCATGGGGACCACGCTGGGCAGCACGGTGATGAACCCGAGGCGCTCGCCCAGCGACAGGGCGGTGAGCGCGGCGGGCTGGAAGCCGCCGACCACGGGGATGTCGACGTTCTCGCGGGCCTCGTGGACGGCGGGGTCGCCCGCGCAGGAGACCAGCACGCCGTCGCTGCCGGAGTCGGCGGCCTTGGCGATGGCGGCGAGGAGGTCGGGCACCGCCAGCGCGGTGTCGTGGCGGGAGGCGATGGCCGCGGTCGCCGGGGCGCCGGCGACGTCGATCGCGGTGCCGGGGGAGGCCCAGCCCGACGCTTCGTCGCGGACCACGTCCAAGACGGCGGGGTCGTTGGTGGGGGCGATGACCGTGAGGCGCATGGCGGTTCCCGTCTGGTCGGTGCGGCCGGTGGTGGGGTGGTTCAGTACGGCCCCACGGGGGCGGGCTGGACGGTGGTGGGCCGTCCCCGGGCGGCGGCGCGCAGGCGCAGGGAGCGCGCGTAGGCGAGCGCGGATGCGCCGCCGGCCCGGGCGGCGCCGCGCAGGCGTCCGGCGCGCGCGGGGCGGAAGACGTCGTAGTCCGCGCGCGAGATCGACTCCAGTGCCTCCCTGCCCAGCTGCACGTAGAGCCGCGGCAGTTCGCGGGTGCAGGGGTGCGCCAGCCGCCACCAGTCGGCGGCGTCGTCGAAGTAGTCGCGGGCGCGGTCGGCTTCGAAGCGCACGAGTTCGCGCAGGGGGCCGGTGAGGCGGCCGTGCTCGGCGGCCTCCTCCACGTCGGCGCGGGTCAGGCCGAACCGCCGCAGGTCCTCGACGGGCAGGTACAGCCGGCCCACGGCGAGGTCTTCGCGCAGGTCCAGCAGGATGTCGGTGAGCTGCACGGCCAGGCTCATGGAGCTCGACCTGCGCGCCGCCTCGTCGTCGTGGGGCTCCAGCAGCGCGTTGCCCCACTGGGTGCCCACCGCGCACACCCCGTAGATGTAGGCGTGGAGGTCGGCGAAGAGCGGGTAGTCGGTGGTGTGCAGGTCGGTGCGGATGGTCGCCATGAAGTGGCGGACGGACTCCTCGGTGATGTCCCAGGTGCGCACGGTGTGCAGGAACGCCAGCGACAGCTGCCGGGGGAGCCGGCCCTGGCCGTCGGCGGGCGCCTCGCGCCAGGGGGCGTCGCTTTTGAGCAGCAGGAAGAACATCCGCTCGAAGTCGTCGAAGCGGGCGGTCCGCGCCTCGGGGAGCCGCAGCGGGTCGTCGATCAGGTCGTCGACGTAGGTCGTGAAGGCGAAGACGGCGTCCCAGTAGGGGCGCTTGCCCGGGGGCAGGAGCTTGCTCGCCGCGGGATAGGTGGCGGAGTTGCGGTGCCTCAGGAAGGTCTGGCAGGTGCCGTAGGCGTCCCGCAGGCGCAGGTCGCGGAAGCCGGCGGCATCGAGTTCGCGTGTGCTCAACTGCGCTCCTTCCACGCCCACACGCGGTGCGCCGGCATCGGGGCCGTCGCGGATGCGGTGGGCAGGGGCGGCGATCCGGGGGGATCGGGTTCGGGCGCGACGGCGCGGGCGTGTCGCACGTGCCGCAGCGGTGATTCGGGAGAGGATGCGGTTTTCGGTGGCCGACCGTCGGCCGTTCACGAAATGGTGTCTACCCTCCCGTTGGAATGGCCACACCTTCGTTGTTGGAATTGCCGAGTGTTTCTCCGGTGGTGGAATTTACGTGCGGCTGCAATGTCCGTAGATCGGCCGATTGCCGGGGTTGGCGGGAATCGTCGGAGTGGGAATGCCGATGGGCGGCGGCCCCGGTTCCGGCGGTCCGCGGTGGTCGCCGTGAGGGTGTCCGCCGGATCTGTGTCCAGGTCGGATGATGATCTCGGGGTGGAACGGTGTACTTGTCCCGCCGGGATGCGACCCATCGGGGGCTGCGCTCTGGGATCGTGCCGTCGAAGGGGATTTTCCGGAAGCAATCACCATGCGGCCGTCCCGGAAATCGATCCGCCCAGCAGGGTGCCGCGGGATTGCGCCGCGTTCCGCCGAAGTGTTGGGATTCCCCATGTGCGAGGCGCGCCCTCATCGGTCCAGGATTCGCCGGAAAATCCGTGCGTGTATCGACAAGGAATGCAATGTCCGCATTCGGTGTCGTCGCACCTGTCACGGCCGCGCGGGGGCGTCGCGGGGCAGGACGAGGGCCGCGGTGACCGCGCCGGCGGTGGCGCATCCGGCGGCGACGAGCATCGTGAGGCTCTGCGCGCCGGTGAACGCCGATGCCGCCGCCTCGGCCAGGTCCGCGCCGCCGGGCCGGCCGGCCGCGTGGGCGAAGGCGGCCGCCGGCGACGCCTGCGCCTCGGACGGGGCGGAAGGGGGCAGGCCCGCCCGGTAGGCGGCCGACAGCAGGCCGCCCAGGGCGGCGACGCCCAGGGCGATGCCGAGCTGCTGGTGGGTGTCGTTGAGCGCCGATCCCATGCCCGCGCGCCCGGCGGGTACGGCGCCCAGGATGGTGCTGGTCGTGGCGGGCCCCGCGAACCCGGTTCCTGCTCCGGCCAGGAGGAGCCCGGCGGCGACCACCCCATAGGGGCCGTCGGGCCCGGGGGCGGCCAGCAGCACGAACCCGGCGGCGGTGGCGGCGAACCCCGCGACGATCGCGGCGCGCGGGCCGATGCGCTCGGGCGCGCGTCCTCCGGCGGCCGAGCCGAGCACCGTGCCCGCCGCCAGCGGCATCACAGCGGCCCCGGCCTCCAATGGGGTGAGGCCGAGGACGAGCTGGAGGTACTGGGCGATGACGAACAGCGCGCTGCCGGTGCCCAGGGTGAGCAGGGTGGCGGCGGCGCTGCCGCCGGCGAACCTCCGGTCGCGGTAGAGGGAGAAGTCCACCAGGGGCGCGGGCGAGCGGCGCTGGTGGCGGACGAACGCTGCCAGCGCCAGGGCCGCCACGGGTGCGCAGACCAGGGCGGCAGGGGCGGCGGGGCCGTGTGCGCCCGCGGCGATGACCGCCGTGACCAGCGCGACCATCCCCAGGGTGGCCAGCAGCGCGCCGGCCGGGTCGACCGGGCGGCGCGCCGGGTCGCGGGATTCGGGGACCAGCCGCAGGAGCGCGGCAACGGCCGCGGCGGCGACGGGGGCGTTGATGAGGAACACGCCCGCCCAGCTCCACGCGGCGACCAGCAGCCCGCCCAGCACCGGCCCGGCGGCCATCCCCACCGAGGCCACCGCCGCCCAGGCGGCGAACGCCCGGGGCCGCTCATGGGCGGGGAAGACCTGGACGATCACCGCGAGAGTGGCGGGCATGACCAGCGCGGCGCCCACGCCCATGACCGCGCGCATCGCGACCAGCCACCACACCGACCCGGCGGCCGCGGCGGCGGCCGAGGCCAGTCCGAGCAGCACCAGCCCGGCCACCATGGCGCGGCGGCGTCCGTAGCGGTCCGCGGCGGCCCCCGCGGCGATCAGCAGACCGGCGAAGACGACGACGTAGGCGTCGACGACCGCCTGCTGCTGTGCGGTGGAGGCGCCGAACGCGGCGGCGATCGACGGCAGCGCAAGGTTGACGACGGTGTTGTCCAGGACGATGACCAGCAGCCCCGCGCAGATCGCCGCCAGGATCCGCCACCGGTGCGGATGGCCCGCTCTGCTGTCCCGGGCTCCCCGTGCCGTGTCCGCCATACCCGCACCGCCTTCTTCTCCTACAATCGTGGATCGGTCCTACAGTGTAGGACTAGCCGATCGGCGTCGGAGAGCGGGTTATCGTGAACGGCATGAGTCCCAAGCGTGCGGCGAGCGGCGAGGCGGTGCCCGGAGGGGTGTGGCTGCGCGAGCCGGGCCCCGCATCCCGGGCGCCCGCGCTCACCCGGGAGCGCATCGTGGCGGCGGCGGTCGGGGTCCTCGACGCGGGCGGGACCGAGGGGCTGAGCATGCGCCGGCTCGCCGACGCCCTCGGTGTGCACGCGACCAGCCTGTACTGGCACGTCGCCCACCGCGACGACCTCCTGGACCTGGCGCTGGACGCGGTGTTCGGTGAGGTCGCCCTGCCGGCCGCCCCGGCGCAGTCGTGGCGCGCCGAGATCGGGGCCTTCATGGGGGAGCTGCGTGCGGCCCTGCTGCGGCATCCGTGGTCGGCCGCCCTCGCGGTCAGCCGTCCCCTCCTGGGCCCCAACGCGCTGGCGCATTCGGAGTCCGTCTACGCCGCGCTGGCCCGTGCGGGGCTGGCGGGGCTGGACCTGCGGGCCGCCGCCGCTGCCGTGTCCACCTACGTCATCGGCTCCGCCGCCGCCGAGGCCGCCTGGCGGAACCAGGGTGCCGCCGCGGCGCGTTCCGCCGTCAACGACCATCTGCGCCGCAACGCCGACCGCTACCCGACGCTCGCCGCCCACGCCGTCACGGGCGAGGAGGACTGGGAAGCCCACTTCGCCCGGGGTGCCGACGCGTTCCTCGCGGGGCTCGCCACCCCTCGGCCGGCCGGTCCCGCGACGCGCTGACCTACGTCCCCACCACCGCCCGGACCGGCACCTCGGTGCCCGTGTGCCTGGCCCCGAGTACCGTCCGCTTCCTACTTTTGGCCCGATTTTCGCCGGATATGTTAAGAAATGCGGGCGACGGCCAAATGTGACACCGCCGTGACGCTACAGTGTGACTCTTTCCGAAGCGCGCCCCGCGGGTCCGCCGACCTGCGCGCCGATCGTTCGGAAACACTGGTGCCGCGGGTCGTCCCCCGCGGCGGTCTTCTTCTGTTGTTACCAGGGAGCCCTCTTCTATGTCCGAGTCCATCCAAGCGGTGCTGGACGCCGTCGTCTCCTTCATCTGGGGGCCGACCTTCCTCATCCCACTGCTGCTGATCGTGGGGGTCTACCTCACCATCCGCCTCGGCGGATTGCAGTTCCGTGTCCTGGGGCACGCCATGTGGCTGGCGCTGGTGCGCCGCACCGAGGCGGACAAGGACGGGGAAAAGACCGAAGGCGACATCTCCCACTACCAGGCGCTCAGCACGGCGTTGGCCGCCACGGTCGGCGTGGGCAACATCTCCGGTGTCGCACTGGCGATCGGTGTCGGCGGTCCGGGCGCCCTGTTCTGGATGTGGGTCACCGGCGTCCTGGGCATGGCCACCAAGTACAGCGAAGCGCTGCTCGGCGTGAAGTACCGCCGCCCCGACTCCAAGGGCGAGATGAGCGGCGGGCCGATGTTCTACCTGCGCCACGGCCTGGCCGAGAAGTTCGGCGCGGGCAGCACCGGCGCCAAGGTCGGCCTGGTGCTGGGCGGCATGTTCGCCGTCTTCGGCGCGGTGGCGTCGTTCGGCATCGGCAACATGACCCAGGCCAACGCGGTCGCCGGCCAGCTCGACAGCGCGTTCGGCGTGCCGACCTGGGCCTCCGGTATTGCGATGGTCGTCCTGGTGGCCGCCGTCATCCTCGGCGGGATCAAGAGCATCGGACGCTTCGCCTCCGGCGTCGTGCCCTTCATGATCGTCGCCTACGTCGTGGCCTCGCTGGTCGTGCTCGGCGTGCACGCGGTCGACATCCCGGCCGCGCTCGCCCTGGTCTTCACCGACGCGTTCACCGGCACCGCCGCCGTCGGCGGCTTCGCGGGCTCGGCGTTCATCATCGCGATGCAGCAGGGCATGGCGCGCGGCATGTTCTCCAACGAGTCGGGGCTGGGCACCGGCGGTATCGCCGCCGCCGCGGCCAAGACCGCCCAGCCGGTGCGCCAGGCCATGGTCTCCATGACCCAGACCTTCATCGACACCATCATCGTGGTCACCATGACCGGCCTGGTCATCATCGTCACCGGCGCTTGGGAGGCGGAGGCCGACACCGGCGACGGCGCGCTGATGACCAACTGGGCGATGAGCGAGGCGTTCGGCGGCATCAACCCCGGCCTCGCGCCGATCGGCGGCTACATCGTCGCCATCGCCCTGATGTTCTTCGCCTTCACCACGCTGGTGGGCTGGTCCTACTACGGCGAGCGGTGCCTGGACTACCTCGTGGGGCGCCGCGCGGTGATGCCGTTCCGCATCCTCTTCGTGGCCGTGGTCTACATCGGCGCCACCACCGAGATCGGCATCGCGTGGGCGTTCAGCGACGCCGCCAACGGCCTGATGGCCGTGCCCAACCTGATCGGCCTGCTGGTGCTGTCGGGGGTCATCGTGGCCGAGACGAAGAAGTACTTCGCCAACCCCAACTGGAAGAACCCCGACCTCGTGGACGTGACCAAGGCGGGCTGACCCGCACGTCCCCGCAGCGCGGGTACGCGAACAGGTACAAGGGGGGTGCCCCGGCCGCGGCCGGGGCACCCCCCTTGCATGTGCGCCACCGCCCCCCCGGGCGGGGTCAGCCGCCCTTGCGGCTCAGGTGCTCCCACCGTTCGGCCTCGGCGGTGCGCGCCTGGTCGGCGTCGCGGGACAGGTCGTAGGAGTATCCGCCGACGGCCAGGCGCCGGGGCGGGTCGGGCAGGTCGACCAGCTCCATGAGCACGGGCGCGGCTTGCGACGGGTGCGGGTCGCTGGATTCCCCGCCCCACAGCTCCGCCAGCCGGGCGCGCAGGCCGGCGTAGGCGGGGTCGGCCTCGGTGGCGGTGGTCCCGGTGGTGAACAGCCCGGTGTCGTAGCTGGTGGGCTGGAGCTTGGTGACCTTGATGCCGAAGGACTCCACCTCCATGGCCAGCGCCTCGCTGATGGCGTCGACCGCCGCCTTGCCCGCCCCGTACATGCCGACGCAGGAGAAGCCGCCACCGGCGCCGACGGTGCCCACCTGGATGATGTGCCCGGAGCCCTGCTCGCGCAGGAGCGGCACCGCCGCCTGGCAGACCCACAGCGCGCCGAAGAAGTTGGTGTCCATGTGCGCCCGCGCCTGGGCCTCGGTGACCTCCTCCAGCATGCCGTAGAGGAGCTGGCCGGCGTTGTTGACGACGATGTCGAGCCGGCCGAAGGTGTCGTAGGCGCGGCGGACTCCGGCCATGACCGCGGCGCGGTCGGTGACGTCGAGGGGGAAGGCGATCAGGCGGCCGTCGTAGCGCGCCACCAGGTCCTCGAGCGGGGCGACGTCGCGGGCGGTGCCGATGACGCGCTCGCCCGCGGCCAGTGCGGCCTCGGCGAACGCCCGGCCCAGCCCGCGGGAGGCGCCGGTGATGAACCAGACGCGCTGGGCGGCGGCGGTGGGTCCGGCTGAGTGGACCACGGGTCCCCCTTCCTCATCGTGAGACGGAACGTCTCGTTTCGACATAAGGATGCCCGCGGTCCGGGGCGCATGTCAAAACGAGACGTTCCGTCTCGGATGGATTGGAAAAGGGGTTGCCGTCCGCTACGCGGTCGCCTCCCCACTCAGGCCGTCGACGCCGGCCGCCGCGAGCACCCCGTACCAGTGGGCCACGAGGCCGGAGAACCTCTGGTCGGCGGCCAGATCCGGCGGGAACACGTCGCAGCGCAGCAGCGCGGGCACCGCGGTGCGGCCGTCCGGCCCGCCGGCCGGCAGCGCGGCCAGCGCCCCGGCGAGGGGGTCGTCGAGCTCTGGACCCGCGAGGACCACGTGGCGCATCCACGCCGCGACCGCCAGGGCCGACCACCGCGGTTCGCGCCCCGCCTCCAGCGCCGCCGCCGCGGTCGACAGCAGGCGCGGCCCGATCTTCTGCGAGCCGTCGCTCGCCACCTTGGCGGTCGTGTGCCCCAGGGCCGGGTTGGCGAACCGCTCCAGGACGGAGTCGCCGTAGGCCGCCCCGTCCAGCCCTTCGGGCAAGGCGATCGTCCCCAGGACCTCGCTGTGGATGAGGCTGCGGACCGCCCCCGCGATGCGGTCGTCGGCGACGCCCTCGGCGATGGTCGCATGCCCCGCGAGCAGGCCGAGGTAGGCGACCAGCGAGTGGCCGGCGTTGAGGATGCGCAGCTTGGCCGCTTCCCACGGCCGCACGTCGCCGGTGAAGCGGGCGCCCGCGGCCTCCCAGCCCGGCCGCGCCGCGGCGAAGCGGTCCTCGATCACCCACTGCACGAAGGGCTCGGCGACGACCGCGCCCTCGTCGCGCAGGCCGAAGCCCTGCTCGATGCGGTCGAGGTCGGAGCCGGTGGTGGCCGGGACCATCCGGTCGACCATGGTGGCGGGGAAGGCGGCGTTGGCCGCCGTCCACGACCGCAGCGCGTCGCCCTCGGCCGCCGGCAGCGCATCGGCGAAGCCGGCGAGCAGCCGGGCGGTCAGCGCGCCGTTCTCGGGCAGGTTGTCGCAGGAGACGACGGTGAGGGGGCCGGCGTCGGCCCGCTGGCGGGCCTGGAGGCCGCGCGCGAGCTGCCCGATCGGGGTCGTGGGGGCGGCCCCGGCGAGGTCGGCGGCCACGCCCGCATCCGCCAGGTCCAGGCCGCCGGTGCGCGGGTCGATCCGGTAGCCCTTCTCGGTGACGGTGAGCGTGACGACCCTCGTCGCGGGGTCGGCGATGCGGGCGAGGACCCCTCCAGGGTCCTGCGGCCCGGCGATGACCTCGCGGATGGACGACACCAGGCGGGTGGGGCGGGCGCCCGGCCCGCGCTCGGTGAGGGTGAACAGGCCGTCCTGGGGCGCCAGCTGGTCGCGCACGCGCGGGGAGCGCCCGGTGACGGCGCTGATGCCCCACGCGGCGGAGCCGTCGGCGAGCATGGCGTCCTCGGTGAGGACGGCGCCGTGGGCGCGGAAGAACGCGCCGATGCCGAGGTGGACGATGCCGGTGCGCAGGGCGCCGCGGTCCAGGGCGGGGGAGCGCCCCGCCGCCCGCAGCGCCGCAAGGCTCAGCCGGGTCACCAGTCGTGCACCGTTCCGTCGAGGCGGCGGTTGACCGGCAGGTAGCGGGGGTCGTAGGGGAAGCGCGCCGCGGCCTCCTCGTCGAACTCCACGCCCAGCCCGGGCGCCTCGCCGGGGTGCATGTAGCCGTCGGTGAAGGTGTAGGAGGTGCGGAACACCTCGCCCACGGGCCCGGTGTGGCCCATGTACTCCTGGATGCCGAAGTTGGGGACGGCGAGGTCGACGTGCAGCGCCGCCGCCATGGCCACGGGCGACAGGTCGCCCGCCCCGTGGGAGCCGGTGCGCACCCCGTACAGCTCGGCCAGGGAGAAGATGCGGCGCAGGTGGGTGATGCCGCCGGAGTGTGACACCGAGGTGCGGATGTAGTCGATGAGGCGCTCGGTGATCAGCTGCTGGCAGTCCCAGATGGAGTTGAAGACCTCGCCGACCGCGATCGGGGTGGTGGTGTGGCCGCGGATGACCCGGAACGCCGACTGGTCCTCGGCGGGGGTGGGGTCCTCGATCCAGAACGGGCGGTACTTCTCCAGGGCGGCGCCGAGCCGGCCGGCCTCGATGGGGGTCAGCCGGTGGTGGACGTCATGGAGCAGGTGGACGCCGTAGCCGAACTGCTCGCGGATGTGGCCGAGCATGTCGGGGGCGAAGTCGAGGTAGGCGGTGGTCTCCCAGGTGTCCTCCTGGGGGCGGTTGCCGTTGGCGGGCTCGTAGACGGCGCCGCCGGCCGGCGCGATCCCGTAGGTCTTCTCCAGCCCCGGGACCGACGCCTGGGCGCGCACGGCCTTGTAGCCGAGGTCCAGGTGGCGCTGGAAGTCGGCGGAGAGGTCGTCCAGGGTGGCGCCGCTGGCGTGGCCGTAGACCAGGACGCCGTCGCGCGCGGCGCCGCCGAGCAGCTGGTAGAGGGGCATCCCGGCGGCTTTGGCCTTGATGTCCCACAGGGCGACGTCGACGGCGGCGATGGCGGTCATCGTCACCGGCCCGCGCCGCCAGTAGGCGCCCTTGTAGAGGTAGTGCCAGGTGTCCTCGATGCGGCGGGCGTCGCGGCCGATGAGCAGCGGGCACAGGTGGTCGGTGAGGTAGGCCGCCACCGACAGCTCGCGCCCGTTGAGGGTGGCGTCGCCGACCCCGGTGACGCCGTCCTCGGTCTCGATGATCAGGGTGACGTAGTTGCGTCCGGGTGAGGACACGACCACCCGTGCATCGGTGATCTTCACGGGGTTTCCTTTGCTGTAGCGCTGTGGGAGCTGTGGGAAGAGCGGCGGTCAGGTGAAGCGCAGCATGACCTTGCTGCTGCCGGAGGCGGGGTCGGCGGCGGTGCACATGGCCGCCTCGGCGTCGTCCAGGCCGAAGGCGTGGGTCATGAGCGGGGTGAGGTCGAGGCCGGTCGCAAGGGCGGCCAGGGCGTCGTCGATCTCGTCGACGAACCGGTAGGAGCCGATCCAGGTGATCTCGCGGGTGACGAGGTCGCCCAGAGCGGCGGGCGCCTCGGTGCCGGGCAGGTTGCCCACCTGGACGAGGGTGCCGCCGCGCGCGGTCGAGGCCAGCACGCCGCCCAGCGCGCCCGGTGCGCCCGAGGCCTCGAACACCAGCTCGGCGTCGGCCGGGAGCGACTGGCCGTCGGCGATGTTGCGGGTGTCGTCGGCGCCCATGGCGCGGGCGATGGCGAGGGAGGCGTCGTTGAGGTCGGCGACGGTGACGCGGGCCGCGCCGGCGTGCTTGAGCGCGGCCACGACCAGCGACCCGATGGGTCCGGCGCCGTTGACGGTGGCGTCGCGCCCGGCGACGCCGCCGGCCCGGTTGACGGCGTGCATGGCCACGGCGAGCGGCTCGGCCAGGGCGCCCTCGCGGGTGCCGACCCCCTCGGGCAGGGGGCGCAGCTGGTGGGCCTGGACGGTGGTGAGCTGGCTGAAGCCGCCGTCGGTGTGCGGGTGGAAGGCGGCGGAGCCGGAGTAGCGGACCCGCGGGTAGAGGTTGGTGCGCCCCGCCAGCCGGGCGGGCAGCGGCTCGTCGCCGACCGGGAGCGCCGGGTGGACGGTGACCGGGGTGCCCACCTCGATCCCGGTGGTGCCGGGGCCCAGCGCGGCGACGCGGCCGGCGAACTCGTGGCCGAGGACCAGCGGGTCGCGCAGCTGCGCGGTGCCGGAGCGGCCGTGCCGGTAGTAGGAGATGTCGGAGCCGCAGATCCCGCCCCATTCGACGGCGATGGCGACCTCGCCCTCGCCCGGGACCGGGTCGGGGATGTCGTCGACCCGCAGGTCGCCGGGGCCGTGGACCCTGACCGCCCTCATACGGCGTCCTCCAGCTTGACGAGGTCGCGGCCGCGGACCTCGGGCGAGGTCAGGGCGGAGACCAGGGTGACCAGGGAGTAGACGATGACCATGGCGGCCAGGGGCCACCAGGAGCCGGTCCAGGCGGTGAGCGAGGCGGCCAGCAGCGGGCCGATGGCGGTGGCGAGGATGCCGCCGATCTCCTTGGCCAGGGCGAGCTGGGTGAAGCGGGTGCGGGCGCCGAACAGCTCGGCCATGGTGACGCTCTCCATCGAGAACAGGCCCAGGACGGCGAGGTTGAGCCCGATGACCATGCCGATGGTGATCAGGAGCGTGCTGCCGCTGGTGATCAGCAGCATCATGGGGATCGCATAGACCATGCTGGCGATGGTCAGCGCGATGTAGACGGGGCGGCGCCCGATGCGGTCGCCGATGGCGCCCACGAGCGGCACGGTGACGAAGCCCAGGAGCGAGCCGTAGACGATGGCGGAGGTGCCCACGGAGCCGTCGACCAGCAGGGTGGAGGCGAGGTAGCCCACCAGGAAGGTCTGGATGAGGCCGGAGTTGCCCGCCTGGCCGAAGCGCAGGCCCAGCGCGATCAGGAACGCGCGGCCCTTCTTCTGGTGCAGGGCGGTCTCCAGGGTGCCCTTGCCGGTCTCGACCGCGGCGGCGGCCAGTTCCTGGCGGGTCAGCGCCACCCCGTCGGCGTCGACGTCGGCGCGCTGCTCGAAGACCGGGCTCTCCTTGACCGTGGAGCGGATCCACACGGCCAGGATCAGCAGCACGAAGCTGGCCAGGAACGGGATGCGCCAGCCCCAGGCGATGAGGTCGTCATGGGGCAGGACCGCGACCAGGACCGCCCACAGGGCCGAGGCGCCCAGGGTTCCGGAGTTGGTGCCCAGGGAGACCAGGGAGGCGATGAGGCCGCGGCGGCGCGTGGGCGCGTACTCGGCCAGCATCACGGTGGCGCCGGCGATCTCGGCCCCGGCGCCGAAGCCCTGGATCAGGCGCAGGCCCACCAGCAGCAGCGGGGCGGCCAGCCCGATCTGCTGGTAGGTGGGCAGCACGCCGATGAGGGTGGTCGATACGCCCATCAGGGCGATGGTGATGAACAGGACCTTCTTGCGTCCCAGGCGGTCGCCCATGCGGCCGAAGTAGATCGCGCCCAGCAGGCGGGCGACGTAGCCGACGCCGTAGGTGGCCATCGCGGCGATCAGGCCCACCGCCGGGTCGAACTCGGGGAAGAAGATCTCGTTGAACACCAGTGCGGCGGCTAGGGAGTACAGCTGGAAGTCCATGAACTCCATCGCTGTGCCCAGCCAGCCCGACACCGCGGCCCGGGTGAGGTCGCGGGTACTGCGTGACCCCCGCTTTGCGGGTGCGGACGACGCCGGTCCGGTCATCGGTTGCTCCTTTTGCCTGCGTACAGAGCGACGCGGGGGGCGCTGACCAGGGCGGATTCGCGGGTGATCCACGCGTCGTTGCTGCCATACAAGCACTGCCATTCCAGTTCCGTCAATGTGCCCGTAATATTTCCGCCAACTACACTCAGGGGCATGGCCGACGAGACCCCGACCGGAGGGCCGCTGCTGTCCGTACGCGATCGCACCCTCGACACCATCCGCCGCGCGATCATCACGCTGGAGCTCCGGCCCGGCGCCGCGCTGTCGGAGAACGAGCTCGCCGCCGAGCTCGGCGTCAGCCGCACCCCCGTGCGCGAAAGCCTCCTGCTCCTGCGCGAGGAGGGCATGGTGCAGGTCTTTCCGCAGGTGGGCAGCTTCGTCTCGCTCGTCGACCCCGAACGCGTCAAGCAGGCGCAGTTCATCCGCGAGGCCATCGAGTGCGCGTCGCTGTCCCAGGTCGAGCCCGGCGAGGTCCGCGAGCGCATCGGGGACCTGCGCGCGATCCTCGACGCCCAGAAGGACACCGCGCAGGCCGGTGACCACGACCGCTTCTTCGAGCTCGACGAGGAGTTCCACCGCGCCCTGCTCGCCCTGGCCGGCCACGAGAGCGCCTGGGGGACCGTCAACGCCGCAAAGGCCCACCTGGACCGCGCCCGGCGGCTGAGCCTGATCGATACCCGCCCCATCGGCGAGCTGATCGACCAGCACGCCGAGGTCGTCGACGCCGTCGAGGCCGCCGACCCCGCCGCCGCGGTCGAGGCCCTGCGCTCGCACCTGCGCGCCGTCTTCGACGACGTCGAGCGGATCCGCGCCGCCTCGCCGGAGTACTTCTCCACCGGCCGCCCCTCGCGGCCGGTCCGCCGCACCATCGCGTCCCTGGAGTAACCCCGCACTTGGCGCTCATCGGGCCCCCCCCCCCCCCC
>NZ_JBHSBH010000010.1:82149-120462 GCF_042650565.1 Nocardiopsis sediminis
GCCCCACGTGTTTCCGGGGGGTGTCGGCGCCCGCTGTCGCCGTACGGTCGCCGTGTCGGGGACGTTTGCGCTGATTGCCGCCCTATGAACTTTCTGCCAACTGTTGACAGTTGCCATTCGGCGCTGTTGTGATGAACGCCGCAGACAGGAATTCCTTGCTCGAAAGGAATAGGCATGTCGAGGCTCAAGGTAGGCGTCGTCGGACTCGGGACCATGGGCGCCCAGGTCCTGTGGCAGCTCAGCAGGCGCGGCGTCGACGCGACCGGGTACGACACCTACTGGCCCGGCCACCCCCGCGGCGCCGCCGGCGGGGAGACCCGGCTCTTCCGCACCGTCGAGATCGAGGACCTCCGCTACACGCCGCTCGTCGCCCGGGCCCACGAGATCTGGACCGAGCTGCAAGAGCAGACCGGCCGCGAACTGCGGGTGCTCGACGGAGCCCTGGCCATGGGCTCGCCCGCCCACGAGCAGATGCGCACCGCCCTGGCCTGCGCACGCGCCTCCGACCTCCCCCACGAGGTCTACGACGCCGCCGAGCTGAAGAAGCGCCACCCCCAGTTCGCGATGGACCCCGGCGACGTCGCCATCTGGGACCCCAACGGCGGCTCGATCCGCCCCGAGCTGACGGTCGCCGCCACCGCGGCCCTGGCCGAGCGCAACGGCGCCACCGTCCACCGCTCCGCGGCCGTCCGCGAGATCCGCGAGACCCCGCGCGGCGTCGCCGTGGCCACCGACACCGGCGAGACCGAGTTCGACCGGGTCGTCGTCGCCGCAGGCGGCTGGACCAACTTCCTGCTGCCCCGCTTCGCCCCGCTGCTGACCGTGCGGCGGCTGATCTCGGCCTGGTTCTTCGCCCGCGACCCCGGCTACCTCGCCACCATCACACCCTTCATCCGCACCGTCCCCACCTACTGCTACGGGCTGCCCGTCCCCGACCGCACCGCCATGAAGATCGGCCTGGGGTTCGACCACCACCTGCCCGCAGACCGCCCCGACGAGGTCGAGCGCGTCGTGCGCCCCGAGGAACTGGAGCCGTTCCAACAGGCCGCCGAACGCTACCTGCCCGGCCTCGATCCCCACCCCATGCGCACCGACACCTATATCGAGACCTACACCCCCGACCACCGGGAATGGGTCGGCGCGCATCCGGACATGGCCGATGTGATCGTCCTCGCCGGGTTCTCCGGGCACGGATTCAAGATGTGCCCGGCGATCGGCGAGGCCGGCGCGCAATTGGCCGTCGACGGGCACACGGACCTGGACATCGGATTCCTCCGCCATCCAGGGGGCTCCCCGGCCGACATGGGCTGACGGCGTTCGCCCGTCCCCCTGCACCGGCACCCCGCATTGACACCCACGGAATTGAGGTGATCCACCAGATGTCACCGAGGAACGAAAAGGCGCCCTGGGCGGCCGGAACCGGCGGCGGGCTCGACCGCCGGCGGCTGCTCCGGCTCGCCGGACTCACCGGGCTGGCCGGCGCCGGCCAGCTCACCATCGGAGGCTGCTCGGCCTTCGGGCGCCAGCGCGAAGGCACGGTCGTCTTCGTGTCCGACGGCGGCGAGTACCAGGCGGCCGAGCGCGACGCCTGGCTCACCCCCTTCCAGGCCCGGCGCCCCGACCTGCGGGTCGCCGAGGACGTGCCCAAGAACTACGCCAAGCTCCAGGCCATGGTCGCCAGCGACAACGTCCTGTGGGACCTGGTGACCGCCACCGGCGACTTCGGGTTCGGCCCCGACCGGGACTCCCTGGTCGACTTCGCCGGGCACGGCCTGCCCCTCGACGAGCTCATGCCCGAGTACACCCACGACTCGATCGTGGGCCACACCATCTTCTCCAACGTGCTCGCCTACCGCACCGACATGTTCGGCGGCAAGGAGCCCGAGGGCTGGGCCGACTTCTTCGACCTCGACAAGTTCCCCGGCCGGCGCGGGCTACGCAACTTCCCCTCGGGCGCCGTGCTGGAGATCGCGCTGACCGCCGACGGCGTCGCCCCCGAGGACCTCTACCCCATCGACTTCGACCGCGCCTTCGCCAAGCTCGACACCATCAAGGACGAGACGGTGTTCTGGACCACCGGCGCCCAGTCGGCCCAGCTCATCGCCGACGGCGAGGTCAGCATGGTCCAGGTGTGGAACGGCCGGGTCTACAACCTCCAGAAGGAGGGCGCCCCGATCGCGATTCAGTGGAACCAGCACTTCATCCAGGCCGACTCCCTGGTCGTCCCCCGCGGCGCCAACGTCGAGCACGCGATGGACCTCGCCCGGTTCTGCCTGTCGGCGGAGAACAACGCCAAGCTCTCCCGCCACATCCCCTACGGCCCCACCAACCGCGAGGCGCTGGACCTGGTCGAACCCTCCATGGTCGAGCACCTGCCCACCAGCTACCTCGACATCGGCATCGACTTCGACAACCGGTGGCTCAACGCCAACCGCGCCGAGGTCGACTCCCGGTGGCAGAACTGGGTGAGGTCCGCATGAGCACCACCGACCCCGCCCCGAGCGCCCCCGCCACGGCCCCGGCCGCCGAGGGCCACCGCGGCTGGAACATCCTGGTCTGGCCCGCCCTGGTCTTCCTGACCGTCCTGTTCCTGTTCCCCTTCCTCCAGACCGCGCTGCGCTCGGTCACCGAGCCCGGCCCCGAGAACTACGCCATCTTCGTCGACGACCCCGTCTACCTGCGGTCGCTGGTCCAGACGTTCCTGACGGCGCTCGTGGTGACGGCGGCAGCCCTGCTGATCGCCTACCCCTACGCCTACCTGATGTACCGCTCGGGCCCCGTGGCGGCGGGCATCCTCACCCTCCTGGTGATCCTGCCGTTCTTCACCAGCCTGCTCGTGCGCACCTACGCCTGGACCGTCTGGCTCCAGGAGACCGGGACCGTCAACTCCGCGCTGATGGCGCTGGGGATCATCGACGCGCCCCTGCCACTGATGCGCAACATGCTCGGCGTCACGATCGGCATGACCCACTCCCTGCTGCCGTTCATGGTCTTCCCGATCTACGCCGCCATGCGGCGCGTCCCGCCCTCCCTGGTGCCCGCGGCGCGCAGCCTCGGCGCCACGGCCGCCTTCACCTTCCGCACCGTGTTCCTGCCGCTGACGGCGCCCGGCGTGGTCGCCGGCGCCCTCATCGTCTTCGTGATGTCGCTGGGCTACTACATCACGCCCGCGCTCCTGGGCTCGCCGAGCAACTCCATGCTCTCCGAGCTCATCGTCAACCAGGTCGAGCAGCAGGTCCAGTTCGGCGTCGGCTCGGCGATCGGCATCGTCCTGCTCGCCCTGACCCTGGCCTTCCTCTTCCTCGGCACCCGCCTGGTCGGGTTCAAGGACATCGTCACGGGAGGCCGCTGATGCCCGCAAAGACCCCCTGGGCCCTCAAGGCCTTCGGCATCACCGTCGGCGCGCTGCTCATCCTGCCCACGCTCGTGGTCATCCCGATGTCGTTCTCCGCGAGCGCGTTCCTGAGCTTCCCGCCCCAGGGACTCTCGCTCGTGTGGTACCGGGAGTTCTTCACCGACCCGGTGTGGATGTCGGCGGTCGCCCAGAGCCTCCAGGTCGCCGTGTGCACCACCGTGCTGTCGGTGGTGCTGGGGATCATGACCGCGCTGGGGCTCATCCGCGGCCGGTTCCGCGGCAAGGGCCTGCTCCAGGTGCTGATCCTGAGCCCGATGATCATGCCGCTGGTCGTGCTGGCCGTGGGCCTGTTCCTCGTCTACAGCGACTGGCGGATCCTCGGCTCCCTGGGCGGCCTGATCCTCGGCCACACCGTGGTCGCCTACCCGCTGGTCTACATCGCCGTCTCCACCAGCCTGCACGGCATGGACCGGTCGCTGGAGCAGGCCGCCGCCAGCCTCGGCGCCACCCGGTGGTTCGTGTTCCGCACGGTCACCCTGCCGCTGATCGCTCCGGGGGTGCTCAGCGGCGCCCTGTTCGCGTTCACCACGAGCTGGGACGAGCTGATCCTGTCGATCTTCCTCTCCAGCCCCATCGTCAAGACCCTCCCCGTCGTCATGTGGCAGCAGGTGCAGACGGAGCTGTCGCCGACCCTCGCCGTCGCCGCCACGCTCGTCATGGCCACCACCATCGTGCTGGTCGTCACCGCCGCATGGATCGGGGCCCGCAGGAACGTCCGGAAGGCAGTGAAGCCGTGACCGCCACGACCCTCGGCGGAGAACTCCGCCTGTCCGATGTGCGCATGTCCTATGGCGGCCAGCGGGGCGTGGACTCCGTCAGCCTCGACGTGCGCCCCGGCGAGTTCCTGACCATGCTCGGCCCCTCCGGGTCGGGCAAGACCACCACCCTCAACCTCATCGCCGGGTTCCTGGAGGCCGAAGCCGGGTCGATCACCCTCGACGGCACCGAGCTGGCCGGGATCCCGCCGCACCGCCGCGAACTCGGCATCGTCTTCCAGCAGTACGCGCTCTTCCCGCACATGACCGCGGCCCAGAACATCGGCTACCCGCTGCGGGTGCGCGGCATCAACGGCGCCGAGCGCAAAAAGCTGGTCGACGAGGCCCTCGACCTGGTGCAGCTCTCGGACTTCGGCGACCGCAAGCCCGCCCAGCTCTCCGGCGGCCAGCAGCAGCGCGTCGCGCTCGCCCGCGCCACCGTGTTCAAACCGCGGCTGCTGCTCATGGACGAGCCGCTGGGCGCGCTCGACAAGAAGCTCCGCGAGGCGATGCAGATCGAGATCACCCGCATCTGCCGGGAGCTGGGGGCCACCGTGGTCTACGTGACCCACGACCAGGAGGAGGCCCTGGCCATGAGCGACCGCATCGCCATCTACAACGCCGGCCGGATCGAGCAGCTGGGCACCGCCGAAGACCTCTACGAGCGCCCCGCCTCCCTGTTCGTCGCCGACTTCGTGGGGGAGTCCACGGTGCTGCGCGGCACCTGCTCCAACGGGACCCTCGCCTTCGGCGGCACTGCACTGACCACCGCGCCCGGCGGCGGCACACCCCCCGACGGCGCCCCCGCGGCGCTGGTCCTGCGCCCCGAGAACGTGGCGGTGTACCCGATGGCGGCCGGCGACACGATCCCCGCCGGGCACAACCGCATCCGCGCCACGGTCACCGAGTGGATCTACCTCGGTGTCGCCAAGAAGTGCCTGCTCACCTGCCCTGACGGCACCACCGTCACAGCGCGCACCGCCACGCGCTCCGACGGCGCCGCGCTCGCCCCCGGCGACGAGGCGATCGTCGCCTGGGACCCGGAGAAGTCCGTGGTCGTCCCCGACGGCCCCCGCCCCAGCTGACCCCGCACCCGGGGCGGCACCCCCGGTGCCGCCCCGCCCACCCGCCGGCCACCCCAAGGATGGAATGGAACAGTGCCCACCAAGCCCGTAGTGACCTTCGACTGCTACCGCACCCTGGTCGACTTCGACCTCAACCGCGCCACCCTGCCCATCGTGCGCGACCGCCTGGACGAGGTCGGCGTCGACCACGACGAATTCCTCGACAACCTGCGCATCATGCGCTTCCAGGGCGTGGCGCAGCCCTACCGGCGCTACGCCGACATCGTCCGCCAGACGCTGGAGACGTGCATGCTCCTGCACGGCATCGCGTTCCACGACGAGGACTACGAGCGGCTCATGGACGCCGCCCGCCGCTTCCCCGCCTTCCCCGAGGTCCCCGCCGCCCTGCGCCGGCTCAAGGAGGGCGGATATGAGATCGCGATCATCACCAACAGCGACGACGACCTGATCCCCCACCACGTGGCCGCCATCGGGGTGGAGTTCGACCACGTGGTCACCGCCGAGCAGGCCGGCGCCTACAAGCCCCGCGACCAGGCCTTCCAGCACCTGTTCTCGGTGCTGCCGCAGTCACTGGACCAGATCACCCACGCCGCCCAGGGCTGGGAGTACGACATCATGCCCACGAAGAAGTACGGGATCCGCCGGGTGTGGGTCAACCGGTACAACCGCAAGGGCAGCGAGTACTACCGGCCCTACGACGAGATCGCCGACCTGTCGGCGCTGCCCCCGCTGCTGGGCATCGCCGGCGACCGGTAGAGGATGGGGCCATGTCCCACACCACCACCCTGGCCGTCGCCGTCGGCGGCCACCGCCCCGATCTCTCCCACCTCGCCGGCGCCGAGGTGCGCTACGCGGCGCCCGCGGAGCTGCCCGCCGCGATCGAAGGGGCCGACGCCCTGCTGGTGTGGGACTTCTCGGCGCATGGGATCGCCGCGGCGTGGCCCCGCGCCTCGGCGCTGCGCTGGATGCACGTCTCCAGCGCCGGGGTCGACCGCGTCCTGACCCCGCAGGTCATCGACAGCGACGTCGTGGTGACCAACGTCCGCGGTGTGCTCGACGACACGATCGCCGAATACGTGCTGGGCCTGGTGCTGGCGCTGGCCAAGGACCTGCCCGGCACCCTGCGCCGCCAGGGTGGGAGGCGCTGGGAGCACCGGCCCACCGCCCGGCTGCGCGGCACCCGGGCCCTGGTCGTCGGTCCCGGCGCCATCGGCCGGGCGATCGGGTCCCTGCTGGGCGCGGTGGGCGTCGGCGTCGATGCGGTGGGCCGCTCGCGGCGGGGCGGCGACGACGTGTTCGCAACGGTGCACGGCCCCGATGAGCTGGCCGCGGTCGTGGGCGGCTACCAGTGGGTGATCGTCGCGGCGCCGCTTACCGAGCAGACCCGCGGACTGGTCGGCGCCGATGTGATCGACGCGATGGCGGCCGACGCGCGGCTGGTCAACGTGGCGCGCGGGCCGATCGTCGACGAGGATGCGCTCACCGAAGCGCTGCTCGGCGCGCGGATCGCGGGGGCCGCGCTGGACGTCTTCCACCACGAACCGCTGCCGGAGTCACATCCTTTGTGGGGGTGCCCGAATGTTATTATCTCCCCGCATATGGCGGGGGATTTCTTCGGGTGGCGCGATTCCCTGCTCGACGTTTTCACCGAGAACTTCGAACGGTTCCGCTCGGGCCGGCCATTGCTGAACGTCGTCCGCAAAGATCTGGGATTCGTCGTGTGACCGGGCCGGTGCGCAACCGGCCCGGCCGATCATTGGGAGGAGACCCGATGGGCGGGCTCGACACCGTCAAGCCCATGAGGCACCAGGGGACCGCCGATCTCATCGCCGACCTGCTGCGCGAGCGCATCCTCAACGGCGTGCTCGCGGCCGGGGAGCAGATCAACGAGGTCCACCTGGCCGCGCGGCTGGAGACCAGCCGCGGCCCCGTGCGCGAGGCGGTGCAGCGGCTGGTCCAGGAGGGCCTGCTCACATCGGTGCGCAACCGCGGGACCTCGGTGGTCGAGCTCGACTCCGACGACATCGCCGACGTCTACCGGGCGCGCCTGGCCGTGGAGCGCGAGGCGGCGCGCGTGGTGTTCTCCCGCGACCTCGGCGGGCTGGTCGCCGCGCTCGACGGCGTACTCGCCGACATGCGCGCGGCGCTCGCCGGGCGGGTCTGGGGCGAGGTCGCCCGCGCCGACCTCGCATTCCACCGCACCATTGTCGACGCCGCGGGCAGCCGGCGGCTGAGCAAGATGTTCTCCACGCTGATCGCCGAAACGCTGCTGTGCATCCACAAATTCGAGTACATCTACGATCCGCCCGATGTCATCCTGGAACACCATCAGCGGCTCGCCGATCTTCTCCGCGCGGGCGACGCCGATGACTATTTGCGCGAGATCGACTGGCACCTCCAGAATTCGGTGAAGACGATCCGCGCGGCGGACGCCGCCGGCTGACGCCGCCGCGGGCCGGGCCTGCGGCACTTCGGTCCCTCGGCCCGGGTGCCCGGCCCGGCCGCCGCACCGGGCTGTACCGGGCCCGGGAACGGGAACGGGGTCCTCAGCCCTCGCCCTCCAGGATGCCGTCGATGACGTCGCCGAGGACCGCGGCGCGCTCCTCGTCGGTCAGCAGGCGCAGCTCGGCCAGCGCGTCGGTGGTGGCCACCTTGTGGCCCGCCCGCGACTCGATCACGCAGCCCCGCGCCACCTCGTGCGTGGCGCGGCCGAGGAACCGCAGCTCGTGCGGCGGGGCCAGGTCGGCGAGGGTGACCGGGTAGCGGGTGCGGCGGGTGCGCCACTGCTGTGCGCGCTTGAGCGCGTAGCCGCGCAGGAGCGCGTCGAAGACCCCCGAGGGCTCCAGGTCCGCCAGCGCCTCGGAGCCGGCCCGCGCACGGCACGGCGCGCAGTTGGCCAGCTCGGCCTTCAGCAGCCGTCGCGCGGCGGGGTGGGTGACGTGCTCGGCGTCGAGGGCGGTGGGGTGTCGGTGCGCCATGGGCTCCCCGGGTCGCTGTCGCGCGCCTGGCGCGGCGCGGTTGGCGGCCAGCGTACCGAGACAGCCGGTGGCGCTCCGGGTATTGCGCCCCGCCTCAGTGCTCGTCCCAGTGGTCGTCGTGCTGGTGGTGGAGGTGCCCGTCGTGGACGTAGTCGACGTGGTCGTCGTGGGGGACCGCGACGTGGCCGCACCCGTCACCGTGCAGGTGGCCGTGGCCGTCGTGGGTCCGGTGGGGACCGCCCGCACCACAGTCGTCCCAGTGGTCGTCGTGCCTGTGGTGCAGGTGCCCGTCGTGGACGTAGTCCACATGGTCCTCGTGGGGGACCGCGACGTGCCCGCACCCCTCGCCGTGCCGGTGGCCGTGTTCCGTGTGGATCTCGTGCTGTGTCGCCGTCATGCCCTTCCCCCCGACCCGTCAATTCGACAATCGGCTTCACTTGAAGATGGGTGATCGATCCTCTGATTCCCGTCGTTTTCACGGTAGCAACGCGATGTGCGCCCAGGCGGGAACGACTCGGCTCAGGGTGAACGTCTTCCCTGGTCAAGGCGGAACAAACGCCATTTCCGTTCAAAATGGGGATGTGTGAATTACGTGCGCCCCTCTAGGGCGTGTTACGAAAGTCCCGCCTGCCTCTCGGTCGAACGACGGGGCCTTACATGCCTAGGCGCACCGGCGACTCGGCGGGGCCCGTCAGTCCGTGGCCGGCAGCGCGTTGTCCAGGAGGATCTCCGCCGCCGTCCGCGCATACCGGCCGTAGTCCGCCTCGCCCAGCACCATGGCGCGGCTGGCGGCGCCGTCCGCGAGGGTCACGAGTTGCTCGGCGAGGAAGGTGGGCTGGCGGCAGCCCAGTTCCGCTACCAGGTCGGCCACCAGTCGCACCATCAGCAGTTTCTGTTCGCGGGCGTAGGAGTGGACCGCGTTCTGCGGGTCGGGGAACTCCACGGCGGCGTCGATGAACGGGCATCCGCGCACTGGATCAGTGGCCGCCGGGGGCGGATCGAACAGCGCGAGGATTCTCTCCTTGGCGGGGAGGTCCTTGCGTACCAGCACGCCCTCCAGGGTGCGCCCCGTCGAAGCGAGGTTCTTCAAGTGGGCGAGGACGAGCTCGTCCTTGGTTGGGAAGTGTGCGTAGAGGGTGCGCTTGGACACTGGAGCCCGCTCCGCGATCTGCTCCATGCGTGTCGCGTTGATCCCCTGGGCCGCGAACAGTCCGGCCGCTGCGGCCAGAATACGCTCCCGCCCTCCGCGACCCTGCCGTCGAGATGCCGTCGTCGCCGTGGTCATGAGGTAAGTATACGACTGTGTTTACTTCGGAAGGGGTGGCTGTTGTATGGTGAGCTTCTAGGTAAACGTCAGCGTTTACTTAAGTGATCCTGAAGAGGAGAGTTCCATGAGCAGGCCGGTCTTCACCCGGACACGCACGAGCGAGACACTTACCGGCGGGACACGCACGGGGGAGTACGCCGAGCAGCTGATCCGCGGGCGTCGCGCGACCCGCGCGTTCCGACCCGACCCGGTGCCGGAGGACGTTCTGCGCGCGATCTTCTCCCTCGCCGGCGCCGCGCCGTCCAACTCCAACGCGCAGCCGTGGCGGGTCGAGATCGTCGGCGGCGCACGACGAGACCGCCTGGCCGACGCCCTGCGGACGGCCCACGCCGAGCGACGCGTCACGGCCGACTACCCCTACGCCGAGGACATGTACGCCCCCGTCCACCAGGAACGGCGGGCCGCCTTCGGGGCTGGCCTGTACGCGGCGCTGGGCATCGGCCCCGACGACCACCCGGCCCGCGCCGCCTACGACGTGGAGAGCATGGGCTTCTACGGAGCGCCCCACGCCGCGTTCCTGTTCGTCACCGGCGACGGCGGACCGCGACTGGCCGCCGACGCCGGCGCCTACCTACAGACGCTGCTGCTGGCCATGACCGCCTATGGCGTGGCCAGTTGCCCGCAGGGCATGCTCAGCTTCTACGCGGACACCGTCCGCGACGAACTCCGCGTGGACGAAGGAAAGCTGCTCGTGGGCATCTCCTTCGGCTACGCAGACGAGGACGCACCGGTGAACCAGGTCGCGACCGGCCGGGCGGCCTTGGAGTCGACCACCACCTTCCACAGCTAGAGTCCGTCGCGAAATTGCTGGTCACAGCCACTCATTGAGGACTGCAATCAGTACGGTCGACTCCTATCGGACGGCGAGTTCGTCGTATCTCGCGGCGACAGCCCGGTGGCGCTTGAGGCGATTGATGCCGCATTCCACCGCATGGCGCTCGCGGTAGCCGGCCGGATCGAAGCGCGGCGGCCGGCCGCCGCGGGAGCCTACGCCTGTTCCGCAGTGGCTAGGTCTGCGGGCCGAGGTAGCCGTACACGGGGTGTTCGGCGAGGTAGCGCCGGAGTTCGGGTTCCGTCATCCGGGCGAGTGCAGCCCGGACGTATTCGTCCCACTTCTCACGGATGGCGATGGGCTCGTCTGGAGGGACCTTGGCCACGCGGGTCTCGTGGCCGCATTCGGCTGAGAAGATCCTGAAGCCCAAGAGATCGCGGCTCTCAAGCTCCCGGATTTCGACGCGGTGTTGCATGGCCCATTGGCGGAGTTCCGGCACGGTGACCTGCCGGATGTCGGAGATCATGCGGTGACTCCCCGACGCTCCGCTCGGGCGGCGGCCAATGCCTCACGCATATGCCGCGCGTACCATGCGGCCCGCGCGAGGCGTGCGTCTCGTTCGCCTTGTTCCCATTTCACCCGGTACGGGCGTACGCGGACGCTCGGCTTGGCTACGCTGTTTGTCGTCATCGTCGCTCCGAGATCAGACGGTGGCCGTGTCCCGGGTCGTTCACGCGGCGCCGGGGCGGCTTGTGTAAGGGGGCGGCGGAATAGGACGCCTCCATAGACAAGGTGGCGACGATTAGCAAGATCCCGTAGTGTTCGCGAATTTTTTGGGATTCGCCGTACCGCCTTGAGATCCCATCGCTATCGTGGGGAGATGACCCCCATCGCCTTCTCTGAAGCACTTGCTCGATTCCGCGAGTTGGCAGGGCTTACGCAGCTTCAGCTGGCCACCCGGAGCGGCACTGCGCATTCCAGTGTCAACCGTTGGGAAAAGGGTGGTTCCATGCCGAAACGGGATAATGCGGAACGCCTGGATGCCGCTCTGGGCGCCAACGGTGACCTGCTGGCCGCGTGGCGCCGTTCCACCACCGGAAACGGGATCCCCGAGTGGGCACGGGACCTGGACGCGATCGAACGAGCCGCGCGTCAGCTGTCCATCGCCGCGCCGTCGCTCGTGCCCGGGTATCTCCAATGCGAGTCATACGCACGCTTCGTGTTCTCTGCAAGTCGGCCATTGGCATCATCGGAAGAACTGGATCAGCTCACCAAGCTGAGGTGCGACCGACTGGGCGAACTCCCGGATCTGCGGGTCACGGCCGTGTTCCCGTTGTCGGCTTTGACCGGCCTTCCTGACGGGATTGCTAAAGAGCAATCCCGGCACCTCGTGGAATGGGCTGCCACCGGCAGGGTGGCTCTTCACGTTGTGCCAACGGGTTCGATCATGGTGGTCCCCACATCACCGGTCATGCTGTTCCGCCTGCGGGGCGGGGACCTGGTGATCACCAGCGACTACGCGGACGGTAGTGTGACAATGACCCCCGACACCCACGAACGCGTGAGTGTTCTGTTCACAGCAGCACTGGCGGCATCCCTGCCGGTAGATCTCTCGCTCGCAGCATTGAAGGACGTCTATGAGTGACTGGCACACCTCCAGCTATTCCCCCAACGGTTCCAACTGCGTGGAAGTCCGCCAGGACGGGACGGGCGCTGACGTACGCGACACGAAGCACCGGGACGCCGGATCCCTCTCGTTCTCCGTGTCCGAGTGGCGTGCTTTTCTGACCGACGTCGACCGCCTGTAGCCAGCGGACCGGCAAACACAACCGCGGCCCCGGGGACATCCCCGGGGCCGCGGTCGCGTTCACGCTCACGCGGTCGGCAGGGGTCGGCCGCCCTCTTGCCAGGCCGACCATAGCGCCGCGTAGCGGCCGCCGAGGGCGACCAGGTCGTCGTGGGGGCCCACTTCCACGATGCGGCCCTCGTCCAAGACCACGATCCGGTCGGCCTCGACCGCCTGCGGTAGCCGGTGGGCCACCACCAGGGTGGTGCGGCCCTCGGTGGCGGCCACTGCGGCCCGCTCCAGGTCGCGGGCCCCGGCGCTGCCCGCCTCGGCGCCCGCCTCGTCCAGTACCGCAACGGCGGGGTCGGCCAGGATCAGGCGTGCCAGCGCCAGCTGCTGGCCCTGGTGCGCGGTCAGCCGCAGGCCGCTCTCGCCGACCACGGTCGCCAGGCCGTCGGGCAGCGCGAGCGCCCAGGAGCGCGCGCCGACCGCCTCCAGCGCGCCGAGCACCTCCTCGTCGGTCGCGCCGGGCGCGGCCAGCCGGACGTTGTCGGCGAAGGTCCCCGCGAAGACGTGCGCCTCCTGGCTGATCAGGGCCAGGTGTCGGCGCAGCGCATCGGGGTGCAGCCGCTCCATGGGCACGCCGCCGTGCAGCACCGTGCCCTCGGCGGGGGCGACCAGCCCCGCCACCACCGACGCCAGGGTCGTCTTGCCGGCGCCGCTGCTGCCCACCAGGGCCACCCGCTCACCGGGCTCGATGCGCAGGGTGATGCCGTCGAGCACCGCCGGGCCGTCGTCGTAGCGGTGGCCCACGCCGCGGATCTCGATCCCGGAGTCGGCCGGCCGCGCGTGGTCCTCGGGCACCTCGGGGGCGGGCAGCCGGATCACCCCGGCCATGCGCGCCAGGCTGGTGCCCGCCGACTGCACGTCGTTGAAGGTCAGCATGATCGCCCCCAGCGGGCCGAACAGGCGGTGGAAGTACAGGGCCGCAGCGGTGGTCGCGCCGACGGTCACGGCGTCGGCGCCCACCAGCCAGAACCCCACGGCGACGATCGCCGACAGCCCGACGCACTCCGCCAGGTTCATGCCGCCCGCGAAGCGGGTGAACAGGCGGAACACCCGCACCGTGGTGTCCATGGCGGCCGTTGAGCGCTCGTTGACCAGGGCCAGGCGGCGCTCGTTGAGCCGGTAGGCGTGCACGGTCTCGGCGCCGTGCAGCGACCCCACGAGCGCCTGGGCGCGTTCGCCCATGGCCGCCCGCTCTTGGGCGAACAGCGGGGCCGAACGCGGCAGGTACCAGCGCAGCGATAGCGCATAGACCGGCAGCGAGCACATGCCGGCCAGTCCCAGACGCCAGTCGAGGGCGAACATGCCGCCCATGGTGAGGACCACGGTGATCAGGGATGACACGATGAGCGGGATCTTCTCGCGGACGGCGTCGCCGACCACCTGGACGTCGTCGCCCACCCGGGAGAGCAGGTCGCCGCTGCTGAGCCGGGCCAGGACGGGCGCGGGTAGCCGCAGGGCCCGCTCGACGACGTCCTCGCGCAGCCGGGCCAGGACGGTCTCGCCCGTGCGGGTGATCATGGTGAACGCGAACGCGCTGAGCACGCCGCCGGCGACGGCCGCGCCCGCGATGAGCGCAGACAGGGCCAGTACCCGCCCGGAGGCGGTCCCGCGGGTGACGTCGTCGACCAGGATGCCGAGGACCCACGGGGCGACCAGCCCGCAGGCGTTGGCCGCGACGGACAGGGCCAGCGCCCACAGGCCCGCGGCCCGGGCCCCGCGCAGCCCCGCGAGGGTCACCGCCAGGGTGGTGCGGGCCGAGGCGACCGGCAGCAGCCGGTGGGCGCGGTCGGGTGCGAACGCTGTAGCCGGCGGGTCGGGTGCGGCGGTGGGGGAGGGGGAGCCGGCAGGGGAGGGAGGAGGCGCGTCCTCAGGGGGGCGGGGGGTCTCGACCGTCACGGGGAACCTCCGGGGATGCCCCGGCCTTCGGGCCGGGGAGGAACCGAGTCCCTGCGGAGCAGGGCACGGGCAGGGGTGCGCGAATCGCCCTCAGGGCGATCCGCCGTCTGCTCGCCTTCCAGGGGAGGGGCGGTCAACGCAGCACCGCCTTCCGGTAGCCCGCGTCGGAGGCGGCGAGTTCGGCGTGGGTGCCCTCCAGGGTGACCGCGCCGTTGTCGATGACCAGCACCCGGTGGGCGCGGGCGAGCAGGGCCGGGCTGCTGGTGACCACGATCGTCCCGTAGGCGCCCCCCGCCGCGGGGTCGTGCCGGGCCAGGGCCAGGCCTTCGGCGATGGACTCCTCGGTCATGGCGTCGACCGCGGTCGTGGGCTCGTCGAGGACCAGGACGGGCGGCCGGGCCGCCAGCGCCCGCGCCAGGCCCAGCCGCTGGCGCTGGCCGCCGGAGAGGGTCGTTCCGCGGTCGGTGATGCGGTGGTCGAGGCCGTCGGGGTGGGCGCGGACGACTTCGTCGCCGGCGGAGGCGCGCAGCGCCTCGGCCAGGACGGTGTCGGTGCCGGCGGGGCCGTCGTCGGGGCCCGCGGGCCGCCCGATGAGGACGTTGGAGCGCAGCGTGCCCTCGAACAGGTCGACCTCGTGGGGTTCGACGAGCACCGCGCCGCGCGCGGCGTGCAGGTCGATGCGGTCGAGGGCGACCCCGTCGAGCAGGATCTCGCCGCTGCGCTCCTGCGGGGGCACCCGCCCGGCCAGCAGCGCGACCAGGGCCTGCGTGTCGAGGGGGTCGTAGCCGACGACGCCCAGCAGCTCGCCGGGCTTGAGGGTCATGGCGAACCCGCGCAGCGGCCCGTGGTGCACGTCGCGCAGCTCCACCCGGCCGGCGTCGCCGGCGACGTGGTCGCCCGGGGTGAGCCGGAAGCCGGCGTCGAGGACCGCGGCCAGCCGCCGGGCCGAGGCCCGGCACAGCGCGATGCCCTGCCCGCACAGGCCCAGTTCGCGCACCGGCTCGGTGATGAACTGGGCCAGCCCCACCACGGTGATCAGCTCGCCGATGCTGATCCGGCCCTGGAGCGCCGCCCAGCCGGCGAACGCCGCGACCGCGGCCAGCAGCAGCCCGCCGCCGGCCGTGGTGACGCCGTGGTAGGCGCCGGTGGGGGCGGCCGCGCGCAGGGTGCTGCGCAGGGCGGCGGCGCTGGAGTCGCGGTAGCGCCGCGCCGCGTTGTGCTCGGCGCCGATCCCGCGCAGCGCGGCGATCCCGCGGATCAGGTCGGTGGCCAGCGCGGTGGTCTCGGCGGTGGCGGCCTGCTGGAGTGCGGCGCGGCGGGTCAGCACGGGGCCGATCAGCTGGGCGGCCACGACCAGCAGCGGCACACCGATGAGCACGCCCAGGCCCAGCGCGAGGTCGATGCGCAGCAGCACGAACGCGGAGACGCCCAGCCCCGCCAGCCCGGACACGGACGCGGGGGCGAAGTGCAGCAGCCGGGAGACGCGGTCGGCGTCGGAGGTGGCGATGCTCAGCAGCTCGCCCGAGAGCCTGCCGGTGTCCTGGCGGCGGGGGTCGATCATCTTGCCCGCGGCCTCGACCCGCAGCAGGTGCGCTTCGCGTTGCATGGCGACGACCAGTGAGCGCGCACCATAGCGCCACGACAGTGTGAGCACGGTGAACAGCGCGGCCAGGCCGGCCAGCGACACCGCCAGCGCGCCAGGGGAGCCGGTGGCCACGGCGCGGTCGATGATCAGCCCGATGGCGACGGGCACCAGCGCCTCGGCCACCTGGTGCCCCGACGTCCCCACGACCCCGACGGCCACCCGGCCCCGGTTGCGGCCCAGCGCCCGCCACAGCAGCGGGCCGCCGCGCCCGCGCGGCGGGGAATCAGCGTCATCCGCCATGGCACACCGCTCCGCTTCTGGAACGACGCGGTGTGCCGAGGCGGCGACCGGGCACGGCGACCGACTGCCGATGGATCATGGGACTCCCCGCAAACTGATCGGAACTCAGGTAAGGCTACCCTGATCCGCGTTCGTCTGCGGTTCGTTTTTCCGTGGCCCGCAATGCGGTGCGCCCTGCCCGGAGTGGGGGAGGGGGAGGTGCTCCGCAAAGGCCCAGGCGGGGGTGGGGCCCTCGGCGTCCTGCGCGACGGGCGCGACGAGGAGCCTCATCGCGGTCCGGCCCATGCTTGGCCGAACGGTGGGGGCACGGTCGGCCTCGGTGCGGGCGGCGGAGTGGGCGAGGAGTCGGTGCTCTTGCGAGTCGGGCAGGCGCGCGGTCCGGCCGCTCCGGCCGCTGCCGCGGTCGGCCCGGTCCGCCGGCGCCGGGGTCGGCGCGACCGGAGTGGGGCGGGCGAGGCCGCCCCGCGCCCTGGTGAGGAGGGTGTGCCGCCGGCCCGGTAACCCCGCGCGCCGTGCGCGGCGAGGAGCCTCATCGCGGTCCGGCTCACGTTCGGCCAGCCGGTGGGCGTCAGCGTCGGCCTCGGTCCGGGTGGCGAGGTGGGCGAGGCGCCGGTGTTTCTCCGGTCCGGGCACAAGCGTCCGGTCCGGCCGCTCCAGCACCACTGCGGCCGGCCCGGTCCGTTCGGCGCCGGGGTCCGGGCGGCCAGCGTGGGCCGGACACGCCGAGGCCGCCCCGCGCGCCCCGCGCGCGGCGAGGAGCCTCATCGCGGTCCGGCCCCGTCGCTACCGGGGGTGTGGGCGATCCGGTCGAGGAGGCGGCGCCACATGCCGTGGGCGGCCTCCTCCTCGGTGCGGCTCAGCCCCATCCGGTTGCAGTGCATGTGCAGCAGGCTGCGGACGATCTCGGTGCGGCCGCTCCACAGCTCGCCCGACCGCTCCAGCTCGCCGAGGCGGCCCATGAACCGCTCGGCCGCGGGGCGCCAGATCGCTTCGGCCGCATCGAGGATCGGGGCGCCACCACCGGTGCCCGTGAGGTCGGCCCACAGCGCCCGCTTGGCCGACCGGTAGGCGTCGCCGCCGGCCTCGGTCCGGACGGCGGAGCGGGCCAGGCGCCGGCGCTCCTCCGGATCGGGCAGGAGCGCCCGGCCCAGCCGCTCCAGCCCCACCGCGGCCATGCCGGTCCGGTCGGCGCCCGGCTCTGCGCGCAGCCCGCGCAGCAGCAGCGTGGCGGCCGCGCTGTCCTGGCGGAACCACTCCTCGGCGTCGCCGATGAGGCCCGGGCCGCCATAGCGGTCGACCTCGCGGAGATAGGACGCGAAGGCCGCATCGGTCACCTTGCCCTGCGCGGTGAGGCCGTGGGCCCACTCCGCGACGTCGCCCAGGACCTCCCGGCGCAGCGCGGCGTCCGGCACGCGGAAGCGGACGCGCAGGTGGGGCGCTGAATCGATGTAGCGGATGAAGAACGGCCCGGCCACACCCCGGCGCTCGCGCAGCGCGGCGGTGAGGGCGGCCAGGTCCTCGGTCAGCAGCGCGTCGTGGGCCTCGGGCTCGGCGTAGAGCTTCGCGAACACCCAGTCGCCGCCGACCGGTCCGACCCGCTCGCCGGTGGGCAGCGCCCGGTCACCGGTGGGCAGCACCCGGTCGCGCGGCCGGGACGCCCCGGCGGCGGGGGCACCGGCGGCCGCATCGGCCGGTGCGGCGGCGGGCACGCGGGTGGCCGTGGCGGCGGTGGACACGAACGGCACCACGACCTCGGCGACGTAGGGCTCGCCGGCCGCGTCGCGCAGGAACCCGTCCTCGGGGCCGGGCAGCGCCTCTTCCAGCAGGACGCCGCTGTCGGGCGAGCGCCGCAGCTCCGAGCGCAGCTCCGCCAGCGACGGCGCGGACGCCAGGTCCAGCAGGATGGCGTTGTCGGACTGGACGCAGTACAGCGCCTCCGGCGCCATCCACGTCTCGGCCCAGGCGCGGACGGCCTCGGCGAACCGCAGCGGGTCCTCCGCGGCTCCGGCGGCGAGGTCGGCCTCCCGGAGCCGCCAGCGCGCCCGGCGCAGGACGACGTCGCCCCGCTCGACACGGGGCAGGAAGGGCATGGTGTCGGCGAGGCCGCCCCAGTCGAATGCGGCCACGGGGCGGGTGCGGGCCGCCGATACCTGGAGCAGGAACCGGCAGATGTTCGGCGCCCGCCCGGGGCTCAGCAGCGAGCCCTGGACCACGTTGAGCGGCCGCCCGTGGGTGCGGCTGCGCAGGCGCAGGCGCCCGCCGGCCACCTCCAGCAGGACATCGGAGAGGGCGATGACGCGCTCGCGGGGCCGGCTCGGCGCCACGTTGACGGGCAGCTCCCAGTCGTGCAGGGCCGGGCGGGTGGACACGTTGGCCGCCCTGGCCTCGGCCGGCAGGTAGGTGAGTTCCACGGTGATCGCGTCCGGCTCCGCCCGCTCCTCGGCCGCGGCCAGGTCGCGCAGGGACGCCTGCGTGGCGGGGTCGAGGAGGTCGTGGAAGCGGCCGAACGTGCGGCCGCCCCGGGCCACGCCCGTGCCGGTGACGACGGCGCGCCAGCGGTCGCGGCCGGGGCCCGGGGGCGAGAACTGGAGGCACAGGTCGAGCGTCGGCAGCGACGGCCGCGTATCGTCGCCGCCCGCCGAGGCGGCGGCGAGTTCGGTCAGCCGCGCGTCCTCCAGGTGGACCCCGCGGCTGCGCCGCGCCAGCGCGGTGGACACCAGCCGCCCGAGGACGGCGTCGCGGGCGGCGGCCGACGGTGGCTCGACGGCGCGGACCCGCAGCGGGTAGGACCGCTGGGGCTGGAGGTAGCCGGGCGGCGGGCCGAGGCCGGACTCCTCGGAGAGCACCTCGGCCACGGGCACCCGGGCGCGGTGGCCGTAGCGCTCGGTGAAGGCGTCGGCGTACTCGCTCAGCGCGACGGGGTAGGCGTCGGCCGTCACCCGGGCGAGCGCGGCGACGGCGTCCTGTGCCAGCCGCGCCGTCTCCGGGGGCAGCACGGGCGGCGCCGCGGTGTCCAAGGCGGCGTCGATCTGGAGGACGGGCCCGTCGTATCCGGGGGCGGCCGCCCGCGCGGGGGCCTCGACGCCGGCGCGGACCTCGTCGGGTCCGAGCCGTCCGGCGTTGAAGTCCCCGATGGCGGTGGCCACCGATGCCAGCACCGCCGCGGTCTCGGGGCGGCCGGCCTCCGGGAGCGACGGGGCGTCCCCGCCGGTCAGTATCCCGGGGCGGGCCGCGGTGAGCAGGATGTCCAGGTCGAGCATGTTCCGCAGCAGCGCGTCGACGCGCTCGGCGGCGACATCGGGATAGGCGGCGCGCAGGTGGGCGCGCAGGTCGCTCAGGGTCGCCGGGGTCCGGGCGTGGTCGAGGACCGTGCGGACCGGGCCGGTCAGGCGGATGCTGACCGCGCGGTGTTCCCGGGCCAGCAGTGGTCGCCCGTTGCGGGCGCGGGAGGTGCGGCTCTCCGTTGTTCCGTAGCCGTCGGCGGTGGCCAGCCAGACCCGCCCGCGCGCCTCGTACAGCAGGTCGTTGAGGCGGACGCGCAGGTCGGCGGGGTGTGCGGTGTCCCTGGCCAGGGCCTGGGACAGGTGCATCGCCCAGCCCATGTCGGGGCGGGCGCGCGCGTGCCCGATCGCGGTGGCGGCCAGCCGCACGGGCGCCGCGTCGCCGAAGGCGCCGCCGGCCACCCCGGCGACGAGGTCGAGCGGGGTGGCCCGGACGCTCATCCGGTTGAGGTAGCGGCCCAGGGACATCGCGGCGCGCCGCCGGTCGCGTGCGGAGAGGTCGTCGAGGCGGTCGACGGCGGCGGCGAGGTCGGGGGAGACCGAGCGGATCGCCGCGGCCACCTCCGGCCGTGCCCACAGTTTGAGGAGTCCTTCGGTGTAGCCGTCGGCCCAGTGGCCGGCGTCCCCGGCCTCCGGTTGCCGGGCGGGCAGTGAGCGCAGGAGTTCCAGCAGTGGGCGGGTGGGCAGTGCGGGTGCGCGGAGGAGGAAGATGCCGTGCGGCTGGTAGGCGGCTTGGTCGCGGTTCATGGGGCGGCCATCTCGTTCGGGGTCAGGAACAGCACGTCGTCCCAGCGGGCCGCGGGCGTCCCCGGCTCGCCGAGCAGGGCGAGCAGGACGCCCGCGGCGCCTTCGAGGAGGCCGGGAGTGTGGGCGAGGCTGCCGGGCCGCGGTTGGTCGGCGAACACGTAGGGGTGCTCGCGCGACGCCTGGGCGTACACCTCGGCCAGCGCGGAGTCGGCCATCCGGCGCAGGGTGGGCAGGCCGGTGGCGGTGTGGGCGCGGCGGTAGCAGGCCAGCAGGCCGGCGCGGCCGTGGCAGAGGGTGGGCGCGAACGCCTGCTGCTCGGCCTCGGGGGTGCGGTCCACGCGCTCGAGCGCGGCCACCGCGAGGTCGCGCGGCGCGGTGTCGCCGGTGACCGCGGCGGCCGAGAGCAGGGCGGCCGCCACGCCCGGGGCCCCGTAGCACCACGCGGTGCGGGCGGGGGGCATGGGGGCGCCGCTGTCGGGCAGGCGGGTGCCGGGCCGGGCCTGGAGCGCGCCCGGCCAGGAGGGGCCGTCGGCGTCGTCGATCCGGTGCTCGGCCAGCCAGGCGGAGAGGGCGCGGATGCGCGCGACGACCGCGGACCCGCCGATGCCGCGCGACGCGGCCGCGCACAGCGCGGCCAGCACCCCCGGCAGCCCGTGCGCGAAGCCCAGGTTGTACATGCCGTGCGGGAACCGGTCCCGGTACCAGGGGGCGGCCGCGGGGTGGAGGGCGGGCGGCGAGTACCAGTGCGGCACGGCGTCGGCGCCGGTCGCGGTGTAGTCCAGCAGCCTGCCGACCAGGGTGTGGGCGAGGGTGTCGCGACCGCCGGCGACCTCTCCGGCTTTGAGGACGGCGGCGAGTGCGCCGGCCGCTCCGCTGATCGCGTCGTAGTCGCGGGACGCCGCCCCGCCGCCATCGGGCGGCGGCAGCGCGCTGACCTGCTCTTCCAGCCGGGCGAGGAGCCGGTCCAGCGCGGGGAGGTAGCGCGGTTCGGACCGGGCGAACTCGGCCAGCACCCAGGCGAAGCCCGCGGTGCCGTCGTAGAGCCCGGGAGACGTCAGCGGGGTGCGGGCGGTGGCGTCGACCGCGCGGCGCAGGAGGGCCCGCGCGGCGCCGCGGTGGCCGTCGTCGTCGAACGTCTCACCGGCGTAGAGCAGGGCGAGCGCGATGCCGAGGTCGCCGCCGCCCAGGAAGGGGGCGGCCGGGCCCTCTCCGGCCGCTCCGGCCAGCCGGTCGGCCGTCTCGCGGGCGACCTTGTCCACGTCGCCCCTGGTCACGTCGTAAGGGCCGTCCCCGGCCATGAGCCTCCCGTCGTCCACGCGGACGGTCCGCCCGGCGGACGCGCCACGGTTCGCGGGGCGCCCGCCGGACGGCCGTGCCGCCTCATCCGGCGGAGGCCCCGATCACGCCGGCCGCCCGCGTGTGGCGACCGTTCCGGGGCCCGCCGCCTCATCGGCCTGCGGTGGGGATGGTGTTAAAACATGCAGGACGGGACGGACTGGCACGGCAGGGTGTAGCACGGGCAGGAGTTGTCGGTGCACGCCTCGATGTCCACCGAGGGCGGCGTGTAGGAGACGCGGACGTCCAGGTCGAATTCGTCGTTCATGTGACCTCCTGAAGCCGAGGGAGCGGGATCGGATCCTGCCGGCCGCGATCGGCCGTTCCATTCCTTCGCGCGGGGAACGGCCGAAAAGTGACACCGATTCGGGGCAGCGTCGCCGCCACTTTCCCGTATTCGTAGGAATACGGGAAACGAGCCGGTGAGAATCTAACTCCGCCGGACGGGAGGGTCAAGGGTGGATCATGCCGCCGATCCGCGCTGTGCGGTGGATGTGCAGGTCGGACGATGGCTCATGAACGTGAGGGCGCCCCGTTCCCGCATATGTCATTCGTGGGACCTTTAACGTGAATTCTCGCCTCAATTCTTCACTGACGGCGAAACCGAGGGGCGCGATATCGTTGCCGATTCGATTTCTCCATCGCGGTGGTCGGTTTCCGTGCACCGGCTACCGTGGGTGAGCGAATTCCTTCTCGTGCGCGCGTGAAAATTCCATTCGCCTCCAGTGGTCCGCCAATTGCGCTGCCCGGGCCCGGCGGGTCAGAACGTGTGCCAGGTGTCCGGAGCCGCCGTGCAGGGCCCGCCCCCGTGATAGGCCAGGCGGGCGTTCTCCAGGTCCAGGGCGATGGTCAGCAGGGTCTGCCAGCGCTCGTGGAAGGGCTTGGCCGGGTCGGGGTGGCAGCAGATCCCGCTGCCGTCGGCCTCGTGGTCCAGGAGCGCCCCTGCCCGCTCCAGCGGGTCCTGCGCACCGAGGGCGGCGGCGCGGTCGCCCAAGGCGGCGAGCCGGGGGTGGGTGGAGGAGTCGTCCAGGATCGGCTGCTGGCCCTCGGCCAGGACCGGGTCGAGGAAGTGGTTGGTGTGCAGGAGCACCCCGTCATCGTCCGGGTGGAGCTCGGCGACGCCCTGCGGGCACAGCTCCAGGCAGCGCGCCTCCCCGCGCCCTCCGCCGGCGGCCGCGACGGTGATCACCGAGGACGCCGAGACGCGCGCCGAGCGCGCGATCTCGGCGGCCTCCGCCACGCTCGCGGCGTCGTCCAGGATGCGGCGCGCGACGACGTGCACGGGAACCCCGATCCCCGCATGGTCGGAGGTGTGGCGCAGGATGTTGAAGTGCACCCCCACCCCCGCGCTGTTCACCCCGATCTTGCCCAGCACCCCGAACTCGGTGAAGCAGCGCACCGTGTGCCCGGGGCGCGGCTCCACGGCCCACACCACCAGGTCCGCGCCCAGCGCGTCGTGCCAGTCCCAGGTCTGCGTGGTGCGCGGCGCCCCGCCTCCGGCGGGCAGGACCACCGCCGTCGAGCACTCGCCGCGGCCGCGGTGCCCGGCCGCCGCCAGGATCTCGGTGCGCGCGTTGAGCGCCGCGGCCTGCCAGGGCTCGATCCCCGCCCCGGCGGCGATGCCGGTGATCTCCTCCGCCAGCGCCGGCGCCCAGGCCGCGGTCTGGTCGAGGGCGGCCTCCGACCACGGCCGCACCCGGTCCGCGGGCGCGCCGACGGCGGCGAACAGGCGCAGGTAGCCCTCCAGGTTCGCGCCGATCTCGGCGCGCCAGGCCGCCCCGAACGCGCGGGCGCGCTCAGCGGGTCCGGCCGCGGGGGAGACGAAGGTGTGCACGGTCATGGAGATTCCTCCGGGGTCTCGGTGCGCCGCCGGAACGCCGGCGGCGGCTCGGGGGCGGGGCCGGGGCGGTGGGGCCGACGCGGTCAGGTGCCGGGCGGGTCGTCGTAGCGGGGGTCGGCGCGGGTCATCAGGTCGGCCAGTGGGGGGGCCGCCCGGATGTCATCGGCGAATCCCGGGACGGGGCGGGCGAATAGTCCTAACATAAAGTGAAGGATCGATTGCACACGGGAATCGCCCGTGGTCCGTCCGCACGGGCGCGTCCCCGCAACGACCGGCGTTATCGGCAGCGACCCATCGGGAGCCCACTGCGTGACAACCACCGGATCCACCGCGCGCCCCTACCCCTTCAGCCCCCCGGACCGCCTCAACCTCGACCCCGCCTACGCCGAGGTGCGCGACGGCCCCCTGGTCCGCGTGCGGCTCGCCTACGGCGACGACGCGTGGCTGGTCACCCGCTACCAGGACGTCAAGACCGTGCTGTCCGACCTGCGCTTCAGCCGAGCCGCCGCGGTCCGGAGCGACGAACCCCGCGCCCGCCCGCTGCGGATGCGCCCCGATGTCATCCTCTCCATGGACCCGCCCGACCACACCCGGCTGCGCCGGCTGGTGGCCAAGGCGTTCACCGCCCGGCGGGTCGCGGCGCTGCATCCGCGCACCGAGGGCATCGCCGACCGTCTCGTCGGCGAGATGCTCGCCGCCGGCGCCCCCGCCGACCTGGTCGAGCGCTTCTCCGTGCCCCTGGTGATCGCCGTCATCTGCGAGCTGCTGGGTGTCCCCTTCGAGGACCGCTCGCGGTTCCGCGTCTGGTGTGAAGCCATCGTCGCCACCACTGCCTACACCCCCGGCGAAGTCCAGGAGCACACCGACGCACTGCGCGCGTATGTGGCCGAGCTGATCGAACTCCGCCGCGCCGAGCCCGCCGATGACCTCATCACCGGGTTCGTCGAGGCCCGCGACGACCACGACCGCCTGAGCGAGGCCGAGATGGTGTCGCTGGCGATGACCCTGCTGATCACCGGCCAGGGGGCCACGGTCTCGCAGATCCCCAACTTCGTCTACGCCCTGCTGATCCGCGAGGGGGCATGGGCGCGCCTCGTGGCCGACCCTGACCTGATCCCCGCGGCGGTCGAGGAGCTGACCCGCCACGTCCCCCTCGGCGAGGCGTCGGACATGGCCCGCTACGCGCTGGAGGACGTCGAGCTCTCCGGCGGCACCGTCCGCGCGGGCGAGGCGGTGATCCCCTTCATCTCCGTGGCCAACCGCGACCCGGCCGTGTTCGACGATCCGGAGGAGGTGGTCTTGGACCGCGAGTACAACCCGCACCTCGGGTTCAGCCACGGCGTCCACCACTGCCTGGGCGCGCAGCTGGCCCGCCAAGAGCTCCGGGTCGCCCTGCGCGTTCTGACCCGGCGCTGCCCCCGGCTCCGCTTCGCCGTCCCCGAACCCGAATTGCCGTGGAAGACTGGATCACTGGCACGAGGGCTGACCGCCCTGCCGGTCAGCTGGTGAGACGAGGAGCGGAACATGAGCTGGAACGTCCGGGTCGACGAGGACATGTGCATCGCGTCGGGCATGTGCGTGGGGGTGGCCCCGGGCCACTTCGCGTTCGACGATGACACCGGTCTGTCCAAGGTGGTCTCCGACGGCGTCGAATCCGGCGACGACACGGTGATCGCCGCGGCGGAGTCCTGCCCGGTCGAGGCCATCCTGGTCCGCGACCGCGACGGAGCGCTCCTCGCCCCGAAGGGCTGAACGCCTCACCCCCGCCGCGGGTCCCGCGGCGGGCGGATCTCGCCCGACCCGCGGGGGATCAGGCGGGTCGGGATCAGGCACTCCCGTGGCGGCAGGGCGTCGCCGCCCTCGATGCGCTCGAACAGCAGCCGGGCCGCCGTGGCGCCGATCCGCCGCACGTCCTGGGCGACCACGGTGACGGCGGGGTCGAGCAGGTCGGCCAGCGGGAAGTCGTCGAAGCCGGCCACGGCCACGCGGTGGCGCAGGCCGAGGTCGCGCAGCGCCGTGACCGCGCCGATGGTCACGAGGTTCTGGCTGGTGAACAGGGCGGTGGGCGGCTCCTCCAGGGCCAGGAGTTCTGTGACCGCGGCCGCCGCGGTGGCGGTGTCGTTGAGGTCGTGCCGGACGGTCCGGGGGTCGATCCGCAGCCCGCGCCGGGCCATCTCCTGCTCGTAGCCGCGGAAGCGCTGTGCCGCGGTGACGATGGTGGCGTAGTCGCCGAGGTAGGCGATCCGCTCGTGCCCGTGGTCGGCCAGCTGGCCCACGGCGCGGGCGGCGCCCTCGGTGTTGGTGCTGAGCACGCTGTCGGCGACCAGCCCGCGCGGCGGGCGGTCGACGAACACCAGGGGGGTGCCCACGCGGACCTCGCTGTGCAGGTAGGACTGGTCGGCGGTCGCGGGCACGATCACGAGCCCGTCGGCGCGGCGCAGGGTGAAGGCGCGGGCGAGCTCGACCTCGCGCCGCGGGTCCTCGGCGACGCTCCCGGCGAACACGAGCGTGTCGTGGGCGCGGGCGACGTCCTCGACGGCGCGGTTGAGGGTGGCCGAGAACGGGTTGGACAGGTCCTCCAGCAGCAGCGCGATCTGGCCGGTGCGGTGGCCGGCGCGGCGCAGGTTGCTGGCCGCCAGGTTGGGCTGGAAGTCCAGCTGCTCGATCGCCTTTTGCACCTTGTCGCGCAGCGGGGGAGCGACGCTGGGCACGCCGTTGATCACCCGGGAGACCGTTTTGATGCTCACCCCGGCGAGCGCGGCGACGTCGCGCATCGTCGAGCGGCGCAATGGGCGCTGGTCCGAGGCCGCCGTGTCGGCGTCACCGTGCACCGGATGTCCCTCTTTTCCGTCGGGGTGCGGCGCCCTTCACGATGGGCGGCCGAGTCAACGTTGTCAAGGCCTCTCGTGTAGCGGCGGATCTCGCCCTTCCGGTCTCGGTCAGGGGCTATTGACACCCCGTCAAGGCGGGGTCACACTGCACGGACAACGTTGTCTTTCGTGACTCAGGACACAACACCGTTGTCTGTGAGGAGATCCCCATGCCCTCCACCCCCCATCCGGTGCGCGGCTCCCTCCTACCGCTCACCGGGGCCGCACTCACCCTCGTCCTCGCCCTCACCGCCTGCGGCGGGGGATCCGCCGACGACGGCGAGGCGCTGGTCGGACTCGTCACCAAGACCGATACCAACCCCTTCTTCGTGAAGATGCGCGAGGGCGCCCAGGCCGCCGCCGAGGAGCACGGCATCTCGCTTCAGACCTACGCCGGCCAGCACGACGGCGACAACGAGGGCCAGGTCCAGGCCGTGGAGAACCTGATCGCGGCGGGAGCCGAGGGCCTGCTGATCACCCCCAACGACTCCGAGGCGATCGTCCCCATCCTCGACCGCGCCCGCGACAGCGGGATGCTCGTCATCGCCCTCGACACGCCCACCGACCCCGCCGACGCCGTCGACGCCACCTTCGCCACCGACAACTTCCTCGCCGGCGAGCTCATCGGGCAGTGGGCCAGTGCCCGCTTCGAGGCCGAGGGCGAGGAGGCGCGCATCGCGATGCTCGACCTCAACCCCAACCCCACCGAGGTCGACATCGACCGCGACCAGGGCTTCCTCAGCGGCTTCGGCATCGACATCGCCGACGAGGGGATCATCGGCGACGAGGACGACCCCCGCGTCTCCGGCCACGAGATCACCGAGGGCGCCGAGGAGGGCGGGCGCCAGGCCATGGAGAACCTCCTCCAGCGCGACCCGGAGATCAACCTCGCCTACACCGCCAACGAGCCCGCTGCGGCCGGCGCCTACGAGGCGATCGAGGCGGCCGGGCGCCAGGACGACATCACCGTCGTCTCCGTCGACGGCGGCTGCCCCGGCGTGGACAACGTCGGATCAGGGGTCATCGACGCCACATCCATGCAGTTCCCGCTGGTCATGGCCGAGGACGGGGTGGCGGCTGTGGCCGAGTACGCCCAGAGCGGGCAGCTGCCGCAGAACACCGAAGGCAAGGACTTCGTGGACACCGGAGTCCGGCTGATCACCGACGAACCGGTCGACGGCGTGGAATCCGAGGACAGCGCGTGGGGTCAGGAGAACTGCTGGGGCTGACCCCCGACCGCACCCCTGCGCCCCGGACCCCGCACCCCGGACCCCTGGCCGTGTGACCCGTGCCCCCGTGCCGTCGAGCAACGTTTGCGAGTGCACCCGTGAGCAATTCCGACACATCCGCCCTGCGGCCCCCGGCCGCCTCCCCGCCGCCCGCCGGCCCCGGCCCGCAGCCGCCGGCCCTGTCGCTGCCCGGGCGCATCCAGCGGCTCCTGCACACCCACGCGATCCTGGGCCCCGCCGCGGTGCTGGTCATCGCCGTCGTCGCGTTCTCCCTGGTCGCCGACAACTTCCTGCTGCCCGGCAACATCTCCCTCATCCTGCAACAGACCGCCGTGGTCGGGACGCTGGCCGTCGGGCAGACCCTGATCATCCTCACCGCGGGGATCGACCTGTCCGTGGGCGCCGTGATGGTGCTCTGCTCGATGGTGATGGCCCGCGCCTCCGCCGAGGCGGGCCTGCCCGGCCCCGTGGCGCTCCTGGCCGGCTTCGCCTGCGGTACGGCGTGCGGCCTGCTCAACGGCGCCCTGGTCACCCGGCTCAACCTGCCCCCGTTCATCGTCACGCTCGGCGCGATGAACATCTACTTCGCGCTGAACCTGTGGATCTCGCGGAGCGAGACCGTGCTCGGCACCGACATGTCCCCGCTGCTGATGTGGACCGGCGAGGTGTTCCGCATCGGGCAGACCAGCGTCACCTACGGGTCGGTGCTGATGCTGGCCCTGGTGACGGTGCTCGCCTACACGCTGAAGATGACCGCGTGGGGCCGCCACGTCTACGCCACCGGCGACGACGCCGAAGCCGCCCGGCTGTCGGGGATCCGCACCAAGCGGGTGCTGCTGGGCGTCTACACCCTGGCCGGCCTGATCTACGCGGTCGGGGCGTGGGTGCTCATCGGCCGGGTCGGATCGGCCAGCCCGCAGGCGGGGCTCACCGAGAACCTCGACAGCATCACCGCCGTGGTGCTCGGCGGCACCAGCCTCTTCGGCGGGCGCGGGCTGGTCGTGGGCACGCTGGTGGGAGCGCTCATCGTCGGCATCTGCCGCAACGGGCTCTCGCTGGCGGGGGTGGAGGTGCTGTGGCAGAACTTCGCGGTCGGGGTGCTCGTCATCATCGCGGTCGCGCTCGACCAGTGGATCCGGAGGGCGAAGGCGTGAACGACACCACCACCGTGACCCCGTTGCTCCAGGCGAGCGGCCTGGTCAAGCGCTACGGCAGCGTCACCGCCCTCGGCGGCGCCGACCTCGACCTCTACCCCGGGGAGATCCTCGCCGTCATCGGCGACAACGGCGCGGGCAAGTCCAGCCTGATCAAGTGCCTGTCGGGTGCGGTCGTGCCCGACGCGGGGGAGATCCGCATCGACGGCCACCCGGTCCGGCTCGACACCCCGCTGGCGGCGCGCGCCGCCGGGATCGAGACCGTGCACCAGAGCCTGGCCGTCGCCCCCTCCCTGGACATCGCCGCCAACATCTTCCTCGGCCGCGAGCTGCGCCGCCCCGGTGTGCTGGGGCGGGTGCTGCGGTCGCTGGACCACCGGCGGATGCGCGAGGAGGCGCGGCGGCACCTGGACTCCCTCGGCGTCATGACCATCCAGAACCCGGGCCAGGCGGTCGAGACGCTGTCGGGCGGCCAGCGCCAGGCGGTGGCCGTGGCGCGCGCGGCGGCGTTCGGCAGCCGGGTGGTGATCATGGACGAGCCCACGGCCGCGCTGGGCGTGCGCGAGTCGCGGGCGGTGCTCGACCTCATCCTGCGGGTGCGCGAGCGCGGGCTGCCGGTCATCGTGATCAGCCACAACATGCCGCACGTGTTCGAGATCGCCGACCGCATCCACATCCAGCGGCTCGGCCGCCGCGTGGCGTGCGTGCGGCCGGATCAGTACAGCATGACCGACGTGGTGGCGGTCATGACCGGCGCCATGACGGTCGACGATCCGCCGGCCGTGCCCGGCCCGCCGGCCGCGTCGGCCGGCGGGTAGGCACGTCGCACGGGCGCGGTGTCACCACCAGCCGGGCACCACGAACACCGTCCACGCCAGCAGCGGGGCCACCAGGATCATGCTCATGCCCCACGTCATGAGGGTGCGGAACACCCGGGCCCGCTGCTCCTCGGGCGCGTTGGCCACCACCAGCGCGCCGGAGGTGGAGAACGGCGAGGAGTCGACCACCGACGACGAGATCGCCAGCGCGGTGATCATCCCGATGACCCCGACCTCCCCGGCCAGCAGGAACGGCACCGCCAGCGGGATCAGCGCGCCGAGGATGCCGGTGGTGGAGGCGAACGCCGAGACCGCCGCCCCGATCAGGCAGATCACGAAGGCCGCCAGGAGCGGGACACCGATGGAGGCCACGCCGTCGCCCAGGTACTCCACCGTCCCGATGCGCTCCATCAGGCTGACGTAGGTGACGATCCCGCAGACCAGCAGCACGGTCGGCCAGGCGATCTTGTCGATCGCGCCCTTGGCCGAGCCGGGGGCCACCAGGGTCAGCACGACCGCGACGCTGATGGCCATGAGGCCCACGTCGAGCTCGAAGGCCAGCGCGCCCACGGCCAGCGCGAGGATGCCGATCACGGTCAGCGCGCGCTCCAGGGTCAGCGGCACGGGCGCCTCGGCGCCGCCGCCCGGTGCGGGCGCGGCGGAATCGGCGCTCCGCGGGCGCGGCACGGGGGTCGTGCGGACCCCGGTGCCCGTGGCGCCGGCGGAGGCCGGCACGGTGGCGGACCCTCCGGGGGCGTCCGGCGCCGCCGGCCGGGCGGTCCCCCCGGACGGGCCCGGGCGCCCGGCCCCGTCGCGGCCCGCGTCCGCGGGTTCGGCCTCGGTGCCGTCCTCCGCGGTCGCGGTGGGGGTGCCTGCGGTCTCGGCGCGGCGGCCGATGAGCTTGCGGCCGCCGAACATGAAGAAGACCGCGATGCTCAGGACCACGTTGAACACGAACGAGGCGGCGAAGAGCGTCAGGGGCGAGCCGCCGAGGTCGTTGCGGGCCACGACCCCGTTGGTGATGCCGCCGAAGATGCTGATGGGCGAGAAGCCGCCGGCGCTGGCGCCGTTGATGATCAGCAGCCCCATCAGGACCGGGTTGATCCGGTAGCGGACGGCGAAGCCCATGCCCATCGGGGCGATGATCGCGACGGCGGCGGGTACGACCGCCCCGACGGCGGTGAGGGCCGCGGTGATCAGGAACATCACCCAGGGGATCAGGGCGATCCGGCCGGCCACGGCGCGCACCGCCTGCTGGACGAGCCAGTCGACGGTGCCGTTGCCCTTGGCCAGGGCGAACAGGTAGGTGACCCCGGCGAGGATGACGAAGAGGTCGCCGGGGAACCCGCCGAAGATGTCGTCGGGTGTCTCGCCGACCAGGGCCGTGCCCACGATGAAGGCGGCGACCAGGGCGAGGGCGCCCATATGGGCGGAGGTGAAGGTGGCGATGAGGAAGACGAGGACGAGGACGAGGATGGACACCAGCTCAACGGACATGGAGCCCCCTGGGACGCACGCGCGGCGGCGGGCGGTCGGGTGGTGAGCGCGCTGGTCATCCGGCGGTCGGGGACGGCGTTGTCCGGGACGGGGGTGCCGGCGCCCAGCGCTGTGGCTGATTCCGTATCGCAGAAGTCGACTTCTGGCAGGCAGAACACGGGCAGTATGTTCTTCCTCTCATTGTCCCGTCAACCCTCCTTGTCCGCTTGACATGGCGCGATGGATGGCTTTCGACGGGTCAGGGGGTTGTCGGGGGTGCTCGGATGAGCCTAAAATTCACTTCGCGAAATAAGTCTTCCGCAAAGTGGATTATCTCTACTGATTGCGAGATCGCCCCACCATGACCACCGCCTCGACCGGCCGCCACTTCCTCCAGATCCCCGGCCCCACCAACGTCCCCGACGCGGTGCTGCGCGCCATGGCCGCGCCGACCATCGACCACCGCGGCCCGGCGTTCTCCGACCTGCTCGCCGAACTCCTCCACGACATCAAGCCGGTCTTCGGCACCGCCGGCCCCGTCGTGATCTACCCCGCCTCGGGGACGGGCGCCTGGGAGGCTGCCCTGGTCAACACGCTCAGCCCCGGCGACCGGGTGCTCTGCTTCGAAACCGGCCACTTCGCCACCCTGTGGCAGGAGATGGCGACCCGGCTGGGCCTGGTCGTGGAGCTCGTCCCCGGCGACTGGCGCCACGGGGCCTCGCCCGAAGCCGCCGCCGAACGCCTCGCCGCCGACACCGAGCACCGCATCAAGGCCGTCTGCGTCGTGCACAACGAGACCTCCACCGGTGTCACCAGCCGCATCGCCGACATCCGCCGCGCGATCGACGCGACCGGCCACCCCGCCCTCTACCTCGTCGACACGATCTCCTCGCTCGGCTCCATCGACTACCGCCACGACGAGTGGGGCGTCGACGTCACCGTCTCCGGCTCGCAGAAGGGCCTGATGCTCCCGCCGGGCCTGAGCTTCAACGCCATCAGCGACAAGGCGCTGGCCGCCGCCGAGACCGCGCGCCTGCCCCGCTCCTACTGGGACTGGGCGCCCATCCTGCGCACCAACGCCACGGGCTTCACCCCCTACACCCCGGCCACCAACATGCTCTACGGGCTGCGCGAGGCGCTGCGCATCCTCTACGCCGAAGGGCTGGAGAACGTGTTCGCCCGCCACGCCCGCCACGCCGAGGCCACCCGCGCCGCGGTCCGCGGCTGGGGGCTGGAGGTCCTGTGCAAGGACGAGCGCGAGTACTCCGGCGTCCTGACCGCCGTCGTCGTCCCCGACGGCCACGACGCCGACCGCATCCGCGCCCTGATCCTCGACCGCTACGACATGTCCCTGGGCTCCGGGCTGGGCCGGCTGGCCGGCCGGGTGTTCCGCATCGGCCACCTCGGCCACACCAACGACCTCACCCTGGCCGGCACGCTCGCCGGCGTGCAGATGGGGCTGCGCGCGGCCGGCCTCGACGTCGGCACCGAGGGGATCAACGCCGCACTCGACCTCCTGGGCCAGCCGGCCGCGCCCGCCTGAGCGGCGCGCGGCCACGCGTGTGGCGAGACGACAGCCCACCCCTCGACCCGCGAAGGACGCCCTGTGACCACCACCGGCACCGAACCCGCCGCCCCCGCGGCCGCGCGCACCGAGATCGAGCGCCGCCTGAGCGCCACCCTCGACGGCGACGTGCGCTTCGACGACTACACCCGGCACCTGTTCTCGCGCGACGCCAGCATGTACACCATCACCCCGCTCGGCGTGGTCTTCCCCCGCCACGCCGGCGACGTCGCCGCGACCATGGCCGTGGCCCGCGAGTTCGGCGTCCCGGTGACCCCGCGCGGCGCCGGGACCAGCCTGGCCGGCCAGACGGTCGGCGCCGGGATCGTGGTCGACATGTCCCGGCACATGCACGCCATCCTCGAACTCGACCCCGATGCACGCACCGCCCGCGTCCAGCCCGGGGTCGTGCAGGACGAGCTCAACCGCGCCGCCGCCCCCCACGGCCTGATGTTCGGCCCCGACACCTCCACCAGCAACCGCGCCACCATCGGCGGCATGATCGGCAACAACTCCGCCGGCAGCGGGTCACTGCGCCACGGCATGACGATCGACCACGTGCGCGAACTCCAGGTCGTGCTCTCCGACGCCGCCACCGCCCACCTGGTCCCGCTCACCGAGGCGCAGCTGCACGAGCGCGCCGCCCGGCCCGGCCGCGAAGGCGAGGTCCACCGCGCCCTGCCCGCCATCCTCGCCGCCCACCGCGAGGCGATCGCCACCCGCTTCCCCGACTTCTGGCGGCGCGCCTGCGGCTACCGCCTCGACCGGCTCGCCGCCGACGGCCCCTTCGACCTCGCCAAGTTCGTCGTCGGCGCCGAAGGCACGCTCGTCCTGGCCACCGAGGCGGTCGTGGACCTGGTGCCCAAGCCCCGGCACACCGTCATCGCCGTCGGCCACTTCCACACCACCCCCGAGGCCATCGCCGGCACCCAGGACGCCCTGTCCTGCGACCCCGCGGCCGTCGAGCTGATGGACCGCACCATCCTCGACCTGTCGCGGCGCCGCATCGAGTACGCCGGCCTGGGCCGGATCCTCCAGGGCGACCCCGGCGCGCTGCTGTTCGTCTCCTTCTCCGGCGACGACCAGGCCGACCTGCGCGACCGGATGCAGCGCCTCACCCGGCTCTGGGCGGCCAACGGCCACGGCTACCACACCCTCCAGGCCGTCACCCCCGAGCAGCAGTCCGCCCTGCTCAAGGTCCGCAAGTCCAGCCTGGGCCTGCTCATGGCCGCCGGATCGGGCACCCGCCGCCCCCTCGCCTTCGTCGAGGACACCGCGGTCGACCCCGCCCACCTCGTCGAGTACACCACCCGCTTCAAGGAGATCCTCGACGACCACGGCATGGAGGCCGGCTTCTACGGGCACTGCTCGGTCGGCTGCCTGCACATCCGCCCCTTCGTCGACCTCGCCGCCCCCGGCGAGGCCGAGAAGATGCGCGCCGTCGCCGAGCAGGTCAAGGACCTGGTCACCGAGTTCGGCGGGGTCAACTCCAGCGAGCACGGCGACGGCCTGGCCCGCAGCGAGTTCAACCGGGAGATCTTCGGCGACGACCTGTATGCGGCCATGCAGGAGGTCAAACGGGCCTTCGACCCCGACGGCCTGCTCAACCCCGGCAAGATCGTCGACGCCCCGCCCATGACCGACAACCTGCGCGACGCCGCCCTGCCCGAGCCCGGCCCCCTGCGCACCAAGCTCTCCTTCGAGGTCGTGGGCGGCATGCGCGGCGCGGCCGACCGGTGCATGAACATCGGGCTGTGCCGCAAGAGCGGCAGCGGCGCGATGTGCCCCTCCTACATCGCCACGCGCGACGAGGAGCACGCCACCCGCGGACGCGCCAACGCCCTGGTCAAGGCGCTGTCCGAACCCGACCCGCGCGCCGCCCTGGGCGACGAGCGGCTGCACGAGGTGCTGGACCTGTGCCTGATGTGCAAGGCGTGCAAGAGCGAATGCCCCCTCGGCGTCGACATGGCCAAGCTCAAGAGCGAGGCCCAGGCCCACTACCACGACGCCCACGGCGTCCCGCTGCGCACCCGCGTCTTCGGCGCCGTGCGGACCCTCTACCGGCTCGGCTCGGCCACCGCGCCGCTCAGCAACCTGTCCGGCCGCATCCCCGGTGCGCGGTGGCTCGTGGAGAAGACGGTGGGCATCACGGCACGGCGCCCCCTGCCCACCTTCGCCCGCACCCACCTCGTCCGCTGGTTCACCCGGCGCCGCACCGCCACCGCCCCCCGGCCGGCCCCGCTGGGGCAGCTCACCTTCCTCGCCGACTCCTTCACCACCTACACCGAGCCCGCGATCGGCCGCGCCGCCATCGAACTCCTCGAACGCGCCGGATGGGACGTCCGCCTGGAGTCGCGCGGGTGCTGCGGGCGCTCCAGCCTGTCCAAGGGCCTCGTCGACGACGCCAAGGCCAAGGCCGGCGCCCTCGTGTCCCTGCTGTCGGAGGGCACCGAGCCGGGCACGCCCATCGTGGGCTGCGAACCGTCCTGCATCCTCACCCTCAAGGACGAGGCGGCCTCGATGCTGCCCGGCGACGCGCGCGTGGCCGACCTGTCGGGCCGGGTGCGCCAGGTCGAGGAGCTGATCACCGAGGCCGTCGACACCGGGCGGCTGCGGCTGCGCCCCGACGCCTGGCCGGCCGGCCGGCGCATCCTCTTCCACGGCCACTGCCACCAGAAGGCCGAGGTGGGGACCGGGGCCACGGTGGACATGCTGCGCCGCATCCCCGGCGCCGAGGTGGTCGAGCTGGACGCCGGGTGCTGCGGCATGGCCGGGTCGTTCGGGTTCGAGGCCGAGCACTATGCGACCTCGATGGCGGTGGGCGCCGACCGGCTCTTCCCCGCCATCGACGCCGAGCCCGAGGCGACCGTGATCGCCGCGACCGGCGTGTCCTGCCGCCAGCAGATCGGCCATGGCACCGCCCGCGAGGCCCGCCACCCCGTCCTGCTCATCCGCGACTGCCTGGAGGAGGGCCCGGCGACCGCGTGAAGCCCGGGCGCGGCTCCCCACGGGGGCGGGAGCCGCGCCCCGCGCCTCATCCGCCGGTGCCCTGCGGTGACGACGCATCCCCCGACCGATCCCGATCCCGCATTGACAGCCCGGCGTTCGAGTGGCTGTAATAGGGGCGTGCAGCGTGGCGCCGCTGAAGAGGACGGCGGGTCGGCCGAGCGAGCACCTTATATCCGAGGGACGATGCCATGATGAGTCGCGCCTGATCTGACCGCGCCCGTGCGCCGTCCCTCGTCTTTTGTGGTGCCTCCGGCACCACCGTGTGCCATGTGACACGAGCACGCCCCTAACCCCTTTCCGTGAGGGCCACTCCGGCCTGCGCCGCTGTGGTCCACGTGCTCGATCCGTGTCCCTTCCCTGGGCGAGGGCCCGCGTATGCGGCTGCCGTGTGCCGTCCGAGGCACCGCCATCCACCGCCGCGACCCCGCGGACCCCTTCACGCTTGGAGAGTTATTTCCGCATGCCCGATTCCTTCAACGAGTTCCAGCAGTCCGTCATCGAGGAGTTCCGCGCCAACGGCGGCAAGGTCGGGGGCCCCTTCGACGGGGCCGACCTCCTGCTGCTGACCACCACCGGGGCCAAGTCCGGCTCCGAGCACACCACGCCCCTCGGCTTCGTCCGCGAGGGCGGCCGGCTCCTGGTCGTCGGCTCGGCCGGCGGCTCCGACCGCCACCCCGCCTGGTACCACAACCTGCTCGCCCACCCCATGGTCCGGGTGGAGATCGGCACCGAGACGTTCGGCGCCGTCGCCGTCCCCGCACAGGGCGAGGAGCGCGACCGGCTGTTCGCGCACGTGGTGCGCGAGGCGCCCGGGTACGCCGGCTACCAGGAGCAGACCACCCGGGTCATCCCGGTCGTGGTGCTGGATCGCTCCCAGCCCGACGAGGCCCTGGGCGCGGCCGCCGACATGGGCGACATGCTCGTGCGGGTCCACACCTGGCTCCGCGGCCAGCTGGACCGCGTCCGGGTCGAGGCCGACGCCTACTTCCTGGCGCGCGCGGCCCACCAGGGGCCGGGCGATCCGCCGCCGCCCGGGCTGGGGCTCCAGCTCCGCCAGCACTGCCTGGCGTTCTGCGAGTCCCTGGAGTTCCACCACACCGGTGAGGACACGCACCTGTTTCCCGGGCTGGAGGAGCACCACCCCCACCTGCGCGACACCGTGGCACGGCTGCGCGAGGAGCACCGCACCGTCGAGCGCATCCAGCGCGAGCTGGTGGAGCTGCTCGGCGCCATCGATACGGCCGATCCGCAGCGCTTCCGCGCCGAGCTGGAACTGATGTCGGCGGAGCTGCGCGCCCACCTCGACTACGAGGAGGAGTCGCTCATCCCGGTTCTGGCCGGGATCCCGATGCCGTCGCAGCCCCCGGCACCCGCCGCGGCCGACGGCCCCGACGCCTGACCCCCGCCGGGTGAGGCCCGCCCGGGGGTGACGTGCGCCACCCCCGGGCGCGCGGGAACGGCCGTCCCGCGCGCCTCCGATGGTCTTTCCCCGCCAATTCATCCTTAGATGTCATGACATCTGCGAATGAAATTCGCAGATGCATGGACCGGCCGACTAATTCCGCGTATCGGTGCCCGAAGCGGCGGCCAGGTGTGCGCAATCCGCCTGAACGATCACAAAGACCTGGAATTCCATGTGCTCTGGGCCGCCCCTTCCGCCGGAGTTGGCCGACTTTCAACATTGGTGATTTCATGGTTTTCTCGTGGTGCGTCGTTTGCCTCGGGTACCCCGGGGGTACGAGGCTTTCGGTGCAGATAGAGCGCTGTTGTCTCCTTTTATGTGTAGGGCCTTCAATGTGGCGATAGGTGTCGCCCGGCGACCGGGTATTCCCGTTCCCGGCACCGCGTCGCCGACATTGCGGCACCGTGACGGAAATCGGTGTTACGTGTTCGATCCGCGCAGCCCTCGGTTTTCGCTCTCCCCCTATCAGGCGGCCGTCCTGGCGGTGGGGGAGCGGCCGGAATTGGGGCACCCTTCCTTGGCAGCCGGCGAGTACATCGCCATTTCCGGAGGGCTCGACCCCGCGCTCTTCGCCGACGCCTTCCGGCAGGCGGCGGCCGACATCGACGCCCTCCGCCTCCGCTTCACAGCGGACGACGGCGTCGTCCGGCAGTACCTCGACCCCGGGCCCGCCCCCGCACCCCGCCACCTCGACCTCAGCGGCGAGCCCGGACCCTGGGCCGCGGCCACCGCATGGCTGGAACGGGAGGCCGCACGCCCCGTGGCCCCCGCCGACGGCGAAGGGCTCTACCGCCACGCCCTCATCACTCTCGGCCCCCGGCGCCACCTGTGGGCCCACTACGCCCACCCCCTCCTGCTCGACCTGCCCGGCCTGGCGCTTCTGCGCACCCGCGTCGCCGAGGCCTACACCGCCCTGGAGGAGGGCCGCCCGATCCCGCCGAGCGGATTCGCCCCCATCGGCGAGATCGTGCGGGCCGAAGAGGAGGTCAGGCACGGTGCGCAGTTCGCCGCCGACCGCGCCCACTGGCTGGACCGGTACGCCGCCGCGCCGCCCTGCGCCCGGCCCCGCACACCCGGCCGCGCACTGATCCGCCACCACCGCACGCTGCCGGTGGGCATGCGCACCGCACTGCGCCGCTGCGCCACCGAACTCGGCGTCGACCCGGCCGCCCCGATCCTGGCCGCCGCCGCCCTCTACACGCTGCGGCTCGGCGCCGAGGGCGGCGCAGCGGTCGGCCTCATCGCGCCCGCCCACGATAGGTCACCGGCGCACCGCACCCCCGCTGCGCTCGCCGCGCTGCTGCCCGTGCCCGTCGAGATCGACCCCGGCGCCCGGCTCGCCGATCTCGTCGCCACCGTCGCCGCCGAGCACGCCGCCGCCACCCGCCACGGCCGCTACGGGGCCGCCGATCTGGACCGCGACCTCCGCCGGCGCGGCACCGGGCCGCTCGCGCACCCCCTCATCACCGTCGCCACCGACGAACACCACGTCCGCTTCGGCCGCAACCACGGCACCGTCCACGTCCTCAGCCCCGGAACCGCCGGAGAGCTGGCGGGCGG
>NZ_JBHSBH010000010.1:120476-126446 GCF_042650565.1 Nocardiopsis sediminis
CGTCGGGCTCTCCCTGTTCGCCGACCCCGGCCGCCACGACGCCGCTGCTCTCGCCCTCCACCACCGGCGCTTCCGCACCCTGCTGCGCCGCGTCGTCACCCAGCCCCGGCGGCGCGTCGCCGAACTGGACGCACTCACCTGCGCCGAACGCCGCACCGCCACCTCCGGCGGGGCCCCCGCCGACCTGCCCTCCCCCGCACCGGCCGTGCACCGGATCTTCCAGCAGCGCCTCAAGCAGGCCCCGCACGCCACCGCCGTCGTGAGCGGCGACGAGCGCCTGACCTACGCCGAGCTCAACGCCCGCGCCAACCAGCTCGCCCACCGCCTCATCGAACGCGGCTGCCGGCACGCCGACGCCGTCGGCATCGCCCTGCCCCGCTGCACCGACCTCGTCACCGCCGTCCTCGGCGTGCTCAAGGCGGGCGCCTCCTACGTCCCCCTCGACCTCCGCCAGCCCGCGGCCCGGCTGCGGCTGGTGCTGGCCGAGACCGGCGCGCGGACCGTCATCACCGGCGCCGGCACCGCGCCGCACCCCGCCACCGACGGCCTCGACGTGCTCGCCATCGACGGGGCCTGGCACGAGGCCGACCCCGGCACGCCCCTTGTGGACGTCGCCCCCGACGACCTCGCCTACACCATGTACACCTCCGGATCCACCGGCCGCCCCAAGGGCATCGGGATCCCCCACCGCGCCGTGGCCGCGCTCGCCGCCGACCGGCGCTGGCGCGGCGGCGGGCACCAGCGCGTGCTCCTGCACTCCCCGCACTCCTTCGACGCCTCCACCTACGAGCTGTGGGTCCCGCTGCTGGGCGGCGGCACCGTCGTCGTCGCCCCGCCCGGCGACCTCGGCCCCGAGCAGCTGCGGCGGACCCTCACCGAAGGCGGCGCCACCGGCGCCTTCATCACCAGCGCGTTCTTCGACGTCATCGCCGACGAGCTCCCCGACTGCTTCGCCGGGATGCGCGAGGTCTGGGTCGGCGGCGACCGGGTCTCGCCGCAGTCGTGCCGGCGCGTGCTCGACCACTGCCCCGGCCTGCGCCTGGCCAACGGCTACGGCCCCACCGAGACCACCACCTTCGCCCTCGCCCACCCGCTGCACGGCCGGGTCGGCGAGACCGTGCCCATCGGGCGGCCCATGGACGGCACCGGCGCCCGCATCCTCGACCCCCACCTGTGCCCCGTCCCCGCCGGCGTGCCCGGCGAGCTGTACCTGTCCGGCAGCGGCCTGGCCCGCGGCTACCTGAACGCACCCGCCCTCACCGCGGAGCGGTTCGTCGCCGACCCCTTCGGGCCGCCCGGCACCCGCATGTACCGCACCGGTGACGTGGTGCTCCGCCGGGCCGACGGCGAGATCGAGTTCCTGCGGCGCGCCGACGACCAGGTGAAGATCCGCGGCCTGCGCATCGAGCCGGGCGAGGTCGAAGCCGCCCTGCGCGACCACCCCGGGGTCGCCAACGCCGCCGTCACGGTGCGCGAGGACCGCCCCGGCGACCGCCGGCTCGTCGGCTACATCGTGGCCGCCGACACCGGCCCCCACGACGGCGGCGACGCGCAGGCCCACCAGGTCACCGAGTGGCAGCGGATCTACGACGGGCTCTACGGCGCCGCCCCCGACGCCCCCGCCACGGGCACCGCCGCCCCCGACACCCCGAGCGCCCCGCTCGGGGCCGACTTCACCGGCTGGAACAGCAGCTACGACGGCCGCCCCATCCCGGCCGACCACATGCACGAGTGGCGCGACGCCACCGTCGACCGGATCCGCGCGCTGCGCCCCCGCCGGGTGCTGGAGATCGGGGTCGGGACCGGCCTGCTGCTCGCCCGCCTCGCCCCCGACTGCGAGGAGTACTGGGGCACCGACTTCTCGGCGCCCGCCATCGACGCGCTGCGCCGCAACGTGGAGCGCATCCCCGGCCTCACCGGCCGCGTCCGCCTGCGCGTTGCCCCCGCCGACAACACCGCCGGCCTGCCCGCCGGGCACTTCGACGCCATCGTGGTCAACTCCGTCGTCCAGTACTTCCCCAACGGCGGCTACCTCACCGAGGTCCTGCGCCGCGCCACCGATCTGCTGGCCCCCGGCGGCGCGATCTTCGTCGGCGACGTCCGCGACCTGCGCCTCTCCCGCCTCTTCCACACCGAGACCACCCTGCGCCGCGCCGACCCCGGCGACGACGCGGCGGCGCTGCGCACGGCCGTGGAACGCCACATCGCCGCCGAGCAGGAGCTCCTGGTCGCCCCCGCCTACTTCGCCGCCCTGACCGCCGCGGTCCCCGGGCTGACCGGCGCCGACGTGCGCATCAAACGCGGACGCCGCCGCAACGAGATGTCGCAGTACCGCTACGACGCCGTGCTGCGCACCGCCCCGCCGGGCCCGCCCGGCCCCGCCCCCCTCGACCTCGTGTGGGGGGCCGACGTCACCGACCCCGGCCACCTGGCCGACCTGCTCGCCGAGCGCCCCGCCCCCCACATCCGGCTGACCGGCGTACCCAACGCCCGCGTCGCCCCCGCGGCCGCCGCCTGGCGGGCGCTGCACGAGGACGGCGACGCCGACCTCGCCCGCGCCGCCCTGGAGCGGCCCGCGCCCGGCGTCCCAGACCCCGAGGACCTGCACGAGGCCGCGCGCCCCACCGGCCACCGCACCGTGGCCACCTGGTCCGGCGCCGGCGACGGCAGCCTCGACGTCCACTTCTTCGACCCCCGGGACGGCGCCGGCACCGTGCCCGCCGGCCTCTACCGCCCGCCCGGCGGCCCCGGCACCGACCCCGCCCGCCACACCAGCAGCCCCCACCTGTCGCGCCAGGCCGGCGTCCTGCTCGCCCGGGTCCGCACCCACCTGGCCGAGCGGCTGCCCGACCACCTGGTGCCCCGCCACATCATGGCGCTGGAACGGCTGCCGCTCACCCGCAACGGCAAGGTCGACCGCGCGGCCCTGCCCGCCCCCCGCTCCGGGGCCGTCGCCGAAGGCCGCGCACCGCGCACCCCGATGGAGGAGCGCCTGTGCGCCCTCTACGCCGAGATCCTCGGCGTCCCCCCGGTGACGATCGACGACGACTTCTTCGACCTGGGCGGGCACTCGCTGTCGGCCACCCGGCTCGCCAGCCGGATCCGCACCACGCTGGGCATCGAACTGTCGGTGCGCACGGTCTTCGAGGCCCCCCGCGTCGCCGACCTCGTACACCGTCTCGGCGGCGGGTCCACCCGCCGCGCGCTCGCCCCCCGGCCCCGCCCCGCCCGGGTCCCGCTCTCGCACGCGCAGGCGCGCCTGTGGTTCCTGCACCGCCTGGAGGGCCCCACCGCCACCTACAACGTGCCGTTGCGCATCCGGCTCTCCGGGCGGGTCGACCGCGATGCGCTGCGCGACGCGCTGGCCGACGTCGCCGGCCGCCACGAGAGCCTGCGCACCGTCATGGCCGAGCACGACGGCATCCCGCACCAGGTCGTGCTGGCCGGCGCGCGCCCGGAGTTCACCTTCACCGCCACCGCACCCGGCGAGCTGGAGGACCGCGCCGCCCAGGCCGCCCGGCGCCCGTTCGCCATCGAATCCGAGCTCCCGATCCGCGCGGCGCTGTTCGAGGTGGCCGAGAACGACCACGTGCTCCTCGTGGTCGTGCACCACATCGCCTGCGACGGCTGGTCCCTGGCCCCGCTCTGGCGCGACCTCGCCGCCGCCTACACCGCCCGCACCGCCGGCCGCGCCCCCGACTGGGCACCCCTGCCGGTGCAGTACGCCGACTACACGCTCTGGCAGCGCGACCTGCTCGGCGAAGGCGCCGGGAGCCTCGCCGAACGCCAGCTCGACCACTGGCGCCGCGCCCTCGCCGGGCTGCCTGAACGCCTCGCCCTGCCCACTGACCGGCCCCACCCGCCGGTCGCCGGCCACCGCGGCGACCGCGTCCGCTTCGAGGTCCCCGCCCCCCTGCACCGCGCCCTCACCGCCCTGGCCCAAAGCCACGGCGCCAGCCTGTTCATGGTGCTGCACGCCGGGTTCGCCGCCCTGCTGACCCGGCTGGGCGCCGGGACCGACATCCCCATCGGCAGCCCCATCGCCGGCCGCACCGACGACGCCCTGGACGACCTCGTCGGGTTCTTCGTCAACACCCTCGTCCTGCGCACCGACACCTCCGGCGACCCCCGGTTCCGCGACCTGCTGGCCCGCGTCCGCGAGGTCGACCTCGCCGCCCACGCCCACCAGGACCTCCCGTTCGAACGCCTCGTCGAGGAGGTCCGCCCCGCGCGCTCCCTCACCCACCACCCGCTGTTCCAGGTCATGCTCGCCCTCCAGAACGCCCCCGGGGCCGGGTTCCACGCCCCCGGCATCACCGCCGAGATCGACCTCATGGGCGCCGGGACCTGCCGGTTCGACCTCGTGCTCAGCCTCACCGAGCACCTCGACGACGACGGCACGCCGCTCGGGCTCGCCGGGATCGCGGAGTTCGGCACCGACGTCTTCGACCGCGACACCGTCGACGCGCTCGTGCGGCGCCTGATCCGGCTGCTCGGCTCCGCCGCCGCCGACCCCGGGCTGCGCATCGGCGCCCTCAGCGTCCTCGACCCCGAGGAACGCCACCGCACCCTGGAGACCTGGAACGACACCGCGCGCGACCTGCCCCGCATGCCCTTCCCCGGCCTGTTCGAACGCCAAGCCGCCGCCACGCCCGACGCCCCCGCTCTCATCCACGCCGGCACCACCTGGACCTACGGCGAGCTGAGCGCACGCGCCAACCGGCTCGCCCGCGCCCTCATCGCCCGCGGCGCCGGCCCCGAGCGCTTCGTCGCCATCGCCCTGCCCCGCTCCGCCGACCTGGTGGCGGCGGTGCTGGCGGTCCTCGCCTCCGGCGCCGGCTACCTCCCGCTCGACCCCGGCCAGCCCGGCGAACGGCTCGCCGGGATGCTCGCCGACACCCGCCCCGTGCTCGTGCTCGGCACCGCCGCGACCCTGGCCGGCCTGCCCGACACCGACGCGCCGTCCGCCGCCTTCGGCGACATCGAGGCCGAGGCCGCCGGGCTGAGCGCGGCCCCGGTCACCGACGCCGAGCGCACCGCCCCGCTGCGCCCCGGCCACCCCGCCTACACGATCTTCACGTCGGGCTCCACCGGACGGCCCAAGGGGGTGGTCGTCACCCACACCGGCCTGCCCGGCCTGGCCGCGGCCAACCGCGAGCGCTTCGGCGTGACCGCCGGCAGCCGCGTCCTGCAATTCGCCCCGATCGGCTTCGACGGCGCGGTGTGGGAGATCCTGGGCGCCCTCGCCGCGGGCGCCACCTTGGTCACCGCGGCGGCCGACGACATCACCCCCGGCCCTGCACTGGCCGGACTCGCCGCCCGTCACCGCATCACCCACGCCACCCTGCCCCCGGCGGTCCTGGCCGCCATGGACCCCGCCGACCTGCCCGGACTGGGCTCGATCATCTCCTCCGGCGAGGACCTGCCCGGGCGCCTGGCCGCGGCCTGGTCGCAGGGGCGCCGCCTCATCAACGGCTACGGGCCCACCGAGACCACCGTGTGCGCCACGCTGAGCACCCCGCTGTCGGGCGACGGACCACCGCCCATCGGGCGGCCCACCGTCGACGCCCGCTGCTACGTGCTCGACGACCGGCTCGCCCCGATGCCGGCGGGGGCGGTGGGGGAGCTCTACGTCGCCGGCCCCGGCCTGGCCCGGGGCTACCTCGGCAACCCCGGCCTCACCGCCGCCCGGTTCGTCGCCGACCCGTTCGGCGGCCCGGGAACCCGCATGTACCGCACCGGCGACCTCGCCCGGTGGACGCGGGCCGGCCACCTGGAGTTCGCGGGCCGCGCCGATGACCAGGTGAAGATCCGCGGGTTCCGGATCGAGCCGGGCGAGGTCGCCGCCGTCCTCGAACGCCACCCGGCCGTCGCCCGCGCCGCCGTCGTCGCCCGCGAGGACCGCCCCGGCGACCGCCGGCTCGTCGGCTACATCGTGGCCGCCGACACCGGCCCCCACGACGGCGGCGA